>UQZA01000008.1 GCA_900545515.1 uncultured Eubacteriales bacterium | reverse complement strand
AATGGATTTCTACCAGATTCCAAAATCTATTTTGCGCATAACTCTTGACACTACCGTGCGCTATGTATCTGCTCAACTGCTGTAATAACCGCTTTTGAGTCATCGTCTGGTAAACACCACATAATAAGCCCTCTACTCAATATTAAACTTAGACTTATTGTACTAATTTTATCATGAAACTTAATAGATCGCAAGAAAGGATATAAAAAATCCACCGTAACTCTTATCAAAATTACGGTGGACTTATGGCGGAGAAGGAGGGATTTGAACCCTCGATACCCTTTTGGGGTATACACGATTTCCAATCGTGCGCGCTCGGCCAGCTACGCGACTTCTCCATGGAATTGTCCCTACTGCACTGGTCGGGCAGCAGAGGCTGAGGGGGGTGCCCCGCAAATCAGCTTGGTTATCTTACACGATTCTGTGTAAAATGTCAAGCCTTTTTTCTCGGAATCTGAAAATTATTTTCCCCGCAAAAGCAGCTGTGGCAAAATGCGGCGATGCGGTCCAGGTCTGTCCGCCGCTCTTTCAGGCAGTACAGGACGTAGGCGTGCCAAAGCTCTGGTGCAATCTCCAAGGTAGAAGCGCAACCACAGGACAGGAGCTTTTCATGAAGCCGCCGGCTATCATCCAGCATAATTTCATCCCCTCCCACAAACAGGAGGCTGGGTGGAAACCCAGTCAAATCTCCAAACAAGGGAGAGACCAAAGGGTTGTCCCGGCATTCGGTGTAGCAGCTGGCAAACAGGTCCAGCCGCTCTCGGGTCATGGAGGGGTCCCGCTCCCGATTCTCTTCGTATGAGCTGCCTGAGGCGGTGAGATCCGTCCAAGGCGAAATGCCAATGAGGCCCGCTGGCAGGGGCAGGCCCTTCTCCTTCGCCAGAAAGCACAGGGCATAGATCATGCCGCCCCCGGCAGATTCTCCGCAGAGAACCACCGGACCTTCCTGCTCCAGAAGAAACTGATAGGCAGAAAAGCTGTCTTCCAATCCCGCCGGAAATGGATGCTCCGGCGCCAGCCGGTAGGCCGGGCATAAAACCTCCGCCCCGGTCACAGCAGACAGCACCGAGCCAAAGCCCTTGGCATACTCCAAATCCCCGCAAACGTAGCCGCCTCCATGGAGATACAGCATCCGTCCCACCGGGCTTTGATCCCTGGGCACAATCCGGCAGGCCGGGAAGCCAGGAAAGCAGACCTCCTCCACACGAACCTCCTTATGGTAGCTCCGGGAGAGCAAAGCCCCCAAGGCGTCCTGCCCCTTTCGGGCCAGCTCCATGGAGCAGCCGGTAATCAAAGGCTTCATCCGCTCCAGCTGCTTCCGCATCCGCTTCTGTGACAGTTCCACACGGTCTCCCCTCTTCCCCGTCCTGGCGGGGACAAAACCAAATACCAGAGAGCCCAGGCGATGTGGCATCCCTGAGCCATATCTGATCAGGCGGCAAGTATAACCGCTGCCTTGTGGGTATTGTATCACGAATCGGAGTTTTTTTCTACTCCAATTTCAGCGCATCCACCGCTTCACGCCCCTGGTTTACATCATCTCCCGCAAATGCCCCAAGGCCTTCTTCTCAATGCGGGAAACCTGCACTTGGGAGACCTGCAGGACCCGTGCCACCCGCTCCTGGGTCAGGCCGTGGAAATAGCGGAGATTGATCACCAGCGCCTCCCGCTCCGGCAGCTTCCCAATGGCCTCCCGCAGTGCAATCCGCTCCACCAGCTGCTCCTCTGTATCGGAATCCGTCAGAACGTTTTCCAGGGTGAAGCCATCTTCCCCTGTCTCCCGTTGGATCGATTCTGTGGCAGCCGTGGCAGTCTCCGCCGTGGCAATTTCCTCCACACTGAGGCCCATTTCCTTGGAGAGCTCCCCCACGGTCGGTTCTCTGCCCAACTCTGCCGTCATGCGGCTGCGGGTCATCTTGATGGCTGCCGACCGCTCCTTCAGTCCCCTGCTCACCTTCACGGAACCGTCGTCCCGCAAAAACCGCCGAATCTCCCCGGCAATTTTGGGCACGGCGTAGGTGGAAAACTGGGTCCCAAAGGCGGTGTCATAGCCCTCCACCGCTTTCAGAAACCCCAGACAACCCAACTGGTACAGGTCATCCGGATCTACTCCCCGGCCAAAGTACCGCCTGGCAATGGACCAAATGAGACCGGAATTCTCCACAATCAGCTGCTCCCCTGCCGCCCGGTCTCCAGCGCGGCTCCGGGCAATCAGCGCTTCCAGCCCCTGACTCATTGGCCGCCCCGGCGCTGGAGGCGGCGCCGCATATGTACGGTGGTCCCTTTTCCCGGCTGTGAGGTAATGCGCAGAGAGGTCATAAAGCTTTCCATGATGGTAAAGCCCATACCGGACCGGTCTGCGCCGCCGGTGGTAAACATGGGCTTCCTAGCTTTTTCAATGTCAGCAATGCCAACTCCCCGGTCCTTTACCACAATGTCCAGCACATGATCCTTCAAAATCCGGCAACGAAGCACAATGGTGCCAAAACCATCCGGGTAGGCATGGACGATACAGTTGGTCACCGCCTCAGACACCGCTGTCTTAATGTCCCCCAGCTCCTCCAAGGTTGGGTCCAGCTGGGCCGCAAAGCAGGCCACCGCAGACCGGGCAAAGGCCTCGTTGCTGGAGCGGCTGGGAAACTCCAGAGTCATGTAGTTTTCAAATTTCATCGGACTGCCTCCTTGATCTCTACGATTTTTTCAATTCCAGCGGCGCGAAGCACCTTCATAGGCTGTTCTGCAATGGACTGCAGCTGAAGCCTTCCCCCCAGCTGGGCCATCTGGCGCAGGGCATGAATCACCACGGCAATGCCGGAGGAATCCATAAAGGTCACTTCCTGGAAATCCAGCACACATACCGACGGCGTGTAGGATTCAATTTTCTCCGAAATGTGTTGCATGTACTCTTTTGCACAGTGATGGTCAATCTCTCCAGTTAACGCAACCGTCAGCTGCCGGTCCTGGAGATAGCTTGTAAAATGCATGATACGTCCCCCGTCTTTCCATTCGGGGCGGCCGGCCCCGGGTTTTGCTGAATTTAGTATAAAATTTCTGCCATGCAGATACAGTCGAAGCCAGGGTAAGAGGAAAAAAACAGGAGCTCACTGCAGGAATGCAGGCGAGTCTGGCCTGGGTAGCCAGGGGATGCTGTCGGGAAAAGCCTGGGAATTCGTCCGGGCCCACAGCAACCAGTCAGCCCCTTCTACCGGTGCGTCCAGGAGGCCGCACCCTACCCTGGTCCCGCACAACTGGTGTGTGCAAGGCCAGATTGTATTTGTCTTCGCTGTGCCCATGCCTGGCTGGATACACCGGAATGACAGAAAACCTTGGGTGAATTTCTGCTGCTTTCAAGGTCGCATGAATTCATCCAAGGTTTCTGGCTTATATGACGTCCAGTGATGTCTCTACGCTTTTTTAAGACACCGCAGACGTTTTTCCAAATCGACAGGGCAGAACGTAAACGGGGCGCTTTTCCCGCCACTTGAAATTTATTGCAGCTTTTCCAACCTGGCCTTGCTCTCTGCCAGCTGCTCCAGAAGGGCGCGGAACTTCTCCGCCTTCTCCCGCTCAGCGTTTACCACGGCTTCCGGAGCCCGTGCGGTAAACTTCTCGTTGGAGAGCTTCCCTTCCGTAGCCTCCAGATTCTTCCTGGCCTTCTCCAGCTCCTTGGAAATCCGGTCCAGCTCCTTGGCCACATCCACCAGCTGGCTCATGGGCATATACAGCCTGGCATCGGCTGTGACGGCTCCAGCCATGTCCTCATAGCCTTTTGGGTCCTCCCCGGATACCAAGACCTTATCCGCATAAGCCAGGCGCAGAATGAAAGGAACGCCCTCCTGGAAGGCAACCTGCTTCTGAGTGACCACATAGAGCGTGGCCTTCTTGGACGGCGGCACATTCATCTCCGCACGGCGGTTCCGAACGGCCCGGATGGCCTGCATCACAGACTCCATATGCGCCTCTTCCTCCGGGAAGGACAGTTCCTCCAGAGCCACCGGCCAGGCGGCCACAATCAGCGCCTCGCCCTCATGGGGAATGGACTGCCAAATCTCCTCTGTAATAAATGGCATGAAGGGATGAAGCAGCCGCAGGGTCTGGTCCAACACATAGACGAGCACCCGGATGGCCGTCTCCTTGCTCTCTGCGTTCTCCCCATACAGACGGGCCTTGGTCAGTTCAATATACCAGTCACAGTAGGTGTCCCACAGGAAATCATAAATTTTCTGCACAGCAATGCCCAGCTCATACCGCTCCAGGTTCTCCGTCACCTCAGAGATAAGGGTGTTCAGCTTGGACAGAACCCATTTATCCGCAATTTCCAGCTGCTCCTTGGCAGGAAGGCCGGTGGTCATATGCTCCGGTACATTCATGAGTACATACCGGCTGGCATTCCACAGCTTGTTGGCGAAATTCCGCATGGCTTCGCACCGCTCCACATAGAAACGCATATCGTTTCCGGGAGAGTTGCCGGTAATCATATTCATCCGCAGAGCATCGCAGCCGAACTGATCGATGATTTGCAACGGATCGATGCCGTTGCCCAAAGACTTGGACATCTTCCGGCCCTTGTCATCCCGGACCAGGCCGTGAATGAGGACCGTGTGGAAGGGGGGCTTCCCCGTGTGCTCGCAGGCAGAGAAAATCATCCGGGCCACCCAGAAGAAAATGATGTCGTAGCCGGTCACCAATACGTCTGTGGGATAGAAATAATCCAGCTCCTCCGTCTGCTCCGGCCAGCCCAGGATCTCGAAGGGCCAGAGCGCAGAGGAGAACCAGGTGTCCAGCACATCCGGGTCCCGCTCCAGGTGGCGGCTGCCACACTTCTCACAGACAACTGCGTCCTCCCGGGACACGGTGATGTGGCCGCAGTCACCGCAGGTCCAGGCCGGGATCTGATGGCCCCACCACAGCTGCCGGGAGATACACCAGTCCCGGACGTTCTCCATCCAGTTGAGGTAGGTCTTGGTAAAGCGCTCGGGGACAAATCTGGTCTCCCCCTCTTTGACCACCCGAATGGCCTCCTGGGCCAGAGGCTTCATCTTCACAAACCACTGGGCAGAGATGATAGGCTCCACATCGTTGTGGCAGCGGTAGCAGGTTCCTACGTTGTGGGCATAGTCCTCCACCTTCACCAGGTAGCCCTCTGCCTCCAGGTCCGCCACAATGGCCCTCCGGGCCTCGTACCGGTCCAGTCCCTGATATTTCCCGCCGTTTTCATTGACCTTGCCATGGTCATCCAGAACCCGGATCACCTCCAGATTGTGCCGCAGGCCCACCTCAAAGTCGTTGGGGTCGTGGGCCGGGGTCATCTTCACGCAGCCGGTGCCGAATTCCATCTCGGCGTAGCTGTCCGCCACCACAGGGATTTCCTTACCCACCAAAGGCAGAATCACAGTCTTACCCACAATGCTCTTGTACCGCTCGTCTGCGGGGTTAACGCAGACGCCGGAGTCGCCCAGCATGGTCTCCGGGCGGGTGGTGGCCACAATCACTTCCCCGGAGCCATCGGCCAGGGGGTAGCGGATGTGCCACAGGTGGCCGGGCTTATCCTGGTACTCCACCTCGGCGTCAGACAGCGCCGTCACGCAGTGGGGGCACCAGTTGATGATCCGGCTGCCCTTGTAAATGAGGCCCTTTTCATACAGGGAGACAAATACCTCCCGGACCGCCTTGGAGCAGCCCTCATCCATGGTAAACCGGGCACGGGACCAGTCGCAAGAGGAGCCCAGCTTCTTCTGCTGCTCCACAATCCGGTTGCCGTACTGCCACTTCCAGTCCCAGACCCGCTCCAGGAACTTCTCCCGGCCCAGGTCATACCGGGTCAGGCCTTCTTTCCGCAGTTCCTCCTCCACCTTGATCTGAGTCGCAATGCCGGCATGATCCACGCCGGGCACCCACAGGGCATTGTAGCCCTGCATCCGCTTGAAGCGAATGAGCGTGTCCGGCAGGGTCGCATCCATCGCGTGTCCCATATGCAGCTGGCCCGTCACATTGGGAGGGGGCATCACAATGGTGAAGGGCTTCTTGCTCTCGTCCTTCTCTGCATGAAAGTATCCGCCGGTTTCCCACATCTCGTAGATGCGGCGTTCCACCTCCTTTGGCTCATACACCTTTGACAGTTCCTTTGCCATACGTTGAAAGCTCCTTTCGAAAAATAACCTTTTCTCAGGACGGAAACAAAAATTGCACCCTGAATTCCTCAGGGCGCAACGAACTCGTTCCGCGGTACCACCTGAATTCCCGGCCTGCCGGGCACTCAAAACTCCATAACGGGAGTTAGCCGTCCGGGCTTACTGCTTCAGCCCGGCTGCTCCAAGGCGACAATCCCACCAAAACCACAGACGCTCACACCAGCCGCGCCCTCTCTGAGAGGTTTTCCGGTGGGAAACTCCTCTTCCTTGCATTGTATATCTTGATTATAGCGAAAAAGGCAGCTCATGTCAATAAAAACAACGCTGCAGCACAAGGCAGCAGCTTTTCCTTTTTCCAGACCGGTAGGCAGGATCGGTTCAGGCGCAACATGGTTCCTTTTTAACGAAACTGCATATCTACCAGCTAGATTTCGCCGTGCCAGCTGGAATTGTGGACTCACTTGTCACCGGCAAGTGATGAGATCCCATGGCGCTTCGCGTCTGCCCCAGGGGAAGGCTGGGGGCGGCACCCTTTCATGGGTTTGCTGTAGAATTTTGCTCACAGTTCTTGACTGTGTACACAATCAGGCATATAATAGCCGTATCTGTAAAAAAGGATGGAAATAGAAAATGAAGCTGTCTTTGGTTGTTCCATGCTACAACGAAGAAGAAAATATAGCCGCCTTCCAGCAAGGCGTAATAGACGCCTTTCGGGACTGCGGTTACTCTTACGAAATCATCTTTGTAGACGATGGCAGCAGCGACAAGACCCTTGCCCAGCTGGAAGCGGCGTATCATAGGCAGGCATGTCCAGTGAGCGTAATCAGTTTTTCCAGGAACTTTGGCAAGGAAGCCGGGCTGTACGCTGGCCTGGAGCACGCCACGGGGGCGTATGTCAGCCTCATTGACGCGGATTTACAGCAGCGGCCGGAGCTGGTACGGCAGATGGTGGAGATTCTGGACACCCATCCGGAATATGACATTGTGGCCGCCTACCAGGACAAACGGGGAGACGGAAAGGTGCTGTCCTTCTTCAAAGAAGGCTTCTACAGCCTCATCAACCGTCTGTCCACCGTAAAGCTTCGTCCGGACGCCAGCGATTTCCGCACCTTCCGCCGGAAGGTTGCAGAAAGCATCCTGTCTCTGCCGGAATACCACCGATTTTCCAAGGGGATCTTTGCCTGGGTGGGATATGAAACCTGCTTCATCCCCTACACCGCCTGTGAGCGGGCCGCAGGTACCACCAAATGGTCCTTTAAAAAGCTGTTCCGCTATGCCATTGATGGCATCATCGGCTTCTCCACGGCTCCCCTGCGAGCCGCCACTTACCTGGGTCTTTTGGCTGCCGCTTCCTCTCTCATCTATCTTTTGATCGTCATTTTGCAGAAGCTGATCTGGGGCATTGCCGTACCCGGATACGCCACCATCATTGTCCTGATTCTCCTGCTGGGGGGCCTGCAACTGTTCTGCCTGGGGGTGATTGGAGAGTACATCGGGAAAATTTTTGAGCAATCCAAGCACCGCCCTGTCTACCTGGCAAAGGAGGTCCTGCTCCACACAGAAGATCCCCAATAATTCCACATCCGCCCAGCCGCTCCCATCTGTGGGCCCGGCTGGGCGGATATTTGTCAGTCCAGATCATATCCCTGAAATTGCAACACGGGGTTGCCTCAAAACGAATTTTGAGACAACCCCGCGCGCTTTCGGATGAATTACCGCATGTGCGTCAGACTCTTTTTATTATTTGCCAAATGCCTCGCAGTACCGCATGATGATCGCTGCAATCTGGGCACGGCTTGCCGTATCCTTGGGCATCAGCTTGCCACCGGCGCCGTTGACGATGCCGTTTTCCACAGCCCAGATCATGTAAGCCTTTGCATAATTGCTCACATTGCTGGCGTCGGGATATGCGTTCAGGTCGCCCTTGGCTACAATCTCAATGCCCTTCTTTTCCGCATAGCGGCCAATCATGGTCACCAGCTGCTCTCTGGTCACAGGCTGGTTCGGAGCAAACAGGGTATCGGTGATGCCTGTCACAATGCCGTTCTCTGCAGCCCAAGCCACAGCATCGGAATAGTAACGGCCTTCCGCCACATCTGTGAAGGGGGACTTGCCGCTGGTTTCCGGGCTGCCGGCCAGGCGGTACAGGATGGTCGCAAGCTGTCCGCGGGTCAGGCTGCCATTGGGCTGGAACAGGTTGTTGCCCATGCCCACCATGAGGTTTTCGGAAACCACAAAGTCAATGCCCTTGTGATACCATCTGTTGAGATCCACATCCTCAAAGCCCTTGGACGGGCAGTGATCGCTGTTGGCAGGGATGGTGCGGATTTCTGTTGCATCGCAGCGGGTGCAGGTGTGGGTCTCGCTGCCGGCATGGAAGCAGTCGGCAGGATCGGTCACAGTCCAATCGCTCCAGTCGTGGCCCAGAGGCTTCTTCTCATCGGTCTTGTAGGTATGGCCGCAGACCTCACAGGCATGGAGGGTATATCCGCCCTCGGTGCAGTTGGGCGCAACCACAGTCTCCCGATAGCTATGGCCCAAAGCGTCCACAGGACGGGTCTCCACTTCGCCGCAGCCGGCGCAGGTCCGGGATTCCTCACCAGCCTGTTCACAGGTGGGCTCCTTGGTCACAGTCCAGTCGCTCCAATCGTGGCCCAGAGCCTCGACGGGACGGGTTTCGGTCTCACCACATACCGCACAGGTGCGAGTCTCCACCCCATCGTGGTCGCAGGTGGCCTCCTTGGTCACAGCCCAGTCTCCCCAGCTGTGGCCCGTGGCCTTGACCACGTTGTCGCGATAGCTGTAGCCGCAATCCTCGCAGGTGTACAGGGTGTAGCCATCCTCGGTGCAGGTAGGCTCCACAATTGTGACGGTGTAGGTATGGCCCACAGCCTCCACAGGACGGGTCTCAGACTCGCCGCAGCGGCTGCAGATCCGGGTCTCCACGCCTTCATGCTCGCAGTCGGGAGCCTTGGTCACAGTCCAGGCACCCCAGCTGTGGCCCAGAGCCTCCACCAGGTTGTCCCGGTAGCTGTGGCCGCAATTCCGGCAGGTGTACAGGGTATAGCCATCCTCGGTGCAGGTCGCTTCCACCACGGTGATCATATAGTCATGCTCGGGAACCGTCATGGTGATGTTCTCCACCGTGCCAAGGGGATTGGCGCCATCTTCCACAGTGGTAACCGTGAAGGTAGCCTCTGTGTCTTCCGCAGCGGCAAAGGTCAAGGTAGCCAGAACCGTCCCGGCGGGAGCGCTTTCCTTGTAAGCGTAGCCAAAGGTCACCAGACCGTCCTTCTCGCTGAAGCTGTTGTACTGGGCCTTACCGGACTTGTCAGTCAAGGTCAGCTTGGCAGCATCGTAGGCCACGGTAATGCGGCCATTGGTGGTCACATCGTCCGCCGTCAGGGTCAGAGTCACAGTCTTCTCGGTGCAGTCTGTGTCTGTACCAACACTCAGAAGTTCCAGAGGCAGCTTGTTGGCCTTGGCCTTGTTCACGGAGCCGGTCAGCACTGCGTTCAGGCTACCTGCACTGGTCTGCTCCGCCTGGGGACGGAGCTGACCAATCTTGGCGGTCCGGTTGACACTGGCCTTTCCAGGTGCTGCAGCCAGGTCATCCTCGGAGACCAGCTCCGCTGTGATGTTCTCTGCATTTGCAGTCAGGACATTCCAAGAAGCGTTGCCGTCATTGCTGGCGTTGGCCTTCGCCTGATACAGAGCTGCGGGCCACACGCTGTCGCCCACATCGCCCAGGCGAGTGGCATTGTAAATTTCGTTGGCTTCGTCCAGTACCAGGCGGTAAATCTCATTGGTCTCTCCGGTAAATGCCGACAGGTACAGCGCGCCGTCGTCACCGGCAACCATGGAGGTGTACATATTGTTGCCACTGTCATCGCCGGGGAACTCCAGAGCCAGATCGCTGGCAAACATACTCAGCCATGCGCTGTATCCATCGTCTGTGGCGTAGGTCCAGAAATGCCAGAGATTGCCGCCGTTGTCCAGCAGGATGAAGTGCTCGGTATCCAGCATCACCTCATCCTCTTCGTCCCAGAACTCCTCGTAGCCGAGAGAAGTGATTGCCACCAGGTATTCGGCCCCAGCAGTGCTCAGGCGGCTGCTCAGGTTAAAGGCGCTGGTATCAAGAGCCATGGGGTTCTTGGGCGCCAGGAAGTAGTAATAGTAGATACTGCCAACCATGGCGGTCTCATCTGTGGAGAACACTTCGCTGTATGCCTGATCCCACAGGGGGACGCCTGCGGCATTCGCGCCGGAATTCTCCAGAGTCTTGCCTTCCATGGACACCTTGTGCATGGCCCAAGTGTTCTCCGCAGCGTCCATGATGTACATGACATTGTTCTTGGGATCGTAGGTAGCAGAGGTGAGGCTTGTGTCCACCGCAGCGCCGCCAGTCCAGGTCGCATCCGTTTCCAGATTCCACTGGAAGAACATGGGATTGCCGTCCTTGTCCTGCAGGACGCCGTCCAGAGTGGTGTTGACCGTTTCCACCGTCACCACGCAGGAAGCATACACCGTAGGATCCAGAACAGAGGTCGCCGTGATGACGCTCTGACCAACCTCCAAGCCGGTCACGACGCCGCTGGCGTCCACCGTTGCAACCGCCTCATTGGAGGAGGTCCAGGTCACATCCCGGTTGGTAGCCGTCCAGGGCAGAACGGAAGCAGACAGCTGGGCTTTGTTGCCCCGCAGAATGCTGAGGCTCGTGTCCGACAGATTCACTGCGGACACCTCGTCGGTGGGCTGAGACCAGCCGCCGCCGGAAGACTTCAGGGGGATGCACAGAGCCGTGATTTCGTGCTCGAAGTCCTTCAGGGTCACCACTTCACCGGTGGCCGGGTCGATTTCATACAGCTCTGCATAGATGAGCTGGAAGAATCCGTAGAAGTCAAAGTAGTAGAAGGAGTTCCAATACAGCTTGCCGTTATTGGGATTTAACTCCAGGGCCTGGACATAGTTGTTGCTGTGCACCTCACTGGTAATGGCCACGGGCTCAGCCATGGTGTCCAGAGTGAACCGGTACACAAAGCCCCGGTTGGTGACTTCGTTGGTGTCGCCGTAAGCCACACAGTAGAAGTTGCCCTCATTGTCGCAAGCCAGGGTGTTGGTGGTGATGCCGATTTCGCCCACAGTCTCCACGGTACCCAGGAGCTTGTCCACGGTCACCAGCTGGTTATCGGTCACACCATACAGGATCCCCGTTTCAGAATTGTAGGCCATATCCGTGAGGATGACACCCAGATTGGTCACATAAGTGGCCTCAGAGGGATCTTCTTCATTCAGGACATACAGGTCGCCTTCGGCAGTGGAAGCAAAGATCATGCCGTCCACATCTGTTGCAGCCAGGAAGGTCTCCTTGCTAGTGGACAGAGTCTGAGCAGTTGTCAAATCATCGTTTCTGCCAAAGCCGATCCAGGAGTTGGCGGAAGAATCAAACGCAATCATGTCCGGAGCAGGCAGAGGCTCGCCGATCTGGATGTTCACCTCGTAGGTGACCACATTCATGGCGTAGTCCGCAACCTGCAGCAGGAACTTCTTGCCGTTCACACCCTTCAGATCCAGGACGAAGCTGCGGGTCTCGCCCGGCTTTGCATCGGCAGTGGTCCCCTCATAGGCCAGAGGCATGGTGCCGCCTGCGTTATACAGGACCGCAGCCGCCAGGTACCGGTTATCGCTGGCAGTCACCGTCATGGTATCGCCAGTGAGGCTGAGGGAAACATCCTCCAGGACAGGAGCCGTGTTATCGATGACTGCCGGCATCTTCAGGGAGGCGCCTTTGCCCAGGGCATCCCAATTCACAGTGCCGTCCTTCTGCACATACAGCTCCGGAGCCAAGGTCAGGGCCAGCTCAACGGCATCCCCTTCCTTCAGACCGGCAGGAGACCAGTTCAGATTCAGGTTGTAGCCGGTCTGCTGCCAGGAGGCTGTCCGGCTGTAGTAATACGCAGCGCTCACAGCGCCGGGCTCGGCAGAGGCCAAAATCTCGCCCGTTTCAACGTTGGTTACGGTAAAACGAGAGGCGCCGGCATTTCGAATCGCCGAGAAGGTCCACTTGCCAAACTTGTCGCCCCGCTCGCTGTTGACAGCGTTCCGCTCAGGCATATACTTCTCGTCGGGAACTAAGGGGTTGCCGCCAAAGTAGTACATGGAATCCGGCTCATCGCCATAGATAATGCCCAAGGCATTGGCATTGACATTGCCCAGGTACGGAACCCGGAATTCCTCACCGGTGGCATACTCCATATAGGTGCCAACGTCAAACATGGAGCTGTCCGTCCAACTGCCATAGAAAGCCAACACGGGGATGGAATGGCTGGTGCCCTCCACACCTTCCACATTGGTCAGCGCATGGGCATAGACGTAAGCTTCCACATAGGCGCCATTGGTGTAGTAGCGGTCCAGCTCCGCCTTCTGCTCCTCAGTCAGCGTCATGGTCACCGTGAGCTTGACAGATCCGTTGGCCGGAACCGTAACGGTGTCCTTACCCAGCTTGCCAAGGAACAGGTGTACATCATAGGTATCCACCCGGCCATCGTGATTGATGTCGGCAAAGTCCGCACTGGAAATGGAAGCCCGCGCGCCGGTCACATAGTCCAGCAGAGCTTGTCCATCATCCGTATCCACATCGCCATCGCCATCGAAGTCACACTTGGCCATTTCACCGGCACTGTTGACCACCTGGCCGTCGGCGGTCCAAGAGACATTGGCCTCCAGGGCAGTGGTCGCCACATCCAGGTAATTTGCCAGCTGGGACATGTCCTGATTGCCATTGGCATAGTAGGCAAACATATCCTGGGTGAAGAGGTCTGCGGAGAGCTCAAAGACCTTGGTTTCGCTGGTCAAATTATTGAGGGTGAAGCCGAAGGAATAGACACCATCCCGGCCGGCATCCTCACCCAGCTCCGCCTTCACCTTACCGTCGTCCTGACCATCCACCAGAATGTAGGAATCGGCAGAGGTGGCAGCCGCCGTGTTGGCAAGGCCTGCGCCCTGCTGCAGCACAGGGTAGTAATTGCCGTCTTCGTCCTTCATGGGAACAGCGGTGGACATCATCAGGCTCTGAGCCAGCGCGCGGTCTGTGATGCCGCTCTGGGAGAGCTGGTTCTCCCGGATGTACTGCTTCACCAGAGCGGTGATCCCGGAGATCTGGGGAGCCGCCATGGAAGTACCGCTCATGAGCTCGTACTGATCCGTCTCCTTGGTTGCACCATTGACCGAGTAAATCGAGCCGCCAGGGGCGGTGATTTCCGGCTTCAGGCTCAGGTCGCCAGGCACACCCCAGGAGCTGAACTCGCTCATGGTGTAGTAAGGAGAATTGTTGATGGAAACCGCAAGCTTTTGATCGACTGTCAGAGTCCCGGTGTAGTAGGTCACGCCACCTTCTGTGACAGCCTCTGTGGAATGCTCCTTAATGTAAGCAGCATTCGCCTGGGTAATGGAAACGCAGGGGGCGGTCTGCTTATAATCTGTCAGGTCCATATTGATGACGCCGGGCTGATTGTTGCAGACCACAGTGGCAATGGCCCCCAGACCCACGGCAATTTCCGCCTTCTCATAGAAGGAGGTGGTGCCACGGGAGCAGAAAACCACCTTGCCGGCTACGTCAATTCCGGTGTAGTCTTCCGCCTGGCCAACGCCAGTGATGAATACATAGTCCAGAGACGTACCGCTTCCATCGGCAGAGGTGTCCAGGCTCGTAAAGGGCTCGTTCGTGTAGTCAGTCTCATTGTAGACAAAATCCTTACCGGCTACGCGGAAGCAGTTGCCAATGGCGCCGTCGTTATCCACAGAAGCAACGGTGAAGGAGTTGGTGTAGGTGCCGGGGGAACCGCCGGTGTGGAAGTTCACATCGTCACCATAGAGCGTACCGGCCACAGACTGGCTGTTCTCGGCCCAGTAGCCGTTGTTGCCGGCGGAAATGCAGACCACCGTGTCGGTCTCCACCAAAGAGTCCAGCAGGCTCTGGTACGTGCTATTGGTGGTCATACCGGCATTGGAAGAACCCAAAGACAGGTTCACGGAGTCGCAGTTCAGAATGATGGCGTCCTCGATGGCAGCCATGTAGTCAGAGTCGTATGCGCCGCCGCCATTGCCGAACACCTTCATCACAATCAGCTGGGCATCCGGTGCATTGCCCACTACGCCGACTGCGTCCCCAGCGGAAACATACTCCTCGCCCCGCTTCAGGTAGCGGTTGGCAGATGCAATGCCTGCCACATGGGAGCCGTGCTCGCCCTGGTTGTCGTTGTCATGGGTCACATCCAGGTCCTTGTCAATGTAGCAGAAGCCAAAGGGGGCTTTCAGGTTTATGTACAGATCCGAAGCCGTGAGACCGCTGTACCGGGCGGAAGCGTTCAGCTTCGGCAGGGCCTCGGTGATCTCCTCCTCATCCAGCACATCCAAGGCCTTCAAATACTCTTCATAGTCCATACCGGCATAACCGGCATCCTCTGCCAGAGCCACTGCCAGGGACAGGGGATCAAAAGACTGATGATCGGTATCGAGACCGGTGTCGATGATGGCAATCCGGGAGCCGGCGCCGGTGTAACCGGATTCCCAGGCACGGTTGGTGCCGGTCATCTGGGCGGAAATCAGCATGTTGGGCTCCGCTGTAGCATCGGTGGTGGACTCCTGGGGCTCATACCGAGTCTCCAGAATCACGTCCTTGACGCCGGGAAGCTCCCGAATTTGCTGAATCTTCCCATAGGCCACATTGGCGGAAATGATATTGGCCGCCAGGGTCAGGTTCCATGCCACATCCAGCTTTTCGCCAATGGCCTTCTCAATGGATGCGGTCATGTTTGCCTGCTCACGCTGCAGGCCGGCGCGGTAGGACATGGCCTCCTGGTTTTTCCCAATGTCCATAGTGGAGAAGCCCGCCTCAATGGTAGACTCCTTGTCCAACACGATGGACACACGGACAACCTCTGCGTCGGCATAGTCCAGTCCATCCGGTTCTTCCTCCGGAATGCCCTCTTGTAGGCTTCCAGAGACTGCGCTGTTGTCCACTTGCTTGAAGCTGACGTTGGAGCCGCTGTTCGCCGCGCCCACAGGGACGGCAAAGCTGAACAGCAACGCAACGATCAGCAACAGGGAAAGCAGACGGGAAGACAGATGCATTTTCTTCATACTTGTTCTCCTTTTCGTGTATTTACCGGCTCGCGCCGGCATATTATATCCACGCAGTTCCCTGCGGTAGATATCCCAGGCTCTTTTTGATAGATTAAGTTGCTTCATTAAACCGCGCGGACGCCAGTCAGGCAATGCAATGTGTTACTGGGATTATACCACGCTGACTTTGAATTTGCAAGAGACTTTTTCAAAGCTTCTGATTTTTCATCTTTTTAGTTTCTGCATTTTGTGAAAACCGGATACATACAGATACACAAAATGGCACAACTGTCCCTTTCAGCAGGAATTTTCCAACATTTTTAATTTTTATTTTCCTTTGTGCAACTTTCTGGCCTGCTTCTCCTATCTGTTTGGCCAATTCGCTTCCGTAACCAGATTTCATAACTGATTGCCGCCTCAGATGCTCCTCGAGCCCTCCCCCGCCCTTTCCTGGGGCGTCCGTCCACCACCTGCAAATATCCGTTTTCTTTCTCCTGCTCTTGTATAAATATGTATCAGATACCCTCCTTCTCATTCATACTCACAGAGTATAACACATTTCAACAGCGAAAAAGCACGCAGCCAGTCAAACTGGCTGCGCATTTCACAAAAACCGTATGAAGCAGTTCTCTGACGTTCCTACATGCTTTCACGCTTGCTGGCTGCAACGCGGAACAGGACAAACCCGAGCAAAAACATCACCGACAGGGAGCCAACACCGGCGTTGGTGCTGCCCGTCAGCTGGCTGATTGCAGAAACCAGCAGCGTTCCGGTAAATGCAGCGCCCTTGCCACAGATGTCATAAATTCCAAAAAACTCCCCTGCCCGCTCTGCCGGAATGATTTTCGTATAGTAAGACCGGGAAATGGCCTGTATGGTTCCCTGAAACATGCCCACGCATACCGCCAGAATCCAGAAATCCCGCAAGGAGTTCAGCCAGAAGGCAAACACAGCAATGCCAAAGTAAGCGGCAATGCAAACGGACAGGATGACCTTTGCATCCAGCTTTCGGGAGAGCCGTCCAAAAAAGATGGAGCAGGGAAAGGCCACAACCTGTGTCACCAGCAGCGCCAGCAGCAGGCCCGCAGTATCCAGGCCCAGCGCCGTACCATAGGCTGTAGCCATGTCAATCACCGTATAGACTCCGTCAATATAAAAGAAAAAGGCCAGCAGGAAGAAGAGAATATCCGGCCGTCTTCCCAGCTCGGAGAAGACCCTGCCCAACCGCCGGAAGCTGTCCCGCACCGGCTCATGCTGTGCCTCCACGTAGTGGATTTGCCGGTAACTACGCAGCAGCGGAACGGCGCCCAGGAGCCACCAGAGGGCAATGATGAAAAAGGCGATGACCATAGCCGCTTCCATAGAAATGCCGATGGACTCATAAGCCAGCACCAAAACCAAACAGACGCCGAAGGGGATGCAGCTTCCGATATAGCCCCAGGCATATCCATAGGACGAAACCTCATCCACCCGGCTGTCTTCCGTTACATCAGGCAGCATGGCGTCATAGAACACTAAGCTGCTGGAATAAGCGGTCTTGGAAATCACAAACAGGCCCAAAAACCAGAGCCAGGACTGCATAAATCCCAGCACCACACAGCTCACAGAGCCAATCAGAACCGACCCCAGAAAGAACCGTTTCTTCCGCCCCCGCAGGTCTGACAACGTCCCCAAGGTGGGGCCCAAAACGGCCACCAGAATGGTCACCAAAGAGGTTGCATACCCCCAATATGCCAAGTAATCCACAGAAGATAGCCCTCCGCGGCCTGCCAAATAGTTGAAATAGATCGGCATAATGGTGGAAACCAGAAGGGTGAATGCAGAATTGGCCACATCATACAGCACCCATTTTTTCTCCAGTGGCGTCAATTTAAATTTCATAGTGGACCTCCTCCTCATATGGCAGCACCGGAATCTGAGTCCAGCCTTCCCCGGCTCCAAACGTCCGGTTGAAAAACTCCGGGAGGCTTTTGCGTGTAAAGCAATGGGTCAGGAAATCCTCCATGGCGCCTTTGGCCTCAGGGACAGCCCGATCCAGCAGCTTTTTTAGCCTCAGGTTGCTGTCGGCGCAGGTGGCGGCAGGCTTCCGCCCAATCATCAGATGGTGCATGCTCTCATAGTTGCCGGTGAGCCGCAGCCCCGCGTCCAGCAGCCCCCGTTTGCACCGGCTGGACCCGGTCAGCAGGCCGTCATAGAACTTCATCGCCCACAACGCGTGGAGCACCTCCTCCGGCTTTACCGGGGGATAGACCGGGGCAATCATGGCCGCGCGGAAATTGCTGGGCTGAATGTGCCCGGTGAGGCGGTGGCGCAGTGGGTCCAGGCCGTTGGCAACCATCAGGTACCGGTCAAACTCCGTCTCAATTTTGGTGTGGCTCTCGCCGCTGGCCTGGATTTTCCTCTCCACATACCCGTGACAGGCTGCATCCAGGGTAAAGTGACAAACCACTCCCAAGAGATACGCCAGCATCTCCGGCGGCTGTCCAGCCGACTCCCAGGCCCTCGCCGCACAGGTGAAAAAGTCCGTCCCGGTTCTGTCGTGGGTGTCATAGCCCACGGAATTCACCGGATTGTGCCCCATGGCCATGTAATAAAACAAAATATCCGGCCCGTGCTGTCCAATGGCAAACAGCGCCCGGTCCGCTTGGGCATACTGGCGCAGCTTCGGCGGCATAGACCGCCACACACAATTTCCAAAATGATGATGGGCATAGTTCGAAGGCATGGTTCCAATTCCGCCTTTCCTGCTCTCTTTGTATTATGATACCACATGCTCCCTTACATGCTGCGGTATTTCTGTCAAATATATGCAAACATCCTGTGAAAACAACAGCCGGTGTTTCCACCACGAGAAACACCGGCCACTGCCATCTCAGGATTGCTTTTAGCCCTTGGAGGCCTTCTTTTCTTCCTTGGCCCGCTTTCTGGCGGCTGCGGCCTTCTCTGCGGCAGCCTTGGCGGCCTCGTTGGCGGTGTCGTTGGAAGAGATCGCCCATTTGGCGAACTCCACCCGGACCCGGTCCGCGCTGGTCTCCACCACAATCTTGTCGTCTTTCACGGCGCACACCACACCAACCACGCCGCCGATGGTGGTAATCTTATCCCCCACCTTCACGGCGCTGCGCATCTGCTCCGCTTCCTTTTTCTTCTTGTTCTCCGGGCGGATCATGAGAAAATACATGATTGCCAAAACAGCCAGCATCATCACAATCATGCTGCCCATACCGCCGCCAGCGGCGGCGGTGGTTTCCAAAAACAAACCCATTCCAATTCCTCCGTGTTTTATTCCTGTCCATTATACCATTCCAGGCAGGATTTGCAAGCGGTATTTTCAAATTCTCCGGTCCAGACGGGCAGAAAATTCCCTCCGGAATTGGGCAAACGTCCCACCATCCAGAGCATCCCGGATTTTCTGCATCAGCTGGTTGTAGAAATACAGATTGTGCATCACGCTCAACCGCATAGCCAGCATTTCCTCAGCCTTGAACAGGTGACGCAGATAAGCCCGGGAGTACCGGCGGCACACTGGGCAGTCACACTGGGGGTCAATAGGGAGCGCATCCGTCTCATACTTGGCATTTTTCAGATTGATGGCACCGTCCCAGGTAAAGAGTCGGGCATGTCGGGCATTTCGGGCGGGCATGACACAGTCGAAGAAATCCACACCCCGGGCCACGGCTTCAATGATGTTGCTGGGGGTCCCGACCCCCATGAGGTACCGGGTTTTCTCCCTGGGCATGTAAGGCTCCACCGTCTCGATGATCTCGTACATCACCTCCGTGCTCTCCCCCACCGCCAGGCCGCCAATGGCATAGCCGGGCAAATCCAGGTCTGCAATCCGCTTCATATGCTCCACGCGAATGTCCCCATAGGTCCCTCCCTGGTTGATGCCCCAAAGCATCTGATGGGGGTTCACCGCATCCGGCAGCTGGTTCAGGCGGGCATTTTCTGCTTTGCACCGCTCCAGCCACCGGTAGGTCCGGTCCACACTCCTGTGCACGTAATCCCTGGGCGCAGGATTTTCAATGCACTCATCGAAGGCCATACAAATGTCCGAGCCCAGGTTGGACTGAATTTGCATACTCTCCTCCGGCCCCATAAAAATCTTGCGGCCGTCAATGTGGGAGGCAAAATACACCCCTTCCTCCTTAATTTTCCGTAAGGAGGCCAGAGAAAATACCTGAAACCCGCCGGAATCTGTGAGAATAGGCCGGTCCCAGGTCATAAAGCGATGGAGCCCCCCCATCTGCCGGACAATCCGGTCCCCGGGCCGCAGGTGCAGGTGGTATGTGTTGGACAGCTCCACCTGGCAGCCAATGTCCTGCAAATCCTTGGCGCTGAGGGCTCCTTTGATGGCCCCCTGGGTCCCTACATTCATAAACACCGGGGTCTGGACCGTGCCATGGGCGCAGGTGAACACACCCCGGCGGGCGCTTCCTTCGGTTTTAATCAGCTCAAACATATCATTCCTCCTACAATGGGTAGGCCGTGGCCCTGCGCCAGAAGGGGTAATCCTGAAAATCATCCTTCCACAGAGACGGTGGCAGCACATTTCGACTCACATCGCCAATAGCCTCCGGATCAAACAGGTGGCTGACCGGGAGCCTGTTTTGCAGCTCATTGCAGACGCTGGTCTTCCCAATGCCGTAAGCGCCGTTCACCCAAAGAATCATGGCTTCCCCCTTCTGGAGTTGTACTGCACATACATTTTTCCAGGCTCTACTGTACCCAGGCGAGTTTGAAAAGCAAAATCCCGGTCGTACCGGAAGCCGCACTTTTCTATGACCCGCCGGGAGCGGTCATTCCGGTTGTAATGGCCGCAAGTCAAATAGTCCCAATTCAGCTCCCGGAAGCAATAATCAATCACCGCCTCCACTGCCTCCGGCATCAGACCGCGCCCCCAGTAATCCCGGCTGAGCACATAGCCGATCTCCCGCCCCTGCAGCCTTTCATCCAGTCCGGTAGCCGGGTAACATGGCTCCAGACCCAAGGAGCCGATTACCTTTCGGTCTTCCCGGCTTTCCAAGGCAAGGGTCTTCCTCTCCCGGATAAACATCTCCAGAATGGCCCTGGATTCCTCTATGCTTCCATGGGGCTGCCATCCAGCCATCTGCCCCACACCATCCACTCTGGCATATTCATACAGATCCTCCAAATCCGCCATCCGCCAGGGGCGCAAAATCAGCCGTGGAGTCTCTATGCGTATGTTCGTCACATCTATGGGCGCATCCATATGTTATCCTCCTGTAAACTCCCTTATAATTGGTATTGGTCAGCCGCAAAAATAATATCTTCCCACCCTTCTGACAGTCTCTGGTTTCCGCTGGATTCCCATTCGTTCACGTACAAGGAATATCTAGCAAAAAAGCCCCTTAAGGGACCTTTTGCCTTCTTTTTGGCTATGATACCAGGTCTTCTACTGGGCTGCATTGTCATATCGGAATTTTGGGGGAGAGGTCAGTGTCCCCATCGTTCCAGACCGTCACGCCGTGATTGATGTAGACTCCATGGAATACAGTCTGATCTGCTTTGCAAAAGGGCGCATTTTGCACCGCTTGCTTCCACGCTATATATTGCTCCTCCTCATGAATGGCCGCCCACGCCTGAACCAGCTTTCACTGCTTTACCGGAAGGCTACGCCTCATTTGCAATGAACATCGCATTGCCGAAATGCGCGGGTTATAGGATATACAGTCCTTATTCACTCAGCGACACCGATTATACAGCCTGTTCCTTTCTTTTTCAAGTATGCAAACGAAAAACGGGGCAGATTCTGACCGCCCCGTTCCGTTTACTGCTGTCCGATCAACCTGCGTACTGTGCAAAGTTATCCCAGTCGATGTTCTCGTCGTCGATAAAACCGCTGTTCTCCGCAGCGGCGATTCTGGTGGCTTCGTCAGAGGTCACCTTGGTGAAGTCAGGGTCCCACTCGCCTTCATGCATTTTCTTCTCAGGCATGGTGGCTATCCTCATACAACTCATGCGGAGCAATGTCCTGACCCTCGGGCCATTCGATACCAGCTCCATTCGGCAGGAGCCTTACGGTCGAGAAGTACGACTGATCCTTCAACTGCCCATACCAGGAGCCGGTTGCATACGGGGCAACATCGAACAGTTTGACCTCACCCGTTTCATACTCCAGTCGAAGGGTCAGTGAGTGCATCGCCTGCACCGCTGTCAATCTGGGCTGCAACATATCACTACCTCCTTACTTCATAAGGATCGATTCTGTAGACCTGCTCACCGATTGAAAGCGCAGCGTCAATATCGCCAGCAGTATTTATCCAAAATCGTTGGATCTTCCTGCACCATTGCAAGCAATCGGCGGGCAGGTCCATCCGGTTTGTTTCGCCCGGCCTCCCACGCTTCGACAGTCTTTTTTGATACCCCCATGATGCTGGCAAAAACCACCTGAGTTGCTCCAATGTCGTTGCGGATCTTCTTGATATCCGTTGCTTCATATTCCTTCAGAGGTAAAACAGTCATTCAGGTTCCTCCCATAACAGGAACGCTGTCCATATAACAGCTATCAGGGCAGAGGTCTACTTTATTCTCCCAGACCTCGTTGCTGTCTACATTTGGGTCGATGTCCCAGGAAACACAGCAGCAGTCATCCAGATACACTCTCTTAAAGTTTGTAAGCTCTCTGAATGGCGCAAAGACAGTACCGATCTCCAACATCGGCTTGCAGTCCAGCACTCTTACTTCTCCGTTATCAAATTTCAAATTCAAAGAGAAGTCGTCGTTCGCAACCACCGAAATGATGCGTTTTCTCCCGCTTGCAAAATACTCCGCAGTCCTGCGGTCAAGCCCCTTGTCAAGATAGCTTTGCACTTTCTTTCCGAAATCGGCGTTTTGATAGGCGACGCCACCGGCAACATACATCAAAATCTCCTCCTTACCGCAAGGGTTCAATGGCAAACAACTCCTGCTGCTTTTCTGCGAGGTTCCAGTTTTCAATCAGCTCCTCCTGGTGAAACGCAGCCCAGCCAAGGAGCATTTTTAACTGCTTGCTGGGAATCCCACCCTCGATCACTTCAAGATCACGGATGGAAACAACCACTTCTTCACCGCCGTATTTCGCATGGAAATGAGGCGGCTGGTGCTCCCGCCAGTTGATATAGATTTTAATGCCACGAAACATGCAGATAGTCGGCACATAGGTTCACCCTTTCTTTGAGGCTCGTTTTCTTTATCTTACCCTATTTAATAGGGTTTGTCAATAGAGCGGCAAAAAAAGCCGAGGGCATTACTACCCTCGACTCCTTGCATATCAATCTTCGCTTGTCAAGGTTCAGATGTTGTTTGCTTCCCTCACAGCGGTCAGGACATCGACGATGCGGCACTCGGCGGTGTAGTTGTCCAGGCACTCGGTAGCTTTCTTCACCATGTCCCAAACGGCATAGAAAGCATATGCTCCCCGCTCTGCCTTCTCCTTCTCCTCCGGGAGAAAGTCAAAGTCCATGTACAATGCTTCAATGGATGCCAGCAGAGCGTCAGCCTTTTCCAGCTCGAACATGGCGTTATTCAGATTTTTGTTCATAGTGGTGCTCCTTTGTAATGGTGTCGATGCCCACACAACGGAGGATACCTGTACAGCGACGATACAATGGCCGAAAAGGACTTCATCGTCGAGAAGCAGCGGATCATAACTGCCATCGAGGAGATTGACCGGAAGCTGGCGGAGATCAAGGACGATGACACCGAAGGCCCGCTGGCTGACGAGGAGTTCATCGAAAAGGCGAGCTACTTCATCATGGTCTCCAAGCTGCTGGAGGACAGATTCGTGGACTACGAGAAGTATATCCGCCAGATAGATCCCAGCATCCCCCGTTCCTTTGTCAAGAGTGTGACCGAATCCATCTCCGTTACAGAGGGACGGGTCACGGCGATCACATTCAAAAATGGGATGACGCACACATTCACCTACAAGGAATAAAGAAAGCCCAGGGCCATGCACGGCTCTGGGCTTTTATACGGCGATATACGGTTGAATCTGCATACAGATTTTGTGTAATTTCATACACATCGGTTAATGAGTGTAAACAGGATCCCTTGATTTTGGCGAGTTCTGTACTGGACAAGGAATGCCGGGAGGGGCAAAAATGCTTGATTTTCAAGGCATTTTTTGCTTCTCCGTACATTTTGGGCATCCTTTAACCAATATACATCGCATCCCCGAAGCTAAAGAACCGGTACCGCTCCCGGACCGCCTCCCTGTAGGCGGTCAAGACGTGCTCCCGGCCTGCAAAGGCGGAGACCAGCATCACAAGGGTGCTCTCCGGCAGGTGAAAATTGGTGATGAGAGCGTCCATGGCCCGGAAGCGGTAGCCGGGATAGATGAAGATGTCCGTCCACTTGCTCCCTGGACAGAAGCTGCCGTCCTCCCCCACCAGAGACTCCAGGGTCCGGCAGGAGGTGGTGCCCACGCAGACAATCCGGCCCCCCCGCTGCCTGGTTGCATTCAGCAGGTCCGCCGTCTCCTGAGAGAGCATACACAGCTCGCTGTGCATATGGTGCTCCGTCACCTCCTCCGCCTTCACCGGCCGGAAGGTGCCCAGACCCACATGGAGGGTGACAAAGGCCTCGCTGATTCCCTTCTGCCGGATTCTATCCAGCAGCTCCCGGGTGAAGTGCAGTCCCGCTGTGGGGGCCGCTGCCGAACCCAGGGACCGGGAGTACACCGTCTGGTAGCGCTCCTGGTCCTGGAGCTCCTCCTGAATATACGGCGGCAGCGGCATTTTACCCAGGCGCTCCAGAATCTCCAGAAAAATTCCCTGATAATGAAACTGCACCACCCGGTTTCCGTCCTCCTGCACCTGGGTCACCGTGGCGGTGAGGGCTCCATCTCCGAAGCTCACCGCCTGGCCCTGCTGCATTTTCCGGCCCGGCTTCACCAGGCACTCCCAGGCTCCGCCTCCCAGATCCCGCAACAACAGGACCTCCACAGCCCCGCCTGTGGGCCGCTGGCCCAGAAGGCGGGCAGGCAGCACCCGGGAGTCATTCATCACCAGGCAGTCCCCCGGATTCAAATAGTCGATGATATCATAAAAATGCCGGTGCTCCAGCGCGCCGGTTCTCCGGTCCAGCACCAAAAGCCGGGAGCTGTCCCGCCGCTCCAGAGGCGTCTGGGCAATCAGCTCCTCCGGCAGATCATACCAAAAATCATGGGTTTTCATGGAATTTCTCCACACCTTTCCGTAAAACGTGCAGGATACTTCGTATTATAGTATAAATTGCGCCGCTTTTCAACTGACAAAACGCTCCCCGCCGCATACCATAGATTTGAAGGAGGGATTTTCATGAAGCCATTGTTTCAAGGAGTCTGCACCGCCCTGGTCACCCCCTTTCGGCTGGATTTTGTCCACCTGGAGGTCTATGACCAGCTGCTGGACCGGCAGCTGAGGGCAGGCGTCACCGCCCTGGTGGTCTGCGGCACCACAGGAGAATCCGCAACCATGACGGATACCGAACGGCTGGACCTCATTGGCCACACCGTGGACTACGTCCGGGGCCGCTGCAAGGTGATTGCCGGCACCGGCTCCAACGCCACCACCCACGCCATTACCCTCAGCAAGGAGGCGGAAAAGCTGGGTGCAGACGGCCTGCTCCTGGTCAGTCCCTATTACAACAAAGCCACAGAAGCGGGGCTCATCGCCCACTACACCGCCATTGGGGACCAGGTTCACCTTCCCTGCATCGTTTACAACGTCCCATCCCGCACCGGAGTCAACATCCCCGTGTCCGTTTACCAGGCCCTGTCCCACCATCCCAATTTCTGCGGCGTGAAAGAGGCCAGCGGAGACATTGTCAAAATTGCTCGCATTCGTCAGGCCTGCGGCCCTGAATTTTCCGTCTGGTCCGGCAACGATGACCAGGTTGTCCCCGTCATGGCCCTGGGCGGCCACGGAATCATTTCCGTCGTCTCCAACCTCTATCCAGAGACCATGGTGCGCCTGGCCGCCCTGTGCATGGCCGGCCGGTACCGGGAGGCCGCCAATCTCCAGGCCGCCCTGATGCCCGCCATTGACGCTCTGTTCTGCGAGGTCAACCCCATCCCCATCAAGGCAGCTCTGCGCCTCTCCGGTCTGGATGTGGGTCACTGCCGCCTGCCCCTCACAGATCCCACACCGGAGCACCTGGAGCTGCTGAAGCAGATGGTTGGGGCCACGGTGCGGACGGAGCCCCAAGAGAACCACACAGATCCAGGGACCCCCTAAGGCTCCCCAAATCCCTTAGCTTAGACCGGTTTTCCTTCGGCTCCGGCCGATTTCTGAACCCAGGCAGAAGCCCAGCGCAGCAAATCCTCTGACCAGCCTTGGAAGGACTCCGCCGGCGCTTCCCGGGTCTGCCTCAGCTCCATGCCCACCTCCAGAATGTGCCGGTCCTCCGGCTGCAACAGGAGGCACAGCTCCTGTTTCTTCCTGGCATATTGCCCCGTTTGCAGGTAGGCAATGGCCTGGAGGGTAAATCCAGCAGATTGATACAAGTCCCGCAGAATGTCCAGGCTTTTTTCATGGACCATATTGTGGGCGCACATGTGGTACACATTGCAAGCCCCTGTCCAGACCGCCCGGTGGACGTCCCCCTCCGTGATTTTCTCCAGCACCTGATCCAGGGTCCCCAGGAGGGGCCGGGTATCATGGCAAAATTGAAAGAGGTCCGCAGGCTCCCAGGCCAGGAGCTCCCCTTTTCCTGACACAAACCCGCATACCCGTTCCCGTTCCGGCAACCGGTCCAGCATGGCGCTGTAGGCCCGGAGATCTGCCGCTGACACCGCGTCCAAAATGAGCACCACATCCAGGTCGCTCTCCGCCGTGGCTTCGCCCCGGCCAAAGCTGCCCTGAAGGCCGATGAACCAGACCCGAGGTCCAAACTGGACCTGCACCGCCTCCATATACTCTCCCAGCCACATGTCAAGGGAAACATCCACCTCTATCACGCTCCTTTTCTGTCTGCATGTCAAAGCACCGGAAAGCACACTCGCTTCCCGGTGCTTCATCTTTGAATTCCGCCTTGGATCAGTAGTTCCGCACCACGGCCTTCACTAAGCCCAAAAGCTTAGCAGAGGAAGCGTCAATGGGCATATAGTTGGGATTTTCCGGCTGGAGCCAAACCCGCCCCCGTTGGCGGCGAAACCGCTTGACTGTGGCCTCATCCCCCAAAAGGGCCACCACAATCTGCCCGTCGTCGGCAGACTGCTGGGGACGGACCACCACCAGGTCCCCGTCCAGAATGGCAGCACCGGTCATGCTGTCCCCCCGCACCCGGAGGGCAAAACAGTTGGGATCTCCATCCCAGGGCATGGTCCCCTCCTGGTTCTCCACCGCCAGGATGGGAATGCCCGCCGTCACAACACCAATGATGGGAATCTGCCCGGTTTTGGTATTGGGTACGGAAAGAGCCCGCTTCTTTCCCGCTTCATATGTAACAAGCCCCTTGGCCTGCAGATGGTTCAAATGGTAACTCACCGACGCGGTGGAGCGAAGGCCTACAGCTGCGCCGATCTCCCGCACAGACGGTGGATATCCGTTTTCCGTCACGAACTGGTCGATGTATTGGAGGATTTCCTCCTGCTTATTGCTGGTCCTTGGCATAACGCCGCCCCCTTTTTCTTTTAGTATATCACATCTTTGCCCAAAATGCAAACATACGTTTATTCTTTTTTAAAATTCGGGATAAACTTCTCCGAGGCCGCCGCCTCCTCCTGGACAAAGCCGTCCAGCTCGTTTAAGTACATCCAGCTAAGCACCGCTTCATACTCCTCCTGGGTGACCTGCCGGTCCAGAGGCGGCAGCCCGGCCACCCGGGGCATGGGCGTATACTGACGCATGAGAGACACCAGCACCGTCCCCTTGGGGAAGGTCTCCCCGATCCAATCCAGCACCCGCAGAGAATTCTCCACCTGCCCCGGAAGAATCAGGTGGCGGATCAGGACCCCCCGGCGGAGCCGCTCCCCCTCCATCTGACAGGGTCCCGTCTGTCGGACCATCTCTCCAATGGCGGCGGCAGCCACAGGAAAGTAATCCCCTGCCCCGGACAGCCTGGCACTCAGCGCCCCACAGGCATATTTCAGATCTGGCAGATAAATGTCCACCAGCCCCTCCAAATGCCTCAGGGTTTCCACGGATTCATAGCCGCCGCAGTTATACACCACCGGCACCGGAAGCTTCGGCGTCAGAGCCGGGAGAATCTCCGGCAGAAAGTGGGTGGGCGTCACCAGGTCGATATTTTCTGCGCCTTGGGCAATCAAATCCTCCATCGCCCTGCGAAGGTCCCGGGAAGTCCACTCCCGGCCAAGACCCCCGGCGCTGATCTCCTCATTCTGGCAGTACAGGCACCCCAAGGTGCAGCCGGAGAAGAAAATGGCCCCACTCCCCCCCGGCCCCGCCAGGGCGGGCTCCTCCCAAAAATGGCGCATGGCTTTGGCCACCCGCATCTGCCCAGGCATCCGGCAAAATCCCAGCTGACCCGTCCTCCGGTCCACCCCACAGGCCCGGGGGCAGAGGGTACAGGCCCCATAGTCCACAGCTCCCACATCCTTTCCACCGAAGCCTGCCAGCAAAAGGAGCAAGCCGGTTTTGATTTCTATTATACGAGACACATCTCTAAAGGGCAAGTCTTTTCTCTGCAAGGTCCCCATTCCCATAGGGCAGTTCATGTGCCTGTTACAAGCTTCAGCTGGAGTATGCCTCCATGCCATGCTAGCGCGGCAACGCCCGGGGAAGCCATGACGCTGCCTCGCCAGTACAGATAAAAGAAAGGCTGTTGTCCCACCTCTCCTCTGACGGTAGTCTGGACATTCCGGACAATTTGGTCTATAATACGGGAGAAAGAACGAGAAAGGTCGTGGAACGCTGTATGAAGCAGCTCAGTGCAGAAGAAAAGTTTCAACAAATGACGCAGACGCCGGTCAGACCTTTGATTTGTAAAATGGCAGTCCCCACCATCATCAGCATGCTAATCACCACCATTTACAATATGGCTGACACCTTCTTCATCGGGAAGCTGAACTCCACCAGTGCCTCCGGCGCTGTGGGGATTGCCTTTTCTCTCATGGCTGTCATACAGGCCTGTGGATTTTTCTTTGGCCAGGGCGCGGGAAACAACATGTCCCGGGAGCTGGGACATCATGAGAAGGAACGGGCGGAGCAGCTGGCTGCCACCGGCTTCTTCTCGGCGATTTTGTGCGGCGTTCTGATTCTGGTATTCGGCTCCATCTTCCTCCGGCCGCTCACCATGCTCCTGGGCTCTACCGAAACCATCGCCCCCTACGCCATGGACTACATTCGCGTCATTCTTTTGGGCGCGCCTTACATGACCGCCTCTCTGGTGCTCAACAACTTGCTCCGCTTTCAGGGCAACGCCTTTTACGGCATGCTTGGCCTCACCAGTGGTGGCATATTAAACATCGTTCTGGACCCCATTCTGATCTTCGGGTGCCGCCTGGGCATCAGCGGCGCT
The DNA here is from genome assembly GCA_900545515.1 of uncultured Eubacteriales bacterium. Classification (GTDB taxonomy): domain Bacteria; phylum Bacillota; class Clostridia; order Oscillospirales; family Oscillospiraceae; genus Faecousia. The sequence continues at coordinate 64,539 of UQZA01000008.1, read as the reverse complement.
GCCTGGGCAACCATCATCAGCCAGCTGGTAGGCTTTTTGATCTTGTTTTATCAGTGCAATCATGCAGGCATCGTGAAAATCCGCCTTCGCAATGTTCGGATTTCCGGCGCCCTGTACCGGAAAATTGTGAACGGCGGTCTCCCCTCCCTCCTGCGGCAGGGAGTGGCCAGTCTGGCCACCATCTGCCTCAATCTGGCGGCCAAGCCTTATGGGGACGCAGCCATTGCAGCCATGGCCATTGTCTCCCGAATTGCGAATTTCACCAACTCGGTCATCATAGGCTTTGGTCAGGGCTTCCAGCCGGTCTGCGGCTACAACTATGGGGCCCGGCTTTATGGGCGGGTGCGCCAGGGCTTCTGGTTTTGCGTCCAATTCTCCACTGTATTCCTAGTCCTGATTTCCGCCGTAGAGCTGGTTCTGGCGCCGGGTTTTGTGGAGCTCTTCCGCAAGGGTGACCCACAGGTGGTGGAAATCGGCGCACGGGCCCTGCGGCTGCAGTGTTTGACCTTTCCCTTCTTTGGCTGGCTCATCATCAGCAACATGATGATGCAGACCATGGGGAAGGCCGTCCGGGCTTCGATTCTGGGTATTGCCCGTCAAGGAATCTTTCTGATCCCGGTGGTACTGCTTCTGCCCCAATGGATCGGAATTTGGGGCATTCAACTGGCCCAGCCCATTGCAGACATCGTCTCCTGCCTGTTGGCGGTCCCTTTGCAGCTGCAGCTGCTGCGTCAGATGCGCCAGGAGGAACAGCTTTCCACATCCCCATAGAGAGGAGGACCCTTCCTTGCATGTAACCGAATATAAATGTCCCTGTTGTGGGGCAGCGTTGAAATTTGGAGCGGAAGACCAGCAAATGCGCTGTGAATACTGCGAAAATACCTTCACCCTGGAAGCCGTGCAAGCCTGCCAGACTTCCGAGCCGGAGCAAGATACCTTTGACTGGTCCACTAGCTCCGCCGGCTGGAGCCAAGAGGAGCAGGGAGCCATGCGGGCCTTTCACTGCCCCTCCTGCGGAGGCGAGCTTTTGACGGAAGCCACCACAGCAGCCACCTTTTGCCCCTATTGCGGAAGCCCCGCCATTCTTCCCGGGCGGGTTTCAGAGTCCTTCCGCCCGGACCGGATCATCCCCTTCCAGCTCCGGCGGGAGGAGGCTCAGGAGGCCTTCCTCCGCTTTTGTACCGGCAAGCGCCTGCTCCCCAAGCACTTCTTGACCAGCCAGCGGCTGGAGCAAGTCACCGGCATGTACGTTCCCTTCTGGATCTTCGATTGCGGCGTAGAGGCCAGGGCCCGTTACCGGGCCACCCGGGTCAGCCACTGGGCAGATTCCCAGTACAGCTACACCAGAACCGACCATTTCCTTCTGCAGCGCGGCGGCGGCCTCCAATGCAGGGGCGTGCCGGTGGACGGCTCCCAAAAAATGGACAACACCTGGATGGAAGCCATTGAGCCCTACGATTACACCCAGGCAGTTCCCTTTGACATGGCCTATCTCTCCGGCTACCTGGCGGATCAATACGACGTCTCCAGTGAGGCGTGCCAGCCCATTGCCAACGCCCGGGTCCGGGCCACGGCGGAGGCCATGCTGGCCGGTACCACCCCTGGCTTTGCCACGGTGGTACCGGAAAGCAAGTCTGTGCAAGTCCATGGCGGGCAGGTGCAGTATATGCTGCTGCCGGTCTGGGTGCTCCACGCCACCTATGATGGGCGTAGCTATACCTTTATGATGAACGGCCAGACCGGCAAGCTGGTGGGGGAGCTTCCCATCTCCAGGGGGCGCAGCTGGGCCTGGTTTGGAGCCGTCTGCGGCGGTGTCACAGCTGCCGCCACCTTGGCCGGTCTCCTGTTCCGGCTTTTGTAAGGAGGCGATGGAATGAGACGATGGATTTCTTTCTTCCTTCTCCTGGTCCTTCTGACAATCTCTCTGCCTGTGACCTTTGCTGCGGCCCTCCCTCATGTGGTGGACGAAGCGAATCTTCTCACCTCCCATGAGCTCCAGAGCCTGAGCCAACAGGCGGAGACCATAGGGGACCGGTATCAGGTGGATGTCGTCATTCTCACGGTTGTCTCCCTGGAGGGGAAAGACCCGGAATCCTACGCAGATGACTACTATGACCAAAGGGGATACGGCCTTGGCAGCGACCGCAGTGGCATTTTGCTTCTCATTTCCACAGAAAGCCGGGACTGGGCCATCAGCACCTGTGGCCAGGCCATCACCTGGGTCACGGACCAGGACCTGGAACGGCTGGAGAAGGCCCTTCTCCCCTCCTTGGCGCAGAATCGCTACAGCACCGCATTCCAGAACTACTTACAAGCCTTAGACCAAATTTTGTCCGCTCCCCTGCCGGAGAAAACCACGTTCACCTGGGAGCTGGTTCTACGTACCCTACTTTGGTCTCTCCTCTTGGGTGGGCTGGCCGGTGGCGCCGTTCTGCTGATCCTGCGGCGGCAGATGCGTACCGCGCGGCCCCAGCGGTACGCAGGGGATTACGCAGTCCCCGGCAGCTTTCAGCTGACCCTGCAGCGGGACATTTATTTGTACAGCCGTACCACCCGGGTCAAGCGGCAAACCACACAAAATGGAGACAGCTTCCATGGCGGCGGCTCCTCCACCCACCGCAGCAGCAGCGGCTCCAGTCACGGCGGGAGCCACGGAAAATTTTAATGTAAGGAGAACATCACATGGGTTTATTGAAAGCAGGCGCAGGCGCCTTAGGCGGCGTCCTGGCCGACCAGTGGAGAGATTACTTCTATTGTGACGCCCTGGATGCCGGTGTTTTGGCTGCAAAGGGCAAAAAGCGCACCTCCCGGCGCTCCAGCAACACCAAGGCAGATGAAAACATCATCTCCAACGGCTCCATCCTGGCCGTGAACGAAGGCCAGTGCATGTTAATTGTGGAACAGGGCAAAATTGTGGAGGTTTGCGCAGAAGCCGGTGAATTCCTGTATGACAGCGGCACAGAGCCCTCCGTATTTTATGGCGGCCTGGGCAAGGGCCTGCTGAACTCTTTTGCAACCCTGGGAAAACGCTTTGGCTTCGGCGGCGACACTGCCATGGATCAGCGGGTTTATTACTTCAACACCAAGGAGATTGTGGGCAACAAATATGGCACCACCAACCCCATTCCCTTCCGTGTGGTGGACCGGAACATCGGCCTGGACGTGGACATCGCCATCCGCTGCAACGGCGAGTTCTCCTACCGGATTGCAGATCCCCTGCTCTTTTACAAAAACGTCTGCGGCAACGTGGCCGACGTGTACCGGCGCAGTGAGATCGACAGCATGCTGCGGACGGAGCTCCTCACGGCGCTGCAGCCCGCCTTTGCCGCCATTTCCGAGCAGGGTGTGCGATACAGCGCCCTGCCTGGACATGCCGGGGAGATTGCCGGCTTTTTGAATCAGGCTTTGTCTCAAAAATGGAAAAACCTCCGGGGGCTCACCGTCTCCTCCTTTGGCATCAACTCCGCAAGCGCCTCCCCGGAGGACGAAGCCATGATCAAAGAGCTGCAACGCACCGCCGTCATGCGGGACCCCACCATGGCCGCTGCCACCCTGGTTGGCGCCCAGGGCGAGGCCATGAAGTCCGCCGCCAAAAATGAAGGCGGCGCCATGTTGGGCTTTATGGGCCTCAACATGGCCTCTGCCGCCGGCGGTATGAATCCCCAGCAGCTGTACCAAATGGGGGCCCGTCCCCAGGCTTCGGAGCCTGCTTCCACCCCCTCCTGGTCTTGTTCCTGCGGCGCGCAAAACTCCGGAAAATTCTGCACAGAATGCGGCAAACCCCGGCCCAACGGCTGGATTTGCAGCTGCGGCACAGTGAACCGGGGCAAATTCTGCACCGAGTGCGGCAAGCCCAAGCCCAACGGGGAACCCCTGTACCGCTGCGACAAGTGCGGCTGGGAGCCGGAAGATCCAAAGCATCCCCCGAAGTTTTGCCCGGAATGCGGCGACCCCTTTGACAGCGGCGACGTCCGGTAACCACATTTGGTTCACATCCAATATCATCCACTTAAATCACACCGGCGCAGGAGCGCCTTGCCTTCCCCCGGGAGCATATGTGTACAGCTCAGGAACGTACAGCCCAGCTTTTCAGATTTTGGTTACGCAAAGCCCGGGTAGGGTGCGTCCAGAAGGCCGCACCCTAGCGCCCTGGGGGAAGGTCGGGCGCGGCTGCGCCAGGCAGACTGCAATAATTTAAAAATATGGCAGGCTATGTTGACAAACCTGTCAGCTTATGGTATGTTATGTATAAATGTCATGCTGTGCTTTATTTTTTAAAGTACTTGCAGCACAGCATACAGCCAAATATCTCACTTAGGAGGAATTTTTGTGGCAATTCGACTCTCCCCCAATGAACAGGCGATTATGGAGCTGATCTGGAGCGCCGGGCGACCCTTGTCCCGGCAGGAAATTCTGGAGGGGACGGACGGGCGGAGCTGGAACCCGGCTTCCATTCATTTGGTTCTCAACAACATGTTGTCCAAGGGGATCTTACGCATCACCGATCAGACCGTCCGGTATGGCCGCACCTACGGCGCAACCATGCCACGGTGTGAATACATTGCCCAGTATGCAGAGGAGGTCGCCAAAGGGAATACCCAGCGGGACCGCACTCTGGATTTGGCCATGTGCCTAGTCTGCCGCGATGGAATTGATGCGGACACCATCGCCGAGCTGGAGCAGATGCTGGAAGCGCGGCGAAAGGAGCTTCTGGCGGAAGGGGCGCCAGAGGAGGGATGATTGTCACAAAATACTCCCTCATGATGGGGATCGTATGGTTTACCTGCGTCACATTCCTGGGCAGTTGCCTGCTCTCCAGGGAGAAGGGGCGCACGTTCCAAATTGTCGCCCTGGTTTTTCTCCTGGGGGCAGCCCGGGCGCTGCTCCCTGTGGAAATCCTGCATGGCCATGTGGTGCAGTGTTGGAATCTGTACCCACAGGTCCGGGATCTCTGGAACCTGGAGCTTTTCCCCGGCCTGACGGTTTTGGAGGCCCTTGCCCAGGTCTGGGCGGTGGGAGCCACCGTGTTTTTGGTGGGGTTGGCGGCCCAGATCTGGCGGCTGCACCAAATCCGGTTGAAGGCGCTTCCCCTCCCGGAGAGTGACCCGGTTATGGCCATTTATAGGGCAGCGGCCCAACGCATGGGATATGAGGGCGCCCTGCATCTGGTCACGAACGCCCAGTGCGACAGACTCGTCATGATTGGCTTCCGGTCCCCCTGGATTCTTCTGCCAGGGGATGCTGCCAAGCTGTCTGAGGAGGAGCTTTTTGGCGCACTGTGTCACGAAATCTGCCACTTCCAGCGGCGGGACATGTGGCGCAAGATTGGTTTTCTCTCCCTGCGCTGCCTATTCTGGTGGAACCCCGCTGCCTATTTGATGGCCCGGAAGGGAGAGCACCTGATGGAACTGGAGTGTGACCGGCTGGTGTGCCAGCATCTGAGCAGCACCGAACAGCTGAGCTACCTGAACGCCATCAAAAAAATGATCCAGCCTGGCTCCCCCAACGGGGATAAAATCCCCATGGGCTTTGTGGGACGGACTTCCAAAAAAATGTTGCTGCAGCGCTTCCGGGTTGCCCTGCATCCCCAACGTGCCCTGTCCAGGAAGGCATTGATTTTAATTGCAATCTTGTGTGTTCTTGCATTTTTGGCTTCATATTGTTTCATCCTACAGCCGGCCTCCCACCCCACATCGGAGGACCTGGGGAATAGCCAGGTCATTCCAGGTCCAGCAGAAACTTCCTTTATCTTACATGAATCAGACGGGACATACTCTCTATTTATTGATGGAATCATGCGTGATATTCTGACTGCAGCAGAAATCATGACTGAACCATACTGTACATATGAAATTGTTGAAATTGGAGGTTGATTGATTGTGTTGATTACAAGAGCTCAAAAAGCTGAATGGCATTATCGGAACTACAATGGAAAATGCCAAAAGCGCCTTTGGTCTGTCACAGAGAGCAGATGGTTGACCGACTGGATTGACTGCAACTAAGTCCGCCGCCTTTCCCCGGTAAGCCCCATTCCTTAGGATCAACAACATATGCAGCAGATGCCGACGCTGCAGAATGGGCATTTGCTACGTATGTGTTGATCCTTTTTATTTTTGCCTAATATGCAGCAGCAATCAAAAGGCCGTCAAGGCAACCGCACGAACTGATTAACTGATTTTCATCGATCCTGCACTTTACCAATGTCGCGAACTTAAGGATAAACGAACAGCTTCGCTTTTGACACTGGCGCTTTCGCGCCAGTGTGATCGTGAAATATTTTACGCACCTAACCTGTTGGCATTGGGCCATACTTACAGTTAAATATTCTTACAACCCATCCGGTTTTATTTTTTGGCATTTTGCTCAAAATCCTGTTGACAAATGTAATGGTATATGCTATTCTGTCTACAGAAATGATGCGCAGCATCATTTCTGGCCGGAATTCCAAGTCTCAGCGTAATAAGCCCTCCCCTTAGGATCAGCTTCATGCAAAGCGGATGTTTGCGCTGCAGAGCAAACCAACGCGGCGGATGGGTTGATCACCGTCCTTGCAGCCTATGGATCGCAATGTCCCGCGCTTACCCCATCTGTGGCTGTGAGGATGCATCCGGATCCACCCCCAATCAGCCGTAAAGGCAATACGAAAGGAGCCCATTATGAAAAAAACCCACCGTAGCCGCATTGTCCTCCTGGTTCTGATTCTCTCCCTCTGTGTCTCCGCTCTGTGCTCGCAAGCTTTTGCCGTCACCTCGTATGTGTACGAATTGGCAGCGAAAGGGACCTCCAGTGATATCGGCAACGTCCGATACAAGGAAGACGCGCAAGAAGCCAAAGTCATGCCTTCCAGCGGTGCATATTACGGAAATGGCGCTCGTTATTTCATCAAAAACACGACAAGTACCGGTGTTTTCAAAGCCTCCGCGACCGGATACACCGACCGCTTCGACCTGATCACCTTCTACATTTCATATAAGCCCGCTTATGCTAAGGCAGGAACATATATGAGAATGGGTATTTACAGCTATACACAAAGTACAAGCTACACCGTCAGCGTAAACGGCAATTGGATGCCATAATCTTAGATTCTGCATAGATTTTACACATTTCACTAGGGCAGTTTGCAATATGTTTGTAAGCTGCCCTAGCAGCAATTGAGGTATCCAAATGGAAAAAAGCAAAAAATGGTCCGGAGTCGTTTTAGCCTGCATGATTTTACTATCACTATGGGGCTGTGACCATGAAGAAAAAAGCATACAGCCGGTAGATGTTGACACAGTTCTGAACTGGCAGATACCGGCAGAAACCATGCCCAAATCAAAGGAATTACCCATCTTATCGTCTCACCCGGTCCTGATATCTGAAGCAGCATTAGAAAATGCCGTAAAAACCTTTATGGAAAGCAAGCATTTCACCTACACTGCCAGCCCTCCGCAAACCTGGGATTCTCCTGTCTCTTATTTTTTTACTACATGGTCTGATCATCTTTACCAAGCGGGAAAGGATGGAAACGCATCCTACTCCCTCAATCTGGATGGCGAAGGAAATATCGTTTCATTTGGCCTTTCTCTTAGTACTTTTGAAAACAGCTACATCCGCCAAACCTTCGTTTTGCCAGATAAGGAGACAATCCCCAGCCATGCCTATACCTCAGATCGTTTCCAACAAGGCGTGGACCTGGATTTCCTCAGCTGTGAGGAAGCAAAAGCAAAGACCAGGGAATTTTTGGGGAACCTCGGCCTGCCAGTGGACAACCTGGAATTCACCATCTACACCATTGACCTGGAAACCCTCCAAACTGTGGCTGATGAGATGTACGCCGCCGGCCGGCTTGAAGTAATCCCTGCGTCAACGACCCCTTCTGGCCAAGTGAAGGAGGGCAGCACCATGATGTACAAGCAGTACGCCAAAAAAGACGAGTGCTATTATATCATCGTCCGGTTTACCTATGAAGGCATCCCCCTCTATGATGACGAGGTGGGACTCTCCGATGGCACCAGCAGCGCCACAATGGGGAAGATGGATGGTGAGAATCCCCCGTTTACAATGGCTGGGCCAGTCTGTCACCTGCTGCTGGAGCAGGACGGCTTCACCTATGCGTGGCTTAGTACCGGAGTATGCCTGAATTTCGAAGCCGAGGGGAAGCCCAAAGCCGTCCTCACCTTCCAGGAGGCCCGGGAGGCCCTGGCGTCCCTCTACGCCGGGCAGGTCATTGTAAAGCCGGACGCGGTGCAGAAGCTGGAGCTGTGCTACATTCCCATATACCACGAGGAGAGCAAGAGCTTCACCCTGGTCCCCGCCTGGCATGCGGAGCTGTATACATATCCTTACCAAGAGGACCCAGACCACATCCGGGTAGCGCAGGTCTTCCTGGACGCCTACGATGGCCACCAGCTCTATCCGCCGGAGGAGGTGCCTACCGATGCTGCGTCATGACCTGCGCCGGGCCCTGCTCTCCCCCAGGACCCTTTTCGTCGCCCTGGCCTATGGCGTGCTGTTGAGCCTGGGCGCCACAGAGACCTGGAACGACAGCGCCGCCTACCAGTTCGCCTTTTCCTACAAAACCGGATTTTACATCCTGTTTTACCTCTGCGCCGTGCTGCCCTATGGTTGCGGCTACCTGGAGGACCGGCTCAGCGGCTACTGGCGGTTCCTCCAGACCCGGTGCAGCTCCACCCGCTACTCCGTCTCCAAGGTCCTGGTCACGGCCCTCTCCGGCGCGCTGGTGGTTCTGGCCGGGTCCTTTCTCTTTGTGGTCATTCTGCGGCTGCAATACCCGGCGGACAACGACTTCCGGGTGGACTACAGCGGGTATGACGCCATCATCTCCATGGGGCGTCCTTACCTGTACTTCTTTGTGAAATCCCTGCTTTCCGCCGCTCTGGGCAGCGCCTTTGCGGTGGTGGCCCTGTACCTGTCCACCTTCCTGCGGAACATGATCGCCACCTTGGCGGTCCCTCTGGTGCTGTACTATACGATCAACGAACTGACAGTATTCGGCCTGATTCCTGATTTTTTAAGCCCCACCGTCATGATGTACCGCCCCCCTCTGAGCAGCCTGAACATGGCCGGAAACGTGGCGTACACCCTGCTACTCTGCCTGGCGGTGATCCTGTTGATGGGATGGCTCTTCGACGAGCGGGTGAGAAAGGAGTTCGAACATGGTTAGTCTGCGATGCTGCGCCATGCAGTTCCGGAAATGGCGGGCCTCCCTGCGGGTGATCACGGTGTTCATCTTCCTGGCGATCTTCGCCTATGACGCCAACTGGAATGTGCTGACCTTTTCCCGGACCTCTGGCGTCCCCGTGACCCCCTGGGTTTATCCCGCCGTGTTCTCAGACCGGTACCTGATGATGTGCATTTGCCTGGCGGTGATGGTGCTGTTCTGCGACGCTCCCTTCCTGGACCGGCACCAGCCCTACCTCATTCTCCGGTCGGGCCGGGGACACTGGGCCCTGGGCACCGCCGGGTACCTCCTGGCCAGCAGCGCGGTGGTCTCCGCCTCCATCTTCCTGATGGGGATGCTCCTGGGCATGGACACCCTCACCTTCTCCACCGGTTGGGGAAGCGTGCTGCAAAGTGTGGCGGGCAAGTCCATCATACCCACCCGTATCCTGGCGCTGTATTCACCTCTGGCCGCCTGTGGTCTGGCCATGCTGCTGTCGTCTTTGATTTTCTGCTTCCTGGGGCTGCTGTTTTTCCTGTGCAATCTCCTGGCGCCCCCTGTGGTGGGAACTTTGGCCGTAGGGGCGTTTTGCGTGCTGGACTTCTTCAGCCTGTTCTTCCTCCATGACGCCCCATGGCTGCTGCACCTCTCCCCAGTCTCTTGGGCAAACCTGAACCAGCTGGGGACCACAGGCTGGCCAACCGTTACTTACGCCCTGAGTATGCTCGTGGGGTTAAACGGAGTCCTCCTTTGCCTGATCGTCCTCCGGTGCCGCCGGATGGACATCCAGGTCACACATTCTGAGATGGGGCGGTGAAGTATATGAACGAAATTGAAATCCGCAATCTGACCAAATCCTACGGAGAGCAGACGGTCCTGAAGGACGTGTCCGTCTCCTTTGAAAAGGGGAAAATTCACGGCTTGGTGGGCCGGAACGGCTCCGGCAAAACGGTGCTGATGAAATGCATCTGCGGCTTGACCTACCAGGATCAGGGAGAAATTCTTTTCCCCGGCTGCAAGGGGAAGGCACGGCCCCCCATGGGCATCATCATCGAAGAGCCGGGATTCCTGCCCCGCTATTCCGGATTCCAAAACCTGTGGCTCCTGGCCCAGATTCGCCGTACCATCTCCAAAGAGCAGGTGGCAGCGGCGATGGAGCTGGTAGGCCTGGACCCCAAGAGCCGGAAGCATGTGGGGAAATACTCCATGGGTATGCGGCAGCGTCTGGGCATCGCCCAGGCCATGATGGAAGAACCGGAGCTTCTGCTCCTGGACGAGCCCTTCAACGGCCTGGATCAGTCCGGCGTGGAAGAAATGCGTGCCCTCTTCCTGGAAAAAGCCGCCTCCGGCGTGACCATCCTCCTGGCCTCCCACCACGGCGAAGACATCGACCACCTGTGTCACACCGTCCATCGAATGGAGAGCGGCGTCATGACGCCGCTTATGCCAGCTCAGTCTCATTCCGCAAATTTCTCAAGGTAGTGCAGAGACATTGCAGGGGCATACCGTGGCTCCCATCTGTCCCTGAGGCCTAGGGTGCGGCCTCCTGGACGCACCGGCGGCAGGAGGCTTCCCAATCTGTAGCATTTCGGCAAATTCGAACTTCCTCACAGGCTGGTACGAATTCGTAGGAAAGTAAAGCGTCCATGATACATGTACGCCGTGATGGAGCCGAGGCTGCCCATCACGGCGTCCTTTGTAAATGCACCGTTATGCTTCTGTCAAATCACAGTTCTGCATCTTCACTGCTTACAGGTCACCGTGACATTGCAGCATTGGAAATCGTAGTCCACATAATGGCTGAAGAGGCGCACCCGGAGATTGCGTGGGGTGCAGAGCTTTCCCGGCGTACCGGAGACATTCAGATCCTCGGGCAAAATGAACCGGATACCCCGCACCAAAACATTCCGGCAGGCCGGGCAATGGTGCACGGGAACCGTCACAGTTTTCATCCCCCGGGGATGCTCCTTCCCTTTTTCGTCCACCTCCGAAAGCAGCACGGCCAGGGCCACCCGCTTTTCGGGGCACACATTGTGAAGGGTTGCCCGCACCTCCAGAATTCTCCCCTGGGATTGCAGGTAAGTGTCCCCCAGGTCCACCGAAACGAAGTCCTGGCACCCGTCCATCGTCACTTCCACCGGCTCCGGGCAGCCCTCCGGTGTCGTCACGACGCCGCAATCCACCAGCACCTTGGGGTCCGGGAACGAAACATCCTGCTTCTCCCGGTCGGTGTAGGTGATCGATTGATTGACCGGTTTCGTCCCACCGGTTTCCCCAATGTGGCGGACATAAAATTCCAGGGTCGCCGTCTCCACATCAGTCGCCCCCAACTCCTCAATGGTCCAGCGGATGGTATTCGGTCCCATCAGCGTGGCGTCCCCCTTCTGGGGGGTGAGGATGCTGGTAATCTGGAAATCCGAATGGACCACCTCATCCACCACAATGCCGGTGGCGCCGGGCTTCGAAATGGACTGGGCAATGTCCGCAAACAGCTCCTCCAACTCGGCAGGGTCCGGCGTAACGGCTACATGCTCGCTGTCCGGGTCCGTGGCCCATTCATGGAGAGTCGCCACGTCGATTCCATCAGAGCCGGTGAGCCCAATGCAGTAAATGACAACGCCGGAGTCGCGTAAGGCCGCCGCAACCGGCGCAGGCGGCGGACCAATGGTGGTCTTGCCGTCTGTGAAGAGCACAATGATTTTCTGGGCGCTGGAGCTGGGGTCAAACAGCTCCCCCGCTTTGGTGAAGGCGTCTGCGTGGTTGGTAGAGCCAGCCGCTGTGAGGCTGTCTACCGCCGCCTTCAGAGCCGCCACTGAGGTGATCAGCTGGGTATCCTTCGTGGCTGTGCTGGCAAAGCTGACGACGGCGATCCGGCTGCCGCCTCCAATTTGCCCATCCTGGCTGCCCCCGGTGGACTCTGCCAGGATATCAATAAAGGTCTTGGCTCCGGCCTTCATGCTGGCCAGGGGCGCGCCGGCCATACTTCTGGACCGGTCCAGAACCAGGACAACGTCTGCCGGATGGTCCTGAATATCCGGCTTGGCTGTGAGAGAAATGGTCACCTTCAGCGTGCCGTCACAGGGGATTTGGCTGGCACTGATTCGTTTGTCAGAATGGATGATGCTCATATGGTGATTCCTCCTGTCGGCCCAAAGGACCATGACAGCTTATGATAAAAACCTTCCAAATGTGCAAAAAGCCGGAGGCCTCCGCCTCCGGCTTCCATATCGTGGGGTTATTTCAACATTTCCAGAAACTCCGCTTCCGACAGAACCGGAATTCCCAGCTCATTGGCCTTTTTCAGCTTGGAACCGGCATTTTCACCGGCTACCACATAGCTGGTCTTTTTGGAGACGGAACCGGAGGCCTTGCCGCCGCAAAGCTCAATCCGTTCCGTGGCCTCCTCCCGGGTGAAGAGAGACAGCGCCCCGGTGAGAACAAAGGTTTTTCCGGCAAACCGGTCGTCCTGCAGCTGCCGGGTGGACTGGAAATTGACCCCCGCCTCCCGGAGGCGGCGAATCAAATGCTGGGACTGGGGCTGCGCAAACCAGTCCAGGAGGCTGAGGGCTGTGATTTCTCCCACGTCCGGAACCTCTGTGAGGTCCTCCAGACCTGCCTCCATCAGGGCGTCCATGGAGCCAAAAGCAGCCGCCAGCGTCTTGCCGGCTTTCGCTCCCACCTGCCGGATGCCCAGGGCGAAAATCAGCCGGCTGAGATCCTGGGACTTACTGGCCTCAATGGCCGTCAGCAGCTTTTTGGCCGCTACCTCTCCATTTTTCCAGAGGCCCTTCAGCTCCTCCAGGGTCAGGTAGTAGATGTCCGCCGGGGAGGAAATATAGCCCTTTTCAATGAGCCCCTCCACAATGGCGCTGCCCAACCCCTCAATGTCCATGGCGTCCCGGGAGACAAAATGGGCAATGTTCCGGGAGAGCTGCGCCGGACATTCCGCACCGGTGCACCGCAGGAAGGCACCGTCCTCATCCCGGACCACCGGCGCGCCGCAAACCGGGCAAACTTCAGGCAGCCGGTACGGCTCCGCACCCGCCGGACGCTTGTCAAATTCCACCTCCAGGATTTCCGGAATGATCTCCCCCGCCTTGCGGATTTTCACCGTGTCGCCAATGCGAATGTCCTTTTCCGAGATGAAATCCTGGTTGTGCAGGGTGGCATTGGTCACGGTGGTGCCCGCCAGCCGGACCGGGCGAACCACTGCCTTAGGCGTCAGTACCCCGGTGCGGCCCACCTGGATTAGAATATCCTCCACCACCGTAGAGCGAATTTCCGGCGGATATTTATAGGCAGCAGCCCAGCGGGGAAATTTGGCCGTGCTCCCCAGACTGGTTCGTTGGGCCAAGTCATTGAGCTTGATCACCGCACCGTCAATGTCATAGGGCAGATCATACCGGCCTATGTCAATGTCCCGAACTGCCTGGGAAATCTGGTCCGGCTCCCGGCAGAGGGTATAGGGAATCACATGAAACCGCTTCTGCCGCAGATAGTCCAGAGTTTCGGCGTGGGTAGAAAAAGAAATCCCCTCTGCCAGCTGCAAATTGAACACCAAAATGTCCAGCTTGCGCCGGGCGGCAATTTTGGGGTCCAGCTGCCGCAGAGACCCGGCGGCAGCGTTTCGGGGATTGGCAAACGGTGGCTGCCCTGCCTCCTCCCGCTGCTCGTTGAGGGCCTGGAACACCTTTTTGGGCATAAACACCTCACCCCGTACAATGAGCCGCCTGGGCGCGTCCTCCAGCACCATGGGAATGGAACGAATGGTCTTCAGGTTTTCTGTGACGTCCTCCCCGACCCGTCCGTCCCCCCGGGTGGCGCCCCGAATGAACTTCCCATCCAGATACTCCAGCGCCACAGACAGGCCGTCCACCTTGGGCTCCACGGTGTACGCCCCGTCCGGCGCGGCCTCTCGTACCCTGGCCTCGAATTCCCCCAGCTCCTCCATGGAGAAGACGTCCTGCAGGCTCTCCAGAGGCACCGGGTGCTCCACCTTTTCAAACTGGCTGATAGCCTGGCCCCCCACCCGTTTTGTGGGTGACAACGGGGATGCCAGCTCCGGATGCCGGGTCTCCAGCTCCTCCAGCTGCCGCATCAGCCGGTCGTATTCATAATCTTCCATTTTGGGGTCATCCAAAACGTAGTACTGATAATTAGCCTCTTCCAGAAGCTTTGTAAGCTCCCGGATTTGCTCTGCTGCCTCCATGGCTCTTCTCCTTTATGATAGTTTTCCCGTTTGCAGGAAGGTATCCGGCACTGCACCCACAATGATGGTCTCCGCCACCACCACCTGGCTTGTCACGCGAAAGGTGGTGGTCTCACTGAGGACCAGAATGGTCACATCTACGCTCACTTCCATGGTCAGCTGCTGCAGGGTCTGGTTGATTCCGGCTTCGGAAAAATGGCTGACAAATTGGGCGTCCGAGTTGCTGATGGAAATCACCCGAACCGGCAGCACCGGTCCCTTGCCAGACAGGAGCTCCGGCAAGAAGATGCTGCCCAGGGGAATGCCAATGTCATGGGTGTCCAGCGCCAGGATTTCGTCGTTGATGAGGTTGAGAATGTCCGTCTTCAGCCGGTTGACCTCGCTCATGTTGGTCTTCAGGGCGGTAATCCGGCCGTTTAAGTCTTTTTCAAAGTAAATAATCCGATCATACTGAATGTTATCCCGGGCAATCTGCTCGGCAATGGCATCGTTGATGAGGTCGGAGGTCTGATTCGTCACCTGGGTGATCGCCAGATCCCGAGCGATGGGATTGAACCGGCTCCGCATGAGGAAAAACACGCCAAGGGCCAAAATGAGCAACAGAATCATAACCCGGCGCAGCCGGTGTCCTTTCCGTTTTCGCATATACCATCCCCTCCCGGACAGCGTATGCCGGCCTGGGGAAGCTTATACCTTCTTCATATGAGATGCAGCAGTTTTCGCCATGAGTTTTTTCGTGCCGATCTCGTCAAAGGCCACCTCCAGCAGGGCATCTCCCCCCATTTTCATCACGGAAAGCACCATACCCTTACCAAAGGCAGTGTGCTCCACCATATCCCCCTGGTGAAAGTCGATAGAAACTGACGCAACGGCCTTTGCCGCAAAATCGGAATACTCCGCCTGTTTCATATGAGCTTTTCTCCGCTCCGCCGCCGGGTTAGTCCGGGAGCCTCGATTGGAATAGGAATAAGACGAGGTGTGTCCGCCATGGGTCTCCTGGGGAGCCGGCTTTGGATGGTATCCGCCCCGGTGCTCCACACATTCTTCCGGAATCTCTTTCAAAAACCGGGAGGGCATACAGGCATTCGTCCGGCCATAGAGCATCCGCTGATGGGCATAGGAGATGGTCAGGCGCTCCCTGGCCCGGGTGATGGCCACATAGCAGAGGCGGCGCTCCTCCTCCATTTCCTCCGGCTCTCCAATGGCCCGCATTCCGGGAAACAGCCCCTCCTCCAAACCAACCAGAAACACCTGGGGGAACTCCAGGCCCTTGGCGCTGTGCATCGTCATCATCACTGCCGCGTCGGCAGTCGGGTCGTACTGCTCAATGTCTGTGTACAGGGCAATCTCCTCCAGGAAGCCTGCCAAAGTAGGCTCCTCTGCGTTCTCCATATAGCTCACAATGCTGGATTTCAACTCGTGGACGTTTTCCAACCGGGTCTGGTTCTCCTCCGTGTTCTTCTCGGCCAGCATAGCAGTGTAGCCCGTGCGGATCAGCAGCTCCTCATAAAAGTCTGTCAAAGGCATCCCCTCGTCCAGAAGCCGGGCGCACCCTTCCAGCATGTCCGTGAATTTGCCCAGCTTGTCCGCCGCGCGCTCCAAAGCCCTGTACTGATCCGGATGGGAGATCACATCATACAAAGAGCACCCCTCTGCCTGAGCCAGGCGCTCTACCATCTCCATGGTCTTTCCCCCCAAGCCCCGGGGCGGGTTGTTCACAATCCGCCGGAGTCGGAGGTCATCGCTCCGGTTGTTCAGCACACACAGATAGGCCAGCATATCCTTCACCTCCGCCCGGTCAAAGTAGCGGGTGCCGCCGATGATGCGGTAGGGAATGCCGTTTCGCTTGAAGGAATATTCCATAGCATTGGACTGGGCGTTGGTCCGGTACAAAACCGCAAAATCCCGGAAGTTCTGTCCATGGGAACGGGCCAGAATTTGGCCGGACACAAAATTGGCTTCCTCCGTTTCGTTGTAAGCCTCATAGACCAAAATGGGTTCCCCCACCCCGTTGGCCGTCCAGAGGGTTTTCCCCTTCCGGCCTGAGTTGTTGGCAATGACGCCGTTGGCCGCATTCAAGATCGACTGGGTCGAGCGGTAATTTTGCTCCAGACGGATGGTCCGGGCCCCTGGATATGCTTGCTCAAAATTTAAAATGTTCTCAATGGTGGCTCCTCGGAAGCGGTAAATGCTCTGATCATCGTCGCCCACCACACAAATATTCTCATGCCCCCCGGCCAGCAGCGCCGCCAGGCGGTACTGCAGGCGGTTGGTATCCTGGTACTCGTCAATGAGCACATAATGGAATTTCCGCTGGTAGTATTCCCTCACCTCCTGGAAATTCTCCAAAAGCTCCACCGTCAGGCAGATGATGTCGTCAAAGTCCACGGCATTGTTTGCCTTCAGTCGCTTCTGGTATTCCCCATAGGCTTCGGCTATTTTCTCCAGCCGGTAATCCCCTCTGGCCTGGGCCGTCCGGGCAAAGGCTTCCGGGGTCTGCTGCCTGTCCTTCACCCGGCCGATCATACTCAGCACGGATTTGGCAGGAAAAGACTTGTCATCCAGGCCCATGGACTTGATGATGTCCTTCATGATCCGCTCGGAATCCGACGTATCATAGATGGTAAAGCTCCGGCTATAGCCCAGCCGCTCAATTTCCCGGCGCAAAATCCGGCAGCAAGCGGAATGGAAGGTCATAGCCCACACATCATAGGCTCTGGGGCCCACAGCCGCCTCCAGACGGGTTTTCAGCTCGTTGGCCGCCTTGTTGGTAAAGGTTATGGCAATGATGTTCCAGGGAGCTGCCGGGCGCAGAGCACACAGCCGCTCCGCCCGGCTTTGATCTTCCGCCGGCACTTCCTGCTCCAGTCCCTCCAAAAACGCCAGGTCCTCCTCCGTGGCGGCAAAGGGAACCTCCGGGCTGTCGCTGCCGCAGCCAAAGGTAATCAGATTGGCAATCCGCTGGATCAGCACCGTGGTTTTGCCACTGCCTGCCCCAGCCAACAAAAGCAGCGGTCCCTCCGTCGTCAACACGGCCTCCCGCTGCATTGGATTCAGCTGCCCAAACCGGGACGCAATATAGCGCCGCCGGGCAGCTGCAAATCTCGTCTCAAAATTCTCTGTCATAGCATGTCCCATCCTCGTTTGATGGGTCTATTTTATTACATTTTTCGAAGGGCGTAAAGTGGCAAAAGCCACAAATCCCCAAAACTTTTCACACACAGGAACCGGCGCCCATGTCACAAACCTCAGAATAAACGCACAACCTCACCAATTCCTCCGGCCCTCCTTCCCCCCCAGGAAACATATGCGTACAGCAAATCTGCACCGCTCACACCCCCCTGGCGCGGCAGCGCCCACTTTCCGCCCACTGATGGATTTGGCTCACATTCTGGAAGCCGCACAGGCTTCCAAGCACTACTATGCTGATCGCTTCTGCTATGCTGCAAAAGTACCCATTGTACTCTTCTGTTGTCTCGACCTCTTCAAAGAAGTCGGTTAGTGTTGTCCTGTCCATGCCCTTCAGTATAGCATAGTTCTCGTAATTTGAAAATTGATTTCCGTGGAGAAAAAACCTCCACTCTTGACCTAAGGCAGCCTCCATGGTAAAATAAAACAGTATGCGGGTACGCAGCCCGCGAGGAGGATATGTTGTATGAATTATGCAGAAGAATCCCTCCGGCTCCATGAGGAATGGAAGGGAAAAATTGAAGTGGTGTCCAGGGTTCCCGTATCCACCAAGGACGACCTGTCCCTGGCCTATACCCCCGGCGTGGCCCAGCCTTGTCTGGAAATTCAAAAGGACCCCACCCGGTCCTATGACCTCACTCGGCGGCACAATCTCTGCGCCGTCATCACCGATGGCTCCGCCGTCCTGGGTCTGGGAGACATTGGCCCCGAGGCCGGTATGCCTGTGATGGAGGGCAAGTGTGTCCTCTTCAAGGCCTTTGGGGGGGTAGATGCCTTCCCCCTTTGTGTCAAAACCAAAGATGTGGATGAATTTGTCAATGCCGTTGCCCTCATCTCCGGCTCCTTTGGTGGCATCAATCTGGAGGACATTTCCGCTCCCCGGTGTTTTGAAATTGAACGGAAGCTGAAGGAAACGTGCGACATCCCCGTGTTCCACGATGACCAGCACGGCACTGCCGTCATCACCCTGGCCGGCCTCACCAATGCCCTCAAGGTGGTGGGCAAGCGGAAGGAGGAGGTCAAGGTAGTCACCTCTGGCGCAGGCGCCGCCGCCATCTCCATTGTCAAGCTGCTTCTGTCTGCCGGATATCACAACATCATCATGACCGACCGTACCGGCGCCATTTACGCCGGCCGGGAAAACCTCAACTGGATCAAGGAGGAAATGGCCCAGGTCACCAATCTGCAAAAAGAAACCGGCAAGCTCCGGGACGTCATCCGGGGGGCCGATGTGTTCATCGGCGTCTCTGCTCCCGGCACCCTCACCACCGAGATGGTCCGGACCATGAACCGGGACGCCATTGTCTTCGCCTGTGCCAATCCCACGCCGGAGATCTTCCCGGATGAAGCCAAAGCAGGCGGGGCCAAAGTGGTCTCCACCGGCCGGTCCGACTATCCCAACCAAATCAATAACGTCCTGGCCTTCCCCGGCATCTTCCGGGGGACCTTTGATGTCCGGGCCTCCGAAATCAACGATGAGATGAATATGGCCGCCGCCCACGCCCTGGCGGATCTCATCTCCCATGAGGAGCTCTCCCCCGACTATATCATCCCCAAGGCCTTCGACCCCCGGGTCGGCCCTGCCGTGGCCAAAGCCGTCGCCCAGGCCGCCCGGGACACAGGCGTCGCCCGGATCTGAGCCCATCGAAACCGGCAATGCCGTTACCCCACATTATATCAAACAGGAGGAATTTCCCATGGATGCATCCCTCAATAAAGAGCTGCAAAAGCTGGCTCTGGAAATTCGCATCGGCATCGTGGAGGAGATCCAGGCCCGGGGCTTCGGGCACATCGGAGGCAGCCTCAGCCTGGCCGATGCCCTGGCCGTTCTCTACGGCGCTGTCATGCGCTATGACTCGCAAAATCCCAAGTGGCCGGACCGGGACAAGCTGGTCTGCTCCAAGGGCCACGCCGGCCCTGGGGTGTACGCCACCCTGGCCGTCAAGGGCTTCTTCCCCTATGAGGACCTGAAGACGCTGAACCAGCCTGGCACCTACCTGCCCAGCCACTGCGACAAGAACAAGACCCCCGGCGTGGACATGACCACCGGCTCCTTGGGCCAAGGCACCTCCGCGGCCGTGGGCATCGCCCTAGGCGACCGGCTGAAGGGACGGGACAGCCGGACCTACCTGCTGGTAGGCGACGGCGAGAGCGACGAGGGCCAGGTCTGGGAGGCCGCCATGTTCACAGCAGCCAAGAAAATCACCAACCTCATCTGGCTGGTGGACGACAACAAGAAGCAGCTGGACGGCTACACCCAGGACGTGCTGCCCATCTTCGACCTGGAGGCGAAGTTCGCCGCCTTTGGCTTCGACGCCCGGCGGGTGGACGGCAATGACATTGCCCAGGTCTATGACGCCCTCACTGCCCCCATAGGGGATAAGCCCCGGGCCATCATTCTGGACACGGTGAAGGGCAAGGGCATCCGGGAAGTGGAAGAGACCATGGGCAACCACTCCATGACCGTTGCCGCTGACGTCTGCGACAAATGGCTGGCCGGACTCCGTGGGGAGCTGGCCGGACTGGAATAAAGGAGGGGTTTCCATGAAGATCGTCTATACCGGTGAAAAAGACACGCGCCTGTTTAAAGAGGCCCTGGGCCAGACCATCGGCCGCCTCCTGGAGGAGGACCCCGACGTTCTGTACCTGGACGCCGACCTTATGAGCTGCATCGGCACCGCCAAGCTTCCGGGCAAGACGGACCGTGCCATTGACTGCGGCATTGCCGAGGCCAATATGGTGGGCATCGCCTGCGGCGCAGCCTCCGTGGGCTTCAAGCCCATCGTCCATTCCTTCGGCCCCTTTGCCTCCCGTCGGTGCTACGATCAGGTCTTTCTGTCCGGCGCCTACGCCGGCAATCCCATCACTGTCATCGGCTCCGATCCTGGCATCACCGCCGCTTTCAACGGTGGCACCCACATGCCCTTTGAGGACATGGCCCTCTACCGCGCCATTCCCGGGGCCGTGGTGGTGGACGTCACTGATGTGCCCATGCTGGTCTCCTTCCTGGAGATGGCCAAGGACCTGCCCGGCGTGAAGTACATCCGGGTGGGCCGGAAAAACTCCTGGCAGGTTTACGAGGACGGAACCACCTTCCAGGTGGGTCAGGGTGCCGTCCTGCGAGAGGGCAAGGATGCCGTCATCGTAGCCTGCGGCATCCTGGTTCACGAGGCCCTGCAGGCCGCCAAAAAGCTGGCGGAAGAGGGGATCGACGCCGCTGTCATCGACCCCGTCACCGTCAAGCCCCTGGACACCCAGCTGATCCGGACCTACGCCGCCCGGACCGGCGTCCTGGTCACCGCAGAAAACCACAACAAAATCGGCGGCTTGTACAGCGCCGTGAAGGAGTGCCTGGACGGCGAGGCCAAGGTCGGCTACGTAGCCGTGGAAGATACCTTCGGCGAAGTAGGCCCTCAGGATTACCTCCGCACCCGCTTCGATCTGACTGACGACCATATCGTCCGTGTGGTAAAAGAAACTATGAAAAAAGCCGGCAAATAACGGAACCCCATACTGCGAGGGCGTCTCAAAGGAAATTTTGAGACGCTCTCTTTTGTGCGTACAGCTAAGATTGCACTGCTTACAGCCGCACCGGTGCGGGAGCACCCTGGGCTTCCCCCGGCAAGGCCAGGCGCTCCCGCGCCAGCTCAAAAAGGGAGTCCTGCCTCGCTTCTGAAATTTGTGACATGGGGCTTCCCCCTCCGACATCCCCCGCCCCGGAGCGCAAAACCCGTCGCAGGATTTCCCGGGAAACCCTCCAGCCTTTCGCGGGATTTTGCCAGGGGACGCGATAGAATGGAGAGGTCAGGATTTCCGTCACCAAGGAGGGC
Source organism: uncultured Eubacteriales bacterium (assembly GCA_900545515.1). Classification (GTDB taxonomy): domain Bacteria; phylum Bacillota; class Clostridia; order Oscillospirales; family Oscillospiraceae; genus Faecousia. The sequence continues at coordinate 43,148 of UQZA01000008.1, read as the reverse complement.
GAAGCAATTGCAATGCGGAAAATTGAAAACCTATATGGAGACCGGCCGGGTGGTGTTTCTCCCCGTCCGGTCCATCCGGCCCAACCCAGCCCAGCCCAGGAAGGTCTTCGAGCAGACCGGCCTCCAGGAGCTGGCCGCCAGCATCCTCCAGCACGGCATTTTGCAGCCGCTGTCCGTGCGCCGGGTTGGGACCAGTTATGAGCTCATTGCCGGAGAGCGGCGGCTGCGGGCGGCGAAAATTGCCGGTTTGGAGGAGGTCCCATGTCTGCTTATGAGCATGGACGAGGGTCAATCCGGAATTGCGGCTCTGGTGGAAAATCTCCAACGCCGGGACCTGGACTTCATTGAGGAGGCGGAGGGCCTCTCTCGCCTCATGCAGCTGGGGGGTCTCTCCCAGGAGCAGGCCGCCCTGCGGGTGGGAAAGAGTCAGTCCGCCGTGGCCAATAAGCTCCGTCTTTTGCGTCACAGTCCCGCCGTGCTGGAGGCCCTGCGGACTGCCGGTCTCACGGAACGGCACGCCCGTGCGCTTCTGAAGCTGCCTCAGGAGGAGCAAAAGCTGGCGGCCATTGCCGTCATCGTGGAGCGGGGCCTCACCGTAGCCCGGACCGAGCGGTACATAGAGGAGCTCCTGGCCCAGGCTGCCCGCTCCCCCCGTCCCCCCAGGGCGCCAGACGTCCGGGGCTTTCTCAGCAGCCTGACCCAAAGCCTGGCCCTCATCCAAAGCGCCGGCATCGCCGCTGTCAGCCACCAGCAGGAGACCGACCGGGAAATCACCCTCACCATCACCATCCCCAAAGAGATAAGCTGAGGGCATAGGCGTACAGCTATGGCCCCTTCGTTCCCGTAGTAGCCCCTACGGGCCTGCGGCAGATCCGTCAGCCAGAAAATGGGCAATTTTAAGCGTTACATGGTAGTAGGGGTGTACCATGCTTACGTCTGCCCCCCTCGAGGCGTAGGGTGCGGCTTCCTGGACGCACCGTCGGCAGGATGCTTCCCAATCTGTGGCATTTCGGCGAATCCGGGCCATCCTCACAAACTGGTACAAATTCGCCTGGGCCGTAGCAGCCAGCTACCCCCTTCTGCTGGTGTATCCAGGAGGCCGCACCCTACACAATTCCGCGTTACGAAAACCTGGAAAGCCGTACTGTGCTCCTATAACCCGGGGAAGGCTGGGGCGCTCCCGCGCCAGTACTGAAAAATGAAATGCTGTCACCTTGAATTGCTTGAAATCCCACTTGCATTCTCAGGAGAAATACGGTAGAATAGCGGGGACAAATTAATAATGGGAGAAGAAGTGAATTTCTGTTGTAACGCCGCAATGCGGCGGAAGGAGAAACGCAATGAGAAAACGAATTCTTGCAATTTTCCTGGCAGCGGTGGCTCTGGCGTGTTTACTTTGGGGTTGCAAAGAAACAACGAACGGCGGCACCGGTGCCAGCGACGAAACAACGCCTTCTTCCGGGGAGGCCACGGTGAAGCTCAAGGAGATCACCGTTGGCATTGCCCAGGACCTAGATGATAGTCTTGACCCGTATTTGACAACGGCCGCAGGAACTAGAGAGGTCATGTTCAATGTTTTTGAGGGACTTGTGAAGCCCGATTCTACAGGCAATTACGTATGCGCGGTGGCATCCGATTACGACGTAACGGAAAGCGGCCGGTGTTATGCATTTACCTTGCGGGACGGTGTGGTGTTTCACAACGGTGCCGTGTGCACACCTCAGGACGTTCTATATTCCTTTCAAACCTGCGCCGATACCACAGTAGACACAGCTGTGGCAGCGGCGCTTTCTGCAGTGGAGGAGATCTCTGCTAAAGGCAACGTGGTGACCATCCGGCTTCAGGAGGCAAACAACGACTTCCTCAGCACAGTGGCTAACGTCTCCATCGTTCCCGAGCATTATCAAAAGCAGGCGACCAGTCCCGTCGGTACCGGCCCGTTCCAATTCGCGTCCCGCAGTGTCCAGGAGAACGTCATCCTGGAAAAGCATGAGGCCTATTATGGCACCCCCGCCAGCCTCGACCGGGTAACCTATAAAATCTATGAGGATGGCAACGCCCTCTTCACGGCGCTCAACAGCGGCGCTCTGGATCTGGTCGCCCATCTCACCAGCGATCAGGTGGGCAATCTGTCCAACGGCTACACGGTGCTGGAAGGCACCATGAACCTGGTGCAGGCCCTGTATCTAAACCATCAGGTGCAGCCCTTTGACAACGTTCTGGTGCGACAAGCCATGTGCTATGCTGTGGATGTGGACGCCATGCTGGACCTGACGGCGGACGGACACGGCACCAAGGTCGGCTCCTCCATGTATCCCGCCTTTACCAAGTACTTTGAACCCACTCTCGCCGACCGCTATCCCCACGACGTTGACAAGGCAAAGGAGCTGCTGGGGCAGGCCGGCTATTCGGACGGCTTCGAATTTACCATCAAAGTACCCAGCAACTATGCGCCCCATGTCAACACCGCGGTGGTTCTGGCCGAGCAGCTGAAGGCGGTTGGCATCACCGCCCAGATTCAGCAGGTGGACTGGAACACCTGGCTCACAGAGGTATACGGCAACCGGGACTTTGAGGCGACGGTAGTCGGCTTCGACGCCAGCACCCTCAACGCCAGCAGCTTGCTGGCCCGGTGGGTCAGTGACAACGGCAAGAACATGATCAACTACAGCAATGCAGATTATGACGCCGCCTTTGCCGCAGCCCAGGCCTCTACCGATGACCAGGAGCGCACCGCGCTGTACAAACAATGCCTGCAAATCCTCAGCGACACCGCTGCCAATGTGTATTTGCAGGATTTGGCAGACTTTGTCGCCATCCGTCCGGAGTTGGAGGGCTTCCAGTTCTATCCCCTCTACGTCATGGACATGTCCACCATTCACTACAAGTAAACCGTCAAGGGAGGCGGGAACATGAAATATGCCGCTAAAAAATTAAGTGCTCTCATTATTACTTTGTTCATGGTTTCTGTTCTCGCCTTCCTTGCATTTCAGATCATTCCGGGCGATCCCACCACCAAGATGCTGGGCACAGAAGCAACCCCTGAAGCAGTCAGGGAGTTGCGTGCCCAGCTGGGTTTGGATCGTCCGGTTTTCCTGCGCTATGGGAGTTGGCTGGCCGGCTTCCTGTCCGGAGACATGGGCACCAGCTACAGCTATCAAATGCCTGTGGCAGACATGATCGGACAAAAGCTGCCGGTTACGGCCCTGCTGACCGCCCTGTCCTTTGTGTTCACGGTGCTGCTGTCCATACCCCTGGGAGTCCTGGCGGGCAGCGTGCGTAATCGGTTTTTGGACCGCGCCATTGCCGTCCTGGATCAGCTCTTCATGAGTATCCCTCCCTTCTTCCTGGGCATCCTTATGTGCTATGTATTTGGCATCCTGTTCCGTCTCTTTGTGCCCGGGGATTTTGTCGCTCTGGAAGCCGATCCCTGGGGATGTATCCGGTACCTGGTGTTTCCGGCCCTGGCCATTGCCATTCCCAGGGCGGCCATGACGGTGAAAATGCTCCGCAGCTCTGTGGCCAAGGAGCTGCGCCAGGATTATGTCTACACAGCCCAAAGCCGGGGCAACAGCCGCACAGCCATTTTAATGCGCCATGTGCTCCGCAACGCCCTCATTCCCGCCATTACGTTTCTGGCTGTCTCCATGGCGGAAATTCTCACAGGCAGCATCATCATCGAGCAGGTGTTTACCATCCCCGGCATTGGGCGGCTGCTCCTGGCCAGCATTTCCAACCGGGATTTCCCCGTGGTACAGGCGGTGGTGGTCATTTTGGCCGCCTGGATCGTGGTCGTGAACTTTTTGGCAGACTTGTTGAATCAGTGGACGGACCCCCGTGTCCGGCTGCGGTAAGGAGGCAAGTATGAAAAAAAGGAATTTCTTCTTTTGCCTGGGCGGCTTCCTGTCCGCTGCCATGTCCCTTCTAATTTTGATTGGCCTGGTGTGGACCCCCTACGGAACCACCCAAATGGACGCCTCCGCCAAGACCCAGCCGCCGTCTTGGCATCATCTCATGGGCACGGATAATTTTGGCCGTGATATTTTCAGCCGTGTACTGGGCGGCGCCGGAACCTCCTTTCTGGTGGCCCTGGCCGTAGTGGCCATTGGCTGTGTGTTTGGCCTCCTCATTGGCGGGTTGTGCGGCTATTATGGCGGTGTCGCGGATGCCATCCTCACCAGACTTTGCGATACCCTCACCGCCTTTCCCAGCGTCCTGCTGGCCCTGGTGATTCTGAGCCTGACAAAGGGCGGGACCTACAACATCATTTTGGTCCTGGGCATTCTGTTCATTCCCAGCTTTGCCCGGGTGGTGCGGGCGGAATTCGCCCGGTGCAAGGAGCAAAATTACGTAAAAAGCGCCCGCCTGATGGGAGCCAGCGATTTGCGGATCATGGCCCTGCATATTTTGCCGAACATCATGCAGGTTCTGTTGCCCAGCATCACCATTGGCTTCAACAACGCCATTTTGAGCGAGGCCAGCATGAGCTTTCTGGGCTTGGGCATCCAGCCGCCGGAAGCCTCCCTGGGCTCCATGCTCAGCGACAGCCAGACCTATCTCCTCAGCGCCCCATGGTATGCCCTGTGCACCGGCGGCACCATGGTTCTGCTGATTCTGGGCTTCAGTATGCTGGGTGAGGGCATTTCTCAATCCGACCGGAGAAAGTGAGGAAGACAATGGAGACTCTGCTTCAGGTGGATTCCCTGCGGGTCCATTTCCACAACGCAGCACCAAGCCGGTATGCAGTAGACAGTGTCAGCTTTTCCATGGAGCCGGGCGAAATTCTGGGTCTGGTGGGGGAAAGCGGCAGCGGAAAGACGGTCACAGCCATGTGCATCAGCGGCTTGCTGCCCCGGCAACGGGCTGCCGTGCAGGGCAGCATCCACCTGGCCGGGCGGGAAATCCTGAGATGCACGGAACAGGAGCTGCGCCAAATCCAGGGCCAGGACCTGGCGGTGGTGTTTCAGGAGCCTATGACCAGCATGAACCCGGTGATGCAGGTAGGCAAGCAGGTGGAGGAGAGCCTCCGGGTGCACGCCAAGCTCTCCCCTGCCCAGCGGAAAGAGCGGGCGCTGGAATCGTTGGCCCAGGTGGAATTGCCAAATCCCTCCGAAATATACCGCAAATATCCACACCAGCTGTCTGGCGGCCAGCTGCAGCGGATCATGATTGCCGCCGCCATTGTAAGCCGTCCCAAGCTGCTCCTGGCGGACGAGCCCACCACAGCCCTGGACGTCACCGTCCAGGCTCAGATCCTTGCCCTCTTAAAGAAAATCAACCGGGAAAGCGGCATGGGCATTTTGTTCATCAGTCATGACCTCCACGTTGTGCGGAAGCTCTGTACCCGGGTGGCGGTGATGGAACAGGGTAAGCTGGTGGAGCTGGACACGGTGGATGCCATCTATCAGAGGCCGGCCCATCCCTACACGAAAAAACTCATCTCTGCCATCCCCCACCGGGAGGGCAATTGACGGAAAGGAGCGGCCTATGGAGCGCCGGGCATTGCTGGAGGTCAAACACCTCAATAGCTTCTACGAGGAAGGAAACGGCATTCTATCCGCCGGAAAACGGCGCAAACAGGTTCTGCAGGACGTCTCCTTTTCCCTGTACCAGGGCGAGGTTCTGGGACTGGTGGGTGAGAGCGGTAGCGGGAAAACCACCCTCTCCAGGGCCATTGTGGGGCTTCTCCGGGACTACACCGGGGAGCTGCTTCTCCATACCGCCACTCCCCCGCAAATGGTGTTTCAGGACCCCTACAGCAGCCTGAATCCGGCCCATACCATCGGCTGGATTTTGGAGGAGCCCTTGAGGGTCAAGGGTGGAATGTCCAAAGCCGGGAGAAAAGCACAAGTTGGGGAAATGCTGGACAAAATCGGACTTGGGCCGGAGTACGCCCACCGAAAGCCCCATGAGCTGTCTGGGGGCCAACGCCAACGGGTTGCCATTGCAGCCGCTGTCATCGCCGGGCCAGAGCTGTTGGTGGCAGACGAGCCGGTCAGCGCCTTGGACGTGACCATTCAGGCTCAAATTCTGGAGCTGCTCCTCAGCCTCCGGCAGGAGCTTCAGTTAAGCTATCTGTTCATCAGCCACGACCTGAACGTGATTTACCAGATATGCGACCGGGTGCTTGTCATGAATCATGGGGAGATTGTAGAGGAAAACACCGTGCAGGAGCTCTTTGCCAATCCCAGGCACCCCTATACCAAGCAGCTGCTGGCTGCAGCCAAATAACTTCAATCAAAGGGCACAGACAAGAGGCCGTCTCAGGCTACCCAGGAGACAGCCTCTTGTCTATGCCCCTGCCGGTGAGGAACCCTCCCGCCTTTTGGATTCACCCCAGGCAATAAAAAAGCGGATTGACTATTTCCGGCAAATGGAGTACACTCTCCGTACCGCATGCAAACTGGCGGCCGAATCGCCGCATCTTGGAGGAGGACCTACCATGAAATTGATTCCGCAGCCGCAGCAGCTGGAGCTGCAGGAGGGCACATACCGCATTGGCTACCAAGACCGAATTACCCTGGACGCCGCCTGTAGTCCGGCGGCCTATGGCTACGCCAAGCTTCTGGCCGGAGAGCTGGAGGAGCAGGCCGGTATTTCCCTGCTGATCGACCGGCGCACCCACACCACCCATCCCGGAATTCGCCTGCTTCAGGCAGAGCGCCCCCGCTTGGGCCGGGAGGGCTATGAACTTGAGATTACCCCGGCAGGCGTCCGGATCACTGGCGGCGGAGAGGCCGGACTGCTGTACGGTGTACAAACCCTGCGGCAAATCCTCCGCCAGGAGGGTCTCGTCCTGCCCTGCCTCCACCTGACAGACCGGCCAGCCCTTGCCACCCGGGGTCTATTCTACGACGTCACCCGGGGCCGCATTCCCACCATGGCGTTCCTGAAAGATCTGGCGGATCGGTGCAGCTTCTACAAGCTCAATCAGCTGCACTTGTACATCGAACACACCTTCCTCTTTGACGGCTTCAGTGAAGTCTGGCGGGATGATACCCCCCTCACGCCGGAGGACATTCTGGAGCTGGACGCCTACTGCCAGGCCCTGCACATTGACCTGGTGCCTTCCGTGGCCACCCTGGGGCATCTGTATAAAGTCCTGCGCACCCGGAGCTTCCACAAGCTCTCTGAGGTGGACGAGCCTCAGAGCGCCCCCTTCTCCTTCTACCAGCGGCAGTGTCACCACACCCTGAACGTGACAGACGCGGATTCCCTGGAGCTGGTGTACCGCATGATGGACCAATTCCTGCCCCTCTTCTCCTCCCGGCTCTTTAACATCAACGGAGACGAGCCCTTTGACCTGGGCAAGGGCCGTGGGAAAGCCCTGGCGGACCAGGTGGGCAGCCACCAGATGTACGTGGATTGGATCGGCAAGCTCTGCCGCCATGTGGAGGAACTGGGGAAGCAGCCCCTGTTCTGGGGCGATATCATTTTGGCTCACCCGGAAACCATGCAGGAGCTGCCTCAAGACGTCATCTGCATGAATTGGGATTACGATCCCGCACCTCGTGAGGATCATGCCCAAAAGCTCTGGGCCCAAGGTGCAAACCAGTATCTCTGCCCCGGTGTGCAGGGCTGGAAGCAGACCGTGAATCGCCTGGACCTTGCCTATGCAAACGTCAAGAAAATGGCGAGCCTTGCCCACAAGTACCGTGCCGCCGGACTTTTGGTCACCGAATGGGGGGATTTTGGCCATCTGCAGGACCCGGAATCCTCCATCCCAGGCATCCTCTACAGCGCAGCCATGGGCTGGAACGCACAGCTTCCCCCTGAGGAGGAGCTGAACGCAGGTATTTCCGTGGTGGAGTACGGCGACCGCTCCGGTCAGCTTCTGTCAATCTTGCGTACCCTGAGCCAGCAGGTGGTATTCAACTGGGGCCACGTGGTGGAGCTCTCGGAAATTCTGAGCGGCCGTCTCACCGATGAGACGCCGGAGGAATTCTGGGCCCGCTTTTTGCCCCAGATTCAGCCGAATCTGCACAGAATTCAAGAAGTGAACGGAACCATTGACGCCTGCCAGGAGGCTATCTGCCGCCTGATGCCAGCTATGGACCGGTCTGGCCGGAAGCGGATGCTGCCCTTCCTCCTAATGTCCGACGGGCAGAAGCTCTTAAACCGGCTGGCCGCAGTTTGGGAGCAGCAGTATCTGGGCAGCGCCAACCCCTTGCAGCAGAATCCGGTGGATTTGGCCGCCCAGCTGGAAACATGGTACGCCAGCTACAAGCAGCTCTGGGCTCGCACCAGCCGGGAGAGCGAGCTGTACCGCATCGGTCAGACCATCTTCTGGCTGGCCGATCAGCTCCGGAGCTTGTCGTAACTCTGCTCAGCCCGAAAGCCAGCACTGGCCTGGGCGCCCTCTTATCCCCCGGGAGAAGGCAGAACGCTGCCGCACTGGTACAACTATACAAAGGGGGAACGCGCTCTCCTGCGCTGTGCACGTATACCCGATGGGGAAAATCCACGAAATATTTCTTGCAAATCATGGGAATTTATGGCATACTGGCAGTACCGAAACTGAGTTGAAGGAAGTGTACCATGTGATGGACCATGTCATAAAGACGATTCTCCCTCCCATCATTGGCGTGCTGGAGCTGATGGGTATCTTTGTGGTGGCTTGGAGCGGCCTGCGGGGCTTTTGGGATTACCTGCAAAATACCTTCCGGCATAAAAATTACCCCGTCCAATACAACCTGGCTTCCGGTATGTCCACGGCCCTGGCATTTAAAATGGCTGCTGAAATTCTGAAAACCGTCCTGGTTCATGATCTGTCCGAGCTTCTGATTCTGGGCGCCATCGTACTGCTCCGGGGCGCCATGAGTCTGCTGCTCCACTTTGAGCTAAAGCACAGCAAGCAAGACCGGGCTGCTGCCCAGGAAATGGAAACCGGATCCACCGAAGACATAGGGTCCAGCGCTCTGCCCACCTAAGGCAGGCTCTTCAAAACATCAAATTCCCTGCCAGTGGGAGACGTTTGCTCTCTTACCGGCAGGGAATTTTTCGATTTTGGTGTAAGACCCGGCTTAAGTAAAGTTCAGGTCCGTCTGCATCCGGCTCAGGCGGTCCATCATCTCCAGGGAATCCTCGCCTACGCAGCCCACCAGCAAATACCGTTTGTTGAAGTGATCCAGCAAAAACCGCTTGACCAAGTGGAAGCCCACCACATGGCCGGTAGAGGGCACATGGGTTCGGGGGCCGGTACAGGGGTGAAGCTTACCGCCAATGGCAATGTGGCTTTCGTCCACATAGTCAATGGGTACATCCTGGTCGATGATTGCCAACATCCGCCGCTCCAGATCCTCCAGGTCCAGATTCGGCTTGTACTCCGGAAAGGCCAGAATGAAGCCATGATGAATGTCATCGTGCTCCGCCCGGTCCCGCTCCTCCGGCGGAATGCAGAATTCACACAGATCCTCCGCCGTATGGGCCATCAGCCGGTATTTCAGGGATTCCTGGCATCTGCGGCTGATGCTGTCTGGGAAGGGACCGAAGGGGTTGGGACGGGCCACCAGGATTTCCTCTCCCACACCGATGAGCAAATTGGCATTGGTGGACAGGAAGGGATAAATGAGATCAAAATGCTCCACCACCACACGCTTACCCCGGTGTACTGCCTGCATAATGGCGTCCGCCAGCTCATGGGGCTGGGTGAAGCCCATTTCAAAGCGAATGTCCACATGGTATGTATGGGGCGTGAAGAAGCCGGTCTCACTGTCCTGGTCCATGAGGGGAAGGGGGCGGACATTGACGCCGCCGTCGTCGTTGGTGAGCTCCAGTCCGGGGAACATGCCCCGGATCAGGACGCTCTTTCCCGATCCGCTGTCGCCAATGACGCCAATGAGCTTGTCAAAGGGGCTCAGGTACATCTGGGCAATTTGAATGCCCAGATCGTAAATCCGGTTCCGGCCCCGGGGTGCATAAAAGGTACTGAGAATATGGCTTCGCTGCATTCTGCCTGAATAAGACATCCAATCAACCTCCCAATTTTGATGCGCAATATGCATACGTGGTATCGGGGACCAGCTGCCGCACAGACGCCAGGTCCCCGGCCGCCAAGCAAGCCCGAACCCGGCTGGCGCTCACCGGCTGGCCCCCCACCTCCAGCCGGGGCAGCTCCACCACCGCAATGCCCCGGCCCGGCAGGCTGGCCTGCAGGGCCTCGTTATACTGTCTGGTCACAGGGTCCAGGGGCTCCGTGCCCACAAACCGTTTCTGAAGGCCCAGAGCCGGTGCAAAGCTGCCGGCAAAAATCTCCAGATCCAGCTGGCAGCTGATCTCCTGCCCCCGGCTCCTGTCTTTGAGGAAATAGGTGGGGAAGGTGGCGTTGGAGATGAGGTAACCCATGGTGGGATGGACTGACACGTTGGGAAACTCCCGGCAGCCCTGCCGTACCAGCGCCAGCCGGTCCTCCGGCGAGAACATCCCCTTGTCCTCCGACAGGACAAATACATACAGCCAGTCGCAAGCCTGCCTGGCCTGATCCACCAGGTATTGGTGCCCCAGGGTAAAGGGAGCGCAGTTCATCACCACCGCGCCGTGCACCCCCCCGGACTTGGGCAGACTGTCCAGATACCGGCGTAGCCCTCCCCGGGTGCTTTCCAGCAGCATGGCCTCCCCGCTGGAGGCCACCGGGAAAAAGCTCAGGCTCCGAAACAGAGCCTCGTTGCTGGGCTTGGTAAACACAAACAGCTGCCTGTGCCCCCGGGCAAAAGCCTCCCGCCGGAGCTCCGTCATCAGAACCTCCGCCAGGCCCTGCCCCTGACAGGACGGGTCCACCGCCACGGTTTTGATGACATTGCCCTCCAGCCCACCGCAGGCCAGAATCCGCCCATCCTCACGCAGGCTCACCGTAGCCTGCACCCCGTGGTCGGGACGAAGGCCCTGCTCCTCCAAAAAGCGGGCAATGGGCTCCGACTGTCCGCCCTGGCCGGGTCGCTCCCAAAAAATCTCCATTGCCAGTCCTCCCCCTTTTGTTCCTCCCTTCAGTATACAGGATTTTTTCGTCCTTGCAACAGGAAAAGCAAAAATATCTGTTGAAAAAGCCGGGAAATTATTATACAATATCTACAAAACCAAATAGCGCCCACCTACTATTCCTAGGAGGTATACCCCATGTCTGAAATTCTTCAGCGCGCCACAGCTGGCACCATGGAGTCCAGTGATGCCTATGTGGAAATTGAACCCAACGAAAACGGCTTGGAAATCCGGCTGGAATCGGTAGTCCTGCAGCAGTTCGGCCAGGACATCGAGCAGTCGGTCCAAGCCGTTCTATTACGTTACGGCGTCAAAGATGCCAAGGTGACCCTCATTGACCGGGGCGCTCTGGATTGCGTCATTCGCGCCCGGATGGAGACGGCCATCCGCCGTGGAAGGGGGGAATCTGCATGATCCGCTCTATGCTCTTTCTCCCCGGCAATACGCCCAACATGCTCATCAACGGCGACGCCCTGGGCGCCGACGCCGTGATTCTGGACCTGGAGGACGCCGTATCCCCCCAGGAGAAGGACGCCGCCCGGATTTTAGTCCGCAACGCCCTGTCCCTCATGGGCTTCAGCTGCCAGACTGTGGTCCGGATCAACGCCCTGGACTCCGGCCTGTGCCAGCAGGATTTGGAAGAAATTGTCCCCCAAGGTCCCACCGCTCTGATGCTTCCCAAGACAACCTCCGCCCAGCAGATCCAGCAGCTGGACGCCGCAGTCTCCCGGCTGGAGCAGTCCCACGGAATGCCCCTGGGGAAGGTCCAGTTCATTCCCCTTTTGGAGACCGCTTTGGGCGTGGAAAACGCCTTCTCCATCGCCGCTGCCAGCAGCCGGATCCTGGGGCTTTTCCTGGGCGGGGAGGACCTGACCGCAGACCTGCGCTGCAAGCGCACCAAGGAAGGGAAGGAAATTGACTACGCCCGCCAGCGGGTGGTCTGCGCCGCCCGGGCCGCCGGGGTGGAGGCCTTTGACACGCCCTTCACCGACGTCAACGACGACGGAGGCCTTTGGGAGGACGCCCGGTACGCAAAGAGCCTGGGCTTTACCGGCAAGGCCAGCATCTCCCCCCGCCATGTCCCCGGCATCAACGCCGTCTTCTCCCCCACACAGGCTGAAATCGCCTACGCCCAGGAGGTTTTGGCCGCCATTGACGAGGCCAAGAGGCAGGGCCGCGGCGCCATTTCCCTCCACGGGAAAATGATTGACGCGCCCATTGTCACAAGAGCCCGGCAGACCTTGGCTTCCGCCCAGATCCTGGGGCTGATTGGAGGTGAAACTCATGGAAACTAAACTGCTCCCCTCCCTGTCTGCCGCCATGAAGGCCGCCGGTCTTCGGGACGGCATGACCATTTCCTTTCATCACCACCTGCGTAACGGCGACTACATTCTGAACCTGGTGCTGGAGGAGGCCGCCCGCATGGGCGTCCGGGACCTGACCGTCAACGCCAGCTCCCTCTTTGACATCCATATGCCCATCGTCGGTCACATTCGAAACGGGGTGGTGACCCGCCTTTTGACGGACTATGTCTCCGGCGGCATCGGCCGGCACATCTCCCAGGGGGTTCTCTCCACCCCGGTGGAATTCCGCTCCCACGGCACCCGGGCCGCAGACATCGCCTCCGGCCGTACCCCCATTGACATTGCCTTTATCGGGGCACCTGCCGCCGACTGCCGTGGCAACTGCACCGGCAAGCTGGGGAACGCCGCCTGTGGTAGCCTGGGCTACGCCATACCGGACGCCACCTACGCCAAGCAGGTCATTGTCCTGACGGACACCATCCTGCCCTATCCCCTGCCGGACTGGTCCATCTCCGAAAACCTGGTGGACTATGTGGTACAGGTGGAGGCCATTGGCGACCCCAAGGGCATCCTCTCCGGTACCACCCGGATCACCCGGGACCCGGTGGGCCTGGTTATGGCCGACACCGCCGCCAGGGTCATCCAGGCCTCAGGCCTGCTGCAGGAGGGCTTCTCCTTCCAGACCGGCGCCGGTGGCGCCTCTCTGGCTGCCGCCGCCTCCCTGAAGGAAATCATGCTCCGGGAGCACATCCACGGCAGCTTCGCCCTGGGCGGCATCACCGGCTACCTGGTGGAGATGCTCCGTGCCGGGTGCTTCCGCCAGCTCATGGACGTGCAATGCTTTGACCTGGACGCCGTGGCCTCCATCCGGGACGATCCCCGGCACCGGGAAATTTCCGCCAACCATTATGCAGGTCCCGGCGCCCGGGGCGCCGTGGTGGACAGTCTGGACGTGGTCATCCTGGGCGCCACGGAAATTGACACAGACTTTAACGTCAATGTCCACACAGACTCCAACGGCTGTCTCATGGGCGGCTCCGGGGGGCACACCGACGCTGCCGCCGGCGCCAAGCTCACCATGATCCTGGCGCCTCTGGTCCGGGCCCGGCTGCCCATCGTCACCGACCGGGTCACCTGCATCTCCACCCCCGGGTCCAGCATTGATGTGCTGGTAACCCAGCGGGGAATCGCAGTGAACCCCCTGCGGCCGGAGCTGGCCGGTAAGCTCCGCCAGGCAGGCCTCCCTGTTGTGGACATCCACGACCTGAAGGCCCGGGCTGAGGCCATTACCGGTGTCCCCAAGCGCGTTCCCCGGGGCAGCCAGGCCGTTGCCCAGGTGCTGGGCCGGGACGGCTCTCTCCAAGACACCGTGTGGAATTTGCCGGAGGAGCTGTAAATATTCTCCTCAGGGCCTTGACAGCCGGGGAAAAACAGGGTATAGTACCTCTGTGAATACATAATAATCTTGCATAACCGAATATTCCCCGGTTCCAATCCCATCCCCATTGTAACCCCCAGCCAATAACATGATTTGGAGTGGATAACCATGGAACGAAAAAAGAAAGTGTTGGTCATGGGCGTCATCGGTGCTGACGTGCACGCCGTGGGCAACCGCATTTTGTACCAGGCTTTTACAGAAGCCGGGTTTGACGTCATCAACCTGGGCGTGATGGTCTCCCAAGAGGAGTATATCGCCGCCGCCATTGAATCCAAAGCCGACGCCATTGTGGTCTCCTCCCTGTACGGGCAGGGAGAACTGGACTGCCGGGGCATGCGGGAAAAATGCGATGAGGCAGGCCTCAAGGGCATCCCGCTGCTGGTAGGCGGCAACATCGTCATCGGCAAGCAGCGCTTTGAAGATGTGGAGGCCCGGTTCCATGCCATGGGCTTCGACCGCGCCTTCCCCCCGGGAACCATGCCCGAGGTCACCATCGCCGCCCTGCGGGAGATCCTGCATGTGAGCCCCCCGGAGGACGAGAAAGCCCAGGACGGACGGTGAGACCATGACGCCCGTCTTACTGATTGATTTTGGCAGTACATACACCAAGGTCACTGCCATAGACTTAGACCGAGAGCTTCTCCTGGGTACCGCCGCCTCCTACACCACGGTGGAGACGGATGTGACGGAGGGCCTCGCCAATGCCCTGGCCCTGCTGGAAGCAAAGACCGGTCCTCTGACCTTTGCCCACCGGTACGCCTGCTCCTCCGCCGCCGGAGGGCTCCGGATGATGGCCTCCGGCCTGGTTCCGGAGCTCACGGCCCAGGCCGCCAGGGAGGCCAGCCTGGGGGCCGGAGCCAAGGTCCTCAAAACCTACTCCTTCCAGCTGACCGAGGATGACGCCGAGGAAATTGCCGCTTTGAAACCGGACATTTTCCTCCTGGTTGGCGGCACCGACGGCGGGAATACGGAGTGCATCCTCCACAATGCCCAGGTCCTGGCGGAGGTGGGGGGAGAGTTCCCCATTGTCGTAGCCGGAAACCGCACGGCCTCCCGGCAGTGCCAGCGGATTCTCGAAGGCCGGGAGGTTCACCTGTGCGAAAACGTCATGCCCAGGTTCGGCGTACTCAACATTGAGCCCGCCCAGAAGGCCATTCGGGAGGTTTTCCTCCGCCGCATTGTCAAGGCCAAGGGCCTTTCCAAAACCGACTCCCTCCTGTCCGGTATCCTCATGCCCACACCCTCGTCGGTGATGCGGGCCATGGAGCTGCTGTCCTGCGGCTGCCAGGAGGAGGCCGGCATCGGCGACCTGCTGGCCGTGGATGTGGGCGGCGCCACCACAGACGTATATTCCGTCTCCGAGGGGGCACCCACCCAGGTCAACACCGTCTGCAAGGGTCTGCCGGAGCCCTTTGTGAAGCGGACGGTGGAGGGTGACATCGGCATGCGTTACAGCGTCCGGGGCATTCTGGACGCTGCAGGCCCTGGCAAGCTCAGCCGGATTTCCGGCCTCCCGGTCCCCCGGGTAACCCAGCTGGTTCAGTTCCTGCGGGAACACACCGACACCCTTCCCGGCGGAAATCCGGAGCTGGAGGCCCTGGACCGGGCTCTGGCCAGCTGCGCCATTGAGACAGCCGTCACCCGTCACGCCGGTACCATTGAAGAGGCCTACACCCTCATGGGTCTGACCTATGTGCAGACCGGCAAGGACCTGACCCAGACCCAAAACCTGGTGGTCACAGGGGGCAGCCTCATTCACACTCAGCAAACCTCAAAAATCGCCTCTTACGCCCTATATGATCCTGCGCAGCCCACGTCCCTGCGGCCCAAGAAAGCCCAGGTGCTGGTGGACCGGCAATATATCCTTTCCGCCATGGGGCTGCTGGCAGCAAGTCATCCTGCCTGCGCTTTGCGAATCATGAAAAAGGAGATAAAGGTAGATGGAGATCCAAAATAAAAAGATTCCCGAAGGCGAATTTATGAAGCTTCGTCAAGAGGTCCTGACCCAGTGGCCCACCGGCCAGGGCGTAGACCTGGAAGACGCATTCGCTTTCCATAAGTCCCTCCCCCAGGAAAAAGTCTTTTCCCAAAAGCTCATCGCTGCCAAGCAGCAGCGTAAAACTCTGGTCCAGCCCCGGGCCGGCGTTCCCGTGATTGAAGAGCACGTGAAGCTGCTGCAATTCCTCCAGAATGAGGGGGAGGCAGACCTGCTTCCCAGCACCATTGACAGCTACACCCGTCAGAATCGCTACGAAGAGGCAGAGAACGGCATCCGGGAGTCCATGCGCCTGGGCCGGGCCATGCTCAACGGCTTTCCCGCAGTCAACCACGGCGTATCCGGCTGCCGTCACGTGGTAAACAGCGTGCGGGTTCCCCTCCAGGTCCGCCATGGCACCCCTGACGCCCGGCTTCTCACCGAAATTACCTATGCAGGCGGCTTCACCAGCTATGAAGGCGGCGGCATTTCCTACAACCTGCCCTACTGCAAAAATGTCCCCCTGGAAAGAACCATTCTGGACTGGCAGTATGTGGACCGTCTCACCGGCCTCTATGAGGAAAACGGCGTGTCCATCAACCGGGAGCCCTACGGTCCCCTCACCGGCACCCTGGTGCCCCCCTGCGTCTCCCACGCCGTGGCCATCATCGAGGCCCTTCTGGCCGCCGAACAGGGCGTCAAGAACATCACCGTGGGCTACGGCCAGTGCGGCAACCTCATTCAGGACGTAGCCGCCATTCAGACGCTGGAGGAGCTCACGGAGGAGTACCTGAAGAAGTACGGCTACGATGACGTGGTGGTCACCACCGTTCTGCACCAGTGGATGGGCGGCTTCCCCGCCGATGAGGCCAAGGCCTTCGGCGTTATCTCCCTGGGCAGCACCATCGCCGCCCTGGCCAAGGCCACCAAGGTCATTGTCAAAACGCCTCACGAAGCCATTGGCATCCCCACCAAGGAGGCCAACGCCGCCGGTCTGCGCTGCACCAAGCAGGTGGTCAACATGCTCTCCGACCAGGCCATCCAAAACGTGGAGTTGGAGGTGGAAAAGGGCATCATCCGCCATGAGACACGGCTGATTGTGGATAAATGCTTTGAGCTGGGCAACGGCGACATGGCTCTGGGCGTGTGCCGGGGCGTCAAGGCAGGTGTGGTAGACGTCCCCTTCGCCCCTTGCCGTGCCAACGCCGGTCAGATGCTTCCCGCCCGGGACAACGAGGGCGCCGTGCGCATCATGAACATCGGCAACCTGCCCTTCGACAAGGAGCTTCGGGACTTCCACGCAGCAAAAATGGCCCAGCGGGCCAAGGAAGAGAACCGGAAGGTCTCTTTCCAGATGGTCATCGACGACGTGTATGCCATTGGCAAGGGCCGCCTGGTGGGCCGTCCCAGATATTAACCTTTGGAATTTTGAAAACGAAATTTGGAGGCTGTGAAGATGAAAATTGTGGATCTGATTTGTGCGCCTGGTCGCACCGGCTTTTACTTTGACGATCAGCGGGCCATTAAGTCCGGCGCAGGCCATGACGGCATGTTCTACACCGGCGATCCGGTGACCCAGGGCTTCCGCTCTGTGCGGCAGGCGGGCGAGTCCATTTCCGTGATGCTGGTGCTGGCCGATGGGCAGATCGCCTGGGGCGACTGCGCAGCCGTGCAGTACAGCGGCGCCGGCGGCCGGGATCCCCTGTTCCTGGCGGAGGAGTTTATCCCCCTGATTGAAAGCTACATCAAGCCTGTCCTGGTTGGCCGGGAGGCAGATTCCTTCCGGGACCTGTGCCGGGACATGGAGGCCATTACCATAGACGGTAAGCGGCTGCACACCGCCCTGCGTTACGGCCTGTCCCAGGCCATTCTGGACGCCGTTGCCAAGGCCACGGGCCGCCTCATGTGCGAGGTTGTGGCCGATGAATACGGCTGCACTGTTTCCGAGACTCCCATCCCCATCTTCACCCAGTCCGGCGACGACCGGTACAGCAACGCGGACAAGATGATCATCAAGGGCGCCCAGGTTCTTCCCCACGGTCTCATCAACAACGTGAAAGAGAAGCTGGGCCTGCAGGGCGAAAAGCTGGCCGATTACGTGGCCTGGCTCCGGGAGCGGGTGCTTGCCAAACGGCTGGACCCCAACTACATGCCTGTGCTCCACATTGATGTGTACGGCACCATCGGCGCCCTCTACGGAAACAACAACTACGCCGCTATGGCCGACTATCTGGCCAAGCTGGAGGAGCTGGCCAAACCCCTGCACCTTCGTATCGAAGGCCCCATGGACTGCGACTGTGACCGCGAGACCCAAATGGAGGCCCTGGCCGGCCTCACCGCAGAACTGGACCGCCGGGGCATTCAAGTGGAGCTGGTAGCCGACGAATGGTGCAACACCCTGGAGGACATCAAGCTCTTCGCCGATCACAAGGCCGGCCACATGGTCCAGATCAAGACCCCTGACCTGGGCGGCATCAACAATACCATCGAGGCCGTCCTTTACTGCAAGGAAAAGGGCATCGGTGCCTATCAGGGCGGAACCTGCAACGAGACCGACCGCAGCGCTCAGGTCTGCGTGCAGTGCGCCATGGCAACCCAGCCGGATCAGATCCTGGCCAAGCCTGGCATGGGAGTGGACGAGGGCTACATGATTGTATACAACGAAATGCAACGCATTCTGGCCCTCCGCCGGGCCAAGCAGAACCGGGCTCAGTAATTCCAAATCCGTCTAAAGGAGTTTTCATATGCCAATTCAAGTCTACAGTGAAATTGCCCCCCTTCGCCGTGTGCTGCTGCACCGGCCCGGCCAGGAGCTGGAGCATCTGGTCCCCGGTTCCCTGGAGCGGTTGCTTTTTGACGACATCCCCTATTTGAAGGGTGCACAGGCGGAGCACGACCGCTTTGCCCAGGTGCTCCGGGACAACGGTGTGGAAGTGGTGTACCTCTCCAAGCTCACCGCCGAGGCGCTGTCTCAGGACAAAGCTCTTAAGGAGGCGTTCATCCGGGACTTCACTCAGAAAAGCGGAAGCGTCGCCCACCGGTATGAGCGGGAGCTTCAGGCATACCTGGGCTCCATCGAAGACGTACACGAAATGGTCCTGCAGACCATGGCCGGCATTCCCTTCTCCGACCTGGCTCTGGACCATGCGGAATCCCTGACCGCCATGCTCCACTGCAAGGCTGATTTCGCTCTGGAGCCCATTCCAAACCTCTATTTCACCCGGGATCCCTTCGCCTCTGTAGGCGGCGGCGTGGCATTGCACCGGATGTATTCCGCTACCCGCCGCCGGGAAACCCTGTATGGCGCGTATATCCTGCAGCATCATCCGGAGTATGCCGGAACGCCGTTCTACTACACGCCGGACTCTCCCTACTCCCTGGAGGGCGGCGACGTGATGAACCTGTCGGAGTCCGTCCTGGCAGTGGGCATCTCCCAGCGGACCATGCCGGAGGCCATTGAGCAGCTGGCACGGAACGTGTTCCGCCGTCCGGAATCCAAGATCCGGACCATCCTGGCCATGAGCATCCCCAGCAAGCGGGCCTTTATGCACCTGGATACGGTGATGACCCAGGTGGATGTGGACAAGTTCGTGGTCCATCCCGCCATTCTCCCCACCCTTCGAATCTTCGAGGTCACCCAGGGCAAGGGCGGCGAGCTCACCGCCCGGCAGCTGGACATGGATCTGGCCCACGCTCTGGCTCATTACCTCCATCTGGACCAGGTCACCCTGATCCTCTGCGGCGGCCAGGACCAGATTGCCGCCCAGCGGGAGCAATGGAATGACGGCTCCAACACCCTGTGCATCCGCCCCGGCGTGGTCATTGCTTACGACCGGAACTACATCACCAACGAGATCCTGGAAAGCTACGGTATTACCGTGCTGAAAATCCCAAGCGGCGAGCTCTCCCGCGGCCGGGGCGGTCCCCGCTGCATGAGCATGCCTCTCATTCGGGACGTCAAATTCTAAAAAAGGAAGGAACAACACTATGCCTGTCAATCTCCGTGGAAGACACTACCTGAAACTCCTGGACTATACCCCCGCTGAAATCCGCTACCTGCTGGAGCTGAGTAAGGACTTTAAGCGTATGAAGCGCTCCGGAACCCCCCACAAGTACCTGGCTGGCAAGAACATTGTCCTGCTGTTTGAAAAGACCTCCACCCGCACCCGCTGCTCCTTCGAGGTAGCCGGACGGGACCTGGGCTTGGGCGTCACCTATCTGGACCCCGGCAGCTCCCAAATGGGCAAGAAAGAGTCCATCGCTGACACCGCCCGGGTTCTGGGCCGCATGTTCGACGGCATTGAATACCGCGGCTTTAGCCAGAAGACTGTGGAGGACCTGGCCCATTACGCCGGTGTTCCCGTTTGGAACGGCCTCACCGATGAATTCCACCCCACCCAAATGCTGGCGGATCTGCTGACCATTGAGGAGCACTTCGGCTACAGCAAGGGCATCCGCTTCACCTACATGGGCGACGCCCGGAACAACATGGGCAACTCCCTCATGGTTCTGTGCGCCAAGATGGGCCTGCACTTCACCGCCTGCGCCCCCAAGGAGCTGTTCCCTGCCGAAGAACTGGTGGAGGAGTGCCGGAAGATTGCCGCCGAGACCGGCGCCACCATTCGCCTGACCGAGGACGTGAACGAAGGCACCAAGGACGCGGACGTGCTCTACACCGACATCTGGGTCTCCATGGGCGAGCCCGACGAGGTCTGGGAGTCCCGGATCAAGCTCCTGCAGCCCTACCAGGTCAACGCAGCCGCCATGGCCAACGCCAAGCCCACCGCCATCTTCATGCACTGCCTGCCCTCCTATCATGACACCAACACCACCATCGGCGCGCAAATCGCTGAGAAGTACGGCATCACAGAGATGGAAGTGACAGACCAGGTGTTTGAGTCCAAGCAGTCCGTGGTCTTCGACGAGGCGGAGAACCGGATGCATACCATCAAGGCGGTGATCTACGCCACCCTCTGCTGATTGCATCAGCTTTGAGGAGCCTGTTGCAAAAGCGGGCGAGTCAAGACTCGCCCCTACAGGAGATTGCGTGAAGCTTCACATGATGCGCAATCTCCTGCAGGGAACGGTCCTGACCGTTCCGCTTTGTAGCAGACTCCTCATTTTATTCCTCACCGGATCAGGAACCGCCCTGCCTTCCCCCGGGGTCATATGCGTATAACTCCGCCACCCTACCGCCTCGCGGGACCCCTACAGCGTCTCTGTGTGATCCTGGCCATTTGCAGGGCTTGCCTGAGGTGTAAGGATACTCAGAAGCCTTCGTCGGCATATAGTCCCAGAGTGGCGAAGACCTGATCCAGAGTTTCCCGGTTCTGGGCCGTCTGCTCCTGATTCACCGATGAGGTAAGGACGTAATAATACATGCCATCATCCAAAATGGCCGCCCGGCAGGATTCCATGCCGCTGTCTCCACTGGCCGTCCACGCCACATCGTACCGGGGCATCCCGAATTCCTCCGTCTGCAAGACCTGCAAAGACGCCTGAGGGAAGCCAGTCAAGGTCTGAAGCAGGCTGTCCAGGCTGTCTGCAGTCATGGTCTGCGCCGTCAGCTCATACTCGCCGCCCCGGTGGACGTAAACCTTCGTCTCGCCATCGGAAAGGGCTTCCACCAGAGGCGCATCCATGGGCGCCGCCACCTGCATGGTATAGGCAGGCGACTGATGGCTGGCCGGAAGCTCCAGCTGGTCTCCCACCGTCTCCCAAACCGTCGTTTCTCCAGCGCCGCATCCCCAAAGGCTGCAAAAAAGCCCACATAGTGCCAATAGAATTCCCCAACGTTTCATCCCATTACCCCCATTTTAAAAAATCGAAAGGAACCGACGCATGAATCATCTGAAGGAGACCATCCTGCTTGTTTCCCTGTTCCTAATGAATGCAGCAGGGTTTCTGGTTATGTTTATAGATAAGCAAAAAGCCCGCCGGGGCCGCTGGCGGATTCCGGAGCGGACGCTGCTGCTCCTTGCGGCTCTGGGCGGCAGCGTGGGGAGCCTTTTGGGAATGTATCTCTTCCATCACAAGACCAAACATCTGAAATTCACTTTGGGGATCCCCCTGATCCTGATTTTACAACTTCTTCTGGCCTGGCTTTTGTGCCGGTAAGCAGCCCGCAGTTTGCTCCCCCCGGATGCACAGGCCCCTTGCAGACAACAATTCCCCTCCCCGCAGGACAAGCTGCGGGGAGGGGAATTGATTCGGCGCTCAATTCCAGTTGCCCCTACGACAGGCTAGGACAGCCGGAGACGGTCAAATGCATAGAGAACACCTGGGACATGGCCTGGACCAAATAGGCCGCGTCACGGGCTCCAGCGGTCTCATAGCAGGAATGCATGGCCAGCTGCGGCAGTCCCACATCCACGGTGGGAATGCTCACCTGGGACGAGGAGATGTTGCCCAGGGTCGAGCCACCGGCAAGATCTGCCCGGTTGCAGAAGGTCTGGGTGGGAACCCCCGCCTTTTTGCAAGCCTGGCGAAAGAGTGCGGCGGAAACGCCGTCTGTGGTGTAGCGCTGGTTGGCGTTAAACTTGATGACAATGCCGCCGTTCATCACAGGCCGGTGGTTCTGATCGGCATACTCCGGATGATTGGGATGCAGGGCATGGGCATTGTCCGCAGAGACCATAAAGCTGTGGGCCAGAGCCTCCCGGTAGTCCATCCCCAGGCCTGCGCAAATCCGCGAAAGGGTATCCAACAGGAGGGTGGAATCTGCGCCCTGCTGGGTGTTGGAGCCAACCTCCTCGTTGTCAAAGATGCAGCACACGGGAATGCTCTTGCCCTCCTTGGCCTGGAGGAAACCCTCCATGGTGGCCCAGGCGCATTGCAGGTCGTCCAGGGCCCGGGCAGAGAGGTACTCCCCTTCCGCGCCCCAGATTTTGGCCTTCTCCCGGTTGTACAGGAACAGATCTGAGCCCAGGATCTCCTCCGGCTGGCAGCCGGCAGCCTCCGCCACCAGCTTGCGGAAAGCGCCCTTGGTCTCCAGAGAGCCCAGCAGAGGGATGAGATCCACCGCCGGGTTATAGGCATAGCCATCGTTGGCCTTCCGGTTCATGTGAATGGCCACATTGGGAATCATGCACAGGTCCCGGTCCAGGTCCACCAGGCGGGACTGGAGGCCCTCCGCCGTCTCCACCAGGACCCGCCCGGCCACAGACAGGGGTCGGTCCAGCCAGGGAGCCATGAGCATGCCGCCGTACCGCTCCACGGCCAGCCGGAGATAGACGCCTGCCGTCTCCAGCTCCGGGTTTTCCTTCACCTTGAAGCAGGGCCGGTCCGAGTGGCTGGCAGCCAGCATAAAGCCCTGGGGCGCGCACTGGGGCGCCCGGAAGGCAATGAGTGCAGACTGATTCCGGGTAAGGTAATACTTCCCACCAGGCTGCAGCTGCCACGAAGCAGCCTCAGATAAGGGCGTATACCCTGCCTCCTCCAGTTGCCGGGTCAAATTGGCGATGGCGTGGAAGCAGCTGGGGCTGTTGTCCAAAAAGGCCATGAGGCGTTGTGTGTCACTCATTGTCCGTCCTCCAGCAGTTCCAGGAACTGGTCAATCTCATCAGAGAGAATCTGGAGGCCCTGGGCCCAGAAGGCCTTGTCCGTTAGGTCAATATCCGCCACACGGGCAGCCTCTTCCACGGTGCGCACCGGGGTCTCGTGGAGGAGCTCCTTGTACTTGGGCAGGAAGCTCTCCCCTTCCTTTTCATACTGGGCGTACAGGCCGCGGGCGAACAGGCCGCCGAAGGCATAGGGGAAATTATAGAAGCTGACGCCGCCGTAATAGTGGCTCTTGCAAACCCACATGTAAGGATGGAGAACATGTTCGTCCAGGCCGTCGCCGTAGGACTGCTTCTGAGCCTCCAGCATCATACCACACAGGCGGTCCGCCGGAAGGAAATCGTTTTCACGGCCGGCGAAGACGGCGGATTCAAACCGGTACCGGGAGTAAATGTCGCAGATGATCTGGGTGGCGTCGGAGAGCTGGCTTTCGATGAGGGCCAACTTTTCTTCCCGGTCCGTAGCGGCGGCAATGGCAGCATTCATCACCACACACTCGTTGAAGGTAGAGGCAGTCTCTGCCACCGGCATGGTATAATCCCGGTTCAAAGCTCTCTGGTCATTCAAAATATGGTTATGGAAGGCGTGGCCCAGCTCATGGGCCAGGGTGACGATGTCGCTGAAGGAGCCGTCGAAGTTGGTGAGAATCCGGCTCTCGTTCAGCTTCTCCACATTGGCGCAGAACGCGCCGCCGGTTTTGCCGGGGCGAGGGAAGAAATCGATCCAGGCGTTGGAAAATGCCTCAGCCACCATGTCCCGGAGCTCCGTGTCAAACTGGCCAAAGAGATTGAGAAGATAGTCCCTAGCCTCCTCTGTGGTGTAGGTTTTCCCGCTTTTCCCCATGGGAGCAAAGAGGTCATACCAGGGCAGGCCATTTTCGTGACCCAGAGCCTTGGCCTTGGCCTTCAAATAGGCCCAGAACTTGGGCAGATACTCGTCAATGGCGGCGAACATGGCGTCCAGGGTGGCCCGCTGCATCCGGGCGTCCTTCAGAGCCTTGTCCAGAGGAGACTCGTAGCCCCGGAGCTGGGCGGCGTAGATGGTCTCCAGCTTGATGGAGTTGAGGGCAAATGCCACAGGATCCTTGATCTTATCGTAACAGGCCAGCTCCGCCTCGTAGGCAGCCTTGCGCACCGCAGGATCCGGATCGTAGGCCAGATTCCGAATGGCGGAAAGGTTGGTGGCGCCGCCGTTGTAATCCACAGATACTGTGCTGGTGAGGTAAGCCTGCAGGTCGCTCCACGCACTGGAACCAGACAGCTGCATCTTGGCCATAATGTCCTCACCCTGGCTGCCCAGAAGATACCGGCTGCCCTCACGCACCTGGCGGAAATAGAACCGGTACTGGCGAAGCAGCTCATCCGCCTCCAGAATTTCATCCAGATTCGGCAGCCCAGCGGCATAGGTCTGGAACCGGGCGTACGCGCCGGCACATTGGCTGACCACCGCCATCACCTGACCCAGGGCGGAGCTGGCCTCTGCATCGCTGGTATCCGCAGACTGGCGCAGAGAGGCGTACTCAAGCAGGAGGTTGGACAGGCTGCTGATCTCCTCCAAAGCTTCTATCCCCTGGCGCAGGGCGTGAGCAGGGTCCATTTCCTCCAGAGATTTGGTAAAGGTGTCAAACCGGCCGCAGGCCACCTTCAGGGCCTGGAGGTCCCCGGTGAAATTCGGGTCGGAAAAACCATGGTACAAGGAATCCAGATTCCAACGTTCGTTCATATCGTATCTCCTTTTCTATTGGCAGAATGCCGAGTTTCCACAGTTAGTTTTACCATGAATTGGAGATTTCGTCAACAGCAATTTCCAGCCAGACCAGGGCGGCAGCATTTCCTTTTCCCGCGCCAGTTCGTCCAGGATACCCCATCCTACCGCCCGGGGCAGACGGGAACTGCGGTCCATCCCCCTAAGGGCGCACAGTGTGGCCCCCTGGGAAACGTGTGCGAATACGTGGCCCGGGCCAATTCCTAGGGGTTGCCTGAGGTGTATGCATATGCCCTCGGGAGAAGGCTGGGCGCTGCAGCGCCAGTGGGGAATTTTCGAAGGTTCCGCCCTGAACTGCACGCAGCAATTGCGCCTGTCCCATTTATGTTTCCGGTGTGCGGCCCCGGCGCTTGCCACGGCGGCCGTCGGCAGAGGCCACCACCCGGCCCGGTACCCAAGGGTCGGAGCGGAGGGCGCGGCGGGGCTTGGGGGGCTCCGGCGGCAGAGGCCTGAGGGGTGGCAGGGGCTCTAGCTTCAGCTTTTGACCAGGTGCACGGGAGAGCTCCTCCTTGGCGCGAGCTGGCTTCGGAGTTGGCTTTGGGGTAGCCTTCGGCTCCGATACCTTTTTCTCGATCTCCTCCCTGCCGGACGGCCCATCTGCCCGGACCACCGGAATTTTCTTTCCAATCAGCTTCTCAATGTCCCGGAGGTAGGCCTCCTCCTCCCGGTTGCAAAAACTGATGGCAAGACCCGGGCGACCCGCCCGGCCCGTCCGTCCGATGCGGTGGACATAGGTTTCCGGCACATTGGGCAGCTCGTAGTTGATGACACAGGGCAGGCCGCTGACGTCGATTCCCCGTGCGGCAATGTCTGTGGCCACCAAAACCCGGATGGTCCCCGCCTTGAAGCTGCCCAGGGCCAGGACCCGGGCGCTCTGACTCTTATTGCCATGAATGGCCATGGCGGCAATTCCCCCGCTGTTTAACAGCTCCGCCACCCGGTTGGCCCGGTGCTTGGTGTTAGTGAACACCAGAACGCTGGTCAGGCTTTTGTCCTGGAGCACCTCCTGAAGCAGGCATTTTTTATCCGCCTGCTCCACCCGGTACAGCTTCTGCCGGATGGCATCCACCGTGGATGACTGAGGCGTCACCTCCACCCGCACCGGCTCCCGGAGAAGGGTCTGGGAAAGCTCTGCAATTTCCTGGGGCATGGTGGCAGAAAACAGCAGGGTCTGCCGCTTTTTCGGCAGCCAGCCGATGATTTTTCGCACATCCCGGATGAAACCCATGTCCAGCATTCGGTCCGCCTCGTCCAGGACAAAGATTTCCAAGCCCGTCAGACTCACATGCCCCTGGTTATACAGGTCCATCAGCCGTCCCGGTGTCGCCACCAGCACATCGGCTCCTGCCTGCAAGGCTTCCACCTGAGGTGTCTGCCCCACGCCGCCAAAAATCACGGCTGTACGTACTGGCAGATATTTTCCATACTGGGTAAAATTCTCCTGAATTTGCAGAGCCAGCTCCCGGGTAGGGGTGAGAATCAGCGCCCGGACCGGCTTATGGCCCTTCCCGACCCGGCCCTGAAGCCTCTGCAAAATGGGAATGGCAAAGGCCGCGGTTTTTCCGGTGCCGGTCTGGGCGCAGCCAATGAGGTCCCGCCCCGCCAGCACATGGGGGATGGCCGCAGCCTGAATCGGTGAGGGCCGCTCATAGCCAAGCTCCTCCACAGCTTGCAAAATGGAGGGCAAAAGTTGCAACTCTTGAAATGTCATAGGGTATCTTGTTCCTTTAACTTAAATTTGACGCCGTCCAGCAGTCGAGGGCGGCCTCCCGGACGTCCCGTACCATGATTTTCCGCAGGCCTGGTGCGCCCTATCCACCAGGACGCACACAAAAGGTGCGCACCGGGGTCAACCGTGCGCACCCTGTGTTCATTTCTGGACGGCCTGCAGAATCACCGACAGCAGCTCCTCCCGCCCGGTTCCCTTCTCGGCGGAAAAAGGAATCACAGGACAGTTCTGGGGAAGCTCCAGATCCAGACGAATCTGATTCAGATTGGATTGAATCTCACTTTTTTTCAGTTTATCCAGCTTGTTGGCCACCACCACAAAGGGGCAGCCTGCATGCCGGAACCAGGCGGCCATAGTGCAGTCGTTCATCGTGGGGTTGTGGCGGGCATCCACCAGAAGGACGCCCAGATCCATCAGGGCTGCAGCAAAATATGCTTCCATCAGCTTGCTCCAGCGCTCCTTCTCCCCTCGGGAGACCTTGGCATAGCCATAGCCGGGCAGATCCACAAAGTAAGCTTTGCCATCTACCCGGAAGTAATTCACATGGGTGGTCTTCCCCGGAGCTTCCCCCACCCGGGCGAAGTTCTTCCGCTGCAGCAGGCGGTTGATTACCGAGGATTTTCCCACGTTGGACTTCCCGGCAAAGGCAATCTGGGGCAGACCATCCCGGATCAGATCCTGCGCCCCGGCAGCCGAGCGAACAAATTCCACATTGTGCAGATTCATGGCCCTTCTCCTACTGCCGGATGGCGGGCTTGCGGCCGGTCTTTTTCCCCTCCAGGGCAATGGGCCTGGCCTCATCCAGTTTCAAACGGTCCCGAACCGGCGGCTCCAGCAGCAAAGCCGCCTCCAACACCGTGTCCACATGCTCCGCCGTGATGAAATTGAGGGATTTCCGCACGGTCTGATCAATTTCCTCCAGGTCCCGCTGGTTGGCCTGGGGAATGACCACCGTCTGCACCCCGTGGCGCAGGGCAGCCATGGTTTTCTCTTTTAAGCCGCCAATGGGAAGCACCCGGCCCCGGATGGAGATCTCCCCAGTCATGGCAATGTCCCGCCGCACCGGGGTCCCAGTGAGGGCAGAAACCATGGCAGTGCACACCGTAACGCCAGCGGACGGGCCATCCTTGGGGATGGCCCCTTCCGGGAAATGGACATGAATATCCCGGTTCTTGTAAAAGTCCGAGGGAATCCCCAGCACCTCCGCCCGGGAGCGGATGTAGCTGAGGGCGGCATGAGCAGACTCCTTCATCACGTCCCCTAGGTTGCCGGTGAGCTCCAGCTTCCCGGACCCCTCCATGACATTCACCTCTACCTCCAGGGTCTCTCCCCCTACGCTAGTCCATGCCAGGCCAGTAACCAGGCCCACCGGGTCCGCCGGGGGCAGCCGGTCCGGTAAATACCGGCGGACGCCCAGAAATTCCTCCAGATTGCTCCCAGAGACGGTAATCCGCTTGGGTCCGTTTTCTTCCACCAGGCGCATGTCTGCTTTCCGGCACAGGGCTCCCAGGCGGCGCTCCAGGTTCCGGACGCCGGACTCCCTGGTGTAGCATGTGATGATCTCTCCCAGAGCGTCATCGGTAATCCGAAGCTGGGACTTTCGAAGACCGTGCTTCTTCATCTGCTTGGGGAGCAGATGGTTTTTGGCAATCATCCGCTTCTCTTCATCGGTGTAGGACCCCAGCTCAATGACTTCCATCCGGTCCAGCAGGGGCCGGGGGATGGTATCGGTGGTGTTGGCAGTGGTGATGAACATGCATTCACTCAGGTCAAAGGGAACCTCCATGTAGTGGTCCCGGTAAGTCCCATTTTGCTCCCCATCCAGCACCTCCAGAAGCGCAGAAGAGGGGTCGCCCCGGTAGTCGGCGCCCATTTTATCCACCTCATCCAGGAGGAGCAGGGCATTCCGGGAACCGGCCTGAGTCAGAGCCGTCATAATCCGGCCCGGCATGGCCCCCACATAGGTCTTCCGGTGGCCCCGGATCTCCGCCTCATCATGGACGCCGCCCAGGGAGATACGGGCCATATTCCGGTTCAGGCACCGGGCGATGGAATAGGCGATGGAGGTCTTGCCCACACCGGGAGGGCCCACCAGGCAGATGATCTGGGAGGGCAGCTCCGGGGCCATTTGCTTCACCGCCAGGACCTCCAAAATCCGCTCCTTCACCTTCTCCAGGCCAAAGTGGTCCTCATCCAGGATCTTCCGGGCTACCTGAATGTCCACCCGCTCCCGGGTCCGCTTGTTCCAGGGCAGCTCCAGCACAGCGTCCAGATAATTCCGGAGCACCGCCCCCTCCGCAGAACCGAAGGGCTGCTTGGCCATGCGATTGACGTCCTTCAGAAGCTTCTCCTCCACCTCTTGGTCCAGATGGAGTGCCTGGATTTTGGAGCGGTAAGCCATCGCTTCCTCCTCCTCGTCCTCCTCCCCCAGCTCGGTTCGGATCACCTTCATCTGCTCCCGGAGGTAATAGTCCCGCTGACCCCGGTCAATTTGCTCCCGGGTCTTGTCCTGCATCTCCGACTCCAGCTTCAAAACCTCCAGCTCATGGCGCAGCAGCCGCAGGGCCATGTCCAGACGCCGCACCGGGTTCAGCTGGGCCAGGAGCTTGGCCTTCTCCTGGTAGCTGAAGGTGGCGTGCTGGCCGATGGAGTCTGCCAGAAAGCCCGGCTCATGAAGCGCCAGAATCCGCAGCTGCAGCTCCTGGGCCGGCTTCTGGATCAGATCCAGAAACTCGTCGAAGACCATCACCGCCTCCCGCATCAGGGCTTCCGCCTTGGGTGTGCCGGGGTCACAGCTTTGCTCTGGAACGGACTCCACCCGGCCTGTCAGGCAGGGCTCTAACTGGAGAAACTCCTTCACCAGCGCCCGGTACTCCCCCTCCACCAGAACCCGCACCATGTCCCCCTGGGTCCGGAGGACCTGTTTGATTTTCCCTACTGTGCCGATCCGGTACAGTCCGCTTTCCCTGGGATCGTCGTCTAAAATATCCTTTTGTGTGACCAGAAATACCCGCTGATCACCCTTCATCGCCACTTCCAGGGCTTTAACTGACTTTTCCCGGCCCACGTCAAAGTGGACCAGCTGCCTGGGAAACACAGTCAGGCCCCTGAGGGGCAGCACCGGCATTCGTTCTGAAATGATCATGTCGCTCATGAAAACCTCTCCTTTCCGCGCAGCCGCCGTGAAAGCAGCGCCCGTGGAAATTCACGGTAGTGTGGGGCTAGGCCCCGTAAAAGCGCGCAAAGGAGGCAGTCACCCTGCCCCCTTCCCGCATTTATCCTTGATCTCTGATTCCCGGTATTGCCGGGAAAGGGTCTCAGGCGCTGGGCCGGACCCGGCTCCTGGCCCTGGGGTGATTCTCATCCCGGATGATGCGAGGCTGGCCACCCCGGACACAGTCCTCTGTAATCAGCACCTTTTGGATGGTGAGATCCGAGGGAATCTCGTACATGATTTTTGTCATGATCTCTTCCATCACCGCCCGGAGACCCCGGGCGCCGATCTGGCGGTCGATGGCCTTCTGGGCAATGGCCGCCAAAGCGCCCTTTTCCAGCTCCAGCTCCACATGATCCAGCTCCAGCAGCTTCTGATACTGCCGGGAGAGGGCGTTTTTCGGCTCGGTCAGAATGCGAATCAGGTCCTCTTTGGTCAGATTTTGCAGAGAGGTTATCACCGGTAAGCGTCCCACCAGCTCGGGAATGATGCCAAATTTCAGCAGGTCATGGGGTTGAACCTGGGCCAGCAGCTTTCCCACATCCCGCTGCCTTTTACTCTGGACCGGGGCGTCAAAGCCAATGGCCGAGCGGTCTGTACGGGTCTCAATGATCTTATCCAAACCGTCAAAGGCCCCGCCGCAGATGAAGAGAATGTTGGAGGTGTTGACCTGGATCATCTCCTGCTGAGGATGCTTCCTCCCGCCCTGGGGGGGAACATTGGCCACCGTGCCCTCCACAATCTTCAGAAGGGCCTGCTGCACACCTTCGCCAGACACATCCCGGGTGATGGAAGTATTTTCACTCTTCCGGGCAATTTTATCCATCTCATCGATATAAATGATACCCCGTTCGGCCAAATCGATGTCAAAATCCGCCGCCTGCAGCAGACGCAGAAGGATGTTCTCCACATCGTCGCCTACGTAGCCCGCCTCTGTGAGGGTGGTGGCGTCTGCAATGGCGAAGGGTACATTGAGAATCTTGGCCAGGGTCTGGGCAAACAGAGTCTTGCCACAGCCCGTGGGGCCAATGAGCAAAATATTGCTTTTCTGCAGCTCCACATCAGAATTTCCACCGAAGTAGATCCGCTTATAGTGGTTGTACACTGCCACAGACAAGGCGACCTTGGCCTCCTCCTGGCCCACAATATAGCCATCCATGAAGGTCTTGATCTCCTGGGGAGTGGGCAGCGTCTCTGGCACCCGGATCTTCGCCACCTCCGCCTGGGGGGCGTAATCGTCATCCAAAAGGGTGCTGCAAACCCGGACGCAATCGCTGCAGATATATACGCCGGGTCCGGAAATCATCCGCTCCACCTGGGTCTCTCGTTTGCCACAGAAAGAGCAGCGGACTCCCTGTTCATCGCGTCTTGCCATGAAAATCCTCCGATTTTGTTAACGGGTGGTCAGAACCTTGTCAATGAGGCCGTATTCCAGAGCCTCCTGGGCCGACATGAAGTTGTCACGCTCGCAGTCGGCCGTCACAACCTCCACTGGCTTGCCAGTGCGGTCCGCCAGGATCTGATTCATCCGCTTTTTAATGGTCTCCAGCCGCTTCAGGTGCAGGGCCATGTCAGTCACCTGGCCCTGGGTACCGGCGGAGGGCTGGTGGATCATCACCTCCGCATTGGGCAAAGCCATCCGCTTTCCCTTGGTTCCCGCCGCCAGCAGGAAGGCGCCCATGGAGGCGGCCATGCCCACGCAAATGGTGGCCACATCGCACTTCACATACTGCATGGTGTCAAAAATGGCCATGCCCGCCGTGACACTGCCGCCGGGGCTGTTGATGTAGAACTGAATGTCCTTGTCGGGGTCCTGAGACTCCAGGTACAATAGCTGCGCCACCACCAGGCTGGCAGTCACATCGTTGACCTCTTCCGACAGAAAAATGATGCGGTCGTTAAGCAGGCGGGAGAAAATGTCATAGCTCCGCTCTCCCCGGCTGGTCTGCTCCACAACATAAGGTATAAAGCTCATAATCCAAATCTCCTTTCCAAACTGAGACATTCTAACCAGGAAAGCGCAGGATTATTCCTCCGTCTTGGGCTCTTCCTCCGCCTTGGGGGCCACAGGCACAGCAGCTTCGGCGACCAGCTTGGCAGCCTTCCGAACCAGCAAATCCTGGCGCAGGCTATCGGCGCCGGCCAGGGCTTTCACCTTCTCCAGCTCCATCTGGTAGGTATCGGCCAGACTCTGATACTCCGCTTCCACTTCCTCGTCGGAAACCTCCAGACCCTCGGCCTTGATGATCGCCTGCAGGGTCACATCCACCTTGGCCTGCTTCTCAGCGGCGGGACGGAAGGCCTTGCGCATGGTGCCCATATCTCCCCCCATCATCTTGGCGTATTGCTCCATGCTCATGCCGCTGCGCTGGAGCTGATAGGCAAAGTTGTTCATCTGGCGGTCCAGCTCCTCCTCCACCAGGGACTCGGGCATTTCCATGGTGGCGTTTTCCGCCGCCTTTTCCACAGCTGCCGTCTCAAAGGTCCGCTCCACAGCCTTGGTCCGCTCCTCCAGCTCCTTGGTCCGGATGTCGGCGCGGAGTTCGTCCAGAGTATCAAACTCCGACACGTCCTTGGCAAACTCGTCGTCCTTGGCAGGAATGTGCTCCACCGTGATGCTGTTCACCTTCACATGAAACACCACAGGCTTACCGGCCAGCTCCTTGGCATGGTATTCTTCGGGGAAGGTCACGTCAATGTCCTTCTCTTCGCCGGCGGACATGCCCACCACCTGCTCTTCAAAGCCGGGAATGAAGGAGCCGGAGCCCAGAACCAGGTCAAATCCCTCGCCCTTACCACCTTCAAAGGGTACGCCGTTTTCAAAGCCCTCAAAATCAATGTTGGCTGTATCGCCCTGCTCCGCAGACCGCTCCACCGTCTCCCGGCTGGCCACATTCTTGGCCATTCGGTCCAGCTCGGCCTCCACCTCTTCGTCGGTCACGGAGGGGGCAACCTTCTCCACCTCCAGGCCCTTGTACTGGCCCAGGGTTACCTCGGGATAGAGGTCCGTCTCCAAAACGATGGTGGCAGCGCCGTCATCGGCAATGTCCATATGCAGAAGGCTGGGGCGGCCCACTGCCTTCAGCTCCTGCTCCACAACAGCTGCCTGGTAGACCTGAGGGAAAATCTCCTCCAGACCATCTTCGTAGAACACGTGGGCGCCGTAAATGGACTCAATCAGCTTGCGGGGGGCCTTACCCTTGCGGAAGCCAGGCAGTTGAATGTCTTTACGGGCCTTCAGGTAAGCTTTGTTGGCGCCGGAATCCATCAGATCCTTCTCGATCTCCACGGTAATCTTGGCCTTGGAGCCTTCCTTCTCAATGCTCTTTACGTTCATGTTATTTGTCCTCCTATATCGGGCCGCTCAGGCAGCCATCCTGATTTACAAATTTTGAAAGCACCATGGTGGTATCCGTCCTATTCTAACAAATGGGCGGCGGATTGTCCACCATTTTCTTGCATTTCTTCCGAAATAATCTTTGCCGGACGAAAATTCAGGTAATCTGCCGCCAACAGGCGGAAATCCACCCCGTCCCACAGGCCCTCTATGGCCAGCTTGTGGCTGGCGCCATGGAGGTGGCCGTAATAGCAGGCCCGGACCCCATAGCGCCGGAGCAACTTCAGAATTTCCGGGCATTCATATCCCCGGTACCTGGGTGGATAGTGGAGGAAGCACAGCTTGGGCCGGTCCCCCGCCGCCTGGAGGGAGGCCTCCAGGCGGCAAAGCTCCCGGTGGAACACCTTCTCATCGTGCTGACCGCTGCGCTCTTCTTCAAAGAACCAGCCCCGGGTACCGCAGAGGGCGTATTCATTATAAAAATAGCAGTTGTTGTGGAGGACGTACATATTTTGGAAGCCGTTTTCCTCGCAAAAACGGTAAAACTTGGAGGCGGTGGTCCACCAATAATCGTGGTTCCCCTTCAGAATGATTTTCCGCCCGGGAATCCGGGCGATCCAGGCAAAGTCCGCCCGGGCCTGGTTCAAATCCATGCCCCAGGTGAGATCGCCCATCAGCACTGTGGTGTCCTCCGGTCCGACGGTGGAAAATCCCAGCTTCAGCTTCTCCGTGTACCCCTCCCAGACGCCGCCAAATACGTCCATGGGCTTGGCAACGCCCAGGGAAAGGTGCAGGTCGCCAATTGCATAAAGCGCCATTCAGTCCCCCCTCCGGCGCAGAGCGGCTTCCCGCTCCAAGCCGTCAATCTGTCCCACGATGTTCTCCGCAGGCTTGCCCAGAGCAGTCAGCACCTCCTCGCCCCACCGCAGGGGGCTCTCCTCCGCCAGGAGCAGGGCGGGCGCCCCCTCCCCGGTGAGCGCGCGATAGTCCATCAGGCCGCCGTATACCAAGGCGCCGTAGGGGCTCAGCAAATAGTCCGAGGTGCTGAAAATTCTGGGGATCAGGGCGCCGGGCCGGTCGGCACTCACCACGCTGACGGAAAAGCCCGCCCGCAGGCTGGCCTGCTGCTCCGGGTTCAGGGAAAAGGTCCCCCGGCGGCTGCGAACGGCTCCATACAATTCCGCTGTGTGCGTCCCCAGGGTCTGGCTCACCAGCCGCTCCAGGTTGCAGGGCAGACCTATGTCCAGCAGGGGCAACCGGGTGGATGCGCAATCGCTGCTCAGGCGCAGCTCTCCCCGGTGCAGAAGCTCCCAGGGAGCGCTGTTTTCGTTGCAAACACAGATCACATCCCCCAGGGGAAGTCCCATCCGTCGGGCATACCAGGCCGCAACAGGCATGGTAAACTCCCCGGAAGCCATAGCCAGCTGAACCGGCTCCCCTCTTCGCAGCCAGCCGGACCGGCACGCAGCGCCGTAGAGGCCAAACAGCAGCGCAATGTCCACCGCCACAAAAGGCCAATTCCCCCGGGAGCGGAGCTTGGAGCCCAGCCGGTCGCACAGGTCGGACCGAAGGCCCTGAAACGAGCCGGTCTTCCGGTCCCACAGCTCTGCCACCGCAATTTTATAACGGATGTATACCGGCTCCGGCAGCACCCCCTCCGTTCCCTGGAGACTGCTACCCTGGAGGCGCAGGGGGAAAAACTGATTGAGAATGCTTGCCACACAGTCCCAGAAGGGCAGCGCCAGCACGGCAGCCAGCCCCTTCCGGTCATACTGGGGCAGGGTCATAGGCACAAAGAGGCCCCCTTCCGGGCCTGTAGCCCGCTCCAGGGTGGCCTGGGCCGTATAGGTGACCGTCCGGTCTAAGGTCGTAACGTAGAGCATGATTCCAGCACCCTCATAGCATTGTTCCAGAAAAGGTCCTCCAGCATCTGGCGGGGAACGCCATGGTCCGCCAACGCCTGGGCCAGACTCGGGTAGGAGTCCACCCCGGTAAAGCCCTGGGGAAGGCCCTCGCAGCCATCCAGATCTCCGCCCAGGGCAATGTGCTTCCCACCGTCCAGGTCCAGCCAGTGGAGCACATGGCGGCAGGCGGTCTCCAGGGTCACAGGCTCCTCTCCCAGAAAACCGGTGTAGAGATTCAGCCCCGCCACGCCGCCGGTCTGGCAAATCGCCTGGAACATCTCGTCGGTCAGGTTCCGGCTGACAGGAAAGACTTTGCGGCTGTTGGAGTGGCTGGCGGACACAGGGCCGCAGGTGATGTCCATCACATCCCAAAAGCCCTCGTCGCTCAGGTGGCTCACATCCAGGGCCATGCCATAGCTCTGGGCTCGCCGCACATACTCCTTCCCCCGGGCGGTGAGGCCTCCGCCGGTTTTGTGGGACCCGGCCAGGGGATTGCATTCGTTCCAGGTGAGTGTGGTCATACAGAATCCCAGAGCCGCCAGCTCCTCCAGCCTGCCCGGGTCAAAGCCAATGCCTGCAGGGCCCTCCAGGGAAAACACTGCGGCAATTTTTCCTCCGTCCACCGCCTGGCGGATCTCCGCCGGAGTCCTGGCCTGAAGGATTTGATCCCGGTTCTCCTGCAGCTCCCTCTGCAAATTGGACAGCATGGCATCAAAAATCATCTCGGGAGAGAACCTCCCGGTGGCGTCCATATCGGGGGTGGTAAAAAAGGCAAAGAGCTGGGCATAGGCCGGCAGCTTCCCGCCCCGCTCCAGGTCGATGTGGCCCCGCCGCCGCTTCAATCGCTCCACAGGGCGGCACTGGCTGTCCAGCAGCTCCAGGGCTGTATCGCAGTGCAGGTCAAAAACAGGTAAATTCATTGAAACGCATCCTCCCAATGGCGAATCTCCGGCCGCCGGGTGGCCAGGCCCTCCGGGGCGTAGATCTCAATCACGTCAAATCTCGGTTGCTTTTCCGTGGGATGCAGGCTGAGCCACAGCTGGGCGGTGGTCCTCAGACGCTTTTGCTTGCGACTGTCCACATATTCCATCGCAGAGGCAAAGCGAGCCGATTTGCGCAGCTTGACCTCCACAAACACCACATACTTCCGGTCCTGGACGATCAGGTCCACCTCACCAAAGCGGCAGCGGTAGTTGCAGGCCACCAGGGTATACCGCTTTTTCCGCAGATACGCCGCCGCCAGCGCCTCCCCCCAGGGTCCAGTTAAATTACTTCCCGGCATAAAACTTTTTCAAAAAGCTCTGCCGGTGAATGGGGCAAGGGCCGAACTCCTCCAGGGCGGCATAGTGCCGCTTAGTGCCGTAGCCCTTATGTACCTCAAAGCCATACTGGGGATACCGCTCGGCCATTTCCAGCATAATATCATCCCGGTACACCTTAGCCAGGATAGAGGCGGCGGCAATGCTGGCGCTGAGGGAATCCCCCTTCACAATCAGCTTGGTGGGAACCTCCAATCCCGGGTCCCGGTTTCCGTCCACCAGGGCCCATTCCGGGCGGGAGCCAAGCCCGGCCACTGCCCGGCCCATAGCCAGAAAAGTGGCCTGGAGAATGTTAACTGCATCGATCTCCTCCTGGGAGGCCAGGGCAATGTGCCAGGCCAGGGCGCAGTCTTGAATCCTCCCATACAGCTCCCGCCGCTTTTGATCCGTGAGCTTTTTGGAGTCATTGAGGCCGGGCAAGGCCGCCTCCAAATCCAGGTCCCTGGGCAGAATCACCGCAGCAGCGCACACGGGACCGGCCAGGGGGCCCCGTCCCGCCTCATCCACGCCGCACACCAGCGTCGCCCCTTCTTCCCAGCAGGCCCGTTCATAGGCCCACAAATCCACTTGACTCATAGGGATTCCTCCGGCATCTCTAAAGTAAACCGGCCCAGCTTGCAGCTCCGGAATTCCTCCAGCAGCACCCGGGCCATGCGCTCTGTGTCAATCTCTCCTCGGGCCAGCAGGAAGCCCCGCTTCCTGCCTGCTGCCTCCAGAAGGGCGTAGCCCCCCGGGTTCTCCGGCAGCGCCTCCAGCTTATACCGGTCCTCCAGGGCCTGGGGATACCGGGCCCAAAGCAGCTCCATGAGGCGGACCGCCAGCTCCTCGGCATCCAGGATGTCATCCTTCACCGCCCCGGTGTAGGCCAGGTGGAGGCCCACCTCCGGATCCTCAAACTTCGGCCAGAGGATGCCGGGGGTGTCCAAAAGCAGGAGGCTTTCATCCACCGTCACCCACTGCTTGCCCCGGGTGACGCCGGGGCGGTTCTCCGCCTTTGCGCCCTTTCTCCCGGAAATCTGGTTGATAAACGTGGACTTTCCCACATTGGGAATCCCCACCACCATGATCTTCAGGGGGCGGTTTTGCCCCTTGGCCGCATTGCGGGCAATTTTCTCCTGGAGCAGATTCCGAACGGCGGGGACAAAGGCGGTCAGTCCCCTCCGGCTCTTGCAGTCCGTTGCCACGGCGGCAAGGCTCTCCCGGCGGAAGGCCTCGCACCATGCCCGGGTAGCGGCGGGGTCCGCCATGTCCATCCGGTTCAAAATCACCAGCCGGGGCTTGGGTCCGCAGAGGGCGGCAATGTCCGGGTTCCGGCTGGAGATGGGAATTCTGGCATCCAGGAGCTCACACACTGCGTCCACCAGCTTCAGATCCTGCTCCATTTGCCGGCGGGTTTTGGTCATATGGCCGGGATACCACTGAATGTTCATAGAGTCCATAGGCGCTCCTTTACGAGACCCCGCCAATGCGGCCAAAGTCCCGGGTATCCTTTACCTTATCATAGCCGGGCATCATCACAAAAAGCACCTTCCCCAGAATATACCGGGTATCCACCTGGCCAATGGACGCCAGCCGGCTGTCGGAGGAATTGTTCCGGTTGTCTCCCATGAGGAACACATGGCCCTCCTCCACCGTGAGGGGAAAGGTGACACCCCGGCTGTCAAATTGCAGATGGGTAGGCTCGTTGATGTAGGGCTCATCCAGGGCGGCGCCGTCTACATACACAATGCCCCTGGTAAAGTCAATGTCCACCGTTTGCCCCGCCGTGGCAATGACCCGCTTCACAATGGGCTCGTCGTCAAACCGGGGCGCCAGCGCTACCACCACGTCCCCGTTTTGAATGTCGGAGCCGGAATAAAACACATTGCTGAGGAGGGCCACATAGTCCCTGTCCACCAGGGTGGGATACATAGACGGGCCCGACACGGAGACCACCCGCAATGCAAACACAAAGAGGATGGTGACAAACACCAGAATATACACCAGGTCATGGAGCAGCGTGTAGCACTCAATCCACAGGGAGGGTTTCTCCTCTTTGGGGGCGGCCGGTTGCGCTTCCCCTGGGCGCTCTGCCTGCATTGCTTCCGCCATCTGCTCCTGGGGGGTTATATCATGATTTGGTTCCTTCATGGTTATCATCCTTCTATCTAACAATTGGTTTTCTCCTATATTATACACGAAAGAGAAAGATCCGAAAAGGGGGTAATCCGCTTTTTTTCGGCCAGGATTGGAAAAAGGGCGCACCGCAAGAAACGGCGCGCCCATTGACTGGACGAAAGCTTACACTTTCTCTTTGACCTTGGCAGCCTTGCCGAAGCGATTGCGCAGGTAGTACAGCTTAGCCCGGCGAACCTTGCCGTGCCGGACGGTCTCCACCTTTACAACCCGGGGGCCATGAACCGGGAACACCTTCTCGCAGCCGACGCCATAGGAGATCCGGCGCACCGTGATGGTCTCCCCAATGCCGCCATGCTTGCGGGCAATGATGGTGCCCTCGAACACCTGAATTCTCTCCCGGGTACCTTCGGTGATCTTCTGGTGCACCCGGACGGTGTCGCCCACCCGCATCTCGGGCAGCTCAGGCTTCATGTATTGGCTTGTCAATGCCTTCATCAAATCCATAGTCATGTTCTCCTTCCAATGAGGCGTTCATGCCCGCGTGACACCCGGCACGAAATGGTCCGGCGCGGCAGAGGACACACCTGTTTTCAGACCGGTCTATTCTAGCATGTCCAAATGGAAAAAGCAAGCACTTTTTTATTATTTTCATGGCAGATTGTGTAGGGTTTACAATGATGTGTAACGCGAGGCGGGGAGCTTTGAAAATACGATGCCTGGGGCGCTTTTCCGGATTGAGAGAAAAAGGTGGCAAATAGGAAGGACCATGATTCCACGCCATTGCGCATCAAGTAGTGTCACTTACGCTGGCGGCCTGATGTCCACACCGGTCATTTCAGCGCGCCAGTGCGGAAAAAGAACATACAGCTGCCCTGAAATCTTGCCCGCGTTTACTTGACACCGGGTCAGGAATACAGTATGATTCTCCCAAAGCTAACTTGAACTTCTAAATCCAGGCTTTCAAGTAACAGGAGGAACCAATGTTGTACACAGTGGGAGAAATGGCCAAGCGGCTGCAGGTGGCGCCCTCCACCCTGCGGTATTACGATAAGGAGGGGCTGCTCCCCTTTCTGGAGCGGTCCAACGGGGGAATCCGGATGTTTCGGGAGTCTGACTTTGAATGGCTGTCCATCATCGCCTGCCTGAAGCAAACGGGTATGCCCATTAAGGACATCAAAACCTTCATAGACTGGTGCGTGGAGGGAGATGCCACCATTGGCCAGCGTCTGGGGCTCATTGACCGGCAGCGTCAGCGGGTCTTGGAGCAAATCCAGCAGCTCCAGGAAACGCTGCAGGTCCTGGACTACAAGCACTGGTACTACGAGAAGGCGCGGGAAGCCGGCAGCTGCGCCATC
Source organism: uncultured Eubacteriales bacterium (assembly GCA_900545515.1). Lineage (GTDB taxonomy): Bacteria > Bacillota > Clostridia > Oscillospirales > Oscillospiraceae > Faecousia. Next base: position 3,157 of record UQZA01000008.1, on the reverse strand, counting down.
CACGATAGCCTGACGGAAGCAGACGTTCCGGCCCCTCTTCGGGCGGCCTGGCGCAGTGTCAAAGGAGGCGGCAGGTAGCGTCCCGGCAGCTGCATGTGTGGCACAATTTGCCATTTCCCGGCCAAACTTGACATTGGCAGGGAGCAGAAGTATAATAAACCCACTCTTTCGGATCGGAGTGTCTGTATGAAACGGGCGTTAAAATGGATTTTATCTCTTTTTCTGGTGCTGGCCCTGTTGCTGGGGGCGGCCTGGTTTTTTCTGCGCTACCAGCCGGAAATTGCCACTGGGATCCTAACCGGATGGGGCAGCCACGCTCTGGAGTCCGGCCGCTATTCCAGGGCCATCCGGTACTACGGCTGGGCCTACCAGCTGTCGGAGCAGGACCCGGAGCTTGCCATCGCCCTGGCCGATGCTTACAAAGCAGCCGGAAACTACACCAAAGCGGAGTATACCCTGGCCAACGCCATCGCCGCAGGCGCTCCCCTCCCTGTCTACGAAGCCCTGTGTCAGACCTATGTAGCCCAGAACAAGCTCCTGGACGCAGTCTCTATGCTGGACCAGGTGGCGGACCCCGCCGTCAAGGCGGAGCTGGATGCACAGCGTCCCGCCCCTCCCACCAGCAGCTTGGCCCCTGGCTTTTACAGTCAATATATGAATGTGACCATCTCCGGCCAGGGGAAGCTGTATCTCGGCATGGGGGAGGAATACCCCTCCACTGCCACCCCCTACGAGGGTCCCATTTCTCTGGAATTGGGCGAAACCTCCATTCGGGCGGTGGCTGTAGGGGAAAATGGGTTGGTCAGTCCTCTGTCCATATTTGGCTACACCATCTCCGGCGTGGTGGAGCCAGTGACTCTCTCTGATCCCGCTTTGGACGCTTATGTCCGGCAGCTTCTCGGCCGTAGCGGCGACAGCGCCCTCACCACTGCCGACCTGTGGAGCATCACCGAGCTAACCGTCCCCACTGAGGCCTCCAGTCTGGAGGATTTAACGTATTTCACCGGTCTGACGGCCCTGGTCATCCAGGGAAAGGAGAACCTGGACCTGAGCTTTCTCGCCCAGATGCCGGAGCTCACCACCCTGGATCTGGCCGGCAGCGTGATTTCTGCCCAGGACCTGCCCCTGGTAGGTAGCCTCGGCAAGCTCACCTCCCTGAATCTGGCCGGGTGCAGCCTGTCCACCCTGTCCGGCCTGGAGGGACTCACCGCCCTCACCAGCCTGGACCTGTCGGACAACAGCATTTCGGACCTGACTCCCCTGGCGGGCTGCAAAGGGCTCACCACCCTGAATCTTCAGCGCAACGCCATTGCCAGCTTTGGCCCCCTGGCCAATCTGTCCGCCCTCACCAGTCTGGATCTCTCCTACAATGCCCTGGCGGACTTTTCGGCGGTGGCCACCTGCGCGGCCCTGCAATTCCTGGACGTTTCCAACAACGTTCTGCCCAGCCTCACCGGCATTGGCAGCCTGGGGGCGCTGACAGAGCTAAACGGATCCTACAATCAGCTGACGGAGGTCACCGGATTGGGCAGCTGCGCCGCCCTGGTAAAGCTAAACCTGTCCAACAACGCCCTCACCTCCATGGATGACCTGGCCACCCTGACCCACGTCACGGAGATAGACGTGTCCTACAACGACATCCTCACCATTCCGGACTTCCCGGAGGACGCTGCCCTTGTGACCTTCAACGGCTGCCACAATTATTTCGAGGACGTCAGCGGCTTGGCCGGTCTCAACACGCTGAACTACGTTTATCTGGATTACAACAACATCACAGACATCAACGTCCTGTCCACCTGTATCAATTTGATTCAGGTGGGGGTCTTCCAGACCAACGTCTCCGACGCCTCCGCCCTGCTGGATATGAACGTCATTGTGAGCTACAACCCCACGTAAAATCCGTGTTGAACAAGAGCTGGCGCCAAAACCATGTGAAGCTTGGCGCCAGCTCTTAATCGCATTTCCCATCAATCTTGTACATTGGGGCGGAAGCCCCTTGCCCTCCCCCGAGGGCCAATATCATCAACTTCAGGACTGTAACTCCACACTGGCGCGGGAGCGCCAGTGCGGAAAAAGTAAATGCTGTTGTCAACCCTAAGTTTGTGGTACCCGGGGTGGGATGCAAGCGACTACAGGATTTTAAGAATTTCCTTGGCTTGCTCAGCTGTGCAGGTGAGGTCGCCAACCAGATTGTCATAATACTCCTCTCCACGGTTGTGGATCATATTTGCACGAGATGTGAAGAATGTTTCGCAGTCCATGTCGTGCATATCTGTACACGAAAAATAAATGCGATATCTGTCATTCTCACCCAAGCAAATTCTATGTTCACTCTGATCAAATTCTTCGATGGTTGCCGTATCATCCTTCCGAATTGCCTGTACCCGTAAAATCCAGTCCAGCCATCCATAACTCTCCTGGATCTCGTCATGATTCATATCAGCATAAGTCTGCATGAGTTGAATGTTCCCGATGTATATTTCCACACGGTCTGAACATGCGTTCCGGAGTACTTCCACTCGGCCAGCCCATTCCTCTGGAACATGGATTTCCAACCCTACATCTTTCACTGTGACTGTCTGGCCTTGACCAATGTAGTGATAAATCTGGTCCTTCTCATTGTAAACCGCAAAGCTCTCATCGTCAATAACATATGGCTCCGTTTGCCCCGTCACATCAGAGGGCAGTTCTGTCGGTGGCTCCGATTTCTCTGTAGCAGAAGCTGTAGGCTCCTCAGATGGGGCTGTGGAGGAGGCGGAAGTTTGCAGCTCATCCAATGGCTGAGGGGCTTCCTGGAGGTTGCAGGCGCACAGGAACGCCAGCAGCGCTATGATCAGAAGTAGAGCGCAGAATTTCCAGTTCATAACATATCTCCTTTTGTACATTTGACAAAGCAGAGAATCATGTCTCTTTTTGGGTCTGGGGACAGTCTGCGGTGGGCCGCAGACTGTCCTTTGTTTTAGACGGAAAGCGTTGTACACTTTCCCTGCAGAGAATGGGTCACTCGTCAATAACTCTCAGGATCTCCCTCGCCTGTTCCTCTGTGCAGGTCAGGTCGCCTACCAGGTTGTCATAATACTCTTGTCCTTCCTTTCGGATCATCATCTCACGTAATATCATAAATGTGTCACAATCCATATCATGCATATCTGTAGTT
>UQZA01000007.1 GCA_900545515.1 uncultured Eubacteriales bacterium | reverse complement strand
ACCCAGCAGCCTCTGGGCGGCAAGGCCCAGTTCGGTGGCCAGCGCTTCGGCGAAATGGAAGTCTGGGCGCTGGAGGCCTATGGCGCAGCCTATACCCTCCAGGAGATTCTCACGGTGAAGTCCGACGACATCACCGGCCGTGTGAAGACCTACGAGGCCATCGTCAAGGGCAACAATGTGCCCAAGCCCGGTGTGCCAGAGTCCTTCAAGGTTCTGGTGAAGGAGCTCCAGTCCCTGTGCCTGGACATCCGGGTGCTGGATGAATCCGGCAACGAGATCGAGCTGAAGGATGAGGACGAGGATGACGAGGTGATCTACTCCACCGAAGACGAGACCTACGTCACCGATGAGCAGGAGGTCTTTGAATCCGGCTATAACGTGGACGAGGACGGACCTGAGGATATTATGGATGTGTTCAGCGATCTGGCAGAGCCGGAAGACGGCCAGCTGGATGGCGACGAATAAGGAGGCGCGATTGTATGGCAAATGCCACCTTTGATGCGATTAAAATTGGAATTGCGTCCCCGGATATGATCCGCCAGTGGTCCTACGGCGAGGTCAAGAAACCGGAGACCATCAATTACCGTACCCTGAAGCCGGAGCGGGACGGCCTGTACTGCGAGCGGATCTTTGGACCCACCAAGGACTGGGAGTGCCACTGCGGCAAGTACAAGAAAATCCGCTACAAGGGCAAGGTCTGTGACCGCTGCGGTGTGGAGGTCACCAAGGCCAAGGTTCGCCGGGAGCGTATGGGCCACATTGAGCTGGCCGCCCCCTGCAGCCACATTTGGTATTTCAAGGGCATTCCCTCCCGGATGGGCCTGATTTTGGATATCAGCCCCAAGGTTTTGGAGAAGGTTCTGTACTTTGCCTCCTATGTGGTCACGGATCCCGGCGATTGCCCCCTGGCCCGGAACCAGATCCTCTCGGAGAAGGAATACCGGGACATGCGGGAGAAATATGAAGATGATTTCAAGGCCGGCATGGGCGCTGAGGCCGTCAAGGAGCTGCTGGAGGCCATCGACCTGGACGAACTGTCCGCCCAGCTCCACAGTGAGCTGAAGGACGCCTCTGCCCAGAAGAAGCTGCGGATTGTGAAGCGGCTGGAGGTGGTGGAGTCTTTCCGCCAGTCCGGCAACAAGCCCAGCTGGATGGTGATGGATGTGCTGCCGGTGATTCCGCCAGACCTGCGGCCCATGGTCCAGCTGGACGGCGGCCGGTTTGCCACCTCGGACCTCAACGACCTGTACCGCCGGGTCATCAACCGGAACAACCGCCTGAAGCGGCTGCTGCAGCTGAACGCCCCGGATATCATCATCCGCAACGAAAAGCGGATGCTCCAGGAGGCGGTGGACGCCCTCATCGACAACGGCCGTCGGGGCCGCCCGGTGACCGGGGCCAACAACCGGGCTCTCAAGTCCCTGTCCGACATGCTCAAGGGCAAGCAGGGCCGGTTCCGTCAGAACCTCCTGGGCAAGCGGGTGGACTACTCTGGCCGTTCCGTCATCGTGGTAGGCCCGGAGCTGAAACTCTATCAGTGCGGCCTGCCGAAGGAGATGGCCATTGAGCTTTTCCGGCCCTTCGTCATGAAGAAGCTGGTCTCCGATGGCCTGGCCAACAACATCAAGTCCGCCAAGAAAATGATCGATAAGGGCAAGACGGAGGTTTGGGACGCTCTGGACGATATCATTAAGGATCGCCCTGTGATGCTGAACCGGGCGCCCACCCTGCACCGGCTGGGCATTCAGGCCTTTGAGCCGGTACTGGTGGAGGGCCGGGCCATTAAGCTCCATCCTCTGTGCTGCACCGCCTTCAACGCCGACTTTGACGGCGACCAGATGGCCGTGCACGTACCCCTGTCCGCTGAGGCCCAGGCTGAGGCCCGGATGCTGATGCTCTCAGCCAACAACCTGCTCCGGCCTCAGGACGGCCAGCCTGTTACCGTCCCCACCCAGGATATGATTCTGGGCGCTTACTACCTCACCTATATCCGCCTGGGCAAGGCGGAGCGGGGCGCAGAAGAGGTTTATGTGGTGGACGCCGGGGACACTGACCTGCCCCAGGGGCAGCTGGTGGACGCCGACGAATTTCTGGCTGCCAATAAGGCCGCTAAGGCGGAGGGGAAGGCGGAGGCCTCCTTCCTGCCGAAGCACAGCTACTCCAGCGTGGAAGAGGCCATTGTGGCCTACGGCGATGGGGATGTGGGCCTGCACGCACCCATCCGCGTCCGCTACGGCAAGGAGATAGACGGGAAAATGGAGTACCGCCTCATCAACGCCACTGTGGGCCGCCTCATCTTCAACGAGCCCATTCCCCAGGACCTGGGCTTTGTCGATCGCTCTGTGCCGGGTCAGGAGTTCGGCCTGGAGGTGGACTTCCTGGTGGGCAAGAAGCAGCTGGGCAAGATCATCGACCGGTGCATCCGCAAGCATGGCTTCACCATCGCCACGGAGATGCTGGACCGGGTGAAGGCGCTGGGTTACAAATACTCCACCAAGGGCGCCATTTCCGTGTCCATTGCGGATATGAACATCCCCAAGGCCAAGTACACCCTCATCAAGCAGGCCGAGCAGCAGGTGGCTCAGATTGACCAGTACTTCAAGCGGGGCTATATCACCAACGACGAGCGCTACCGCCTGGTGGTGGAGCAGTGGGAGCAGACCACCAAGGAGGTCACCGACGCCCTGCAGGGGAACCTAGATCAGTACAACACCATCTATATGATGGCCGACTCCGGCGCCCGTGGCTCCATGAATCAGATCCGTCAGCTGGCCGGTATGCGTGGCCTTATGGCGGACACCTCGGGCCGTACCATTGAGATTCCGGTAAAAGCCAACTTCCGGGAGGGCCTGTCCGTTCTGGAGTACTTTATCTCCTCCAGAGGCGCCCGGAAGGGCCTGACCGATACGGCTCTGCGTACTGCCGACTCCGGCTACCTGACCCGGCGCCTGGTGGACGTATCCCAGGATATGATCGTCCGCATCCACGACTGCGGCACCACCCATGGCATTTGGGTGGGGGAAGTGGTGGAGAAGGGTCACGTCATCGACACCTTCGGCAACCGTATCCGGGGCCGGTATCCGGTGCACGACATTGTGGACCCGGAGACTGGGGAGCTGTTGCATCCCAAGACCAAGCTCATGATGCCTGAGGATGCCGACCTCTTTGAAAAGCACGGTATCCACAGGGTGTATATCCGCACCCCCCTGGGCTGCCAGGCCAGAAGCGGCCTGTGCGCCGTGTGCTACGGCATGAACCTGGCTACCTCTGAAGAGGTCAACCTGGGCGAAGCGGTTGGCATCATTGCCGCCCAGTCCATCGGCGAGCCGGGTACCCAGCTGACCATGCGGACCTTCCACTCCGGCGGCATTGCTGGTGACGATATTACCCAGGGTCTTCCCCGTGTTGAGGAGCTGTTTGAGGCCCGCCGTCCTAAGAAGATGGCCCAAATTGCCGAGATTTCCGGCTCGGTTTCCATTGACGAGACCCACCGCACCGCCCTTCGGGCCATTACCATTACCGCGGACGACGGCGAGACCAAGGTTTACCAGGTGCCCTATTCCATCGGCCTGAAGGTGGAAAACGGCAAGCGGGCAGAGAAGGGCCAGCCCATCACCGATGGCGCCCTGTATCCCCAGGACGTGCTCCGGATATCCGGTGTGGAGGCAGTCCAGGATTACCTGGTTCAAAGCGTCCAGGCGGTGTACCGCCAGCAGGGCGTGGACATCAACGACAAGCACATTGAGGTCATCATCCGTCAGATGATGCGGAAGGTGAAGATTGAAGATCCCGGCGATACGGACCTTCTGGTGGGTACCACGGTAGATTCCTTCGAATTTGAGGATGCCAACGCCGCCATTCAGGCCCGGATTGACGCGGGGGAGGAGGATTTGCGCCTGGCCCAGTGCTCTATGGTGCTGCTGGGTATCACCAAGGCCTCGCTGGCTACGGATTCCTTCCTGTCCGCCGCCTCCTTCCAGGAGACCACCAAGGTTCTCACCGACGCCGCCATCAAGGGCAAGGTGGACCATCTCATTGGCCTGAAGGAGAATGTCATCATCGGCAAGCTGATCCCCGCCGGTGCCGGCCTCATTGCCTACCGGGATTTTGAGGAGGGGATTACGCCGGAATCTACGGTGTCAGAGGGTTATCTGAACAGCGAGCTGGCGTAAAAGCCGGCCTGCCGTTGGACCTGTGGTATGTGCCGCCTCCAGGTGAAGCTTCCTTCGCCTGGAGGCGGTTGCCTGACTTCATGCTGCAAAATTTTTGCCTGTACTGGTATGAATTCCCGGCAGACGGGAAAACTAATCTGGCAAAACCGAGAAAATTCCCGGTAAAATTTGTTGACTTTTCCGGATAATTGAGTATAATAGACTCTCGTATGGACATTCTGAATGAGACAGCCCCAGAGGTACCGCCTTCGCTTTGGGAGCTGAGAACGGAGCAGAAGGTTGTCGGCGTCAAACAGCTGAAAAAGGCGCTCCGGGAGGGCCGCGCCCAGCGGGTCTTCCTGGCGGAAAACGCCGACCCCCATCTGACCGCCTCCGTTGTCCAGCTCTGCAGCCAGTGCCAGGTACCGTGTACCTGGGTCTCCACCATGGAAGACCTGGGCAGAGCCTGCGGCATTCACGTAGGCGCGGCGGCAGCAGCCGTCATCACCCCCGGCACCTGATCCTTCCGGGTTTTCCCGAGGATATAAAATCCGCCCCATGGCGAGAACGAAAGAAAGGAGAAACCAATGCCTACTTTTAACCAGCTCGTGAGAAAGGGCAGACAGCAGGCTACCTACAAGTCTACTTCTCCCGCTCTGCAGAAGGGCCTGAACACCCTGCAGAACAAGACCACCGACCTGTCTTCCCCCCAGAAGAGAGGTGTCTGCACCGCCGTCAGAACCACCACCCCCAAGAAGCCGAACTCCGCTCTGCGGAAGATCGCCCGTGTGCGTCTGACCAACGGTTATGAGGTCTCTGCGTATATCCCCGGTGTGGGCCACAACCTGCAGGAGCACTCTGTGGTGCTGATCCGCGGCGGCCGTGTCAGGGACCTGCCCGGCGTCCGTTACCACATCATCCGCGGCACTCTGGATACCCAGGGCGTGCAGAACCGGAAGCAGTCCCGGTCCAAGTACGGCGCCAAGCGGCCCAAGGCAGCGAAGAAGTAAGTTCTCTCTGCCCTCAGTTTGATTGCTACTCCACGCCTGTCGCAAGGCAATGCCTTGCCATGACGTTTTTTATAGATGAACCTGTAAAAAACCTCTTGGCAGGCACCAACAGAAGCACACTTCTGAAGTACCTATGAAATCATCTTTATATGAAGGAGGGAAGCGAAGTGCCCAGAAGAGGTAACGTCCCGAAGAGAGAGATTCTCCCGGACCCCATTTACAATTCCGTTCTGGTTACAAAGCTCGTCAACAGCATCATGCTGGACGGCAAGAAGGGCGTAGCCCAGAAGGTCGTCTATGGTGCGTTTGAAATTGTCGAGGAAAAGCTCGGCAAAAACGGACTGGAAGTCTTCCAGCAGGCCATGGAAAATGTCATGCCTGCTGTGGAGGTCAAGTCCCGCCGCGTGGGCGGCGCCACCTACCAGGTGCCCATCGAAGTCCGCCCCGCCCGGCGCCAGACCATGGGTCTGCGCTGGATCACCGCTTACAGCCGTAAGCGGAGCGAAGGCACCATGAGAGAGCGGCTGGCCGCTGAAATCATGGACGCTTACAACAATACCGGCGCATCTGTGAAGAAGCGCGAGGATACCCATAAAATGGCGGAGGCCAACAAGGCATTCTCCCACTTCCGCTGGTAACAAAGGAGTTCCCCCATGCCAAGACAGTACTCGCTTGAAAATACTAGAAATATCGGCATCATGGCGCACATTGACGCCGGCAAGACCACAACCACCGAGCGCATCCTGTTCTATACCGGCCGGACCTATAAAATCGGCGAAACCCATGATGGGTCGGCTACTATGGACTGGATGGCCCAGGAGCAGGAGCGGGGCATCACCATTACCTCCGCTGCTACCACCTGCTTCTGGAAGGGCTGCCGGATTAACATCATTGATACCCCGGGTCACGTGGACTTCACCGTGGAGGTGGAGCGGTCCCTGCGTGTCCTGGACGGTTCCGTGACGGTTCTGTGCGCCAAGGGTGGTGTCGAGCCGCAGACCGAGACCGTGTGGCGTCAGGCCGACGAGTACAAGGTTCCCCGGATGGTGTACGTCAATAAGATGGACATCATGGGTGCAAACTTCTACCGCGTGCTGGATATGATGCACGACCGGCTGAAGTGCAATGCGGTTCCCATTCAACTTCCCATCGGCGCGGAGGCTGATTTCAAGGGCGTGATTGACCTCTTGAAGATGAAGGCCTACGTGTTCTACGATGAGCTGGGTAAGGACATGCGGGAGGAAGAGATTCCTGCCGGTATGGAGGACCTGGTGAGCGAATACCGGGAGAAGCTGATGGAAGCCGTGTCCGAGGTGGACGATGAAATCATGGAGCTGTACCTGGCCGGTGAAGAGATTCCCATGGACCGGGTCAAAGCAGCCATTCGGAAGGCCACCATTGACAACACCATGGTTCCTGTCACCTGTGGCTCCTCTTACAAGAACAAGGGCGTTCAGGAAATGCTGGACGCAGTGGTGGACTATATGCCCTCTCCCTTGGATAAAAAGGGCGTCAAGGGCATCAACCCCGAAACCGACGAGGAGGACTTCCGTCCTGCCTCGGACGATGCTCCCTTCTCCGCTTTGGCCTTTAAGATTGCCACAGATCCCTTCGTGGGTAAGCTGTGTTTCTTCCGGGTATACTCCGGCACTCTGGCCAAGGGCACGACCGTGATGAACTCCACCAAGCACGCCAGAGAGCGTCTGGGCCGGATTCTGCAAATGCACGCCAATCACCGGGAGGACATCGACATGGTGTACTCCGGCGACATCGCTGCAGCTGTGGGTGTCAAGAACACCACCACTGGCGACACCTTCTGCGATGAGAACCACCCCATTATCCTGGAGTCCATGGTCTTCCCCGAGCCTGTGATCCGGGTGGCCATTGAGCCGAAGACCAAGGCCGGCCAAGAGAAGATGGGCATTGCCCTGGCCAAGCTGGCTGAGGAAGATCCCACCTTTAAGACCTACACCGATGAGGAAACCGGGCAGACCATCATCGCCGGTATGGGCGAGCTGCATCTGGAGATCATCGTGGATCGGCTCCTCCGGGAGTTTAAGGTGGAGGCCAATGTAGGCGCTCCCCAGGTTGCCTATAAGGAGACCATTCGCAAGGCAGTGGATCAGGACACCAAGTATGCCCGCCAGTCTGGCGGTAAGGGCCAGTATGGTCACGTTAAAATCCATGTGGAGCCCAATGAGCCCGGCAAGGGCTATGAGTTCATCAACAGCGTGGTGGGTGGCGCCATTCCCAAGGAGTATATTCCTGCGGTGGATGCCGGTATCCAAGGCGCGATGCAGGCTGGCGTCATGGCTGGCTTCCCTGTGGTGGATGTGAAGGTCACCTTGTTTGACGGTTCCTTCCACGAGGTGGACTCCTCTGAAATGGCCTTTAAGATTGCCGGCTCCATGGCCTTTAAGGAGGCCTGCCGGAAGGCAAATCCCGCTATTTTGGAGCCCATCATGAAGGTCGCTGTGGTAGTGCCCGACGACTATATGGGCGATGTCATTGGCGATATCTCCGCCCGCCGGGGTAGCATCTTGGGTATGATCCCCCGCAATGGGGCCACCCAGATTGACGCCAACGTGCCTCTGGCTGAGATGTTCGGTTACGCCACCGACCTCAGAAGCAAGACGCAGGGCCGCGGCCAGTACTCCATGGAGCCCAGCCACTACGAGGAGCTGCCCAAGTCCAAGAGCGAGGAGATCGTCTCCAAGCGGGCCCGCGGATAAATTTTTCTTGCCTTTCTGCCAAATCTGTAGTAGGATAGAGGCAGTTCGGGCTGTAACATGTCACTTATTTTATTTCATCTACCAGAAATAGTAACAGGAGGACTTTTCAATGGCTAAGCAGAAATTTGAAAGAACCAAGCCCCATGTCAACATTGGCACCATTGGCCACGTTGACCACGGCAAGACTACCCTGACCGCTGCCATCACCAAGTACTTGGCCTTCTCCGGCAAGGCCAAGTTCGAGGCCTATGACTCCATCGATAAGGCTCCCGAGGAGAAGGCGCGTGGTATCACGATTAACACCGCTCACGTGGAGTACGAGACCGATAAGCGGCACTATGCCCATGTGGACTGCCCGGGTCACGCCGACTATATCAAGAACATGATCACCGGCGCTGCACAGATGGACGGCGCCATCCTGGTAATCGCTGCTTCCGACGGCCCCATGGCTCAGACCAAGGAGCACCTGCTCCTGGCCCGTCAGGTGGGCGTGCCCGCTATCGTTGTGTTCCTGAACAAGTGCGACCAGGTGGACGACGAGGAGCTGCTGGAGCTGGTTGAGATGGAAGTCCGCGAGACTCTGGATTACTACGAGTTCCCCGGCGACGAAATCCCCATCATCAAGGGTTCCGCTCTGAACGCTCTGGTGTCCGACTCCACCGATCCCGCCGCTCCCGAGTATGCCTGCATCAAGGAGCTCATGGACGCCGTGGATAACTATATCCCCACTCCCGACCGGAAGGCCGATCAGCCCTTCTTGATGCCTGTGGAAGACGTCTTCACCATCTCCGGCCGTGGCACCGTGGCTACCGGCCGTGTGGAGCGTGGCGTTGTGAAGAAGAACGAGCCTGTGGAAATCGTTGGTCTGCGTGAAGACAAGCTGAACACCGTCGTCACCGACATCGAAATGTTCCACAAGCTGCTGGACTACGCAGAAGCCGGCGACAACATCGGCGCTCTGCTGCGTGGCATCGACAAGAAGAGCATTGAGCGTGGCCAGGTTCTGGCGAAGCCCAACTCCATCCATCCTCTGACCAAGTTCAAGGGCCAGGTTTACGTCCTGTCCAAGGAAGAAGGCGGCCGTCACACTCCCTTCTTCAACAACTACCGTCCCCAGTTCTACTTCCGGACCACCGACGTGACCGGCATCATCTCTCTGCCTGAGGGCGTTGAGATGTGCATGCCCGGCGATAACGTGGTGATGTCTGTAGAACTGATTACCCCCATCGCCATCGAGAAGGGCCTCCGCTTCGCTATCCGCGAGGGCGGCCGTACCGTTGGCTCCGGTGTTGTCACCGAGATCGACTAATTCATAGCCCGAACTTCAGCATCCCAGCAGATTTTCTGCTGGGATGCTTTGCAATTATGCTTGACAGGCAAACGGTCATTAAGAGGCGAAAGGATGAAGACAGAAATGCGAAAATTGTCTTCTGAGATGGCATTTTTTTCCCGGCTTACCCATGATGGTTACCACTGGGGCTGTTCGGTTAGGAGGTACATCCAGCGGAATAGAATGCGGAGCGTTTGATGTGTGCAATCATTTTTCTTTCTCAGGTTCAGCATATTGATCTTGTGGATTTCTCTCCCAGGCCGATGGGGGGCAGTCTCTGTACCGCCCGGCAGCGGGGACCCTGGAGGAAATTTGCGGTATGTCCGGCCTGGATCTGACGGGTGCATATTTAAAGGGCGTTAGCCTCTGCCGTTTTGTAGAAGGCGACGGCTATTACCAGAGGAATTTGACAGACTGCACGGAGCAAAGGTGGATGGACGCCCAGCTGCCCAACAGTACGGCCCCCATTTTGAATGACGAATACGTTGTGGAATCCAACCTGTTTGGGGGCCATGATCCGGAGGCGCCTGCCGTGACGCTGTATGCCGGCGCATCCTGGCGGGAGGTTCTGTGGCCCGATATGGCAGAGCTGGGGGAGGATTCGGTTTTTTATCCTGTGGCGCTGTGCGCCGATCGGATTTTTTTCTGCTTCCAGTGTGACGCCGGGGCACCGGTGCAGCTCTACGATGTGTCCTTGACTGAGCAGCGCCCAGCCCTGACCTTCCGCGCGGCCTTTGCTGGTGAAGCGGAAATGGAATCATTTTGAGGCCTGAATGAACGGGGACTTTGAGATAGCCCCTGCAGGCATAGTCGCATTTGTGACTGAGATGCATGAATTCGTAGCCCAAACACACACCCTGGTAGAGACTCCTCTACCGGGGTTTTCTTTTTTGCATTCGGATAAAGCCAAGCCCACTGTGCATAGGATATCCACCGGCGGACCTGACAGGGGGCATGGATGGTTGCTAAAGGTTGTCAAAAAATCCAGATTGTGGTTGACGTGGTACTTTTGACCTGTTATACTTGAAGCACATTAAATCGAGCATAGAGCGCGTGGAAATCAATGCAGCGTAATGCTTGACTTTTGGATTGTTGTGCCGCCTGCTTCGGCTTGCGGCGTGATAATAAAAATACTTTGAGGAGGTACCAAACTATGAGAAGGCAGATGAGGAAAGTCTTTGCTTTGGTCCTTTGTGCCGCGCTGGCCCTGTGCATGGCCGGGCCAGCTGGGGCGCAAGCATCCCCACATCCGGTGGGGGAACGCCCAGGCACGGAACATTGCGTGTATGCCAAAGCCAATGAGACTACGTTTGTCCCTGCTGGATATACATATATCTATCAGGGGGAAGGGGGAAAACAATTTACCCGGGTTGCCAGCTATGACATGTATGTTACAGGGCGCATTCTCTCCGCTGCTGAGGCCAAGGAACTGGCTGCGCTCTCAGACAGTGACGCCGGATATCTCACCACAGAAGACGGCTCCGCTGTGACCTGCCAGGAATTTGACGCCAAAGAGGCCGCTGTTTATTCCCAGGCTGTTCAGGAAATTTTAAGCGGCGTCCAGGTAGAAGATGGTCAGAAGCTCAGCCTCTTGGCGGAACCCTATGCGCCTTCTACTATGGTCAGAGTGATGATTACCTTTGAGGCAGACGCCGTCAGTCAGATGGACACCATGCAGGTACATTTGGGCCAGGAACTGGGAGCGGCGGAACGCAACGCCATGCAGGCTGTGAAAAAGCAGCAGCAGGTGATGGCGCAATCCATTGGCCGGAAGCTGGGATACGACATTCAGGTTTCCGAGAACTTCACACTTCTGACCAACGCCGTTTCTGCCACCGTGAAGTACGCAGATCTGGCGGCTATCAACCGAATGGATGGTGTGAAACAGGCATTCCTGATGCCCAGCTATGCCATTCCCGAGATTCATGCAACAACGGTAAGCGGTGGGATTTCTCCCAATTTGAAGTACACCGCCCCCCTCATGGGGGCAACTGGAGCCTGGAACCTGGGGTACGCGGGACAGGGTATGAGCGTAGCCATCATCGACACAGGCCTGTGCTTCGAGAACTCTTCCTTTACCATTGAGCCCAAGGATCAGAGCCTGGTTGCCTTGGACAAAGCTGCCATTGGGGACATTCTGGCCGCCAATGTGCTGCATGCAGAGACCCTGACGGAAGGGTTGACGGCAGATCAGGTGTATTACAGCAGCAAGATTCCCTATGGCTACAACTATGGCGATGGGGAGGCCAATTTTGGCTCCGATGACGAGACCATGTTTGGCCACGGCACCCATGTGGCCGGAATTGTAGCCGGCAATCTGGTGGATGAGGCCAAGGAAGAGTTCCAGATGGACTCCATGGGCATTGCCCCGGAGGCGCAGCTGGTGGTGATGAAGGTCTTTGACAACAACGGCAACTGCTATCTGGATTATCTGGTGTCTGCCATGGAAGACGCCATCCTTCTGGGTGTGGACTGCGCCAACCTCTCCCTGGGCTCGTCCTGTGGCCCTGTGTACTACGAAGGGGTGACAGAGGTATATGATGCCGCTTACGCGGCCGGCATCAATGTGGTGGTCTCCGCTGGCAATGACGCTTCCACGGCTTATAACAGCTACTGGGGCGGCGATATGGTGGAATCCAGCTCTGTCTCCACCGGTACCTTGGGCATGCCGGGTACCTTTGACTCGGTCCTGACGGTAGCCAGTGCAGAAAACAGCCATGAAATTTGCTTCCAGGGGAACTCGATCAGCTGGTACAATCCTCGCTTTGATATGCGGCAGTTTTTGAGCTATACGGAGTATGAGGATGTGCCAGAGGGAATGGGATTCCGGGACAGACTGGTTTCTCAGGTGCTGCTGTTTACGGATTCTTTGGAGGAGGCCCAGGGGAAGCTGGTGTTTGTCCCCTTTGAGGGCGGCAATGCCGACAGCATCGTCTCTGCGGCAGCGGCGGCAAAGGCCGCAGGAGTCCTGCTCTATGATCCGACTCCCACGGATGGGGAAGAATATCACTATGAATTGACCCAATTTGATGTACCCGTAGCATCGACTGACCAGGAGCAATATCAGTGGATGCTGCAACAGGACCCGGAGGGGGACCTGCTGCGGGTGGATGATCTCTGGAATCCCTCAGCCACTGCCGGTGAGGTGTCTAGCTTCTCCTCTTGGGGTCCCACCGACGGTCTCACTCTGAAGCCTGAGATCACCGGCATTGGCGGCAATGTATTTTCTGCGTATTATGGGGACTATTTCGCAGTGGCCTCTGGTACCTCCATGTCCTCTCCGGCGGTTGCTGCCACGGTGGCACTGGTGAAGCAGTATCTGAAGACTACGGACATGGACGAGGACCAGCTGGCACATGCAGTTAACTGCCTGCTGATGAGTACTGCGACTCCCATCCTGGATGAAGCCCACGGGGTGTATTATCCGGTCCGCCGCCAGGGCGCAGGGTTAGCCAATGCGGCGGCAGCCATTGCTTCTCAGGCTTATATTCAGGTGAAAGACACCAACAAAGCCAAGCTGGAGCTGGGGGATGATCCGGATCGCACTGGTACCTATTCCATGACCTTCCAAGTGGTGAACTTCTCGGATACCCAAAAGACCTACACCCTGGATACCACCGTCCTGGGCCAGGTGGCCCAAGGTGGGCAGATCAAACAGAATCAGGTAACGTATCTGGTATCCAGCCATGCCAGGGAGCTGGATGCCCAGGTGGTCAGCAATGCCCAAAATGGTCAGGTTACGGTACCGGCCAACGCAACTGCCGATGTCACAGTGACGGTGACCCTGTCGGATGCTGACCGGGCGTATATCGATGAGCGGTTCCCCTATGGCTCCTACGTGGAGGGGTTTGTGCAGCTGCTGAGCGACAGCACGCCCAATCTGAGTGTTCCGTTCCTGGCCTTCTACGGCGACTTTGGCGAGGGGCCGGTCCTGGAAGAGGGGACCTATGACACACTCCTGGGCGGTGAGCATGCGTACACCACCGCCGACCAGTTCCACAATGCCATCTGGACGTCTGTGCCCGCCTATTCCACAGAGGAGCTGGCTGGCTTTACCCAGGAACACTATTTGGGAGACAGTAGAGACCGGGGCAATGAGAAGGTGCCGGTTGGCGATCTGCCGGATCTTCCGAAGATGGGATATATGCCCTTCTACTCGGAGAATGCCGGTATTTCTCCCAATGGCGATGGCGTCATGGACGATCTGAATTTGGGCCTGGGCCTGAAGCGAAACGCCAAGGCCATTCACTACACAGTGACTGACCTGTCCACGGGCAAGGTGCTGATGGACCAGACCACGGAATTTGTATCGAAGACCTATTACAGCGATACCTACAGTACTGTGGTATACGGCGGAGCCTTTGCGGAAGACGCCCTGTCTCTGGAGTGGCTGTATCCGCTCGTGGAGCTGGACTGGGACGAGGACGGCGTGACGGATTATACGTACTATGATACCGGCAATTGCCTGCTGGAGGAGAATACCTGGGTTTCCATCCAGGCCCGGGTCATTCCGGAATATGAATCCGCAACGGCAAATGCCAACGATACGGTTACATTCACGCTGTACATTGACACATCTGCGCCTGTGAGTCCGGAGAGCTTCATCTTCACAGACCGCAACATCATGGCTGACGAGTTCGGAGGAGAAGAATACGACGGCATGTACCATGTGGTCACGAAGATGAATGAGTACTGGTTTATGGACTACGAAATGAGCATCAGCCTGGATTATGACGAGGAGTCTGGAAAATGGATGGGCATGATCTTCACCAGTACCTATGCGTCTAACACGCCGGCTAAGGGCGAGCTTGGCATCGGGGACAGTGGGTTCTATCCCTTTAACGAAAATTCCAAGTTTATGTATCTGGGCTATGACTATGCAGGCAATGTCTCGGCGTATGAGATCCAGGGTGGTGAATATCTCCTGGATTGGGTTGATCTGAAGCCGGATACGGTATTCCTGCGGCCTGGGGATACGATGACCGTGGAAAATGTAGCGGAGCATCCCTTCGGTGTGGAAGCGTCCTGGTTGCTTTCCGATGACACGGTGGCAGAGATTGTGGAATCCGACAGCAGCTCTTGCGTGATCCGCGGCCTGAAGCCAGGAGAAGTGCAGGTTTGCGCCGGTTTCAACGATTACCGGAAGGCCGTCACCGTCACAGTAATTGATCCGGACGTGGTTGGCCGTTACACCGACATTGGCAATCATTGGGCCAGGGACAGTATGGAAGCAGCTTTGACCCTGGGCTTCTTCCGGGGCACCAGCGCCACCACCTTCAGCCCCGAGAAGACACTGACCCGGGCGGAAATGGTGACCGTTCTGCACCGAATGGCAGGTACACCGGAAGTGGAGACGGAGAATCCCTTCCGGGATGTTGCCCCTGACCGGTGGTATACCGATGCAATCACTTGGGCAGCCGCCAACGGAATTGTCCAGGGGAAAACAGCTGACCGCTTTGATCCCAACGCGCCGGTGACTCGGGAGCAAATTGCCTCTATTTTGTACCGCTATGCCACTTACCTGGGCATGGATGTTTCTGCACGGAGTGAGCTGAGCGGCTATGGCGATGCCGGAAAAATTAGCAATTATGCCAAAGAGGCCATGTCTTGGGCAGTGGCCACCGGTCTCATCCGCGGGATCACCGGCACAGTTTTGTCCCCCGGCGGCTCCGCCACCCGGGCCCAGGCGGCCACCTTGGCCATTCGGTTCCGGGGTCTGTAAACTGAATTTCTCTCAATCATTCACCTAGCAGCAGGGGCCTGTCACAAAATGCAAATTTTGCGGCAGGCCCCGCTTCATGGATTTGCCGTGACTGGATGGCAGGGCAGCAGCATTTCCTTTTTCCGTCCTGCCGCGCCGGACTGGATGGATATGGGACTTCAAATTTTTCCCCATTTCTGCTATAATCAGATAAAAAGAGGCAAACGCCGTCAGGGGGAATCGATATGTCCATTGATGTGTTGCAGGAAAAAATCCGCGTCCTCAAAAATCCCACCATGGTAGGGCTGGACCCAACGCCGGAGGTGGTGCCCGGGTATCTGCTGGAGGAGGCCCGGCGGGAGCTGGGTGTGACGCCGGCTGCTGCCGCTGCGGCTTACAGCCGGTTTTGCCGGGAGCTGCTGGAGGGCCTGCGGGATGTAGTGCCTGCGGTGAAGGTGCAGAGCGCCTGCTTTGACGCCTTGGGCAGTTCCGGGGTGGAAGCGATGCAGGAGGTTTTGGGCTTCGCACGGGAACTGGGGTATTATGTGTTGCTGGACAGTATGCGGGGCGACGTGCCCGGGACGGCGGAGCTTTGCGCCCGGGCAGCCTTTGGCACGGTGGAGGAGGCGGGGCTGGGGTATCAGCCCTATCCCTGTGACGCTGTGACCATCAACGGCTATTTGGGCGGCGACAGCGTCAAGCCCTTCCTGCCCTATTGCCGGGACGGGGGGAAGAGCCTGTTTGTTCTGGTCAAGACCTCCAACCGCTCCTCGGTGGAGGTCCAGGATTTACTCACCGGGGGCCGCCTGGTGCACACCGCCATGGCAGATTTGGTGAATCGGTGGGGTGGGGAGCTCTATGGGGCCTGCGGCTATTCCCAGGTGGCGGCTGTGGTGGGCGCGCCCTATCCGGAGCTTCTGAAAAGTCTGCGTGCCAAGTATGACCGGATGTTTTTCCTGGTTCCGGGTTACGGAGCCCAGGGAGGTACGGCCAAAAACGTCCAGTATGCCTTTGACCGCTTTGGCCACGGGGCAATTGTCTGTGCGGCCCGGAGCCTCCTGAGCGCCTGGAAAAAGACCGGAGGCGATGGGCGGGACTATGTGTCCTGCGCCCGGCAGGCGGCGGAGAAGATGAGAAAAGATCTGGGGAAATATATTATCGTAATGTGAGGGATTCTATGACGACCATATATCTGGTGCGCCATGGGGAAGCGGAGGGGAACGCCTTCCGGCGCATTCATGGCCAATATGACAGCATGTTGACACCCACTGGCTTCCGGCAGGTGGAGGCCCTGGCACGGCGGTTCCGGGAGATTCCGGTGGACGCCTGCTTTGCCAGCGACCTGACCCGGACCAGCCTCACTGCCCGGGCGGTGTATGTTCCCCAGAAGCTGCCCCTGTATCGGGATCCTGCCTTTCGGGAAATCCGCCTGGGCCGGTGGGAGGACCTGCCCTTCGGCTATCTGGAGCGGTTTGAGTCAGAGGCCATAACCTGCTTCCGGAAGGACCCGGTCTCCTGGCACATAGAGGGCGGGGAGCGGTTTGCAGAGTACACCGGGCGGTTTATCCGGGGCATGCAAGCCGCTGCGGCCCGATTCCCGGGGAAGACCATCGCCATTTTCTGCCACAGCGCCGTTCTGCGGGGAGTGCTCATGGAGCTGTTTTTTCGCCGGGATGCCAGCCAGGTTCCCTACTGTGACAATACGGCGGTGTCCAAGCTGCTTTGGGACGGGCAAACCTTTACTTATGAATTTCTGAATGACAGCAGCCACCTGCCGGAGGGCTTGAGCGCCCATCGGGAACCAGGGAAGAGCCGCAATCTGTGGTACCGCCCCCTGGAAGGGACATTGCCCCAGGGCCTGCCCCAGCCGCCGGAATATAGCCGCTCCTTTTTGGCCATCCTGGATGGGGATGGGGTAGGCCTTGTGAGCCTGGACCGGGAGAGGGGGCGAATCGCCAGACTCTACCTGTTGGAATCCTGCCGGGACATGGGGTTGGAGGACCAGCTTCTGGGCCAGGCGGTCAGCTGCCTGCGCAGATGGGGACACCGCACCCTGAGCATCTGGCGGACAGACGCAGAGCCGGATGGGCTGCTGGACCGGTATGGGTTCCAGAAAGTGGAAGACAGCTGGACGTACAACCTGGACCCATGTGTTTATCATTGGGAGGAAGCCGGGCAGGCAGTTCTGTAAAAAACGGTCGGGGCCGGTGTGCACCCTTTGCCGAGATTGACACGGCAGAGAGGCTCCGTCCCCGACTGGCTGCACATTTGAAATGCTGCGGTTACCGATTGGCCCCCGGTGATTGTCCGGTTATGGCGGAGCCCGTTCCATCGGTGGCGCCGCTGTTTCCGGTCTCGCCGGTAGCGCTGTTGCTTCCGGTTTCGTCAGAGTTACCGCCGTTTCCGGTGGCGCCGGTGCTTTCCCCTGTGGCTTGGCTGGGATTTTGACTCTCCCCCATGGTGGGCAGGGTGGCTACGCTGGTGCCGTTGGTGCCGTCCACGACGCCGTCATTCCGACCGGAGACGTTGCCATTGTCACAGCCGGTGAGGAGCAGGGCAGTCAGGACCAGAGCTGTGGCTACAATCCATGCTTTTTTCACAGAATTTCCTCCTTTCCGTTCTGACTGGGGTAGTATTTGCAGATTTTGAAGCTTTCATACGGGAGCCGGGGGGAAATCCGTGACAGATTGGGGCGCATTTTGCCGAAGGAGCCTATGGAAAAGCCGGTTCCCTGGAGATCTGCTGGAACAAAAATGGGAGACTGCGGAAAAGGGCTGTAATTTTACCGGGAAAAATCGGAATCTGGGTTGCTATTTCGAACGGAACCTTGTATAATGGAACCGTTGAAAAAAAGAGAAGGAGACTGGCAATGAAGAAAGTTTCGGTCAAAAAAGGAGCCGCCTGCATGGCATGTCTGGAGTGTGTCCGGGCTTGTTCCCAGGCCTTCTACAAGGAGTTTCATCAGGACAAGGCATGCATCCAGGTGGTGGAGAAGAACGGGGCTCCGAAGCCTCTGACCTGCATCCAGTGCGGCAAGTGCGCCAAAGCCTGTGAGGCTGGCGCCATTACCCAGAATCCCAAGACGGGTGTGTACATGATCAACAAAAAGCTCTGCACGGGCTGCGGAAAATGCGCGGAGGTCTGCCCCTTCCATGTCATCGTTCCCCCTGCCGTTTCCGGCGGCACGGCAAGCAAGTGCATTGCCTGTGGCATCTGCGTGAAGAGCTGCCCCATGGAGATTCTGGAGATCGTTGAAAAATAAGCGCAGAAGGTCGGGGGCCTGCTGCAAAGCGGACGAGTCAAGGCTTATCCCACAAGATATTGTGCAAAGCTTAGCACTATGCACAAGATTTTGTGGTATTTGGCAGTGACGGTTTGGCTTTGCAGCAGGCCCCCTTCGTGTTGGACCGACTGTGCTTGAGACGGGGGGAACCGGAAGCTGCTCCATCAGGAGGCCTCTCGTTTTGCCGTCCTGGAAAGAGATTTTTATTTGGCGTGTCCCGCTTTTTTCTAATTTTCCCTTGCTATTGGAGGCGGCATCCGCTATAATTACAAGGATAATATGGTCTTTGTATACCGGTTGGCAAGGGATTTTGCCACCACGGCTTCATTCAGATATTCGGCTGCGTGACAGTCAGAAGGGAGTATCATAGATGAAGACACTGCTTGAAAATTTGAATGAGTTTCTTCGTCTCCTGCGGACGATGCAGCTGGCGGATATGGTAGATATTGCATTGGTGACCTTTTTGGTGTATCAGGGAATCCAACTGATTCGCAGCAGTAGCACGGCTCGGATTGCCAAGGCGGTGGTGCTTCTTCTTCTGCTGTCTTGGGTGACGGATCTGCTGGAGATTCACGTCCTGAATTTTCTCCTGGACCGGGTCCTGGAGCTGGGACTGATTGCTCTGGTGGTGCTGTTTCAACCAGAGCTCCGCCGGGCGGTGGAGAAGGTGGGCGGCGCCAGTTTGAAGGAGGTGCTCAGCCCCAGGGAGCGGACGAAGGAAATCAACGACGTCATTTTACAAACGGTGATGGCCTGCGAGGCCATGGCCCGGGAGAAGGTGGGCGCGCTTATGGTGTTTGAGCGGGCCAGCCGCCTGGATGAATATTTTAAAACCGGAACCCTCATTGACGGCCGGGTTTCGGAGCAGCTGATACGGAACATATTCTTTCCCAATGCGTCGCTTCATGACGGCGCTATGGTGATTCGCGATGGACGTGTGGCGGCGGCGGGCTGTGTTCTGCCCCTTTCGGAGAACCACCATCTGAGCGCCGACTTGGGCACCCGCCACCGGGCTGGTGTAGGCGTCAGTGAGCTCACCGATGCGGTGGTGGTGATTGTCTCTGAGGAAACCGGCACCATCTCTGTGGCTGTGGGCGGTATGCTGAAACGGCACCTGGCTCCCCAGACCCTGCAGCGGCTGCTCACCAATGAGCTGGCTCCGGCAGAAGAGGAGGGCAAGGGGAAAAAGGTTCGTCTACCGGGCCGCTGGTTTAAGGGAAAGGCCGGAAAGGATGAGAGCAATGAAAAGTAAGCTTCCTACCCTGCTGCTGTCCTTCATTGTGGCGATGGGGCTGTGGCTCTATGTGGTCACGACTGTGAGCCCGGAGGCGGATCAGAATTATACCGGAATTCCGGTGGTATTTGAAAATGAAACCTCCCTCCTGGACCGGGGGCTGATGCTGGTATCGGGGGAGAATGCTACGGTGTCCGTGCGCCTGTATGGCAAGCGTGCCAATTTAAACCGGCTGACCTCCTCCAATATCATCGTGACGGCGGACCTGAAGGCAGTGACGGAGCCGGGAAAATACGAGCTGGAGTATAAGGTTTCGTATCCCTCGGGTATCACCAATGTGAGCCTGGACAAGCGAATTACCCCCAGCGTCACCGTGGAGGCGGTGGAGTTTGCAGAAAAGGATGTGCCGGTGGAGCTGGTGTTTCAGGGAGAGCAGCAGGAGGGCCTGATCCTGGACCAGGAGGAAGCGATGCTCAGCGCGGAAACGGTCCATGTCTCCGGTGCGAAAAATGAAGTGGACCAGGTGACCAAGGCCGGAATCCTGATAGACCGCACCGGCCTCACAGAGAACCTGGTGGGGGATTTTGTCTATACTCTGATGAATGAGAATTCGGAGCCGGTGGATGTGCCCCATGTTGAGACGGATACGGGGGAGATTCACTTAGAGCTGCCGGTTGAGCATATCAAAGAGGTGCCCCTGCGGGTGGAGCTGGTGGATGGCGGCGGCGCCCGGGCGGATATCCACGCCGTCTGTGAAATTGAACCTGCTACCATCAGTATCTCCGGCTCTGAGGAGGCGCTGAAGTCGGTGACGGAGATTTCTCTCACCAGCATCAATCTGGGCGATGTGGACACCACCAAGGGGATGGAGGTCTCTGTGGAGATTAAGCTGCCGGACAATCTGAAGAACCGCTCCGGCGTTACAGAGGCCAAGGTCACGGTGACCCTGAGAGGACTCATGACCAAGACTCTGACCCTGACCCGGGACCAAATTGAGAAGATTCAAGTGCCCGAGGGCATGCGGGCGGATATTTTGACCCAGATGCTGGATGTGACCTTCCGGGGGCCAGCCTCGCAGCTGGAGACTCTGACGGCAGAGGACGTGACCGCCACGGTAGACTTTACCGGGGCAAAAGCCGGGACTTATACGCTGCCCCTGTCCTTCACCATCAACGGTACAGACCGGGTTGGGGCGTATGGCAATAAATACAATGTGACCGTGATGCTCTCTGCGGACACCACGGAGCCGTCGGAGGCGGAAACGGGAGAATAAGCTGTGGAACAGATTGTGACAGTCCGGGCCTTGTACCCCGATGGCACGGCAGAGGTTGCCTGTAGGCGGGCCTCTGCCTGCAGCGGCGACTGCGGACATTGTGGCGGTTGCACCAACGCCCAGACGGTGCTGGTCCGGGCTTATAACCCCATAGGGGCCAAGCCCGGGGACCGGGTGGTGGTGGAGTCCGCCTCCTGCCAGGTGCTGGGGGCTGCTGCTGCGGTGTATCTGCTGCCGGTGCTGTTTTTGCTGGGAGGCTACGCCCTGGCGGGAGGCCCTGGCGGAGCAATTGGGTTTGCCCTGGGTCTGACTCCGGCAGTCTGGATGGACCGGCGGCGAAAGGGCGGCAGGCTCTTGTATACCGTTTCTTCCTTTGCCGGAGGCAGCTCTGGCGTTTCGGAAAATTCATAATGAGAAGGGAATCATGACCTTGATAAAGAGTATGACCGGCTATGGCCGGGCGGTGGAAACCGTAATGGGCCGGGAATTTACTGTGGAGCTACGGGCAGTGAACAACCGATATTTGGACTGCACCGTCAAACTGCCCCGGAGCCTGACCTTTGCAGAGGACGGGGTGAAGCAACGTGTGAAGGCTGCGGTGGCCCGGGGAAAGGTGGATGTGTTCATCTCCGCAGGCGCTGCTGCCGGTGATTTGGTGCAGGTGAGCCTGAACCGGCCGGTGCTGGAGGGATATCTCCAGGCCATGCGCACCATGGTGGAGGACTACGGCGTCCGGGATGACATCAGCGCTGCCGCCCTTTCCCGGCTGCCGGAGGTGTTCCTGGTGGAAAAGCCCAGGGAGGACGAGGACCAGCTTCTTTCGGCCCTGCTTCAGGTGGTGGACAAGGCCCTGGCTGCCTTTGACGCCATGCGAAGGGCGGAGGGCGCTGCCATGGAAGCGGATTTGCGCAGCCGCAGACAGAGGATTTTGGACCTGGTGGCCCGGGTGGAGGCAGATTCTCCTCAGACTGTGGCCGATTACCGGGCGCGGCTGGAGGCCAAGATGCAGGAGGTCCTGGAGCGCACGGCCGTGGATGAAAGCCGGATTCTCCAGGAGGCGGCAATTTTTGCCGACAAAGTGGCGGTGGATGAGGAGACGGTCCGGCTCCGCAGTCACCTGGCCCAGATGGAGACCATGCTGGCTAGCGGCGGCGCCGTGGGCCGGAAGCTGGATTTCCTCCTCCAGGAGATGAACCGGGAGGCCAATACCATTGGCTCCAAGTGCACAGACCTGCGGCTGGCCCAGGTGGTGGTGGAGATCAAGGGGGAGCTGGAGAAGATCCGGGAGCAAATCCAGAACATCGAATGAGGTGAGGCCATGCAGCTGATCAACATTGGATTCGGAAATATGGTCTCTTCGGCCCGGCTTTTGGCCATTGTGAGCCCCGATTCTGCGCCCATCAAACGGATGATCCAGGAGGCCAAGGACCGGGGGATGCTCATTGACGCCAGCTTCGGCCGCCGGACCCGCTCTGTGGTGATCATGGATACGGACCATGTGATTCTATCGGCTATTCAGCCGGAGATTTTGACGGCCCGGGCCAACGGGCGGACAGAGGAGACGAAAGAGGAGGAAGAACCATGAGTGAGGGAAAGCTGATCATTCTCTCCGGCCCCTCCGGGGCAGGGAAAAGTACAGTGATTCGCCAAATTCTGGAGCGGCACCCGGATTTCTTTTTCTCGGTATCCGCCACCACCCGGCAGCCCAGAGGCGGAGAGCGGGATGGTGTGCACTACCATTTCATCACACCGGCTCAGTTCGAGGGGATGATTGCCGGACAGGCTCTGCTGGAGTATAACCACTATGCCAGCGGAGATTATTACGGCACCCCAGCAGAGCCTGTGCGCCGGGTGCTGGACCGGGGCGGCACCGTGCTGCTGGATGTGGAGCCCAATGGCGCGTTTCAGGTTCTGGAGAAGCTGCCCCAGGCAGTGATGGTGTTCCTGGCCCCACCCAGTCTGGCAGAGCTCCGCCGCCGTCTGGAGTCTCGGGGAGATACCCCGCCGGACAAGGTGGAAGCCCGGCTGAAGCAGGCCCACTGGGAGCTGGCCCAGGCCCCCCACTATACATACCTGGTGGTCAACGACCAGGTAGATGTATGCGTGGCCCAGGTAGAGGCCATTTTGCAGGGCGGCCCGGAGGCCGCAGCCTGCCGTTATGAAAACCAAAGTGAAGTGGAAATTTTGAAGGAGGTCCTTTCCCATGCTGTATCCCCCCATGTCTGAGCTTTTGAAGCACATTCCCAGCCGCTACCTTCTGGTGAACGTAGTGGCCCGCCGGGCCCGGCAGATTGCCATTGAGGCCGAGTCCAGCGGCGTTGCCCTGGAGGATAAGCCCGTCACTTTGGCCATTCGCGAGGTGGCCAATGGCGAGCTGACTGCCAACCTGAAGGACGAGTATACCAAGTAACCCCATTTGCACCTGTCCGGGCGGACATGGGGTCCGCCCATGGCGGCAGGATTGCCCCCAGAAATGGGGTGTTCCAAAGGGGGAGGTGCTATCTTTGATTGCAAAGATTGCTGTTTCTGCGGCGGTTTACGCCATTGACAAGCCCTATAGCTATGCAGTGCCGCCGGGGATGACTCTTCTGCCGGGGGTGCGGGTGATGGTGCCCTTTGGCCGGGGCAACCGGAACGTGGAGGGCGTGGTACTGTCCCTGGAAGAGGGAAACGAGGCGGAGCTGAAA
Source organism: uncultured Eubacteriales bacterium (assembly GCA_900545515.1). Lineage (GTDB taxonomy): Bacteria > Bacillota > Clostridia > Oscillospirales > Oscillospiraceae > Faecousia. The sequence continues at coordinate 81,336 of UQZA01000007.1, read as the reverse complement.
TGCGTGGACCGTGCGCTGGACCCGGAGCCGGTGCTGGACGACGCCATGCTCCGCCTGGCTGCTTTTGTACGGGAGCGGTATTTCTGCACCTTTTATGAGGCCATTCGGGCGGTCCTTCCTGTGGGCCTGTGGTACCAGGTTCAGGATACCTTTACCCTGGCAAGCGGCAGACCCTGGGAGGGGAAGACCATCCGGCAGAAGGATGCCAAGGCGGTGCTTGCTTTTTTAGAGGACCTGGGGGGTGAGGCGACCTATCGCGCTGTGCGAAAGGCCTTTCCGGAAGAGGAAGCTCTGCAGGCGGCCCTTCGATACCTTCTAAATAAAAAATGGCTGACTTCTCAGAGCGACTTCCTGCGCAGAGCCGGAGACAAGACCGAGCGCATTGCGGTTCTCTCCGCTTGTGCAGAGGAAGCCATGGATTATGCCCGTCGGAAGGCCAAGTCCGCCCCCCTCCAGGCGTCCGTTCTGGAACTGCTGTGCACGGTGGGCTCGTGCACCGTGAAGGAGCTTTGCTATTACACGGGGGCCACCGCAGCCACGGTGCGGCGGCTGGAGAAGCTGGGCTATGTATCCCTCCAGGAGCGCCCAGTGCTCCGCTGCCGGGAGATCATTCCGGCCAAGCAGGAGGGCCCCTTGACGCTAAACGCCGAGCAGACGGCGGTCTATGACGTCCTGGCGGGGAAGCTGGAGGTGGGCCGGCCAGGGGTGGCGCTGCTGCATGGCGTCACAGGCAGCGGAAAGACGGCGGTGTATCTGAAGCTCATTGCCCGGTGCCTGGAGCTGGAAAAGGGGGCCCTGCTGCTGGTGCCGGAAATTGCCCTGACCCCCCAGCTCCTCAGCCTTTTGGCAGCCCATTTTGGCAGGGAGGTGGCAGTGCTTCACAGCAGCCTCCCACCAGGAGAGCGGTATGACCAGTGGAAGCGGGTTCGGAGCGGCCAGGCCAAGGTGGTGGTAGGTACCCGATCTGCCGTGTTTGCACCCTGCCGGAATTTGGGTATCATTATTTTGGATGAGGAGCAGGAGCACTCCTACAAATCAGAGAACACCCCCCGATATTGCGCCAGGGAGGTGGCCATCTTTCGGGGGAACCGGGAGAAGGCGCTGGTGCTTCTGGGCTCCGCCACGCCTTCCGTGGAGACCATGTACCGGGCCAGAACGGGGGTGTATACCCTTTGCCGCCTGGCAGGCCGGTTCAACGGCATGGCCCTTCCCCAGGTCCGGCTGGTGGACATGAAGGAGGAGATCCGGGCAGGCAACGACTCTGTGCTCAGCCGCCCCTTGCTTCAGGCTATGGAGGAGACCATGGCCCGGGGAGAGCAGACCATCCTCTTCCTGAACCGCCGGGGCGCCAGCCGGATGCTCCAGTGTGTGAGCTGCGGCCAGGTGCCGGAATGCCCCCGGTGCAGCGTGCACCTCACCTACCACAGCGCCAATCACCGGCTGATGTGCCACTATTGCGGCTTTTCCCAGCCGGTTCCCCCACGCTGCCCCCAGTGCGGCGGCCCTCTGAAGCAGGTGGGGGCCGGGACCCAAAAGGTTCAGGCGGAGCTGGAGGCCCGCTTCCCCGGTATCCAGGTGGCCCGGATGGATGCGGATACGGTGAATGCGGTCAACACCCACGAGAGGATTCTGGAGCGGTTCCAGCGGGAACGTTTGCCGGTGCTTTTGGGTACCCAAATGGTGGCCAAGGGGCTGAACCTGGAGCGGGTGACCCTGGTGGGGGTCCTGGATGCGGACATGTCCCTGTATGTGGACAGCTACCGGGCGGCGGAGACCACCTTCAATATGCTCACCCAGGTGGTGGGACGGGCAGGCCGGGGCCAAAGGCCGGGCCGGGCGCTGATCCAGACCATGACCCCGGAGCACCGGGTCATCGTCCTGGCGTCCCAACAGGATTACGGCGGGTTTTACGAGCTGGAGGCAGGTCTGCGGGAGGCCAAGGGTTGTCCTCCCTACCGGGATTTATACACCATTACCTTTTCCGGCCCGGAGGAGGGACAGGTGCTCCGGGGGGCGGCTCTGTTTCGGGACAGCCTTTTGGGCTGCCTGGAAGCAGACCCATACCGGGGCCTGGCCTGCCAGGTTTTGGGGCCTGCGCCTGCGGCGGTGGCCAAAATCAACTACCATTACCGCTACCGGCTGACGCTCCGAACCCCCAGAAGCCGGGAAGTGCACCGGCTTTTGGCCTATTTGCTCCGGCAGTTTGCCCAGGACCGGGCCAATCGGGGCATCTCAGCGTTTGCAGATATCAACGGATATGATTAAAAAGTGAGGATATAGCCATGGCATTGAGAAAGATTATGACAGAAAAGGAACCGGTGCTCCACAAAAAGTGCCGCCCTGTGACGGAATTTAACAGCCGGCTTCACCAGCTGCTGGACGATATGCGCGACACCCTGGAGGAAGCAAACGGCGCGGGCCTGGCTGCCCCCCAGGTTGGTATTTTGCGGCGGGTTGTGGTGGTGGACACCGGTGAGGAGATGCTGGAGCTGGTAAATCCGGAAATCCTGGAGCAGTCTGGCGAACAGGACGGCCCCGAGGGCTGCCTCAGCGTACCTGGCAAATGGGGGCTGGTGAAACGGCCCAACTGGGTAAAGCTTCGGGCCCAGGACCGGTTTGGCAACTGGTTTGAGGTGGAGGGAGAGGAGTTGACCGCCCGCTGCTTCTGCCACGAGCTGGATCATCTGGAGGGCCATCTATACACGGAGAAGATTTCCCGCTTCCTGACGGAAGAGGAAATGGAGCAGATGTAGGGAGGGAGCCTATGCGCATTGTATTTATGGGCACGCCGGACATTGCCGCCGCCTGCCTGGAGAAGCTTTTGACAGAGCACATGAATGTGGTGGCGGTATATACCAAGCCGGACACCCCCCAAAACCGGGGGATGAAGCTGACCCAATCTCCGGTGAAGCGGGTGGCGCTGGCCCATGAGATCCCGGTTTATCAGCCGGCGGGCTTCCGGGAAGCGGCTGCGGTGGAGGAGCTGCGGGCTTTGAAGCCGGATGTGATTGCCGTGGTGGCCTATGGCCGGATTTTGCCTCAGGTGGTGCTGGATATTCCTCCCAAGGGCTGCATCAACATCCACGCCAGCCTGCTGCCCGCCCTGCGGGGCTCCGGCCCTGTGCAGTGGGCGGTGCTCCGGGGACTGGAAGAGACGGGGGTCACAGCGATGTTTATGGCAGCGGAGATGGATGCCGGGGACATGATCGCCACCCGAAAGACCCCCGTTGACCCCAATGAAAATGCCCAGAGCCTTCTGGATCGGCTGGCGGTGCTGGGGGCGGACCTGCTGGCGGAGACGCTGAAACGTTTGGAGCAGGGACCCGTGGCGGCCACGCCCCAGGATCCGTCCAAGGTCACCTTTGCGCCTATGCTCACCAAGGACATGTGCCCCATCGACTGGACCAGGAGCCCCCGGGAGATCTGGAATCACATCCGGGGCCTGGATCCCTGGCCTGTGGCCACCATGGAGCTGGCGGGGAAACGGTTCCGGGTCTATGAGGCGGCGCCATTGCCCAAGACCACGGAGTGCCCACCGGGAACGCCCCTGGCCGTGACGAGGACCGGCCTGGAGATGGCCTGCGGCCAAGGGGGTGTCCTGGAGATCCGGGTGCTCCAGGCGGACGGGGGAAAACGCATGGCCGCGCCGGACTACTTCCGGGGCCATCCCCTTCCCCTGTAAGGAGGCGCCATGGCTGCAAGACAGACGGCCTTAGGGGCGCTCATTGCCTGCCGGAAGCAGGGCGCCTGGTCCGACGGGGTGCTGAAGGAATACGCCCAGCGAGACCGGCTGGACCGGCGGGACGCGGCTCTGGCAACCCGGCTGTGCTACGGCGTGCTCCAGAACCGGATGCTTCTGGATTTTTACCTGAGCCAGCTGGTCCGGGGCAGGCTCCGGGATTTGCAGCCGGTGGTGCTGGACATTCTGCGCCTGGGCCTGTATCAGATTTTCTATATGGATAAAATCCCCGACTCCGCCGCCGTCCATGAGGCGGTGGAGCAGGGCAAACAATATGCCAATCCCAGGGCTGCGGGCCTGGTGAACGGCGTCCTGCGGGGAGCGATTCGCCGCAGGGGAGAGCTGGCCGAACCCCAGGATCTGGCCACCCGGTACAGCCATCCTCAGCCCCTGGTGGAGCTGCTGGCCGGAGAAATGGGACCGGAGGAGCTGGAGGGGGTGCTGGCTGCGGACAACCAGGCGCCGGAGACGGTGCTGCAGGGGAACCCTCTGGCGGGGGACTGGTCTCAAATCCCGGCAGCCATTCAGGCGGCCGGGGGCAGCTGTACGCCCCATCCCTGGCTGGAGCGCTGCTTTCTGATTGCCGGCGCCGGTAACCTGGAGCGGTTAGAGATTTACCAAAAGGGCCTGTGCTATGTCCAGGACGCCGCTTCCCGGCTGGCAGTCCAGTGCGCCGGGGTGAAGCCGGGGATGCAGGTCCTGGACAGCTGCGCTGCTCCAGGGGGCAAGAGCTTCGCTGCGGCCATCGATATGGCAGGGCAGGGAAATCTCATTGCCTGCGACATCCACGAGCATAAGCTGGCCCTTATGGAAAAGGGAGCGGCCCGGATGGGCCTTTCCTGCATACACACCCGGCTCCAGGACGCCCGGGAGCCGGTTCCGGAGTGGGAGGGCGCCATGGATCGGGTCCTGGTGGATGTGCCCTGCAGCGGCCTGGGGATCATCCGGAAGAAGCCGGACATCCGATACAAGGATCTGACCCAGACGGAGAAGCTCCCCCGGCTGCAGATGGAGATTCTCTGCAGGCAAGCCCAGTATGTGAAGCCCGGCGGCGTGCTTCTCTACTCCACCTGCACCATTTTGCGCCGGGAAAACCAGCAGGTAGTTCGGGCCTTTTTGGAGCAGAACCCTGACTTTTTTCCCATTCCCTTGGAGCTGCCTGGGGATATGGGGGAGGGTGATACGGCAATGGTGACACTGCTGCCGGGGAAATTTGAAACAGACGGTTTTTTTATCTGCAAAATGGGGAGGCGGCCATGAGAGAAGACATCAAATCCATGACTTTGCCGGAACTTCAGGGGGCCATGGTGTCCCTGGGTCAGCCCGCCTTCCGGGCCGGACAGATTTATACCTGGCTGCACCGGGGGGCGAGGTCCTTCCAGGAGATGACCAACCTGTCCAAGGATTTGCGGCGGCAGCTGGAGGAGCGGTATGAAATCACCGTGCCCCAGGTGGTCCGGAAGCAGGAGTCCCGGAAGGATGGGACGGTTAAGTATCTGTGGCGGCTGTCTGACGGCAACTGTGTGGAGACGGTCCTCATGCGCTACCACTACGGAAACAGCGTCTGCATCTCCTCGGAGGTGGGCTGCCCCATGGGCTGCGCCTTTTGCGCCTCCACCCTGGGGGGACTGGTGCGCCGCCTGCGGCCCTCGGAGATGCTGGATCAGGTGCTCTTTACCCAGCTGGACTCCGGACTGCCCATTTCCCATATTGTGCTCATGGGCATCGGGGAGCCGCTAGATAACTTTGACACGGTGCTCCGCTTTTTGGAGCTGGTAAACAGCCCTCAGGGGCTGAACATTGGAATGCGCCACATCAGCCTGTCCACCTGCGGCCTGGTCCCCAAGATCCGGCTGCTGGCAGAGAAAAAGCTGCAGCTTACCCTGTCGGTTTCCCTCCATGCCCCGTCGGATGAGATCCGGAATACCATTATGCCGGTGAACCGGGCCTATCCTGTGGAGGTGCTGCTGGAGGCCTGCCGGGACTACTATGAGGCTACAGGCCGCCGGATTTCCTTTGAATATGCCATGATCGACGGAGTGAACGACTCACCGGACTGTGCCCGGCTGCTGCTGCGCCGGTTGAAGGGATTGCCTGCCCATGTGAATCTCATCCCTCTCAATGAGGTGGCAGAGAGCCCCCTACACCCCAGCTCCCGCCAGGCAGTGCAGCAGTTTCAGCGCATTTTGGAAGAGGGAGGACTCACCGCCACGGTCCGCCGGACCCTGGGCGGAGACATTGACGCCTCCTGCGGTCAGTTGAGAAGAAAATTTGAAGGAGAGACGAACCTGCCCCGGCGATAAGCAGTGTTGCATCGGCTGGCCCGCCTACGGGAGTGCACCTGACCAATGCCGCGAACCTAAGGCGAAATCCACGCCCCCGCCTTCCCCCGGGGGGAAGGTGACCGCCGCTAGGCGATCGGATGAGGAACGGCGAGATCTGGCAGGCCGGTAGGCAGGAGCGGCAAAAACATAACCTGTTCCCTTCTTAACGAAACTGCGTGCTTGCCCGGTAGCGAATATGAAATTTCGCGGTTTTACATTGCAAGGAGAGGGAAAATGGGAGTGCATGGGGAATTTTCCATGTCAATTTCTGCGGAAATGATTGCAATGCCGGGGAAAAACTGATACAATTTAAACAAACAAGGAAGGGAGGTCCGGCCATGCAGGCGTGGGGACTGACAGATCCCGGCTGTGTCCGGGTCCAGAACCAGGATGCATATGGGGTGCATACATTTGAAGAAGACAGCCTGCTCTGCACCGTCTGTGACGGCATGGGCGGGGCCAAATCCGGTAATGTGGCCAGCTCCCTGGCTTTGCAGATATTCATGCAAGAGGTGACCCGCCTCCGCAAGCCGGGGATGAGCCAGGAGCAGGCAGGGCAGATGTTCCGGGAAGCGGTGCGTCTGGCCAATTTTACCGTCTATGACCAGTCCCGGCAGTTTGAGGACTTTGAGGGCATGGGCACCACTCTGGTGGCGGCCTATGTGGATCATCAGATGGCGGTTATTGCCAATGTAGGCGACAGCCGGTGCTATCTTCTGAACCGGGAAGGAGTCCGGTGCCTGACGACGGACCACTCCCTGGTGCAGCTGATGGTCCAGCGGGGGGAACTTTCCCGGGAGCAGGCTAAGAATTATCCCGGGAAGAATCTGATTACCCGGGCCATTGGGACGGAGCCTGGGGTGGAATGCGACCTTTTTTATCAACCGGTGCAGAAGGGGGATTACCTCTTGCTGTGTACCGACGGCCTGTCCAACCTGCTGGATGACCAGGAAATTCTCTTCGAAGTGGTCCACGGCGTGAACAAGCAGCTGTGTTGCCAGCGGCTGCTGGGGATCTGCCAGGAGCGGGGTGCGCCGGACAATGTGACCAGCGTCCTGATTGTGATTTGAGCTTACAAAGAGACAAGGAGCGAGAAAGGAGTTCTCTTTTATGGATAAATACATAGGCCGCCTCCTGGATAACCGATATGAGATCCTGGATGTGATTGGTACCGGGGGTATGGCTGTGGTGTACCGGGCCCGTTGTCACCGGCTCAATCGGCTGGTGGCCATTAAGATTTTGAAGGAGGAATATTCTCAGGATGAGGAATTCCGTCGCCGGTTCCATGCCGAGTCCCAGGCTGTCGCCATGCTGAACCATCCCAATATTGTAAGCGTTTACGATGTTTCCACCAATGGAGATGCGGATTACATTGTGATGGAGCTGGTGGACGGGATCACCCTGAAGCAGTATATTGAGCGGCGGGGCGGGTACCTCAACTGGAAGGAATCTCTCCACTTTGCCATGCAGATCGCCAAGGCCTTGGAGCATGCCCACAATCAGGGCATTGTCCACCGGGACATCAAGCCTCACAATGTGATGATTTTGAAAAACGGCTCGGCCAAGGTGACGGATTTCGGCATTGCCCGGATCATGTCCTCCCAGAGCACCCTCACCAAGGAGGCGCTGGGTTCGGTTCATTATATCTCTCCGGAGCAGGCCAAGGGCGGCCGAGTGGATAACCGGTCGGACCTCTATTCTCTGGGTGTTGTGATGTATGAAATGCTCACGGGACGGCCTCCCTATGACGGGGAGTCGCCTGTGGCGGTGGCCTTGAAGCACATCAACGGCGGTGCTCCTATGCCCAGCACCATCAATCCCAACATTCCCGGCGGCCTGGAGCAGATCATCATGCACGCCATGGAGGTAGACCCCGCCCGGCGTTATAGCTCCGCCACGGAAATGTTGTACGACATGGAGGAGTTTCGGAAAAACCCCAATACCCTCTTTTACTTTGACGAGCCTGTGCAGGCCAGGGCAGCCGCCCCGGTGGGGGCGGGAGCCTCAGCTCCCCAGCAGCCCCGCCGCCCGGCGCCTCGCTCCACGGCGGAGCGGGTGGCAGGCCCCCGGCAGGAGCAGCCCAGAGCCAGGGAGCCGGAGCGTCCCCGCTACCAGGAGCCGGAGCGCCCCCGCTACCAGGAACCGGAGCGGAGCCGCCGGTATTCAGAGGAGGCGGAGGAGGAGCAGCCTCGCCGGAACAAGGGCCTGTTCATTGCCATTGGCGTAGGCGCAGTGGCAGTGGTGATTGCTTTGGTGGTTCTGGTGGTCCTGGTTACGAAGGGCAGCGGCACGACGATGCTGGAGGTTCCCAACTTCGTGGGCGAGGTATTTAAGGAAATCGATCCGGAAAAGTACCCCAACCTGCGTCTGGTGGACAGCGATTATACCTACAGCAACGAGTATGAGGCTGGGAAGGTCATCTCCCAGGACCCCGTAGCCCGGACCCAGGTGGCAGAAGGCTCTACGGTGAAGCTGGTAATCAGCAATGGCCCCCAGACCGGGCAGATGGGTGACCTGGTAAACCGGACAGAGGAGAAAGCCAGGGAGTATTTAGACGGTTTGAAGGATTTGCACCTGTCTGTGACTCTGGAGGAGGAGTTCAGCAGTGACATTGCCGCCGGCCGGGTTACCCGGACCGACCCCGAGGCGGACGAAATCCTCACAGTGGGGCAGACGGTGACCCTGTGGATCAGCAAAGGCCCCCAGACGGCGACTTTGGACGACCTTGCCGGCCAGCCCCAGACCAATGCAGAGGCCTATCTCCGGAATTTACCCGGTATGAATCTGGAAATTCGGGTGGAGAAGGAAGCCAGCGAGGATGTGGAAGAGGGGAAAATCATCCGCACAGAGCCTGGAAAGGGCGCTACCCTGACGGCAGGTCAGACGGTGACCCTCTATGTGAGCACCGGCAGCGATGTGGTGATGACGACGGTTCCCGAGGTCCTGGGTATGGACATCAGAACGGCGGCGTCCATGCTGACGGGAAAGAATCTGAAATATGACTATGACCTGGTGGAGAGTGACAAGCCCAAGGACGAGGTGATCGAGCAGGATCAGGCAAAGGGCACGGAGGTGCCGGAGGGAACGGTGGTGAAGCTGAAGGTCTCCAAGGGACCTGCGGAGACCACAGCGCCTCCCACCACGCCCCCCACGACGGAACCGGAGCCTCAGGTGGTTTCTAAAACTGTGACTTTGGCGCTGCCCTCGGACATTACAGTGGAGTACCAGCTCCAGATTTACAAGGGCAATAGCCCCTGCACCGAGGCCCTCATCGTAGAGCCGGGTACGTCGGAGGTGCCGGTGAGCCTGGAAGGCAAAGGCACGGAGTACTTTGACGTTTACGTCAATGGCAAACTGGCAAGCAGCTTCAAGGTGGACTTCTCCGCCGCAACCGGCGAGAGAATCACCCTGCGCTTTACGGTGGATGGATGATTGGACGAATTGTGAAGTCCCTCAGCGGGTTTTATGAGGTGCAGACAGAGGCAGGGGTGGTGACCTGCCGGGCACGGGGCCATTTCCGAAAGGAGGGCCTCACCCCCCTCACCGGGGACTTGGCGGAGATTTCCTGCACCGGCAGCCGGGGTATGGTGGAGGAAATTTTGCCCCGCAAGAACCACTTTCTCCGGCCTGCGGTGGCCAATTTGGACGCGTTGGTGGTGTTTGCCGCCAATGTGAATCCCGTCACGGAGCCCTTCCTCATTGACCGGGTGGCCGCCATTGCCGGAAACCAGGAGGTGCCGGTGATTCTCTGCCTCAATAAAACCGACCTGGACCCGGCGGAGGACCTGGGCCGGATCTATGAGCAGGCGGGATTCCCGGTGCTCCGGACCAGCGCAGAGACCGGCGCCGGGGTGGAGGCGCTGCGGGCGGCCCTTGCAGGAAAGCTCACTGCATTTACAGGAAACTCCGGTGTGGGAAAGAGCAGCGTTTTGAACCGCCTGGCGCCGCGCCTGGGGCTGCGGACCGGGGAGGTTTCGGAAAAGCTGGGCCGGGGACGGCATACCACCCGGCATGTGGAGCTTTACGCCCTGGATGGGAACACCTTTGTGGCGGATACCCCGGGATTCTCCTCCTTTGACACAGACCAGATGGATGTCATCCTGAAGGAAAATCTGCAATACGCATTCCCCGATTTTGCCCCCTATCTGGGCCAATGCCGGTTTCACGACTGCGCCCATCTGAAAGAGCCGGACTGTGCTGTGACCCGGGCCCTGCAGGCCGGGGAAATTCAAACCAGCCGCTATGACAGTTATGTCCGGTTATATGAAAAGGCCAGCCAGATCAAGGAGTGGGAGCGGGGGTAAGAGTGATATGGAAAAATGGGCTGTCTCTGATTTGGAGACAGCCTATTTTTTGACTGCCTGCGCCCGGTGAGCCCACGTCCTATCGGGTGAAAGTCCCGAGTCGGCCCGGTAGTGGGAAGGGCTGGCCAAAGGCAAGGGCGGCTGCCGTGAGGCGGAAATCTGACTGGGTATCAGAGAAAAGGGGCTTGACAAAATCCGAGGTGTGCGCTATGATAGCCAAGGGTTAGCAAGAGCTAACTTTTTTGCGGGAGGCCTGGTTAGTAGATACTAATTAAAAGAGCATGACAACGAAGGCGGACGCTCATGCCGCTCATGGTTGCAAATGTTGCGGAGAATATGCGCCACCCAAGCTCCACCAGAAAAAGGGGGCATTCCGAACCATACGTTTCTATTCCGTGTTCACAGCATGACATATCTTTTAAACCAGGTCATCGGAGACGCTCCTTCGCAATCGGTTAACCGCTGCAGCCGGTGCGCCCAGGAGGCCGCGCCCTGATACAGCTCCGCCCAGGAATTCCAAACTGCACTTGCCTTGGCTGGGCGCCTATGCTCCATGGGAGTCATCCCATCGGTCATCTGAATATAATCAATAAAAAGTGGGGGAATCAAGATGGTGAAAATTACTCTGGAAGTGGAAGGCATGGCATGCGGAATGTGCGAGGCTCATGTGAATGACGCCATTCGCAAGGCGTTTCCGGTGAAGAAGGTCACTTCCTCCCACACCAAGGGAAAGACGGAGATTCTTGCGGAGAATCCGCTGGATGAGGAGAAGCTGAAATCCGTCCTTGCCGCCACCGGCTATACGGTGAGGTCGGCTGAGACGGCTCCATATGTGAAAAGAGGATTCTCCCTGTTGGGAAAATGACAGAGACAATTCCACCTGGTTTCACCGTACCTTTGGCGGCGATCGTTGCGCCGCCTGGACTGCGCTCTACCGGGCGCAACTGGGCACGGCTGTGTGCCCAGAGCTATGGGCGGAAGCGCTCAGGCAGAGCTGCCTTTGAAAAATGTGGAGGCATGTCATGAAAGCAGACAACGGGAATCAACAATTCTGGGGCCGCTGGTCTGGCTCCTACGATGGCTTTATGGGCAGCAACAGCTCTCTGTATGAGGAGATGGCTCTGCGAATGAAGCGGAGGCTAAGCCGGCAGATGTGCGTGCTGGAGCTTGCCTGTGGCACGGGCCTGATTTCCCAGCGTCTTGCAGGCAGTGTGAAAAGCCTGGAAGCGACCGATTATGCGCCGGAAATGATTGCCGAGGCAAGGAAAAAGGTACATTCTGTCCGGCTGCACTTCAGTGTTCAGAATGCGACCTGCTTGCCCTATGCGCCAGGTTCTTTTGACGCGGTGGTCATTGCCAACGGCTTGCACGTGATACCGGACCCGGAAAAGGTCCTGTCAGAGGCCCACCGGGTGCTGAAATCCGGTGGACTTTTGCTGGCGCCAACCTTTGTCCATGGCCAGGGCTTCGGCTTTCGCCTGCGTACGAAGCTCCTAAAGCTGGCCGGGCTTCAGATCTATCACAAGTGGGATGTCCAGGCGTATGTGGATTTCGTATCCCAACAGGGCTTCTCTGTTACGGAGCAGGTTATCATGGGAAGCAGAATTGCCCCACTATGTTACCTGGAGGCGCTGCGAAGGAACATGACATCAAGAGATTGAGAGGTAGTACAGCGTAATTCCAAAAGTATATATTTTCTTGGGAACTGTCCGGCCAGTCAGGTACAATCCCGGTGGCAGGTGGCGGCATCCTGGACGCGCCGGCGGCGAAATCTTCCGGTTTCTCTAAATTTCCGGCGAATTCGTACATCTTTCCCAGCGGGCGCACACGGTGCGCCCCTACAGGGGTTGGACCGTAGCTCCCATCTGCTCCCCGAGGCGGTAGGGCGCGTCCAGGAGACCGCACCCTTAGGCCGCCCCTAGGGGCCTCTGGCAGATCCGTCAGCCAGAAAATGTACAATTTTAAGCGTTACACGGTACTAGGGGCGTGACGATCACACCGTTCCTGGGAGAATCGAAAAGTTAGCAGATGCTAACTTTTTGGGCAAGCTGCGCCGGGTTGCAGAGAAAGGAGGAGATTTCCCTTTGTGAAGCAGAGAAAATCAACGGAAGACTATTTGAAGACCATCTATATCCTGGAGAGCCAGCAAGGTGTGCATGGATCTGACGTTGCAAGGATGCTAAAAGTGACGCGACCTACAGTGTCGATTGCTTTAAAAGCGCTGGAGCAGGAGGGATACGTGTGGATGGACGAGAGCCGGCTGGTTCATTTGACAGATTCGGGATTGCAGATCGCCAAGGACACATACGAGCGGCATCAGTTTTTCCAGGGATTTCTGACTGGCTTAGGCATCAACCCAGAAATTGCGGCCCACGATGCCTGCGAAATGGAGCATTCTGTCAGCCCGGAGACCTTTTCCGCCATGAAAGCCATGTTGGAGAGAGTGAAGGGAACAACCACTAAGGAATGAGTATGGGAGCCAATATGATGATAGACAAAAGATTGACCGGCGCGGTCCGCGAAAGCAAGAAATACATTGCCGGGCATGTGGTGCTGCAATGGTGCGCCCTGGTGGCCAACATAACCATGACCGGTGCGATTTGCCGGTTGCTCTCCCGGCTTTACCAGGGCAGTGCCGGGGCCAAGGATTTGCAATGGACCGTCTGCATTGCCATCGGTGCGGTGGCGCTCCGGTTTGTGTGCAATGTGGGCGCAGCCCGGATGGGGTATCTGTCCAGCAAAGCCGTGAAAAAGAAGCTACGGGAACAGATCTACCGGAAGCTGCTGCGCCTGGGCAGCGCATACAGGGAACAGGTGCAGACCTCCGAGGTGGTGCAGGTTGCCGTGGAGGGCGTGGATCAATTGGAAACCTACTTTGGGGCGTATCTTCCTCAGTTTTTTTATGCCATGTTGGCGCCGCTGACCTTGTTCCTCCTGCTGTGCTTCGTGAATGTGCCTGCGGCGGTTGTGTTGCTGGTATGCGTGCCCTTGATCCCCATTGCCATTGCGGCGGTGCAGACCTGGGCCAAGAAGCTACTGAGTAAATACTGGAGCCAGTATACCGCGCTGGGGGATACCTTCCTGGAAAATCTGCAGGGCTTGACTACCCTGAAAATCTACCAAGCAGACGAGTTTAAAAATCAAGAAATGAACGACAGATCGGAAACATTCCGCCGTATCACCATGAAGGTGCTGACTATGCAGCTCAACTCCATTACCATCATGGACCTCATTGCCTACGGAGGGGCGGCGGCAGGGATCATCGTGGCTGTGACCCAATTCCAGGCGGGTCATGTGGGCTTAGGCGGCTGCCTTGCCATCATCCTCCTGGCTGCCGATTTCTTCATTCCCATGCGTCAGCTGGGCAGCTTCTTTCACATTGCCATGAACGGCATGGCGGCGTCGGATAAGATTTTCCGGCTGATGGACCTACAGGAGGGGGAAAAGAAAACGGAACCCGTTCCCAACGACTGTACCATTGCTTGTCAGAACCTACACTTTGCCTATGAGCCGGAGCGGGAGGTCCTGAAAGGCGTCGATCTGCATTTCCCCCAGGGCAGTTTGACTGCCATCGTGGGGGAATCCGGCTGTGGGAAGTCTACGATTGCCTCCATTCTCATGGGACGGAACCGGGGCTATACCGGCTCCGTCACGGTAGGCGGCGTGCCACTTTGTGACATCTCAGAGGAGAGCCTGCTGGAGCGCTTTACCTATGTCAGCCATCAAAGCTATCTGTTTCAGGGAACGGTTCGGGAAAATCTGCTCATGGGCTGTCCGAATGCCGGGGAGGATGCTCTGTGGATGGCGCTGGAGCAGGTGAAGCTGGCGGACTTCCTCCGAGAAGCGCAGGGATTGGATACCCGGCTGGCAGAGAAGGCGTCGAATCTCTCTGGCGGCCAGTGCCAGCGGCTGGCGCTTGCTCGCGCACTGCTCCACGACAGCCCGGTGTACCTCTTCGATGAAGCCAGTTCCAACATTGACGTGGAAAGTGAAACCGATGTCATGGCTCAGATTCATCGGCTGGCGAAAACCAAGACTGTGATTTTGATCTCCCACCGGCTGGTCCATGTGGCCGATGCAGACAGAATCTATGTGATGGATGGCGGCAGGGTGGTAGAAAGCGGCTCCCACGAACAGCTGCTGTCCACCGGCGGCCATTACGCCAAGCTGTGGGTTGCCCAGCAGGAGCTGGAACACTACGGAAAGAAGGTCCACGCATGAAAAGAAGAAGCGGATTTGCAGTGATGGGGAAACTCATTGGACTGGTGAAGCCTCTGACCGGGTACATGGTCCTCGCCATTACCATGGGCCTGATTGGTCATCTGTGCGCCTCCTTGATCACCATTTTTGGGGGATACGCCGTGCTGAACGTATTGGGCTTTGAAACGACTCTGGGCTTGCAGGTGCTATTTGTCAGCATGGCGGTTTTTGCGCTGCTGCGGGCGGTGTTGCGCTATGGGGAGCAGGCTTGCAATCACTTCATCGCGTTTAAATTGTTGGCCTTGATCCGGGACAAAGTCTTTCAAGCTCTGCGCAGGCTCTGCCCTGCAAAGCTGGAGGGAAAGGACAAGGGCAACCTGATCTCGGTTATTACCTCCGACATTGAGCTGCTTGAGGTATTCTATGCCCACACCATCTCTCCGGCTGCCATTGCCACCCTGTTTTCCATCCTCATGTGTCTGTTTATGAGTCAGTACCATTGGAGTCAGGGCCTGCTGGCTTTGACCGCTTACCTGGTAGTCGGCGTGGCGGTGCCCCTCGTCACCTCCCGGCTCAGTGGGGAAGACGGTATGAGGTTTCGCACCAAATCCGGTAACCTGAGCAGCTTCGTACTGGACAGTCTCCGGGGATTGCCTGAGATTCAGCAGTACGGCCAGGGGAAGGCACGTCTGGCGGAAATGAACCGCCGCACCGAAGCGCTTGCCAAAGACGAAGAGCGGATGAAACGCACCGCCGGATACAATGCAGCATGCACCAACACCGTGATTCTGGTATTTGACCTGGCCATGCTCTTTGTCTCGGCCATGCTGTACCAGCGGCACGCGGTGGGGTTTGACGGCGTTCTGATTCCCAGCATTGCGCTGATGAGCTCCTTCGGCCCGGTGATAGCTCTGGCAAACCTGGGCAGCACCCTGCAAAACACCTTTGCTGCGGGTAACCGGGTGCTGGACATTTTGGAAGAAACCCCGGCGGTGGAGGAGGTGACCGGCCGCTCGGACACCGGCTTTACAGGAGCGGCTGCGGAGCATGTTTCGTTCTCTTACGGAGAGGAGGTCATTCTGGATGATGTTTCTGCGGAAATTCCTCAGAATCAAATTGTGGGCATTGTAGGCCGCAGCGGCAGCGGAAAATCCACATTGCTGAAGCTGTTCATGCGCTTTTGGGAGGTCCAGAAAGGGAAAATTACCTTGTCCGGGCGGGCAGTGAATGAGATCAATACTGGAAATCTGCGCGATTTGGAGAGCTTTGTCACCCAGGAAACCCATCTGTTCCACGACAGCATCCGAAATAATCTTCGGATTGCCAAGCTGGACGCCACCGACGAAGAAATCGTGGCAGCCTGTCAGAAAGCCTCTGTCCATGACTTCATCCAGACACTTCCCCAGGGCTATGATACCCCCGTGGGCGAGCTGGGAGATACCCTCTCCGGCGGCGAACGGCAGCGGTTGGGTTTGGCAAGAGCTTTCCTCCACAATGCACCGCTGATGCTGCTGGATGAACCCACCAGCAATCTGGACAGCTTGAATGAAGCGGTGATTCTTCGCTCTTTGAAAGAGGAGGGGCGGGATAAAACCGTGGTTTTGGTGTCCCACCGGGCGTCTACCATGCGCATTGCCGGCCGGGTTTACTCCGTGGAGCATGGGAGGATGAGCTGATGGATACCCAGACCAAGCGGGAGCGGGAAAAGCAGCTCGTTTCCCAAATGATCGCTCTGTACTGCAAGAAACATCACGGCGGGAAAAGACTTTGCCCCCAATGCGCTGCCTTGGATCGGTATGCCCGGCAGCGCAGTGACAGATGCCCCTTTATGGAGACGAAAACCTTCTGCTCCAACTGCAAGGTGCATTGCTATAGGCCGGAGATGCGGGAGAGCATTCGGGCGGTCATGGTTTTTTCCGGCCCCAGGATGATCTTCCACCATCCCCTTGTGACGGTACGCCATATGATTGAAAACAAAAAGGAAACGAGACGACTGGAGAAAACGAGATGAACATCAAAAAGACCATATACCTTGCATTGGGCTGCATCGGTGTGGGACTTGGCGCCCTTGGAGCGGTGCTACCTCTGCTTCCGGCTTTCCCATTCCTGCTGTTGGCAGCTTTCTGCTTCGGAAAAAGCTCTGAACGGCTGCACATCTGGTTCATTGGCACCAAGCTCTACAAAAACAATTTGGAGAGCTATGTCCAAGGCAAAGGTATGACCAGGAAAACCAAGATTCGGATTATCGCTACGGTGACGTTTCTCATGACCATTGGCTTTGTTATGATGCATAGGGTTCCCGCTGGACGGGTCGTTCTGGCCTGCGTGTGGGTATTTCACATCATCTATTTCCTGTTTGGGGTTAAAACTCTTCCCCAGGAGACAGCCGCAAAGCAGCTGGATTGATCATTTATGATTCAGCATGCTGGGAAACGTTGTGATACAACCCAGGCGGCCACCGGCTTCCTTCTGGGGAGCGAAAAATTCCCGTTCTGCTGTGGGGCAGGACGGGATTGTGCCAATCAGGGAGAGATTCGATTTTGGAAGCCGAAATCGGAGCCTTTTGCAAAAAAGGGGCCGCCGCAAAAGGGTTCATTTTGCAGCAGCCACTCCGGAATGTTTGGGTGTCCGGAAATCTGGGACGGGATTTCCGGACGGAAGAAAGAAAAAGATGGAAAGGAGAACAAGAAGGCACAAACCCGGACCACTCCTGCCCCCAGGGAACAGCGGCAGGGCGATCCGTATTGTTGGATCCTTTCCACTCCAGTGTACCAGAGGAACCTTAAGGATACTTAAAAGATTCCGAAACCTGTGGGGCTTTATCTGAATTTAGATGCCGGCGGCGGGCCACAAGACGGAACAGCAGAAGGCCGGCCAAGACCCCTGCAAAGTCGATCCAGACATCCTGTACCATGGACGCCCGGCCGGGGGAGAAAAGCTGGATGGTTTCGTCAGCCATGGCAGCCAATAGCCCGGTCAGGACCGGGACAGAGGAAGAAACCGGCCACAGCCCGGCGTTCCAGGCCAGCACGCCACCCAATATGGAAAATTCTGTAAAATGGGCCAATTTTCGAAGAAAAAAAGCAGCTTCCAGCACCTTAGGGCCGAACATCTTAGCTAACAGCTCCCCCAGGAACCCGCTGACTGCAGCAGAATCTGCACCGGGGAGCATGGAATTGCCCCAGATAAATCCCAGCCACATGAAGGCAACAATTCCTGCCAGAAGTCTCCGACGGTTTGTTTTGTGTTTCATCATGGCCAGTCTCCCTGAAAAATTTACAGGATTCTCTTGGCAGGCAAACAGAAAGAAGCAACCGTCCCTCCTGCCGCAGAACGCGGTTGCCCCTTTGAAATCGGGAGCTGCGGTCAGCTGACGGGTGCAGCCCCCACTTCGTGGTTATTATACAACAATTTTCTGCCTTGTCAAGTGGTACAATTAAGTACAAGTTGATTGTATTGCGTTCTTACAGAATGCAAGGCGATTTCCAATTTTACTCTTGACAGCTTATGGCGGAATGTGGTACAATCCGCCCAATGGAAATTTTGAGTGCAGGAGGGGAACTCCCATGGTGATTCGTCTGAAGAACGCCCATGTGCTGGACGGGGAGAAGTTTTTGCTTCGGGATTTGGAGCTTCCTTGCATGGAGCCTCGTTCCTACTGTGGCGGTAGTGTTTCTGTTTTGGAATTGGATCATTGTTTTTTATTGCCGGGTCTTGTGGATGTGCATGTACATCTTCGGGAACCGGGATTTTTTTATAAAGAGACCATCGCCACCGGCACCCGGGCCGCAGCCCGGGGGGGATACAGCGATGTGTGCGCCATGCCGAATTTGAATCCCGTGCCGGACAGCCCGGCGCACCTGGCGCCGGAGCTGGAGGCCATTGCCCGGGATGCCCTGGTCCGGGTGCACCCCTACGGCGCCCTTACCGTGGGAGAGCAGGGAGAGACGCTGGCAGATCTGGCGGGCCTGGCTCCTCATGTGGTGGCCTTCTCTGATGACGGCAGGGGAGTGCAGTCCGAGTCCATGATGCGGCAAGCTATGCTGGAGGCCAAACGCCTGGGCAAGGTGGTGGCAGCCCACTGTGAGGACAACCGCCTGTTGCGGGGGGGGTACATTCACGATGGAGTCTATGCCCGCCTCCATGGGCACCGGGGGATTTGCTCTGAGAGCGAGTGGGGGCCTGTGGCCCGGGATTTGTGCCTGGTGAAGGAGACGGGATGCGCCTACCACGTGTGTCATGTCTCTGCTAAGGAGACCGTGGCTCTGATCCGCCAGGCGAAGGCAGAGGGCCTGGATGTCACCTGTGAGACTGGCCCTCACTACCTGCTGAAACATGACGGCATGCTCCAGGAGGATGGCCGGTTTAAGATGAATCCTCCCATCCGGTCGGAGGAGGACCGTCAGGCTCTGCTGGAGGGGCTTTTGGACGGTACCATTGACATGATTGCCACAGACCACGCCCCCCACAGCGCACAGGAGAAGAGCAGGGGACTGGAGAAGAGTCTGATGGGTGTGGTAGGCCTGGAGACGGCGTTCCCCGTGCTGTACACCGGCCTGGTGAAGACCGGCATCATGTCCCTGGAGACGCTGGTGCAGCGGATGAGCGCTGCACCCCGTGCCCGGTTTGCCCTTCCCCGGGGGGAGGACTACAGCATTTGGGACCTGGAGGCTTCTTATCCCATTGACCCGGCGGAGTTCCAGACCATGGGACGCGCCACTCCATTTGCGGGGGAGACGGTCTTTGGCCGCTGCAAAGCGACTGTGGTAGAGGGCCGGCTAGTGTGGCTGGACCGGAAGGGAGAATGAGATGAAATCCGAGATGTTTACCATTGTGGAGAACCGCCCGCTGACCAGCGCTGTATTTGAAATGACTTTGGAGGGGGATACCTCAGAGATCCGGCGCCCGGGCCAGTTTGTGGAGCTGCAGCTCCCTGGCCTTTTCCTGCGGCGTCCCATTTCCGTCTGCACATGGGACGCAGAACGGCTGACCCTTTTGTATAAGGTAGTGGGTCAGGGCACCGGGGAGATGGCCGGAATGCCCGCCGGGACCAGGCTGAACCTGCTGACGGGATTGGGGAACGGCTACGATCTGGCCCCTGCGGGAGAGTCTCCGCTGCTATTGGGGGGCGGTGTTGGGGTGCCGCCCCTGTATGGCCTGTGCCAGGCTTTGGTTGCCCGGGGCAAGCAGCCGGCAGTGGTCCTGGGCTTCAACACCCAGGGTGAGGTGTTCTACGAGGACCGGTTTCGCGCCTTGGGAGCCTCCGTCACCGTCACCACGGCAGACGGCAGCTATGGCCGCACCGGCTTCGTCACCGACGCCATGGACGGGCCCTATTCCTACTTCTACGCCTGCGGTCCACTGCCCATGCTCCAGGCGATTGAGCGGGTAGCCCAGACTCCTGGGCAGTACAGCATGGAGGAGCGAATGGGTTGCGGCTTTGGGGCCTGTATGGGCTGCACCATCCAGACCCGGAGCGGTCCCCGCCGGGTTTGCAAAGATGGCCCGGTGTTTGACCGGGGGGAGGTGATTTTGTGAGTTTGCGTGTCACCCTGTGCGGCTTGCCCCTGGATAATCCGGTGATTCCGGCTTCCGGAACCTTCGGCTATGGAGCAGAATTTGCCGCCTTATATGACATCAACATATTGGGTACCTTTTCCTTTAAGGGTACCACCCGGCAGCCCCGGTTTGGCAATCCCACCCCGCGGATTGCAGAGTGTCCTGCGGGTATGCTCAACGCCGTGGGCTTGCAAAATCCGGGGATCGACCATGTGCTGGCTTACGAACTCCCCCAAATGAAGCAGTATTTCCACAAGCCGGTGATGGCCAATGTGTCCGGCTTTTCCGTGGAGGATTATGTGGAGGTGTGCCGGAGGCTGGACGGAGAAGAACAGGTGGGTTGGCTGGAGGTGAACATCAGCTGCCCCAACGTCCACGGCGGCGGTATGAGCTTTGGCACAGACCCAGCCTCTGCCGCAGAAGTCACCAGGGCGGTGAAGGCCGTCACAGACAAGCCGGTGATTGTCAAGCTGTCCCCCAACGTCACAGACATTGCTGCCATTGCCAGAGCCTGTGAAGCAGCAGGCGCCGATGGCATCAGCCTCATCAACACGGTTTTGGGGATGCGGCTGGATCTGGCCCGGAGGAAGCCCCTCCTGGCCAATACCACAGGGGGCATGTCCGGCCCGGCCATTTTCCCCTTGGCGGTGCGGATGGTATACCAGGTCTATGAAGCGGTATCCATTCCCATTGTGGGCATGGGGGGCGTCACCTGCGCCCGAGATGTGATCGAGCTGATGCTGGCGGGAGCCACGGCGGTGGAGGTGGGAGCTGCCAATTTGACCGATCCCTTTGTCTGCCAAACCATCATCCGGGAACTGCCCCAGGTGATGGAGCAATACCACATAGAAAGCTTGGAAGAAATCATAGGAGGTGCACACCATGGGTAAAGATGTGATCGTGGCCTGCGATTTTGGAAGCCGGGAGGAGACCCTGGCCTTCCTGGACCGGTTTACCGGTAAAAAACCCTTTGTGAAAATCGGCATGGAGCTGTACTATGCCGAAGGTCCCCAGATTGTCCGGGAGATCAAGGCTCGGGGCCACAAAATTTTTCTGGATTTGAAGCTCCACGACATTCCCAACACGGTGAAAAAGGCCATGGCAGTCCTGAGCCGCCTGGATGTGGACCTGGTGAACCTCCATGCTGCCGGGACCAAGGCGATGATGGAAGCCGCTCTGGAGGGCCTCACCCGGTCCGACGGCACCCGGCCTGTGCTCATTGCTGTGACGCAGCTCACCTCTACCAGCCAGGAGCGGATGGAGCAGGACCTGCTGATTGAAAGGCCCATGGACCAGGTGGTGCTGCACTACGCCCGCACAGCCCGGGCTGCCGGCCTGGACGGCGTGGTCTGCTCTCCTCTGGAGGCGCAGACCGTCCATGAGGCTTGCGGCCAGGACTTTCTCGCGGTGACGCCCGGGGTCCGCTTTGCAGATGGCGATGTGGGGGACCAGGTTCGGGTCATGACCCCGGCCCAGGCCAAGGCTATCGGCTCCGATTACATCGTAGTGGGACGCCCCATCACCCAAGCTGCCGATCCTGTGGCTGCCTATGAACGGTGCCTGGCGGAGTTTGTGGGAGCGTAAGCTCCAATTTGCGGCTCTCCAGAGCATGGGGAGTGAGACAAAATCGGGAAATTTCAAGTGTATAGGGAGGAAACTATGGAGCTATCCATTCAAATTGCCAAGGATCTTCTGAAGATTCAAGCCGTCTTTTTCCGGCCGGACCAGCCCTTTACCTGGGCTTCCGGCATCAAAAGCCCGGTGTACTGTGACAACCGGCTGACCCTGACGGACGTGGAGGTCCGCACCGATGTGGAGGAGGGTCTGGCCCGCCTGATTCGGGAGCACTACCCGGAGGTGGAGGTCCTGATGGGTACCTCCACGGCGGGCATTGCCCACGCTGCCATTACAGGCCACCTGATGGGCCTGCCCATGGGCTACGTCCGCAGCGGAGCCAAGGACCACGGACGCCAGAACCAAATTGAGGGCAAGCTCCTGCCCGGTCAGAAGGTGGTGGTGGTGGAGGACCTCATCTCCACCGGCGGCAGCGTCCTGGAGGTGGTCAATGTCCTCCGGGAAGCCGGGGCGCAGGTGCTGGGCATTGTGAGCATCTTCACCTACGGTATGGCCAAAGGCCTGAAGCGACTGGCGGAGGCCCAAGTGAAACATGTAAGCCTGACGAATTTTGACGTCATTGCCCAGGTGGCGGCAGAGGAACATTATATCCGTCCACAGGATGTTGCCCGGCTCATTTCCTTCCGGGACAACCCCTCGGACGAGAGCTGGATTGGAGGTACAAAATGAAAAGAAGTGTCATCAACATTCTGGATCTGTCTGTGGAGGAGCTGGACGAGCTCATTGCCACGGCCAATGACATCATCGAGAATCCCAAAAAGTACAGCGAAAAGTGCCGGGGCCTGAAGCTGGCCACCCTGTTCTTCGAGCCCTCCACCCGGACCCGGCTCAGCTTCGAGGCCGCCATGTATGAGCTGGGCGGCAACGTCTTGGGCTTCTCCGAGGCCCAGAGCAGCTCCGCTGCCAAGGGCGAGAGCGTGGCAGATACCGCCAAAACCGTCTCCTGCTATGCCGATATCATCGCCATGCGCCACCCCAAGGAGGGCGCGCCTCTGGTGGCTGCCATGAACGCTTCGGTTCCTGTGATCAACGCCGGCGACGGCGGCCACAACCACCCCACCCAGACCCTGGCGGATCTTCTCACCATTTACCGGGAGAAGGGTGGCTTTGAGAATTTGACCATTGGCCTGTGCGGCGACCTGAAATTTGGCCGGACGGTTCATTCCCTCATTGACGCCATGAGCCGGTATGCCGGTGTGAAGTTTGTCCTCATCTCCCCGGAGGAGCTGAAGGTGCCCAGCTATGTGAAGCAGGGTATGAAGGACAAGGGCATTCCCTACACCCAGACCACAGATCTGGAGTCTGTGATGCCGGAGCTGGATATTTTATATATGACCCGCGTCCAGCGGGAGCGGTTCTTTAATGAGGAAGATTACCTCCGCCTGAAGGACAGCTACATTCTGACGCCGGAAAAGCTGGCGGGGGCCAAAAAGGACCTGGCCATTCTCCACCCTCTGCCTCGTGTCAACGAGATTGCCGTTGCCATTGACGCCGATCCCCGTGCCTGCTACTTTAAGCAGGTGCTCAACGGCAAATTTATGCGTATGGCTTTGATTCTGAAGCTGCTGGAGGTGCAATAAATGAACATTGATTCCATTAAAAACGGCATTGTCATCGACCATATTACAGCGGGAAAGGGGATGGAGCTGTACCGGCTCCTGAAGCTGGACCAACTGGACTGCTCCGTGGCCCTGATCAAAAACGCCGTCAGTCAGAAGATGGGCAAAAAGGACATCATTAAGATTGACACGGATTTCCGTGTGGACATGGACATTCTGGGCTACGTGGATCCCGGCGTCACGGTGGCCATCATCCGGGACGGAGAGACGGCAGAAAAGCTCCAGTTGACCCTACCGGAGCGGCTGACCAATGTGATCCGCTGCAAGAACCCCCGGTGTATCTCCTCTACGGAGCAGGAGTTGCCCCATGTATTCCGCCTCACAGACCCCAAGACCCGGACTTACCGGTGCCTATACTGTGAGACCAAGGCAAAATAAGCTGTGTCAGAGGCAGGTCATGAGAATGGCCTGCGGAGAAGCGAAAAGGACTGAGGCCGCCTCAAAATTTCTTGAGACGGCCTCAACTCTTTGCCTGGGGTGTCTACTCAGGGCAGCGGCATTTCCCTTTTCCGCACTGGCGGGGGAGCTTCCCACACATGGCTGTCAGAGAAAAACTTTGACAATTCTTCGGAAATGCGGTACAATGGCCCCGCAACCAGGTCGGACAGCCGCGGGGGGAGGCCGAAAGGCCCCCCGTGAGGAAAGTCCGGGCTCCGCAGGGCAAGGATAACGGGTAACGCCCGCCGGGGGTGACCCTAGGACAAGTGCAACAGAAAGATACCGCCTCGTTTGGAGTATGAGCTCCCTGGTTTGTGCCAGCGAGGTAAGGGTGAAAAGGTGTGGTAAGAGCGCACCCGCCCCATGGGAACATTGGGGTGCTGTAAACTCTATCCGGAGCAACACCGTGTGTGGGACTACAGGCTGGCCCGGCCGTCCCCAAGAGGTGGCTGGAACCCAGGAGCAATCCTGGGTCTAGATAGATGGCTGTCGATGACAGAACCCGGCTTATAGACCTGATTGCATGCACCAGGAATGGGCTGTAAAAAACAGCTCTCAAAAAGCGGTGAGCCTCGTGGAGGGGACTCACCGCTTTTTGACTAAGTTTTTATCCGTATGCAATTGATTACAATTCTATAACGCATTGCCTCTAGATTAATCCTGCCTACCTGCCTGTAAGATATGGACATTTCTCATCCGTCGCAGCTAACTCCGGGCCAGCTGGAACGGTAGAGTCACTTGCCACCGGCAAGTGATGAGATCCCATGGCCCTTCGCCCTGCCCCGGGGGAAGGCTGGGGCCTTGCAGCCAGGAGACATGAATGGTTGAGCCGCTGCAATTACCGGCCAAGCATTCCCGCAATCAAAGCTTCCGAATGATCTGGTCTACAGTATCCAGACAAATCTGCGCCGCATGCTCCAGTTCCCGCCGGAACTCCTCCGCTCCTCCGCTGACGCTGTCTGACACAATTTTAATGAGCAGGCAGGGCACCCGGTTGCGGTTGCTGGTGAGGACAATCCCCGCCGCCTCCATTTCGCAGATATCTGCCCCAAATACCCTGTGCATTTCCTTCTTTTTTTCAGGATTTCCGATGAACTTATCCCCTGATGCACAGACGACTCTTTTTAAGTCCGGCTGCAGGTTTTCTGCTTTCTCCACCAGATCTGGCGTGGTTGGGATATAGATGTCCGGATATGTCAAATACCTGCCCACCTCAACCGCATCAACTTCTGTCGTGTCAAAGTCGTAATGGACTACGCTTTCCACAACACACATTTTAGTCTTGGTCATTTCTTCTGTCAGGCCGCCCACTACGCCAAAGTTTACGATGAAGTCAACCTGCATCTGGCTGATCAGGAACTGGGTGGCTGCAGCTGCAGCAATCTCTCCTGCCCCGCAGTTCAGTGCATAAATGATATAGTCCTCCGCCTCATAGACCAGAACCCGATAGCCTGGATATTCCTTCTCCTCCTGGGGCGTTCCGTACCGCTCCAAAACCGCTTTCATCTCTACCGCAACAATCATCCCGATTTTTTTCATGTCTGTCGCTCCTCCTTCGCCTTCCGGGGAAATGATACCCGGTCGCAGGAACAGGGCGCTCCCCCACGGCGTATCCTTCCTTTCCCCGCCTCTCGAGTATACCAAACTCCCGACACATTTGCAACCGCAAGAAATTGGCGCGGCAGTGCCCTGCCTTCCCCCGGGGCAGGGGCGAAGCGCCATGGGATCTCAATCCCCTGCCGGCGGCAAGCGACTCTATGCTTCCAGCTGGCACGGCGTGGCCGTGACGGCTGAGGAATGGGGAAGTTTAGCTCGTGATATGCAGTTTCGTTCAGAAGGGAGCATGTTACGTTTTTGCCGGTCCTGCCTACCGGTCTGTAAAAAGTAAATGCTGTTGCCCTTTGGCATACATAGGGACTTGCTGTCGGGAATAGACTGGTTGGCAGGAGGTGAGGAAATGATCTCTGCTGCGGCGATTCTCATGCTGAGCAGTATGCTCTATTCCCTCCGCCTCAGCTCCGGCAGCTTTCCCAAGCCCCTGTCCGCAAAAGAGGAGCAGGAATACCTGGAAAAGGCTGCAGCTGGGGATCTGGAGGCGCGCAATATCCTCATTGAACGCAACCTGCGTTTGGTGGCCCATATTATGAAAAAATACTACGCCCAGACCTCTGACCAGGAGGACCTCATATCCATCGGCACCATCGGGCTCATTAAGGCCGTGTCCACCTTTGACGCGGGCAAAGGCATCCGGCTGGCCACCTATGCGGCCCGGTGCGTGGAGAACGAAATCCTCATGCACTTCCGAAGCCAGCGGAAAAGCGCTTCGGACGTCTCCTTGTCCGACTACATCGAAACCGGCAAGGACGGCACCGCCCTGTCCCTCATGGATGTGGTCTGCCAGGATGACGACATGTTCGACCGGATCAGCAGCCGGGAGGACGTGCGACTGCTCCGGCAGTACATGGGGGAGGTCCTGGACGACCGGGAGCAGAAGGTACTGACCCTGCGCTACGGCCTGGACGGGAAAGAGCCCCTGCCCCAGCGGGAGGTGGCTCAGCAATGCAACATCAGCCGCTCCTACATATCCCGCATAGAAAAAAAGGCGCTGGAGAAGCTCCGAAGCGCCTTTGAAGGAAAGCGGGAGGATGGATGAAGGGAAAAACAGTCGGTTCTCTTTTTTGGGGAAGGTATGGCTTTCTCTGATTTCTCTCCCATATTTTGCAAAACCGCAGAAGCGCAGCAGCAGGTGGTTCCCCAGCTGGCAAACTTCCCAGGTACTTCCGAAAAGGGGCGTAGAGGCAGACCCACGTGTCCACCGTCACGGGAATGAACGGGTTTTCGCTGCGCGCCTATGGCCCGTGAAGAGGACTCAACCGGCAAACTGGGCATAATAGAGCTTGGCGTAAAAGCCCTTTTGGGCCATGAGAGTCTCGTGGTTTCCCTGCTCCACCACCCGGCCCTCCCGCATCACCAGGATGTGATCCGCGTGACGGATGGTAGAGAGGCGGTGGGCGATGACGAAGCAGGTCTTGCCTGCCATGAGGGCTTCCATGGCGGCCTGGATCTCCTGCTCCGTCCGGGTGTCCACATTGGAGGTGGCCTCGTCCAGGATCAGCATGGGGCTGTCCAGAAGCATGGCCCGGGCGATGGTCAGAAGCTGCCGCTGGCCCTTGGAAATGCCGGCGCCGTTGTCTTGGAGAACTGTGTCATAGCCCTGGGGCAGGGCCATGATGAAATTGTGAATCCGGGCCGCCTTGGCGGCGGCAATCACCTCCTGCCGGGTGGCGTTTTCCCGGCCGTAGGCGATGTTTTCATAAATGGTGCCGGAAAACAGCCAGGTATCCTGGAGGACCATGCTGTAAGCCCGGCGGAGGGAGGTCCGGGTCACCGTCCGGATCTCCTGTCCATCCACCTGAATGCGCCCGGCTTGGGCATCATAAAACCGCATCAGCAGATTGATGATGGTGGTCTTCCCCGCTCCCGTGGGCCCCACAATGGCCACCAGCGCGCCGGGCCGGGCCAGCAGGTCAAAGTCCCGGATCACCGGCTTAGCCGGGTCATAGCCAAAGGTCACTCCATCCAGAGCCACTTCTCCCTGCACCTGGGCCAGCTCCCGGGCCTCCGGTCCGTCGGCTGGCTCTGGTTCTGCATCTATGAGACCAAAGACCCGCTCCGCTGCAGCAAAGGCGCTTTGGAGCTCTCCCACAATGTTGGCCACCTCATTGATGGGACCGGAGAACTTCCGGGAGTACTGAACAAAGCTGGACAGGTCCCCCAGCTGAATCCCACCGGACAGGTACAGCAGCGCCCCAAAGACGCTGACCAGAGCCAGGGACAGGTTGTTGATGCAGTTCACAGCCGGGCCCACAATGGTGCCGTTGGCCTCCGCCTGGGTGTAGGCGTCCACCGCCTTGCGGTTTTTCTGGTCAAAGGCCTCCAGAACTGCCGCCTCCTGGCCATAGGCCTTGGTGGTCTTCTGGCCGTTCATCATCTCCTCCGTAAAACCATTGAGCTCCCCCAGGGCGGCGCTTCGCCGCCGGAAGAGGGGCCGCACCCGGGCGGTGATGTACCGGGTGAAGAATATCGTGGCGGGAATGGTGACGCAGAAAATGAGCACCAGCTTCGGCGCAATGGACAGCATCATCCCCAGGGACACGGTCACCGTCACCACCGTCTGAAGAATTTGTAACAGGTCCGCCGACAGAGACTGGTTCACCGTATCCACATCGTAGGTGATGACGCTTAAAATGTCGCCCGTCTGATACCGGTCGAAGAAGCCCACCGGCAGGCGGGCCAGATTCTCAAATACGTCCCGCCGCATCTGCCGGACCACTTGGCGTGACAGACGGATCATCACCTGGGACAGGGTGTAGGACATGCAGGCCGACAACAAGTAAAACACCGCCATGGTTGCCGCCCGGTTCCAAACAAAGGGGAGATCCACCCGGCCGGGTCCCGCCGCAATGGCGTTGATGGCCTGGCCCGCCAGCCGGGGGCCAAAGAGGGCCAAAATGTTGGAGCCCAGGGAAAGCCCCACCGCAGCAGCCAAAAGCAGCCGGTTCCGGCCCAAATAGCGCCACAGGCGCAGGAGCAAGGCCCCCCGCTTCTGTCGGTTCTGCCGGTCTGCGCCTAGGACGCCGGATCTGTTTTCCATGCCGGTTCCCCTCCTTCCGTTCCCATCTGGGTTTCTGCAATCTCCCGGTACACCGGGCAGGTTTGCAGCAGACTCTGGTGATTGCCCCGGCCAATGACCCGGCCCTCCTCCAAAACCAGAATCAGATCCGCATGGCGGAGGCTGCTCACCCGCTGGGCCACAATCATCTGGGTTACGCCTGCCATCTCCCGGCGCAGGGCCTGGCGCAGGGCGGCGTCAGTCCGGTAATCCAGCGCGCTGGAGGCATCGTCCAGCACCAAAATGTCCGGCTTTCCCGCCAGGGCCCGGGCAATGGTCAACCGCTGCTTCTGACCGCCGGACAGGTTGTTGCCCCGAACCGCCACGGGATGGCTCATCCCCTTTTGAAAGATGTAATCCGCCTGAGCCGTCCGGGCGGCCCGATCCACCTCCTCCTGGGGCAACTCCCTGCAAAACCGGATGTTCCCCGCCAGAGTGCCCTCCATGATGAAGTCATTTTGAAACACCACGCCAAACTTGGGCCGCAGCTCCTCCGGGGGGATGGTCCGGATGTCCCGGCCCTCCAGAAAGACCGTACCCTCATCCGGGTCATAAAACCGGAGAAGCAGATTCACCAAAGTGGTTTTTCCACTGCCAGTGGCCCCCAGGATCCCTAGGGTCTGCCCCCGCTCCAGGGAAAAGCTCAGGTGGGAGAGGTTATTGGACACATGGTTATACGAGAAGCTCACGTCTCGGAACTCCAAATAGGACCCGGACCGTTCGGCGGAGGGAGTCACCGTCAGATCCTCCGGCAGCTCCAGCACCTCCACCACCCGCTTGGCGCTGGCCTCGCCCTTGGACCAGATGATGAAAATTTTGGTAACCCCCAGCATAGCGTTGAGAATCATGGTGAAGTAGTTCAGAAATGCAATGATCACACCGGGCTGGGTGAGTCCGCCGTTTACCCGGAAGGCCCCGGCCAGGACCACGCCGGTGAGACCCAGGTTCAAAATCAGGGTGGCGGCAGGATTGGTCAGAGCCGTAATGCCCCCCACCTTCTGGTCCACCTGGCACAGCTGCTGGTTCACCTCGCCAAACCGGCGGGTTTCGTATTCTGTTTTGCTGAGGGCCTTGATCACACGAATGCCGGTGATGTTCTCCTGGACCACCCGGACCATCCGGTCCAGAATCCCCTGCTCCTTGGTGTAAAGGGGCACGCTGGTTTTGGTCACAAAATACACCAGCAGCCCAATGAGGGGCAGGGTGGCAATGAGCACCATAGCCAGCCCCGCATCCATATGCAGGGTGATACACACCCCGCCCAGAAGCAAAATCGGACCGCGAACCCCCAACCGCTGCATCCGGGCCAGGAGCTGGTTCACATTGTAGGTGTCACTGGTGAGACGGGACACAGCGGAGGGCAGGGTCAGCCCGTCCAGCTGCCGGGCGGAGAGCCGGTCCAGGCGCTGGAACAGATCGTGGCGCAGGACCAGGGTAATTTTCCCGGCGCTGATGGCGGACATGCGGTTTGCCACAATGTTCGCCGTGACACACAGGGCGGCGCAGAGCACCATAGCCCCGCCGGTGAGAAGAATGCCCCGCCGGCTGCCGGTGGGCACCACGTCATCCAGAATGGTCTCCAGAAGATAGGGGATCAGCAGCTCCACCAATGCCCCAAAAAACTTGATGAACATGGCCAGCAGCATATAGCTATAGTAGGGGCGTATGTATTTGCGCAAGCCCGCCATATACTCCCCTCCTCTAGTCCTGGCCGATTCGGGCTGCTGCCCGGGCCTTCAGCTTCCCCAGGAGCAACTCCAAACTGCGCCGCTCCGCCTGGGTAAGATCCTGAGTTACCCAGGACTCCCATTGACCCAGCACCTGCCGGATCTCCGGCAGGGCCGCCTCCGCCTGCTCTGTAGGGTACAGCTCCGTCACCCGCCGGTCGCTGTCACAGCACACCCGGCGGACAAACCCCGCCTCTTCCAGCACCGCCAGCTGCCGGGCCACGCTGCTTTTGTTCTGATAAATCCGCCGGGCCAGCTGCTCCTGAGAAATTCCCGGGCAATCGCAGATTCCCATAAGATAGCTGGCATGGCAGGACTTGAGTCCCAGAGCTGCCAGCCGCTCCGACCGGTACTGGGCGGCACACCGGGCAATGGAATCCAACTCCCCCATCAATAAAGACATATCCCGCTCCTCCTTACCGTTGCATCCGCAACAGTTGCAAGTGCAACAATTATAGCATGTTGCTTTTCCACTGTCAACACCACAGGCAGTGCCAAATCTTATTTACGAGCTGCCCCACTGCCTTCTTCGCTGCCAGTTCTGCATACCGCTCAATCTGCTCTCCCCTCCGTCACCCCGTGATCTACATACACCCGCCGCCGGAGCCGGGCTATGCGCTTGCGCTTCTCCCGGAATCCGGCAAGGGCGGCGGCCAGACCTGCCGAAAAGCCGGTGATGCAAGCTGCAAGGGCAGCGGCATGCCAGGGGGTAGGGGCATCCGGTTGAACCGGCAGAACGGCCCGGTCTACTACCTCGATCCTTCCGGTGTGGACGATCCGGAGAATTTCAGCCGGGGCGGTGTCCAGGATGGCGTTGGCAAGGAGCGTGGCAGTCTGAGGGTCTCGGTGGGAGACAGAAATAGAGAGGGCTTCCGTGTCCCCCAGGCAGGATGCGGAGACCATAGGCCGCAGGTCCTCTGCGGTGCAGTCCGGAGCCAGCTGCTGTGCCGCCAGATCCAGAACCCGGTCGCTCTCCAGGAGAACCAAGCAGGTCTTGGCCAGCTTTTGAGCGGCGGTGAGGGCCGCGGAGGCGGTCCCGGGATCGGCAGACTCGCTGCCGGGGATGGAGACATAGAGGGAGCCTGTGGCGGTGTATTGAGGCGGCAACCAGAACCGGCACAGACAAAAACCGAACATGCCGCCTAAAATTGCGGCCAGAAGGACCCAGTGGAGCCGCCGGATGATGGCCCGTAGCAGTTCACGGGGTGTGAGGTGGACGTCTTCCATGGATTTGCCTCCTTTTACGCGCCGCCAGAAGGAAGCGCAGAATATGGGGCCGCATCCCCTGCAGAAGGAGGCGGCTGTTTTCCCGGAGGGGTGGGATGAGAAAGTTCATGCCCACATTGGCCACCGCTTGGGCCAGCAGCGTGGCCAGGGCGGCACCCAGAGGCCCCCAGAGGGGAATCAACAGCAGATTCAAAACCAGATTGACTGCCGCTCCAGCGGCAGCCAGGTACTTCTCATACCGGAACTGGCGATGCGCTGCCAAAAAAATACTTCGCGCGATGCCCAGGCAGGAGAAGGCAGGCCGCCAGGCCGCAACACATAGAATTCCCCAGGCCGGACAGTACGCCTGGCCGTAGAGAAGAAGCAAAAGCGGGCGGGACAGCAGGCAGATCACCAGGGCGGCCAGGCAGGAGCCATACCAGAGT
This sequence comes from uncultured Eubacteriales bacterium, assembly GCA_900545515.1. Taxonomy (GTDB): domain Bacteria; phylum Bacillota; class Clostridia; order Oscillospirales; family Oscillospiraceae; genus Faecousia. The sequence goes on along the minus strand of UQZA01000007.1, from coordinate 49,467 downwards.
AGGCCATACAGAGCGGCCAGCCCCTGACGAAAACCGGCAGGGTCCTGCCGGAACCGGGCCAGGAGCAGGGGCCGGGCCGTTTCCACCAGAGCGGCGGGCACAAAGATCCACAGGGCGCTGATGGACCCGGCGGCTCCGTACAAGCCCACAGCGGCCTCCCCGGCCATGGACCGGAGCATCAGCCGGTCCGTTTGACCGTACAGGGCCACCAGCAGGCCGGACAGGAGAAAGTGCCGCCCCTGGTTCCAAAGCGTCCGGGCTGTGGCGGAATCCCATCGCAGGGGCTGCTTGCCGGAGCTGCGGGAGTAGGCCAAAATCAGGAGAGGCACTGCCACGGCGGCCTCCAGGCCGTGGGCCAGGGCGAACCACCGGATTCCTGCCCCTCCCAGAAGCAGGCCGAGCTGGCACAGCCCGGCGGCGACAGCGGCAGCGCAGGAGATGAGAGCCGGCCAGCGGGACTGGAGCCTGGAGCGGAACCAGTCTCCCAGAGGCTCCGCTGCCTGAAATACCAGGCTTACGCCGTAGAGAAAGGCAACGGAACCGCCTTCTCCTTGTCCCGTCCACTGCAAAAGGAACCCCCACAGGACCAGAACTCCCAGGGAGGCGGCCAGCCGCATCCCCAGAGCGGAGCCCAGGGCTACGCCGCTGTTCTGAGGGTGCAACACCAGCTCGGGAATCAGCACATCGTGCAGCCCCAGGGTGCACAGGGGCAGGAGAAGCCCTGTCACGGCGGCGGCGTATTGGATTTCTCCAAAGCCGCCGGGCCCCAGGCGCCTGGCGGCGGTCATGCTTACCCCCAAGTGCAAAAGAGCCAGGAGAATTTTTCCTCCGATGATCCAGACGGCGTTGGCCGCAGGCTTCCCGGCGCTCATGGGAACCACCGGTCCGGCAGAATGGGAGCCGGGCTGCAGGGACCGTCGGAATAGAGCTTGGGGTGAGGGTTTCCCGCCAATATGCACCGGCATAGGGTCAGGAGCCGCTCCGCAGCCGCCTCCGGGTTCCACAGCTGAGTCATGGTGTCGTAGGCGGCGGCGCCCATTCGGCGCTGCTCTTCCGGGTGGGTCAGAAGGAAGAGCGTCTGCCGGGTGAGATCGTCCAGGTTTCCGCTTTGGTACAGGCAGCCGTTTGCTCTGTGGCGCAGGAGATATGGGGCGGCGCCGGCGGCATGGCTGGAAATTACGGCACAGGCGCTGCTCATGGCCTCATTCAGTACGGCTCCCCAGCCCTCCTGAAAGTCTGAGGTGAGGAGGAAGAGATTGGCCTGCTCCATCTCCTTCCGTACCGCCGCCGGCGGCTGCGGGCCCAGGATTTGAACCTGGTCCTCCAGGTGCTGCCGGTGGATTTCCCGCTCCATGGCCTGCCGCTCCGGTCCGGTGCCCAAAAGGGTCAGGCGGAAGGGAAGAGCTGCCTCCTGGAGCCGCCTGGCCAGAGCGATGGCAGTGAGAGGATGCTTCCAGGAAAGGAAGCGGCCTGCCCACAAGAGCGTGCTTCCCGTTGGGTCCTTCTGCGACAGGAGGGCTCCTTTGCAGTGAAAGTGGACCTGGGGAAAATAGCCGAAGCGGTAGGCCCTGCCTGGGTAGCACCCGGCCCGGGCGGCGTCTGATGCCCCATAGGCGCTGGCGCAGAGGAGGTACAGGGGAGCCCGCCGGAAGCGGCCGTGGTGCAGCCAGGCCCGAGCCCGGGCCCCGGGTGGGGGGCCTGTTTTATACCACCGCTCCCCGTACCGGAAGGTCAGCCGGTTTTGACGCAGCCGGGGCAGAATCCAGCTGTCCGGGGCGCTGCCCAGGAGCACCACATCGCTACCCAGGGCCAGGTGGCGGCACCGGGCAGCAACTTCCGGGCCCTGGTAGGCCCGCAGCAGATAGGGCCGGTCCTGCTCCGGCTGCCACCCCAGCTCCACCCGCCCGGCTCGCAGGGGCCGGGTTTCCACAAAGCGGAAGCCTGCCCCCAGCCAGCCATAGAGGGCTTCTGATAAGGGACTGGTATGGTGGGTGAGGTAGTTGGTAATGAAGGTCAGAGTCACAGCCGGAGGACCTCCTCTCTGGACGGTGTGGCCGGGGTACTTGGTTGGAATGCTTCCGCCTCCTTCAGGGCACGGAGACGTTGGCCCCGGACGGCCCCCAGGAAGAGGAGGGCCGTGAGAAAGACGTAAACATTGGCCTCCATCACAGGCTCCACCATGGCGTTTAGCAGAAGAGCTGGAAGGAGATTTGCCGCTGCATTTCGGGACCGCTCCCACCGGACTGCCTTCATGGTGCGGAAAAAGGCAAGGCTGTGCCGAAGCTCCAGCAGGGTAAAGGCGGAAAACAGCAGGAAAGGAAGGGCTCCCCCGTGGCAGTAGAGGTCCAGCCACAGGTTGTGGAACCAGGTGAAGGGCAACCCCTGGGTGAGCCGGTTCCCACCCAGGGGAAAGCGGAGCCACCGGCCGCCCCGGAAGAAGGCGCTCCAGATTTCCAGCCGGGACAGCCCCTCCCCCGGGTTCAGGAGCCGCCGGGTCAGGGGTAGGGAGAGAAGCCAGCTGCGCAGGCCCCAAAGGTTCCCCCGGAGGGCCAGGGCCAGGAAGAGGAGGGCAAAGAGGATTCCGGCACACCGGCGGAGCTTGGGTTCTCCGGTGGGGCGCAGAAGCCATTTCCAGGCCTGTGCGGCCAGGAGCAGGGCGCACAGAAGGGGCAGGGTACGGTTGGCAAAATACGCGCTTTCTGCCAGGCAGCTCCCCAGACAGAGGAAGGCGGCCCATTTGCCGGCGGCCTTTCCCGGAGAACACAGCCTGCCCAGGGCCAGGGCGGCGGCAGCGGTGAGGAGCATGCCGGTGCAGGTGACGGAGACCGGCTCCCCCCGCCAGAAGTCCACAGCGGTTCGCGCCGGGAGCGCCTCTCCCTGCCAGCGGAGGCGGGCAAGCCAGTTTAGAAGGCCGTGGAGCCACATTCCCAGAGACGGAGCGGCCAGTAGCTGGCAAAAGCCACTGCAGCTGCCGGTGTGCAAAGCATAGGCTTTCCCCAGCCGGTAAAAGACCCAGGGCCCCAGAAGGTACAGGGCGCAGCCCCGCAGGGAGAGGCCGCCATGGTAAGTGTCGGCCAGAGCATAGAAGAGGGAGAAAAACAGAAGCAGGACCTCAGACCGGGAAAAGTCCGTCCTCAGCCCCCACAGCGCCAGGGAGAGGGCCGCGAGCAGGAGGAAAAAGACCCAGGCCCGGTTCCAGGCTCCCAGGCCGAAGAGAAACAGGAGCAGCAGCATCGGGCGCTCCCAAATTCTGGGATGGTGTTTCATAAGACCTCCTGACGGGTGATGGCTCTGTAAAGCGCCAGATAGTCTTCTGCCATTCTTTGGCAGTCCCACAGGACCCGCGCCCGTTCTACGGCTGCTGGAAGGGGAGACGGCAGCTCCAGCAGTGCACGCTGCATAGAGGGAATGTCCCCCGGAGGAACCGCCGTTCCCAGCCCCGGGAGAATGGTTTCCGCCACGCCGCCTACGGAGAAGCCCACCACAGGAGTGCCGCAGGCGGCGGCCTCCAGGCAGACCGTGGGGAAGTTGTCCTGGCGGCTGCACAGGACCAGGGCGTCGGCGGCGGTATAGAGGACCGCCATGTACTCCCGCCCGGAGACATGGCCCAGCACGGTGAGATTGTCGGGCCCGCCGGTGCAGCGACCACCGGCGGCGAGAAACCGGAGGGGAAGGCCCCGGCAGGACCGGGCCAGCTCCAGGAAGAGATCAAACCCCTTTTCCCGGGAAAAGGCGGGAGCGGCAAAGAGGACGACTCTTTCTTCCGGGGGAATGGACAGCGCCCGGTGCAGATCGGCCGCCTCCTGCCGCCGGGGGCGAAAGACGGTGGTGTCGATGCCGTTGGCAATGACGGTGACGGGGATTCCGGACAGGGCGGAGGAGGCTGCGGCGCGCCGGGCAATCCAGCGGGAGCAGCCCACCACAGTCAACCGGTTCCACCCTTCGTAAATCCCCCGGAGACGCCGCCAGCCGGCCGCTGTCCGGTTTCCCAGAAGGCAGGTAGTCTCGGGAGTGGTCCGGACGCAGACGCCGCAGTGCTCCTTCCAGCCGCTGCAGGGGCCTGCGTGGCTGCAGCCTCCGGTGTAGGGAAATTCCGCATGGAGGGTGAGGACGGTGGGAATTCCACTTTGTTTCAGGTCCTCCAACAGGAGGTACAGATTGCAGAAGTGCCCGTTGAGGCATTGCAGATGCACCACATCCGGCCCGATCCGGTGAATCCGATCCAGAAGATGCCGGGTGGACCGGATGCAGCGGCCATAGGGCAGCCCCGCAACCCGGGCTGTAAGCCCCTGGGCCCGGCCGTACCAGCTGGGGCAAATCCGGGCCACATGGGGATCTGCGCTCAGAGGCCCCCGGCCGTAAAGCACGGCGGAGCGGTGCCCTCTGGCCAAAAGGGCCTGATGCAGGTCCCGGGTGATGTTGCCGGTGCTTCCCACGCCGTAGACGCAGTTGATCTGCAAAATGTTCATGGCATTTCCTCCAAGCCGGTGTCCAGGGCCAGGCAGCGGTGGCCCTGCCTGGCTTCCGGGGGCGGGTCGCGCCGGTAATCTCCGTATTTGCGCCGGAGATAGCTGTCGTATCCCGTGGGAATTCGCACCTCCAGCCCCTGGAACCGGGCGGGAGCGCCGGCTCCGAATTCCTCACTGGGGGCATAATCCAGCTTTCCCTGCCAATTGCCGTGGTTAGCCAGAAGGGCGCTGCCGGCGACAGGGTATTGGGCGATCATTCGCTCATAGGCGGCGGCAATGACCGCCGTTCGCCGGTGACAGCCCAGGAGGCGGAGCAAGGGCCGGGAAAGAGACCCGGTCCCGGAGAAGGCGGAGGCCAGAAGGCGGCGGTAGCGGCGCTTCTGCCGCTCCAGACGCCGCTGCCGGGCCGGCTCCGCCGGGTAGCCGTCCAGGGGGAAGAGGTCGATGAAAATCCCCTGGTGAATGGGAAGGTCCCGGGCAGACGCTTCCAGGAAGAGGGTGCCGGAGAGGCGGAGCTTGCTGTAGATGGCGGGAAAGGCCGGGTCGGTTTTATAATTTTGAAGAAAAATGTGCCCGGGGAGGAGGGCTGGAGCCTGCGCCAGAAATACTTCGTAATCGGGCCGTAGCATGGCGATGTCCATATCGTCGTCCCAGGGAATGAACCCCTGATATTTGACGGCCCCCAGAGCGCTGCCACACACCAGAAAATAGGGGAGCTTCAGCTGGCGGCAGACCTGCAAAAAGGCCTGAAACAGCTCCAGCTCCCGTTTTTGCAAGGCGTTCATGGCCGGTCCCTCCTGTTACCCCATGCGGCTTCCGCCAGAACGGTGTGGAGCAGCCTGTGGATCTGGTTTGGGTCATGGTTCTGGGCTGCCAGACGCCGGGCGTTGGCCCGGTATTCGGCCCGGAGAGACTCCTGAGTCAGGGCCTTCAGGAGCCCCTGGGCCAGGCTGGCCTCTGAGGTGATCACAAAAGCGGCCTTCTGCTCCCGGAGGTAGCAAATGGAGGCAGCGCCTTCCGGCCCATAGGCCAGAATGGAGGGGGCGTAGGCCAGGTAGTCCGCCAGCTTGGTGGAGATGGAGAGGGAAACCTGCCGGAGATCGTCTGGAGCAAAGGACTCGGCATGGATGAGGAGAAAGCTCTCAGCAATCTGCTCTGCGACCTGGGTGCCCGGGATGGCGCCGCAGAAGCGGAGACCGTTTTCCGCTGTCAGATGTGGCAGAAGGCGGCGGCAGTCCTCCCGGGAGTAAATTTCAATCTCTGCGGGAAGGCCCGGCAGGGCCAGGGCGCGCAGAGCCCGGCCTATGGCCGCCAGCTGCCGCCAGCGCCCCAGGCCCAGGTTGCCGAAGTACCGAATGGCGTTTGGCCTGCCTGCAGCAGGGGGCGGAGGTCCGTAAGGGGTATAGAGCTCCAGACAGGGAATGGAAAAGCGGGGCGCGTAGGACTCCGACATGGCCCGGCAGGTGGTAAACAGGCAGGGACTGCCGGCCAAAAGGCGGCGGGCCCATTGCATGCGCAGGCGATGGTACAGGAGCTCCAAAGGGGAGCCCTTGGGCCTGGTGTAGACGCCGTCGTAGCAGATGGCTACCACCGGCAAGCGGTACTGCCGGGCCAGACGGAAGGCAATCCGGTGGGAAAAAACGGACCTTCCCGGGGCAAAGAAAATGACCTCAGGCCGGGCTTCCTCCACCCACCGGGAGAGGGCAGGGGAAAACCAGGGGGACAGGGCCCACAGAGCGTCCCGGAGCAGGCCGGGAACCGGGCTCCGGCAGGTGTGCCCCAGCCGGTACAGAGGGCGCAGGGAGGCGGGGGCAGGACCGGCATCCCCGCCGGACTCTAGGGGGCTCCCAGGCCGGCGCCGGGTCCAAAAGGCCCGGAGGACGTCTACGTCTGTGACGCGGAAATAGCGGCGGCACAGGGAAAGCTGTGGCTCCTCGGGGCAGAAATAGAGCTGACTCAGGCGGTCCGGGTCCCAGCCGGAGAAGAGCCCTGCCAGAGAGCGGCCCATGTTGTTGCCGGTGGAAAAAACATTGTGACTGATCACCAAGACGCGGGGCTGGTTCACAGGGCAGGCCCTCCTTCGCTTTGCCGGGGGGCCAGGCAGATTTTCCCGTATTTGACCAGGCTGCGGCGGAGATAACAGAGCATGTAAAACGCTGTTTGGGCCGAAGAGAGACCCAAAAACCGATAGGTTTGCACATTGGCTGCCGCAGAACGCAACTTGTTGCCGGACTTGGACCGGAGCCGCCCAATGCGGACGGTATGCAGGGGCAGGTCAATGCCCCCAGCCGCCGCACCTTGGCGGAGCATGGAGAGCCAGTCCAGAAAATCCTCGTGAAAAACCGACGGATTCATGGGAAACTGCTGGCACCACCGCTTTCTCACCAGGATTCCGGAGCAGGAGATGAGGTTTTGACGGAGTAGCTGCGGGTAGGCAATGGATTCCGGGACATGAAAGCAGGAGCGAATTTTGCGCCCTGCGGTGTCCATGAAGTCGTAGCCGGTATAGACCAGGTCCACAGGGTGGATCTGCAAGTATGCGACCTGCCGCGCCAGCTTGTCCTGCCGCCACCGGTCGTCGCTGTCCAAAAAGGCGATCCAGCTGTGTTGGGCCAGGGCAACGCCCCGGTTTCGGGAGCGGGCCACTCCCAGGTTGGCGGGGTTGCGGTAGTAGTGCACCCGGGCGTCCCGAGCTGCAAAGGCCTGGGCAATCCGGGGTGTGACGTCGCTGGAGGCGTCGTCTATGATGAGAAGCTCAAAGCTTCCATAGCTCTGGTTCAGTACGGATTGCACGGCGGCGGGGAGGAAAGCCCCGGCGTTAAAGGCAGGGATTACGACGCTGATGGGTGGGGAGTCCATGGGTCACACCTCATTTCCGAATGTCCTGGGTGGCATAGCTTTGCAAAATGGCGGCCACTTTGCCGGAGACCTTCTCATCCGGATAGTCCGGCACCGGGGCGCCCAGGTCTTTTTGTGCGGCCATGGAAATGGCCGCCTCCACGGCAGGGAGCACCTGCTCTTTCCGGACACCGGACAGGAGGAAGGCACCGCGCTCCAAAGCTTCGGGCCGCTCGGTGACGGGGCGGAGGCTGACGGCGGGGAAGGGAAGGCCGTGGGTGCGGAAGAAGCTGCTCTCCTCCGGCAGGGTACCGCTGTCGGAGAGAACGCAGAGGGCGTCCAGCTGCAGCCGGTTGTAATCGTGAAAGCCCAGAGGCGGGTGGACCCGGACCAGGGGGTGGAGGATCCCGGGATGGAGCTCCAGCCGCTTCTTGGCCCTGGGATGACAGGCGTACAGGACAGGCTTGCCGTATTGCTCTGCCAGGCAATTGACGGCGCCCAGCAGGGAGAGGAACGCCTCCTCCGTGTCAATATTTTCCTCCCGGTGGGCTGAGAGGAGAAAGTACCCTTGGGGCTCCAAACCCAGGCGTTCCAGCACCGGACTGGCCTGGATTTGCCCCAGATGCGCCGACAGGACCTCCGGCATGGGGGAGCCGGTTACAAAAATCCGGTCCGGCGGTAGACCCATGGCCAGGAGATTCCGGCGGGCATGCTCGGTGTAACACAGGTGATAGTCGGCGGTGACGTCTACGATCCGGCGGTTGATTTCCTCCGGCACCCGGCTGTCAAAGCAGCGGTTTCCGGCCTCCATGTGAAAGATGGGAATTTGCAGCCGCTTGGCAGAGATGGCTGAGAGGCAGGAGTTGGTGTCTCCCAGAAGCAGGACCGCGTCTGGCCGGAGCTCCTGAAGAAGCTGGTAGGACTGGGAGAGGACGTTCCCCAGGGTCTGCCCCAGGTGGGAGCCGGCCACATGGAGCTGCCGGTCCGGTGGCCGCAGGCCCAGGTCCTGAAAGAAGATCCCGTGGAGTGTATAATCCCAGTTCTGCCCGGTGTGCACCAGGGTTTGCCGGAAATACCGGTCGCAGCACCGGATGACGGCAGAGAGCCGAATGATTTCCGGCCGGGTTCCGACGATGGTCATGAGATGCAGGGGAGTCATGGCTTACACCTCCTGGGGATAGGTATCGGGATGGTCGGGATCAAAGCAGGCGCTGGCCCAAAGGATGGTCACCAGATCGGCGCTACCCCGGTTTTCTATGGTGTGGGCATAGCCCGGCGGAATGTCCACGGCGGTGACGCAGCTTCCGGAGACGGGGAAGGACAGAAGGTCTCCCCCGGGACTGCGAAGGCGGATCATCCCTTCTCCTTGGATGACCCAGAACTTCTCCGCTTTGGTTTGGTGCCAGTGGTTGCCCCGGACGATGCCGGGCCGGGTGATGCTGACGGAGAGCTGCCCCCGGTCTGGGGTGCGAAACAGCTCGGTGAAGCTGCCGCGCAGGTCTTCGTGCATGACATGGGGCCGGAGCAGCTCCTCCTGGGGGAGAAAGCTCAGGTAAGTGGCATAGAGCTTCCCGGCAAAGGGGGAATCCAGCAGCGGGAGGGTCCCCTCCGCCCGGCTCCGGGCGAAGGCGGCCAGAAGGGCCAGAATTTCCCCCAGTGTAATGGGAAAAACCTCAGAAACACGGCAGAATTTGCCCTGGCGATTGGGGGAACCGGCCAGGCAGCGGAGCAACTCCTCCACCACATCGTCCACGTAGGCCAGATGCAGCAGCTGCCCTGGATTCTGGATGGTGACCGGAAGCTCCCGGGCCGTGCGGTGGCAGAAGGTAGCGACGGCGCTGTTGTAGTCCGGGCGGCTCCACTTGCCGAAAATGTGAGGAAGGCGGTACAGAAAAACCTCCGCACCGGTTTCTGCGCTGTAGCGCAGAAGGACCTCCTCGGCGGCCAGCTTGCTCTGACCGTAAGGCGTGGGGGAACCGGCCTGAACGGAGGAGGCGAACAGCACAGGGCAGGGACGCTCCGCCAGGCAGGCGAGGAGGACTTTGGTGAAGTCAAAGTTCCCCTCCCAAAAGGCTTCCGGATTGGGAGCCCGGTTTACACCGGCCAGATGGAAGACAAACTCCGCCTCCCGGCACCAGCGGGAGAGGAGATCCGGTGGAGTATCCCGGTGGCAGGACAGAACCTGGGGGCGGCGGGAGAGGGGGAGGGTTTCCAGCCCGGCCAAAAGGTTTCGGCCCAGAAATCCCCCGGCCCCGGTGACCAAGACCTTCATAGGCGTCCCTCCCTGGTAAGAAGGGCCCGGATTTCCGGCAGCTGCAGCAGTTTTTCCCGAATTTGGGGGACGTCCAGCCGGAGGGCCCGGTCGGAGGAAAAAGGCTCCCCCAGCGCGGTGGGGACAGCCGGGGTGAGGCCGTAGTGCAGGTCCCGGCGGTCCTGGGGAATGCGGAAGCAGGCACCACAGTCCAGAGCGACGGCGGCTTCCTCCGCTGTCAGGAGGGTTTCTGCCAGTTTTTCCCCATGGCGAGCGCCCAGGATAACGGAGGAAACGGACCGTCCCAGGAGCTCCAGCAGGGCCTGGGCCAGGTCCCCCAGGGTGCATGCCGAGGCCTTTCGAACCCAAATGTCCCCGGGCTGCCCCTGGGTCAGGGCCAGAAGGACCAGGTCTATGGCTTCGTCCATGGTCATGAGGAACCGGGTCATGGCGGGCTCTGTCAGGGTGAGAGGGCCGCCGGAGGAGATTTGCTGCAGAAACAGAGGGATGACGCTGCCCCGTGTGCCCATGACATTGCCACACCGGGTGCAGGTGATCCGGGTACGACTCGGCCCCAGGGAGGCGGCTTTGGCAAGAGCGGCTTTTTCCATGAGGGCCTTGGAAGCTCCCATGGCGTTGATGGGATAGGCGGCCTTGTCAGTGGAGAGGCAGACCAGGGCCTTCACCCCGGCGGCTGCGGCGGCCTCCAGCACATGTTCTGTGCCCAGTACGTTGGTTCGGACGGCCTCCAGAGGAAAAAATTCACAGGAGGGTACCTGCTTGAGGGCGGCGGCGTGAATGACGTAGTCCGCCCCCTCCATGGGGGCCCGAAGGGAACCCGGCTCCCGCACGTCGCCCAAGTAAAACCGGAGCTTTCCCCAGGAGGCGGGGTGGCGGATTCGGCAGAGATTGCGCATGTCGTCCTGCTTTTTTTCATCCCGGGAGAAAATGCGGATTTCTCCGATGCCGGTCTCCAGAAGGCGGGCGACGGCGCCGTTGCCAAAGGAGCCGGTCCCGCCGGTAATGAGCAGGGTCTTTCCTGAAAAATCCGGATGCATAAGCTGAACCTCCGTGAGATGCTTTGATTTCCCAAAACATGATTATCTAAATAGAAGTATAATCAAAAATGCCAGAGATGTCAACAGGTGATGTGAAAGATTCGCCTCGCGGAGAGAAAAAAAGGGCTTGACTGAAAGGGTACTTTAAGGTGTATGATACAAAAAAAGAAAACCCGGCTCCAGAAAAGAGAGCGGGCTTTCCGAACTTTGAAAGGTGGTATTGGATGGAACGGGCAAAGGTTTATTTTACGCCGGAGATTTCTCCGGATGCACTGCAGCGGATGTATCATGCCTTGGAGCGCTCCCTGACGGGCAGGGTGGCGGTTAAGATTTCAACCGGTGAGCCGGGCGGCCACAACTTTCTGCAGCCGTCCCTGATCCGGGAGTTGGTGGAGGAGCTCCAGGGTACCATTGTAGAGTGCAACACGGCCTACGCCGGGCGGCGGAACACCACCGGGGAGCACTGGAAGGCCATTGCAGAGCATGGTTTCCTGGACATCGCCCCCTGTGATATCATGGATGAGGACGGGGAGCTTTCGATTCCGGTGAACGGAGGCAAGCATCTGACGGAGAACTTTGTAGGCGCCCATTTACAGCGCTACGACTCCATGCTGCTGCTGTCCCATTTCAAGGGCCACGCCATGGGTGGCTTTGGCGGGGCGCTGAAGAATATGTCCATCGGCGTTGCCTCCGCCCACGGCAAGGCCCACATCCATGGGGTGGGGGTGCCGGAGAATCTCTGGACTGCAGACCATGATTCTTTCCTGGAGTGTATGGCCGAAGCCGACAAGGCGGTTATGGACTATCTGGGCAGGGAGAACCTGCTGTACATCAACGTGGCCAACCGGCTGTCTGTGGACTGTGACTGCGACAGCCACCCGAAGGAGCCGGAAATGGCGGATTTGGGGATCTTTGCTTCCGTGGACCCGGTAGCCCTGGACCAGGCCTGTGTGGATGCGGTCTACCGGTCGCCGGACCCCGGTAAAGCGGCGCTCATTGAGCGGATGGAGTCCCGGAACGGCATCCACACGGTAGAGACCGCGGCGGCCCTTGGCTTGGGCAGCCGGGACTATGAGCTCATTTGCCTGTGAGGGGGACGGTGGAATGAAATATCGGACGCTGGGCCGGACCGGCCTTTTGGTCAGCGAGATTGGCATGGGCTGCGAGGGCTTTGTGGGAAAGTCCAGGCAGACGGTGAGGGAGTTTATAGACCGGATGGAGGCGGCGGGGATCAACTGCATAGACTTGTATTCCCCGGATCCGGACTTTCGCTCCAACCTGGGGGCGGCCCTCCAGGGACGGCGGGAGAAATTTGTACTCCAGGCCCACCTGTGCACCATTTGGAAGGACGGCCAATACAAGCGCACCCGGGAAATCGAAGAGGTGCGGGAGGGATTCCAGGATCAGCTGCAGCGCCTGGGCACAGACCATGTGGAAATTGGTATGATTCACTATGTGGACTCTTTGGCGGACTGGGAGGCGGTTTGTTCCGGCCCTGTGATGGCCTATGCCCGGGAGCTGAAGGAGCGGGGAATCATCGGGGCCATCGGCCTGTCCAGCCACAATCCGGAGGCGGCCCTGGCGGCGGTACATACGGGGCTTGTGGATGTGCTGATGTTCAGCGTCAATCCCTGCTATGACCTGCAGCCTGCCGGGGAGGATGTGGAGGCCCTCTGGAGCGAAACGAGCTATGAAAAGCCCCTGGTGAACATGGACCCGGAGCGGCAGCGCCTGTATGAGACCTGTCAGCGTCTGGGGGTGGGCATTACGGTGATGAAGGCCTTTGGGGGCGGAGACCTGCTCCGGGCAGACCTCTCCCCGGCAGGGGTGGCCCTGACTCCCAACCAGTGCATCCACTATGCCCTGACCCGCCCGGCGGTGGCCTCCGTTCTGGCAGGGGCCCGGACCCTGGAGGAGCTGGAGAGCAGCCTGGCCTATGAGACCGCCAGTGACGGGGAACGGGATTTTGCAGCCGCCTTTGCTGCCATGCCCAAAATCAGCTGGCAGGGGCACTGCATGTACTGCGTCCACTGCGCCCCCTGCCCCATGGGGATTGACGTGGCGTCGGTCACCAAATTTTGGCATTTGGCTGTGGCCCAGGGGGAGGTGCCGGAGACGGTGCGGGAGCACTATGCCGCCCTGCCTCATACGGCGGGGGAATGTGTGGCCTGCGGCGCCTGCGAGTCCCGGTGTCCCTTCGGGGTTCCCGTCATAGAGAATATGAAAAAGGCTGGGGCTCTTTTTGGAGCATGAGGGTCCGCCGGAATAAAGTAAGCCTTCGGCTGGGATACAGACTTTCCTGTATCCCAGCCGAAGCTTCCTTTCTCGCCACGCCTTAGAACGTTCCGTTTAGTAATTTGGTTTTGAAATGTTGTTATTCGCTTACTACGCTGATGCGCTTCTGAATGTTGCCTCCATTTACAGCCTCATCGACCATTGCGATGGCGTAGTCGGCATAGCTGATCATGCTCTCACCCTTGGAATTGAGTGTCAATTCCTCGCCGCCGAGGATGTACTTGCCGGTGCGCGCACCGTCTGCCCGGAAATCACCGGCAGGGCTGATATAAGTCCACTTGACATCCCTGCGCGCACGAAGCTCGCCCAGAGCCTTTGCCATTGCTGCGGCGAGGGGCTTGAAGACGTCTGGGAAGTCCGGGCCGTCAGCCACGCAAACAGTGTGTTCAGGATTTACATACAGACTGCCAGCGCCGCCAACTACAATCAGTCGAGTATCCGTGCCGGAGAGGATGTCGCACAGGTGCTTCAGAGAGGTGCTGTGTTGGGGAAGTGTTTCCTCCGTCCACGCTCCGAACGCGTCAATCACCACGTCAAAGCCCTTCAGGTCAGCAGCAGTCAGGTCGAACAGATCCTTTTTCAGAACCTCCTGGGCCACGGTGGTATTGTCTCCACGAACAACGGCGGTCACATCCAGACCTCTGTTTACGGCTTCCTTTACGATGAGCTTACCAGCTTTTCCGTTTGCACCAATCACTGCAAGTTTCATTTTGAATTCCTCCTGATATGTTGGATGATTGTTTGTTTTAATTGAGCCTGGGAGCGGCCGTTCTCCTTAGCTCTTGCCTATATCATAGCCGGGAAACTTTTAGCTGTAAAGTAAGCACAATATTGTGCCGTAATTACCAAAAGGAAACCATGGGATGGTTACCAGGAGGAAACAATTAGGCTATTTTTTCTGAAACGGCAATGAATTCTGCAAAATGGGGGAGGAAAAGTGAGAAAAAGGGAAAAGAAAAAAATTTGAAGCTTGTAGCAACCTGCCTGAGGAGGGACAGTCATGAGAGGGACTGCTGCAGTCAAGTCCAATCCCGCCCGGAGCATGGATGCAGACAAGGCCTGAAGGCCATGGGTCTCTGCCGCTGTGATTGTTACACAGCACCGGTGGTGTGCAAAACGATTCCATAGACACAGCGCTGCGTGTAGCTACATTGACTGCCAATGGGGGCCGTGGTTACATCGTATAGGGAGATTTTTTAAGAAAAATTACCTATTTCTAGGTAGACAAATTTAAAAAAAAGGGGTATACTACTGTAAAATGTAGGTACTGGGTGGTGTATTTATGCTATGGGAACACTTGAATGTGTCCCTTTAAGAAGTGAAATTGCACTTCGAGGATTTGATTGCGGGAATGCCTCTATAAATGAGAAGGTTAGAAAATCCTTTTACCCCCATCTGTTGAAGCAGTCACGTACATACCAAATTAAAATGCAAAACCAGACGGTAGGATTTTATTCACTTTCAGTCATGAGTGTGAATCTTGCACAATCGGATGCGTCTATCGCAGAGTTTTATTCCAACAGGCAGGGGGTTGGTGCGATCAGCTTGGATTATATTGCTGTGGATGCAAGAATTCAAAACCATGGAATCGGATCCACCATTCTGAATTCCGTTATTGCACGGGTGAAAGAACTGGCGAGGGATTGGCCGGTCCGGCTCTTTATTTTGGAGGCACTTCGGGAAAGGGTTTCCTGGTATTTGGATAAAGGCTTTGACGCTCTCGACAGTGCGGATTTGGATGGAAATTCCGGAACAGTTTGGATGTATTTTGATCTTATTTCAGCGGAAGAAGGGGCTGCACTCCGCGAATATGCCGACCACTGCTGCTCATAGTATCTCTCAGGAGGTGTTTTTGTGCAATTAAAACATCAACTCAGTCTCCCCTCCGACACATGGAATAATCTTATCAGTAGCCTTTCTCATGTCAGTGAAGCACGTCAACAGAGGGTCGACGCCTTTTTGAAAGAAATTTCTAATGACGTTCAAGTGATCTGTGACTGCGACAACATCCTTGTGCAATCAAATAAATTGGATGAGAATGCCATCCTGGCCCTGCTTCAGCCCAGGGTAGATTCACCTACCGGTGGCAGTCACAGCTATAGCATCCAGGTTCATCTTTCTGTAGACTCTTCTTTTTTCCCGTTCTTGGGCGATCAGCTTGCCACAAATCTGGATTATCTGCCCACTTGCGCTACCTCCTCGGATGGCTATCACAGCATGGATGTTAACAACTATCCCATGTCCGCATAACATAAGGAGTGTAATTTTATGGAAAAGAGTGCTTTTCAGTTTACAAATCCTAGGCTGGAGCGTCTGGAGTTTGCGATCCATCCCGGCTTTCAAAAAGCTGACAACGTGAACTTAGATATCCAGGTTTCCGTTCAAAGGGAGATGTTTACCAATGACAATGGAACGCCCTCTAATCAAGCAAGCGTAAAGGTTACGTTGACTATTGGCTCAAGGGATGACACTACGCCGTTTTATATCGAGGCCGATGAGGCGGCGAATTTCAGGTGGGAAGAAGCCGCTTTTGACAATGATAAGATTGAGCAGCTTCTGGAGCAAAATGGCGTTGCTTTGCTTATTTCTTATCTTCGTCCCATTATCTCCAGTATAACAGCGGCGTCTCCTTATCCTGCATATAATCTGCCATATTTAGATTTGACCAAACAGAATGGTCGCTCATAGTGAAAGGGATCGGCCAAATCCGATCCCTTTCACTATTTGGCGTTGTGCCCGGTGAACGCAAGTTCTATCAAGTAAACGCCTCGAGTCTGCCCGGCAGAGGGAAGGGGTAGCCAAAGGCAAGGGGAGAAAGTACAAAATGAGAAAAAAATCGGGGAAGAAATCAACGAATTGATACAGAGCGGGGTTCCACTGAATAGGAATGGATTTTTGCGCATAATTTTTGACGCGAATAGGCAGTGACTGAACGTCCACCGCGTGGGACAGTTCGTCTCCTGAAACCCGGCAATGTTCTCGAGCAAGTATTTCTGCAACGCGCTTATCTTTCGGATAGGAAATACATATCACTTTTTGAATCGATTGTACCGTAGACCATGTACCGCACCTATTTTTGTCAATGTAGAATCATCAATGCCTCCCAGGCTTAAAACAAAAGAAACTTCTTAACATGGGATGTTGCAAGAAAAAGAACGCCGGAGCAAAGTCTCCTTTGCTCCGGCGTGGTGCAAGAGAGGAGACTCGAACTCCCACGGCGGTTGCCACACGCACCTCAAACGTGCTTGTCTACCTATTCCAACACTCTTGCAGCTGACTTACAGCTTGATTATTATAGCGAACCCGGTTGATTTTGTCAACAGCTTTTTCGGCAAAAGTCAGGGGCTGCTGAATTTACTTTTCTGCCGTGCCTGGGGGGGATGGCTTCCCTTGGAGGCCGCACCCTACGCCTCGGGGAGCAGACGGGAGCCACGGTACACCCCTGTAGGGGCGCTGTCGCGCCAGCGCTCTCCGGGTCTTTCTCTTATGACATTGGGGCTGCCCAAACGCTTGTTTGAGGCAGCCCCATTCCCTTTCGCCGGGGAAGGTCCGTGATACAAGGAATTTTGATATGGCTCAGTCCGTCTTGGCCTGGAGCCACAGCTCCTCCATCCGCTGGTTTACGGAAGCGGGCAGGAAGAGGAAGCTGGTGCCCTTGGAAAGGGTCTCTTCGCTGGGGTAGGCCACTTCGCTGGCTACCACATCCGGGTCCATGAACTCCTTGGCGGCAGTCTCTGGGGTGCCATAGCCCAGGTAGTCCATGTTGCCACCGGCGATTTCCGGCTTGCACAGGAAGTTGATGAAGGTCTCAGCGGCTTCTTTATTTTGACAGCAGGAGGGGATGCACATGGCGTCAATGAACAGGTTGAAGCCCTGGCTGGGGTGATAGAACGCCAGGTTTTCGTTTTCTTCCGCCATGGTCAGGAAGTCTCCTGCGTAGTAGGGGGCGATCCAGGCCTCTTCGTTCTCCATCAGGTCGAAAATTTCATCCATGACGTACTGCTGCACCAGGGGCTTTTGCTCCTTGAGCTTTTGGGCGGCAGCCTGGAGCTCTCCGTCGTCGGTGGTGTTGACGTCGTAGCCCAGGAGGTATTCGGCGATGCCGAAGGCGTCCCGGGAGTTGCCAAACATGAGGATTTTGCCGCTGTACTTCTCATTCCACAGCAATTCCCAGCCGGTGAGGTCGGCCTCGTCTACATACTTGGTGTTGTAAATGATGCCCACGGTGCCCCAGGTGTAGGGGATGGAGTACTGGTTTTCCGGGTCGTAGCTGGTGTTCCGGTATGCTTCGTCCACATACTGGTAGTTGGGAATGTTGTCAAAGTTCAGGGGCAGGAGCATGTCTTCATCGATCATCCGGGCGATCATGTAGTCCGAAGGGATGATGACGTCAACGGAGATGCCGCCGGTCTTCAGCTTGGAGTACATGGTCTCGTTGGAGTCATAGGTGGTGTAGTTGACGTGAATGTTGGGATATGCCTTTTCAAACTCGTCGATCACGTCAATGGAATCATCGTCGCCCTCGGCAATGTATTGGCCCCAGTTGTACACGTTGATGGTCACGTCCTGACCGCCCGATGTGGCGGAGGGGGCGCTCTCTGCGCTGGGAGAGGGGGTGGTGGCGAAGCGGCTGCATCCGGCTAGGCAGCCCAGGGTGAGAGCGGCGGCTAGAACCAGGGAACATCTTTTTTTCATTACAAATACCTCCTAAATGGATTTGACTATGCTGCGCGGCCTGCGTGCTGCAGGGTTTTCCGGCGTTCTGCCCGGGCCTGAAGTACGTTCATGAGAATCATCAAAAGGAGAATCATGGCGAACAGCAGGGTGAAAAGGGCATAGATTTTAGGCTGCAGGGGTTTTTTGGTGTAGTTGTAAATTTCCACCGGCAGGGTCACGTAGGACGGACCGTAGACGAAGTAGCTGATGACAAAGTCGTCCAGACTCATGGTGAAGGCCATGATGGCGCCGGAGACGATGCCGGGCATGATCTCGTGAATGGTGACCTTCCGGAAAGCCTGGAAGGGGGTACACCCCAGATCCAGGGCCGCCTCCTGCAAGGCCGGGTCCATCTGGGTCAGCTTGGGCATGACGTTGAGGATGACATAGGGGAGGTTGAAGGTCACGTGGGCAATCAGCAGGGTCCAGAAGCCCAGAATGGTGTTGTTCCGCATCATGGCCCCGATGAATACGAAGAGGAGGGACAGGGACACGCCGGTGACAATGTCCGGGTTGGTCATGGGGATGTTGGTTACGGTCAGGATGAGGGACCGGAGCCGGGGCCCCATCCGGTGGATGCCCAGGGCGGCGGCAGTGCCCATCACCGTGGCCAGGAGGCTGGAGAGCAGGGCCATTTCCAGGGAGTTACCCAGAAGGGGCAAGAGCTTATTGTCCCGAAACAGCTCAGCATACCGCACCAGGGTGAAGCCTTCAAAATCCGTAATGTCCTTGCCGGTGTTGAAGGAGGCCACCATGAGGACGAACATGGGCAGGTACAGGAAGAGGAAAATCAAGACGGTGTAGATTTTGTTTAGCTTTTTCACACCATGACCCTCCCTTCGTTGTCGCTGCCGGCGAAGCGGTTCATGAGCCACACGCACAGGAAAATGAGAAGCATCAGTACCAGGGACAGGGCGGCGCCCAGGTTGGGATTGTTGGCGCTTTTGAACTGGCTTTCAATCACGTCGCCGATCATGGTGGTGCCGGTGGAGCCCAGCTTCTGGGAGATGTAGAAGGTGGACACCGCAGGGACGAACACCATGGTGATTCCGGAGATGATGCCAGGCATGGACAGGGGGAGGATGACCCGGGCAAATACATGCCGGCTGCTGCACCCCAGATCCTCTGCCGCCTCAATGAGCAGGGGGTCGATCTTCATGATGACGGTGTAAAGGGGCAGGATCATATAGGGCAGGTAGTTGTACACCATGCCCAGAATCACTGCGCCTGTGGTGCGGATGAGGGGCAGGGGGCCGATGCCGAACAGCCCCAGGAACTGGTTGATGATGCCGGTATCCCGCAGCAGGCCCACCCAGGCCAGGGTCCGCAGGAGGAAGCTCATACACATGGGCAGCATGACCAGCAGGTACAGAAACCGCTGCACCCCAGGCCGCTGCCGGGCGATGAAATAGGCGACAGGATAGCCGATGACCAGACAGATGAGAGACGCAACCAGGGAGTACCACACAGAGCGCAGGAAGATCCTGGGAAAGGCGCCGGTGAAGATCTTGGACAGATTGTCCAGAGAAAACAGACCGGTGGCAGGATCAGTCAGAGCGTAGAACATCACAACGCCCAGGGGAATCAGGATAAAGACGGCCATCCAGATGACATAGGGGATGGTGAGGAAGAAGGTCCCCCAGGACCACCGGCGAGGGGCGGATTTCGAGTTATTCTTCTGCATCTTCGGCATCCTCCGTCAGTTCGTCGTATTCTGCGGAATAGGAGCTGTAGTCGCCGAATTGGCCGGAGTACTCGCTCTTGGGCATGACATGGATGTCCTCCGGGTTGAGACGGATGCCGATGACGGCCCCCACAGGATGGTAATCCGTGGTCTGAATGAGCCACTTGAAGCCCTTAAAGTCCACGATGATGTCGTAATTCAGGCCCTTGAAGGTGACGGAGGTAACGGTGCCGGTGAGGTGGCCGCCGTCAGGGGCTACGATGTCAATGTCCTCCGGGCGGATGACCACGTCCACAGCCTCGTTTTTCTCAAAGCCCTTGTCCACACAGGTGAAGCTGCGGCCGAAGAACTTCACCAGGCAGTCGTCCAGCATTACGCCGTCCAGGATGTTGCTCTCCCCAATGAAGTCTGCCACGAAGGCGTTTTTCGGCTCGTTGTAAATGTCCTCCGGACGGCCGATCTGCTGGATGCGGCCTTTGTCCATGACCACGATGGTATCCGACATGGCAAGGGCCTCTTCCTGGTCGTGGGTCACGTATATAAAAGTAATCCCCATAGCCTGCTGAATGCGTTTGAGCTCGTTCTGCATGTCCTTACGCAGACGCAGATCCAGCGCGCCCAGAGGCTCGTCCAGAAGCAGCACCTTGGGCCTGTTGACCAGGGCCCGGGCGATGGCCACCCGCTGCTGCTGCCCGCCGGACAGGGAGGTGATTTTTCGGGTTTCATAGCCCTTCAGACTGACAACCTCCAGCATCTCCGTGACACGCCGGTCGATCTCGCCTTTGGGGAGCTTGGCAATCCGCAGGCCAAAGGCGATGTTGTCATACACATCCAGATGGGGGAACAAGGCATACCGCTGGAACACCGTGTTGATCTGCCTTTTATAGGCGGGGACGTCGTTCATGCGCGTACCGTCGAAGAGAACATCGCCGGAGGTAGGCGTCAGAAACCCGCCAATGATGCGGAGAGTTGTGGTCTTCCCACAACCGGATGGGCCCAGAAGGGTCAGAAATTCATGGTCGTTGATATAGAGATTGATGTTGTCTAAAATTCGTTCACCGTCAAATTCCATCACCAGGTTTTTCAGACGGATGAGTTCTTTGGACATTTATCCTCCCCCATTCCTTTGTTGTGATGTGCCGCACCCCGCGCATTTGGGTACAAACAGATATATGTATATATGAAATCCCCCCTTTTGTCAATAAAAAACGCAACATTTTTTGTCACAATTTTCCGAAACAAAGGGAGGACCATTTTAGGCAAAATATTCCCGGGCAAAGGAGACCTCTTCCACCTGAAAAGACTGGCCGTTCAGGTAAGAAAGAAGCCCGGCATCGGTGGTGAACCGGAAGGTCAGGCGGTAGGCGTACAGGGCCTGATAGCGCCGGTCCTGTCCCTTTTCCAGCTTGCCATACTTCCCGTCGCCCAAGAGGGGATGGCCTGCGTGAGCAAACTGGGCGCGGATCTGATGGGTCCGTCCGGTTACCAGCTCGCACTCCACCAGGGACAGGCCGTTTCGGGACTGAAGCGTCCGGTAGTTGGTCAGGGCGGTTTTGGAGCCTGGCTGAGGCTTTGCTGTGACGTAGACCCGGTTTTGGACGGCATCCTTGAAAATCTGCCCACGCAGGGTCCCCTGGGGCGGGATCATGGTCCCGTGAATGACTGCCAGGTATCGCTTGTCCAGCTCCCGGTCCTTTACCTTTTGGTTGAGAATCCGCAAGGCTTCGGCATTTTTGGCGGCGATGACAATGCCGCCGGTATTCCGGTCGATCCGGTTGCACAGGGCCGGGACAAAGGTGGACTCCCGGGGCCGCCATGCTCCCTTGGCATAAAGGTAAGCCTGGATATGGTCAATGAGGGTCTTGCCATATTCTGCGCCGTCATGGGGATGGACGGCCAGGCCGGGCTGCTTGTCCACCAGGAGGATGTTTTCATCCTCGTAAACAATGTGCAGCCTGGGAGATGTCACGGTGAGATAGGCGTTGTCCGCCCGGGGGCGGTCAAAAAATTCGTCGTTGATGTATAGCTGCAGGCAATCCCCCTCTGCCAGCCGGTCATCCCGCTGAACCCGGGCTCCGTTTCGCTTGATGCGCTTGATGCGGATGTATTTCTGGGCTAAGGAGGCTGGAAGGAGGGGCACTGCCTTGGCCAGATACCGGTCCAGCCGCATCCCTGCGTCGTTTTTTTCAATCCGAAGCTCTTTCATGCTCCGCCCTCCTTCCTTTTGCTCCATCATGCCCTATAGGATGGGGAAAGTCAAGAGAAATTTTCTCAGGCTCGGGAGAGGAACTTGCAATTCTCAACAAGGCATGAGCTGGGATTTGTGCATTTTGCACAATTATTTTGGCTTTTTCGCTTGAGTAGTTGCATCTTTTTCCGCTGGGATGTAAAATAAAATTGTTTTAAAACTGTTTTACAATGGGTTTGGCCCGCTGAGAGGGTGGCCGTAGCCTTCTGCAGCGTGTTAATACAAATTTTTATGTAAGGAGAAGAGCAAAATGAAAGATAACGTCAAACGTCTGCTGGCCTTTGTGCTGGCGGCTGTGATGCTGGTGTCTCTGTGTCCGACACTGGGCGTCTCCGCAGCCACTGCAGAGCCCGAGGCAGAAGCAGCCCAGGGTGAGACCAGCAACTCTTACGAGCCCTGGAAGCACGGCTACCGCCTGGTAGATGTGCTGAATTGGTCTCCGGAGACCGACAACTATGGAGAGGAGCTCCGGGCGCGGGTTCCTCTGCAGGAGCGCAACGAGCCCTTCACCGCCACCCAGGCCAACCCGAACCTGAAGTCTGAGGCCCAGGTTTATAACGTGGCCATGGGCAACTACCGTTCCACTGACACGGCAGAGGCCCCCTGGAACGGCGGCCAGTACTACGATGATTTCTCGTACAACCTGTTCAAGTTCTGGCAGTACACCGATTACATCGGCGCCGGCGGCCGGCCCACCACGGGCTTCGACGCTGTGACAGCCAAGGAGCAGGAGCGGTATGAGTATGGCGTCATCGGCATCCCCATCGCCGCCTTCATCAACACCGCTCACAAAAACGGTGTCAAGGCCATTGCCGAGTACTTCATCCCCAGAGACCCCCAGTACACCGAAGAGTGGCTGTACAAGGATGAAAACGGCGAGTTCCCCTATGCCAAGAAGATGGTGGAGATTGCCAGATATTACGGCTTTGACGGCTACTTCATCAACCAGGAGGGCGCCTTCGATCCTTCTCTCATCCCCCTGTTCAAGGAGATGATCCAGTACCTGCGCAGCGAGGGCATTTACATTCAGTGGTATGATTCCATCGCCACCCAGGCGGACGGCACGGTGGACGGCGTGGTTCGCTATCGGAACATGCTGGATTACCGGAACCGGGATTGGCTCATGGACGATACCCAGGGCCGTGTGGCCGATTCCATGTGGCTGAACTACTGGTGGAACTGGAAAATGATCGACGAGTCCGTGGAGCTGGCGGAGTCTCTGGGTCTGGATCCCTTTGAATCCCTGTTCCTGGGCGTGGAGTGCGGCTACGGCCGGTTCGAGGGCAGCGCCATGTACAGCAGCTCTGCCTATCCCGACATTGGCCAGTGCCAGTCGGAGGCAACTGTCAAATATCTGGACTGGATCCTGGATGACGACGGCAACCCTCAGATGAGCCTGGCCCTCTGGGGCGGCGACTTTGTCCATGAAGCTTACGGCAAGGTGGACAACCTCCGCTATACCGATGGGTATCAGTGGATCTCCGAAGAGCGGGAGCGTATGTGGTACACCAGCCCCAAGGAGAGCGCCGTAGATCACTCTCTCGACAACATCGACCGCACCGACGTGGAGGTCGGCGTGGATCGTGAGGTTGTGTGGAAGGGCCTGTCCCGGTATGTGGCGGAGCGGTCTGCAATCAATGGCTCCGTGTTCAACACGGACTTCAACAACGGCCATGGCATGCAGTACTTCCTGAACGGCCAGGTCTCCCGGGATATGGAATGGTCCAACATGAACCTCCAGGACTTTATGCCCACCTGGCAGTGGTGGGTGGAGAGCGAGGGCACGACCGCTCTGAACCTGGATTGGGACTACGGCGAAAAGCAGGAGAAGGTTCTCCTGGACGGCACCACCGGCTCCTTTGACTACAAGCAGATTGGCGCTTACAACGGCGGCTCCTCCCTGGCCATTTACGGCGACCTGGAGGCCGGCAAGAAGCAGACCGTCAACCTGTACAAGACCGACCTGCAGGTTCTGGAGGGCAGCAAGCTGTCTTTGACCTACAACAAGATCTCTGACAACGACCTGAGCGACCTGGCCCTGGTCCTGCGCTTCAAGGATGACCCCGAGACCCTGGTGGTGCTCCCTGTTTCTGAGGCAGGCCAGCAGACGAATGGCTGGAGAACCGTGGAGTTCTCTCTGGCTGACTTTGCCGGTCGTGACATTGCCGCCATCGGTGTGCAGATTGCATGCCAGCAGGCTGTGACCGGCTATCAGGTCAACCTGGGCCAGCTGAAGCTTTCTGACGGCCAGTCCCATGCTCCCGCTGCTCCCCAGAATTTTGTGGTAGACAAGGTGTTTGACACCACTGGCGAAATCGAGCTGTCCTGGACCCTGGACGAGGACTACGACACCGTGAAGCTGTACCGTGTGTATGCTGTATATGCCGACGGCTCCCAGAAGTTTGTCACCGGCGCTTATGCGGATAACCTGTACATCCAGAACCTGGAAGACCGGGAGCATGTGGTTGGCTTCAACCTGTACGCTGTTGGCGCTGACGGCTCCGAGAGCGAAGCTGCCTATGTGGACTTTGATACCACCGGTAACGTCTTCAACGTCCGGACTGTGAGCCAGAACGGCCAGCTGGTCGTGACCTGGGAAGAGCCCGAGGCTGGCTTTGACTGGGTGAATGTGGAGATGAACTATTGGTACAGTGACCGCACGGCTCCCGCTGCTGTCACCGTGGACAAGGGTGTGAAGACCGTCACTCTGGAAACTGGCACCGAGGACGCCAGCCGGTATCTGCTGACCCTCACCACCAGCGCCGGCTCCGCTGTGAACTACTTTGGCGAGCTGGCGGACAACTACTCCGAACCCTACGATGGCGAGGTGCGGGTCCATGCCGATGGCGGCAAATTCAGCCTCACCACCCCCAGCGTGGAGGATTGGTACCAGCTGCATCTGACCATGGACGGCGTGACCACCACCTATGCCCGTCACTCCGGCTCCAAGCTTTATAACATCGCCATGCCCGAGGGCCTGAAGCTGGCCTCTGTGGTGGTGGAGGATATGTATGGCAACCTGTCCACCCCTGTGACCTTCCGGTTCCAGAATGGTCAGGTGGTAGACCTGGATGAACAAATCCCCGCTGAGCTCATCCCCGATGAGGTTCTCCGCAAGGCTCTCTTCGAGAAGGCTGGTGGCGACACCTACGGCGACCTGGTTTCTCTGACCGGCGCGCTGGATCTGTCCGGTCTGGAGATTCAGGATCTGACTGGTATGTACCTGCTGGTCAGTGTGACCGAGCTGGATATCTCCGGCACGAAGGTCTCTGACCTTGCCCCTCTGGTTTCCCTGACCAACCTGAAAAAGCTCACCGCGAAGAACATCCAGCTCACCAGCCTGGCTGCCGGTGTGCTGCCCGGCAATCTGGAAGAGCTGAATCTGGCTGAAAACAGCAAGCTGGCTCAGGTGGAAGAGAACGCCATTGTCGGCCTTGCCAAGCTGGCGGTCCTGGACCTGTCTGACTGCGCTGGGCTTACCACCCTGTACCTCAATGACACCCAGGATTTGACGGTGAAGGTAGAGAACCTGACCGAGCTCCAGACCCTGGTGCTGACCGGCACCCAGATGGCTAAATTCTCCATCGAAGGTATGAACAAGCTGACCCATTTCTATGGCAACAACAGCAACCTGGCCGTGCTGGCCGCCGATGAGGCTGCCGCTTACACGGCAATGGACACCTTCGATATCTCCGGCAGCAAGTTTGACCTGTCCGAGAAGACCCCGGAGCGGGCGCTGGTGGACGGCCTCAAGGCCATTGCCAGCTTGAAGTTCGATGGCCAGCGGCCTGAGATCTTCTATGCTGCCCTGCCCGAGACTTTGGAGCTCCAGCAGAACTCTGGCGAGATCCGCACCATGGACTACTTTGAGGACATCTATAAGAGCGCTACTACGGTGCGCGGCACCCTGTACTCCTCCATTGTGGAGGCGGACTGGATTGCCGAGGATTACGATGCCGCCGGCCTGTGCACCGTGCCCAGCAAGGTGTATGTGGAGATTCGGGACGAAAAGGGCACGTTTATCAATGAGCCCAAGCAGCCCGATGAACTGGTGGATGTGGCAACCAACCGGGCTAAGGATGCGGAGGTTCTGGGTGTCACTGGCGAGAACGCCGGCGAGACCGGTAGCATGCTCTTTGACGGCTCCTACTCCTCCAAGTGGTGCACCGGCGCAGCCAGCGGCTGGACTGCCTTTGTCACGAAAGAGCCTGTGCAGGTGGGCCGCTGGGTGACCGTCCATGCCCAGGCCAACAACGAGCCCAAGGAGTTCAACACCCTGGACTTTGAGCTGCAGGTTCTGAACACTGAGGCGCTGGGCATGACAGAGGAAGAGTTCCTGGTCTCTGAGGGCAAAACCGATGCTGCCATCCTGGGCAATGACGCCAACTGGACCACCATCGCTCACGTAACCGATAACCAGGATGCCATTGTAGATCAGGAGCTGGAGAATGCTGCTCCCGAGGCTCAGGTTTACCGCCTGAAGGTCAACATGGGCTACGGCGACACGCCCTGGGGCGCCATCCGCTTCCAGGAGCTGGAGCTTTATGCCGCCAGCAATGCTGTGAGAGACTATGAAGGCACCTTTGACACGGCGAAAGGCGGCACATTTGAAGTCTCCTTTAAGAAGGGCCTGAAGAATACCCTGCAGACCATGCAGATTCTGGTGAAGCCCGCTGGTTATGTGGATGTATCCTCCGATGCTTGGTACTACGAGGCAGTGAACTATGTGACTGCTAAGTGCCTGATGATTGGCACCGACGCCAACGTCTTCAGCCCCAATATGAATCTAACCCGCGGACAGATGGTTACCATCCTCTACCGGATGGCCAACTCTCCCGCTGTGGAAGGGACTGCGCCCTTCACCGATGTGGCGGAAGGCCGCTACTTTGCGGATGCTGTGGTGTGGGCCTATCAGAATGGGATTGCCAAGGGCATGACCGACACTGCCTTTGGGCCAGACAGCGACATCACCCGTGAGCAGATGGCGACTTTCCTGTACCGCTTTGCTGAGAAGAACGGTGTGGATATGAGCCAGGAGGCCGGCCTGTCCGGCTTTGAAGATGCCGGCAAGGTCAGCACATTTGCCAAGGACGCTATGGCTTGGGCCGTGGCCAACGAGTTGATCGTGGGTGTGACAGCAAAGACCCTGCAGCCCAAGGGTACGGCAACCCGTGCACAGGTAGCGACTGTGATTATGCGCTACGCCAAGACATTCTGATTTTCCAAATCTCCCCCGGGACCCGGACCAAGCATCCGGGTCCCATTTTTGCCCGCGTAGGGCATTTTTCAGGGTTGTTGGGAAGCACCCGTTCATGGGTTTGCTATGCAGAATCTTTGCCGGACACTTGCGCGGCAGGGGAGGTTTTGCTACAATGGGGGAAACGAATGGGAGGAAGGGAATATGACGCGTTTTTTTGTTTCGCCGGAAGAGATGGGGGAGAGCTTCCTGGTACTCACCGGGGAAAATGCAGCTCACGCCAAGGTACTGCGGCTGAAAACAGGGGACATGGTTACGGTTTGCGATGGGCAGGGGCGGGAGTGCAATTGCACGGTCAGCGATGTGAGCCCCGGCCAGGTGAGTCTGGTAGCCCACCATTGGGGGAACTCCCAGGGAGAGGCGGTGGTTCCGGTGCGGATTTTCATGGCCTTTCCCAAGGCGGACAAGCTGGAGCATGTGATTCAGAAGGCCACGGAGCTGGGGGCTACGGAAATCATCACGTTCCCCACAGCCCGGTGCGTATCCAGACCGGAGGAACGAGCCTTGGAAAAAAAGCTGGACAGGTGGCGGAAAATTGCGGCTTCGGCGGCGGAGCAGTCCGGCCGGGGACGGATTCCCCGGGTCACGGTGCTGCCCAGCTACGCCGCCGCCCTGGCGGAGGCGGCCAAGGCGGAGCTGCCCATCCTGTTTTATGAAAATGAAGCGGGGAACACCCTTTCTATGGCCCTGGGACAGAAACCGGGTTTTGCCTCTGTCAGCCTGGTCACAGGGCCGGAGGGAGGCCTGGAGCCGGAGGAGGTGGCCCAGGCCAGGCAAGCCGGCTTGGAAATTTGCAGTCTGGGCCGCCGGATCCTGCGATGCGAAACCGCCCCTTTGTGCGCTCTGGCTGCGGTGATGTTTGCCGCGGGAGAGTTCTAAGAGGCGGTGCGCGAGTACATATTTTGCGTCTGCTGCAAAATACAATTTGAAAACGCCTGAGCCAAAAGCTGATAAAAGGGAAGAAATCACAAAAAGCTGTGGTTTCTTCCCCTTTTATACTAGACAAAATTTGCAGAGAAGTGATTTTACAACAGGCGGCCCATTGGTTTTACTTCGTGTAGCGCTCGATCCAGTCGGTGATTTCCGTCAGACGGCGGACGCGGTGCTTGGGCTTGCCGGAGCGGGAGAGCTCATGGTTTTCTCCCCGGAAGTAGCACAGCCGGGCGGGAACGCCCCGGTCCACCAGGGCGGTGTACATCTGCATTCCCTCAGCCATGGGGCACCGGTGATCCTCGTCAGAGTGGATAAAGAGGGTGGGGGTCACGGCGGACTTGGCGTAGCGCAGGGGAGAGTGAGCCCACAGCTGCTCCGGGCTGTCGAAGGGGTTGCCGTCGCACTGGTCCGTGGCGAAGCGGTAGCCAATGTCGGACACGCCGTAGAAGCTGAGCCAGTTGGAGATGGAGCGCTGGGAGGCGGCGCAGGCGAACCGGTCTGTGTGTCCAATGATCCAGTTGGTCATAAATCCGCCATAGGAGCCGCCAGTGACAGCCAGCCGCTTCCGGTCGATCTGAGGATACCGGGCCAGGACTGCGTCAGTGAAGTCCATGAGGTTGCGGTAGTCCGTCTCTCCATAGTGGCCACGGATGTCCGCAAACCGGTTGCCCCGGCCGTCGGAGCCTATGGGGTTGCAGAAGAAGACAAAGTAACCCCGGTTGGCCCAGAGCTGCATCTCGTGGTAAAACACCGGCCCGTAGACGGTTTTGGGGCCGCCGTGGATATCCAAAACAGCGGGATAGGATTTGCTGGGGTCAAAGTCCTTGGGCAGCAGGACCCAGCCTTCCACCTCCAGGCCGCAGCTTTCCAGACGCAGGGCCTGGGGCTGGGCCACATACTTCCCTGCCAGGCAGGCGTCGTTGAAGTGGCTCACCTGCTGGAGGTTGCCGGAGGCCAGGTCATATGTATAGAGCTCCTGGAGCTTGCAGTCAAACATGGCCACCAGCAAAATGGTGTTGGTTGCAGGGCTGACGGCGAAGGAGTCGATGCTGCCGTCTTTGGTCACTACAGGGTGGCTGCTTCCGTCGGGGGACAGGCGGTACAGATGGGAATTGCCCCACCGGGTGGTCAGGTGGAAGAGCTCCTCTCCCCGGGCCTGCCGGGGCTCTCCGCCGCCGTAACGGCAGTCGCTGCCCACGCTGCTGTACATATTTTCCTCTTCGGCCCGGAGCAGGCTCAGGCAGCCCGTTTCGGTGTCAATGGTATAAACATAGTCATTTTCATTCAGACCGTGACGCAGGCCCTCAGAGCCTAAGAGCAGGAGCTTTCCGCCTACTGCCAACAGCTGGCCGCCCAAAGTGGGAAGCTTGGGATTGAGGCACCGAAGGGCATCCCCCTCCAGAACCCACAGACTGCTGTGCTCCGAGGGCTTTGCCTCGTAAGCCTCCCCCAGGAAGTAGGCGGTTTCTCCCACCATGGCCAGGGAATCCAGGCTGAACAGGGGCTCCGTCAGGCGATGGACCTCGCCGGTTTCGATGTTGCAGGCAAAGAGGGCGTTGCGCTTTTTGTTCACAAAATTCTGGCCATTGAACCAGAAGGGAATTTCGTCCAGCACCTCATAGTCCTGGTTTTCCTGGTAGGCCTTGGCCACGGCTTCCCGTCCGGCCTGGTCCATCTGGTAATAGTCCGGCCAGGCGGCGTCGATGCTGCCCTCCGCCAGATACCGGGGGCCGGCGACGTGGTAAAGGGTCCCGGCGGCAAAGGGGAGGGTAAAGGCGTGGGTTGCCTCGCCGCCAGTGACATCCAGGCGGTAGAAGCTGGTGAATTCCTCTTTGGCCTCCTGGCGCTTCTGCTCAGCCTTGCTCCGGACGGCAGGGAAGAGCAGATGGGTATTGTCCTCCCAGAAGAACCGGGATTCCTTGCCCAGATCTGTGAGCTGGCGCAGGCGGCCTGCTTCCCAGAGCCAGAGACGGGTTTCGTAGCAGTTCTCCTCCTCGTTGCAGTTGGTGACAGTGAAGGCGGCCCGCTGGCCATCCGGGGCAAACTTGGGCTGAGCCAGGAAGCGGTAGCGCAGGAAGTCGGTTAGTTGCAGCTGATCCATGGTAGCATTACTCCTTTTCTTGTTTGTCGGGAAGACTCTGGATCTCCTTGTATATGCTTTGCATTTGCAGGTCAATGGCGGAGATGGCCTGGGCGGCGTCCCACATCTCCTGGCAGATGTGCGGGGGGATATCCTTCTGGGACTTATACCGCAGGTCATGCTCTAAACTGGCCCAGAAGTCCATGGCTACGGTACGCAATTGCACCTCCACATTGACGTGCTCCGTGTGATCCGAGAGATAGATGGGGATCTGAATATCCAGGTGCAGACTGCGGTAGCCGTTGAAATTGGGGGCCTGAATGTAGTCCTGCCGCTTTACCAGGCGGACATCCGACTGGCGCAGCAGCATCTCTGCCACGGCATACACATCGTCAATGTAGCCGCACACCACCCGCACACCGGCCAGATCGTTGATGTTCTGTTTGGCGGAATCCAGAGTGACCTCACAGCCCCTCTTTTGCAGCTTGGCCAGGATGCTGGCTGTGGACTTCAGCCGGGTCTCGATGTGATGGATGGGGCTCCGTCCGGTGCGAATCTGAAATTCATCGTTCAGAACCTCAAATTTCATTTGCAGCTGCTTCAGAGCGGCCTGGTACAGGTGCTGCAGAGCCAGGTAGTCCTGGTAGTTCTCAAACAGGTCCAGAGTGGCGGAATCAGACTGGGGCATGAAAATTCCTCCTTTCACGGCAGGTATCCAAACGACTAGCATGTCAGCCTATGGGATATCTCCTGGGCGGTTCAGATTCCCTCTTATTGTACTGCCGGCCTGGTGGGGAATCAACCCCCAAATTGACGGCAATGTGTTTGCTGCATTGGTGCACATGCCTTCTATAACTGTAAGAATTTGAAGGATTACTATTTCAACAGCAGGAGCCGGTTGAATCCGAAGGGGACTGCCACTCGGGTGCAGATTGCCGCCATCATCATGCGCTACTGGGAGAAATTCTGAAGTTACCACCTATGATCAATTTAAAAAAAGCGGGTGGCCCGAGTGAGGCTTGGGCCACCCGCCATTTTTGCGACTGCGGGCAAAGCGTTGGGATGATACAGAGTATAGACCTCTCACTTGTCTGAGGATGCCCGAAGCGCAAATGGGAGCGGGGTCTTACAGATCATGTGTTTTCATCACTGGAATTTTCGGTCATACAGGAGCGCCGCAATGAGCACCACAAAACAGGACCCGGCGTTATGGACCAATGCGCCGGTGGTGGGATTCAGGAGGCCCAGTACAGAGAGGGTGACAGCGATCAGGTTGATGAGCATGGACATGGAGATGCTGAGCCGGATGGTCTTCACCGTGGCGTTGGAAAGACGCTTCAGGTAGGGAATTTTGGAAATATCATCATTCATCAGGGCAATGTCTGCCGCTTCCACGGCAATATCACTACCCATACTGCCCATGGCCACGCCGACGCTGGCGGTTTTCAGAGCCGGCGCGTCATTGACGCCGTCGCCAATCATGCATACGCTCTGCCCCGCTTCTTGTAGCTGTGTGATGCACGATACCTTTTCCCCTGGCAGGAGTTGAGCCCGGACCGTCGAAATACCGGTACGGCTGGCAAAGTAATGGGCAGCGGCTTGACTGTCTCCGGTTAGCAATACGGTGCTGACATGCATGGCGGCGAGCTGCTCTACCATGGCCTTGGCTTCCGGACGCAGGACGTCGGACATGGCCAGAATGCCGAGGCAGCGTGCTCCCTCAGCCAACAGGACGGATGCTTTGCCTTGGGTGCGCAGGTGCTCCAATTTAGCTAGAATGGCGGATCCGATCACGACGCCGTTTTCCGTCAGGTATTTCTCATGGCCGCAGAGCAGGTTTCGCCCGGCAACCTGGGCCCGGATTCCTTTCCCGGCCACCATTTGAAAGTCTGTGGATTCTGCAATGGGAAGGGCTTGCTCTTTTGCACAGGCCACAATGGATTTTCCCAGGGGGTGCTCGCTTTTGGCTTCAGCAGAGGCTGCAAGGGACAGGAGGGTCCTTTCGTCCAACCCCTCCTGGAGGGGTATAATGTCGCTGACCTCCAGGCGGCCATAGGTCAGAGTTCCGGTTTTGTCAAAGGCAATGGTATCTGTTTTGCCCATGTTTTCCAGCGCTTCACCGGATTTGATGATTACGCCGTACTTGGTGGCCTGTCCAATGGCTGCCATAATGGCGGTGGGGGTCGCCAATACCAGGGCGCAGGGACAGAACACCACCAGAACGGTCACCGCCGGAATCAGATCCTGCTTGATGAGTCCCGTGGCGATTGCAATCAACAGGGCGGCCGGTACCAGCCAGCTTGCACACCGGTCTGCAATGCGCTGCATGGGGGCCTGCTTCTTTTCGGCCTCCTGCACCATGCGAATCAGCTTTTGCAGGGAGCTGTCCTCGCCTACCTTGGTTGCCCGGATGTCAATGGACCCAAAGCGGTTGATGGTGCCGCAGAACACCTCCTCGCCAGGTCCCTTGTCCAGGGGAAGGGACTCGCCAGTGAGGATGGACTGATCCACGGAGGTCTCTCCCCGGATGATGACGCCGTCTACAGGGACGGTTTCGCCAGGCAGGATGCGCAGAATATCACCGGTTTGGATTTGCTCCGGCGAGACCAGCTCTTCCTCTCCGCCCCGGATTCTCCGGCCTTGGGTGGGGGTCAGATGGATCCACTTTTTGAGGCCTTTTCTGGCGCGGTTTGTGGTCATATCTTCCAAAATGGCGCCGATGGCCATAATCCACGCCACCTCTCCGGCTGCAAATAAATCTCCGATGGCGATTGCTGCAAACATGGCAATGGTGATGAGCAGGGCAGAGGAGATCTTGCTGATTCCGGGATTGTGAAGGATTCGCCAGACCGCAAGGTACAACAGGGGAATGCCGCTGACGATTACCGTGATCCACGCTGGGTCTATGGGAAGCGCAATGCCCACGCGCGGTAGCACAAAGCTGAGGAGCAGGAATACACCCCCCAGCATGGTCATAGGAAGCCCGGATAAAAAGTCCACTTGTTTTTTCATGCTGTTTCCTCCTAAACGCTTGACGATTCAAAGCATATCCTGTACACTATGTATGGTACAGAACGGTTTGTTTGGTTCTATTATAAGAGCGCTGCAAGCAGGGGACAACACGCAAAACAGCCGCTTTGTAAGATACCGGACATTGAGGAAAAAATGTATGGGAGAACGACGATGGACAGACGGCAACAAAAAACAAGAACTGCCATTTTTCAGGCCTTTCGCAAACTCCTGGAAATAAAGCGGTTTGATCATATTACGGTGCAGGAGATCATTGAGGAGGCCAATGTGGGCCGCAGCACCTTTTATGCCCACTTCCCCACAAAGGATGAGCTGCTGAAGGCAATGTGTACCGATCTATTCAGCCATGTGTTTTCCGAAGAGCTGATGCGGGAGCAGACCCATGACTTTTCAGCAGGCAGCGGCGAATTGCAGGACAAACTCACCCATCTCCTATACCATCTGCGGGATAACCGGGGTGACATCGTGGGGATTTTGTCCTGCGAAAGCGGAGAGCTGTTTATGCGCTATTTCAAAGAATATCTGGAGGAAATGTTTGCCCAGTACCTGGAGGAGATTCAAATTCACGCGCCGGAGGACTTTGTCCTGAACCACCTGGCAGGAAGCTTTGCCGAGGCCGTCCGCTGGTGGCTGAAAAATGCCATGCGGCCTGCCCCGGAAGTTTTCTCCGCTTACTTTATGGATACGATTAAAATGTAGGGACAGCGGGCAAGCTGTGCAAAAAAACGGCTTCTTCCGCCTATCAGGTGACGTTTGGATATCAAATGGGATTTGTACCTTTTTTTCAGATTCGCCAGCGTGGAAAATCCATACGGCCCCAAGTCTCGCCCTTTACATGGCTTTCAGGCTGCAGAAGCATGTAATCATACACAAAGGCGCGAAGGCTTGATATTCTATCCAGTGGCACCTTGCCCAAAAATTTCCTTGACATTCTCCTATGGGGACTCTATAATGAACAGCGGGGTGGCAATCTGCGCCCTGCAGTATAGCATGCCGCCAGGAATACAATTGAATCAGTCCATAGGCTTCTTCGTGCTGCATCTGCTTGCAGCAAAGGGGAATTGGGTGCAAAGCCCAGCGAGTCGGTCACTGTGAAGTCCCAATGGGGAATAAGTCAGGATACCTTGAAGAACCTAAGTTTCTGCCGGAACCGGAAACTGAGATCCCTGTATGCCATGCAAACAGTTTGTACCCATTACGGTTTCGTAATGGGTATTTTTTGTTCCTGGGAACATGAAGCCGGTTGTATTCCCACGGTATTGCGCTGACAAATGTGGGCAAATGCCCAAACATGATCAGGAGGCAGCTTTTATGATCGAACTGACCCAGCATGGCACATATTTGGTAAACGGAGTTCCCTGCGAGGGGGTTCCAATTCCGCCGGAGGAGGCCAAGCGGCAGACCATGGCCTACAAAATTCTGCAGGCCCATAACACCTCCGGCGATCCCAACCGACTGAAAATTCGTTTTGATGCCCTGGTTTCTCACGATATCACCTATGTCGGGATCATCCAGCAGGCCCGGGCCTCTGGGATGAAGGCTTTCCCCATGCCCTATGCCCTGACCAATTGCCACAACAGCCTCTGCGCCGTAGGCGGGACCATCAATGAGGACGATCATGTCTTTGGCCTTTCTGCTGCCAAAAAGTACGGCGGCATTTACGTCCCGGCCAATCAGTCGGTGATCCATTCCTACGCACGGGAGCAAATGGCCACCTGCGGCGGCATGATTCTGGGATCGGATTCCCACACCCGCTATGGCGCTTTGGGCACCATGGCTGTGGGCGAGGGCGGTCCGGAGCTGGCAAAGCAGCTGCTGAAGAATACCTGGGACGCTCCCATGCCAGAGGTGGTCCTGGTCTATTTGACCGGTGCGCCCCGCCATGGCATTGGTCCTCACGATGTGGCGTTGTCTCTGGTCAAGGCTACGTTTGACAGCGGCTTTGTCAACAACCGGGTGCTGGAATTTGTGGGGCCTGGTGTTGCCAGGCTGCCGATGGATTTCCGCAATGGCATTGACGTCATGACCACGGAAACCACCTGCCTGTCCTCCATCTGGGAAACCGATGAGAAAACCAGGGAGTTTTATGCCGCCCACAACCGGGAGGATGCTTATAGGCCCATGCATCCCGGCGCCGTAGCCTATTACGACCGGATGATCACCATAGATTTGAGCAAGCAGGAAGCTATGATTGCGCTGCCCTTCCATCCCTCCAATGCCTACACCATCCATGAGTTCCAGGAGCGGGCAGCGGAGCTTCTGACGCAGGTGGAGGCTGACGCAGCCCGCCGGTTCCCAAAAGCCCGGGTGAAGCTCACAGACAAGCTCCGGGATGGGGGCGTGTGGGCGGATCAAGGCGTGATTGCCGGGTGCTCCGGCGGCCTCTTTGACAACATCACAGAGGCGGCGGACATTCTCCGGGGTGGCAGCACCGGCAACGGCGCGTTCACCCTGGATGTGTACCCCACCTCGGTGCCGGTTTCCATGGAGCTGACCCGCCTTGGAGCAACCTCCGATCTGCTGGCAGCTGGCGCCATTATCAAACCCAGCTTCTGCGGCCCCTGCTTTGGCGCGGGGGATGTGCCGGCCAACAACGGCCTTTCTCTGCGTCACACCACCCGGAATTTCCCCAATCGGGAGGGCTCTAAGC
Source organism: uncultured Eubacteriales bacterium (assembly GCA_900545515.1). Lineage (GTDB taxonomy): Bacteria > Bacillota > Clostridia > Oscillospirales > Oscillospiraceae > Faecousia. The sequence continues at coordinate 13,958 of UQZA01000007.1, read as the reverse complement.
CTGGGGAAGGGCAGTTTGCCGGGGTGTGCCTCATGGACGCTCGCTCCATTGCCGCCACGGCGCTGAACGGGGGTAAAATTACCGCCGCCACGGATGTGCCCTACCAGGTGACCCACCCGGCTTATCATTTTGACGCCTCTGCTTATGACAAACGGATTTACAACGGCTATGGCAAGCCCAACCCGGAGCAGGAGCTGGTGATGGGCCCCAACATTACAGATTGGCCTAAGATGTACCCGCTGGCAGAGAATCTGCTGGTGCAGCTGGCGGCGGTGATTCACGATCCTGTTACGACCACAGACGAGCTGATCCCCTCTGGCGAGACTTCCTCCTACCGCAGCAATCCTCTGCGTTTGGCGGAGTTCACCCTGTCCCGCAGGGAGCCGGCCTATGTGGGCCGGGCCAAAGAAATCGCCCGGCTGGAGGCCGAGCGCCGCGCCGGCCATCTGCCGGCGGAGCTTCGGACTGTCCTGAACCGGGTTGGAGATGGGGAAGCCCTGGCAACACACACTCAGTTCGGCTCCTGCATTTTTGCCAACAAACCAGGAGACGGATCAGCTCGGGAGCAGGCCGCCTCCTGCCAGAAGGTGCTGGGTGGGTTTGCCAACATCTGCTACGAGTATGCCACCAAACGGTACCGCAGCAACTGCATCAACTGGGGTATTCTGCCCTTTACCTTGGGACCGGATACGGCTTTTGATTATGAGCCTGGGGACTGCATCTTCGTCCCGGAGGTGCGTCAGGCAGTCGTCCAGGGAAAGGAAGAGATTCCCGCCAAGGTGATCCGTCAGGACGGCACCGTGAGGGAGCTTTTGCTCCATCTAAAGGGTTTGACTCAAAATGAAAAGGAAATCATCCTGGACGGCTGCCTCATGAACTATTACGCAGCCAGAACAGAAGAATAAAGGAGAGCATCGCAATGGAAAAGATTCGAATGGTAACGCCCCTGGTGGAGATGGACGGAGACGAAATGACCCGGGTGCTCTGGGGGATGATCAAAGAGGAGCTGCTGTTGCCCTTTGTGGACCTGAAGACGGAGTACTATGACCTGGGATTGCTGCATCGGAATGAAACCCGGGACCAGGTGACGGTGGACGCCGCCTGTGCCACCCAGCGGCTGGGCGTAGCCGTCAAGTGCGCCACCATTACGCCCAACGCGCAGCGGATGGAGGAGTACCCCCAGCTGACCGAGATGTGGAAAAGCCCCAACGGCACCATCCGCTCCATTTTGGACGGCACCGTCTTCCGTGCCCCCATTCTGCTGGACTCCATTCACCCGGTGGTCAAAAATTGGAAGAAGCCCATCACCATTGCCCGTCATGCCTATGGCGACGTGTATAAGAGTGTGGATCTGTATACCACAGAGCCTGGTACCTGCACCATGACGTTCCGCGGAGAGAGCGGCCAGGAGAAGACCCTCACGGTGCAGAAGGTGGACGGACCTGCGGTTTGGCAGGGGGCTCACAATAAGGAGAAGAGCATCCGCTCCTTTGCCAAGGCCTGCTTCCAGTACGCCATTGATACAAAGCAGGATCTGTGGTTTTCCACCAAGGATACCATCGCCAAAATCTACGATGGGGTGTTCAAGCGGGTGTTCCAGGAGGAGTTTGAGGCAAATTACCAGGAGCGGTTCCGGGAGCTGGGTCTCACCTATTTCTACACCCTCATTGACGACGCCGTAGCCCGGGTCATTCGGAGTGAGGGCGGCTTCATCTGGGCCTGTAAGAACTATGACGGAGACGTGATGAGCGACATGGTCTCCACTGCTTTCGGCAGCCTGGCTATGATGACGTCTGTCTTGGTTTCGCCAGATGGAACCACAGAGTACGAGGCCGCCCATGGCACCGTCACCAAGCATTACTACCGCCATCTGAAGGGGGAGGCCACCTCCACCAATCCCATGGCCACCATTTTTGCATGGACTGGAGCGCTTCGCAAGCGGGGACAGCTGGACCAGCTGCCGGAGCTGCAGGCCTTTGCCGGTAAGCTGGAGCAGGCCTGTTTGGACACCTTAAACGCCGGTGTGATGACCAAGGATCTGGTGAATTTGGTGGATGATCCCGCCGCTACTCAGGCGGTCACCAGTGGGGAGTTCATCGCCGCCGTCCGCCGCCGCCTGGAACAGACACGGTAAGGGGGCCTGGAGATGGAGCTGAAGGTCAAGAGCACAGCTGGGACCACAGAGTCCAGCGATATTCTGATTATGCTGGAGCCCCGGACAGAGGGCGGCATTTCCCTGGAGCTTTCCAGCAACGTGCTGCAACAGTTTGGAAAGGAAATTCGTGCGGTCATCTTGGAAACTCTGGAACAGTACGGCGTACAGCATGCCTATGTGATTGCGGTGGATAAGGGCGCTTTGAATTGCACCATTCGGGCCCGTACCGCCACTGCCATTTTCCGGTCTGCCCAATCTCAGGAGTACATATGGGAGGTGCCACAGGATGTATAAGAAGGACCGGCTGAGAAGAAGCATGATGTTTGTTCCCGGCAATAACCCGGGTATGATCCGGGACGCCCGGATTTACGGGGCGGACAGCATTATGTTCGACTTGGAGGATTCCGTGGCCTACACAGAGAAGGACGCGGCGCGCTTCCTGGTTTATAACGCGCTTCACACCCTGCACTTTGGCTCAAAGGAGACGGTTGTCCGGATCAACGACCTGTCCAGCGGCCTGGGCGTCCAGGATCTGGAGGCAGTGGTTCGTGCCGGCGTCCAGGTGGTTCGCCTGCCCAAGACGGACAGTGCCCAAGATGTGATCGACTGCGAGCGGGAAATTGCCCGGATTGAGGAGCAGGCAGGGATTCCTGTGGGCACGACGGGCATGATGGCGGCGGTGGAATCTGCCAACGGCGTCCTGCATGCGGCGTCCATTGCCAAGGCCAGCAACCGGCTGATTGGCATCGCGCTGGGGGCGGAGGATTACGTGACGGATCTGAAGACCACCCGCTCGGATGGAATTGAGCTGCTCTTTGCCCGGTGTATGATTCTGAACGCAGCACGGGCGGCTGGGATTGCGGCATTGGACACGGTGTATTCAGACGTCAACAACGAGGAGGGCTTCCTGGCGGAAGCCACCCTCATTAAAAAGCTGGGTTTTGACGGCAAATCTGTCATCAATCCCAGGCAGATTGAGCCGCTGCACCAGGTCTTTATGCCCAGCGAAAAGGACTTAAACAAAGCACGCGCCATTATGGACGCCATTGCTGAGGCCAATGCCCGAGGCAGCGGAGTTGCCAGTTTGAAGGGTAAGATGATTGACAAGCCTGTGGTGGTCCGCGCTCAACGGCTGCTGGACCTCTATGAGGCCGGCAGCAAAGTGGATGAAGTGGAGGAAATCTGACATGATTGATTTGGAAAAGATTCCCCATATTGACGAAATCTCCCACCACGGGGTATTCTCCGGCACCCACCCCAAGAAGACCGCAACCTTCCAGGAGCGCTGTCGAAATCGGAATAAAGTGATGCCGTCTCTGGAAGAAGCCATTCGGAAAACCGGATTGCAGGACGGCATGACCATCAGCTTCCACCATCACTTCCGCAACGGCGACCACATCCTGAATATGGTGCTGGATCAGCTGGCGGCCATGGGATTCCGGAATCTGACCTTGGCGGCTTCCTCGCTGGCTGCCGTCCACAGCCCCCTGATTGGGCACATCCGCTCCGGATTGATCACACACATTGAGACCTCTGGCCTGCGTGGCGCCTTGGCAGAGGAGATTTCCAGGGGCCTGATGGATTTCCCTGTGGTATTTCGTTCCCATGGTGGGCGGGCCGCTGCCGTCTCCTCTGGCGACCTGCACATCGATGTGGCCTTCCTGGGTGCGCCCTCCTGTGACCCCTATGGCAACGCCAACGGATACAGCCGGGATGGGGAGGACGGCATTGCCTGTGGCTCTCTGGGGTATGCCCGCACAGATGCCGAATATGCAGATCAAGTGGTGGTGATTACCAACCACCTGGTGCCGTACCCCAATGCCCCTTGGGCCATTCCGGAGCATGATGTGGACTATGTGGTGGTGACAGATGACATTGGCGATCCCAAGGGCATCATGAGCGGCGCTACCCGCTATACCAAAGACCCCAAGGAATTGCTGATTGCCAAGACGGCGGCAAATGTGATTGAAGCTGCGGGGTATCTCTATGACGGCTTCTCCATGCAGATGGGCTCCGGCGGCGCATCTTTGGCCACAGCCCGGTTCCTGCGGCAGAAGATGCTGGACCGGCATATGCGCTGCCGCTTCGCCCTGGGTGGCATTACAGGGCAGATTGCAGCCATGTATGAGGAGGGACTCATTGACCGGATTTTGGATGTGCAGAGCTTTGACCTGGATGCAGCCAAATCTCTGAAGGAGAACCACTTCCATCATCAGATCAGCGCCACCTACTATGCCAGCCACCTGGCTGCAGCGGCGGTGGATCAGCTGGATTTTGTGATTCTTTCCGCCTTGGAAATCGACACGGATTTCAATGTCAACGTCCTCACCGGCTCTGACGGCGTGATCCGGGGGGCCATTGGAGGCCATCCGGATACTGCCCAGGGGGCCAGCCTGTCGGTGATTGTGGCGCCCTTAACGCGGGGGCGGATTCCCACCGTAGTCAACCATGTGGGGACTGTGGTGACCCCGGGCGATACGGTGGATGTACTGGTGACAGACCAGGGCGTTGCGGTGAACCCGCGCCGCCCGGATGTGAGAGAGAAACTGCAGGCTGCCGGTTTGCATGTGTTTAGCATAGAGGCGCTGCAGCAAAAGGCCCAGCGTCTGGTGGGAATTCCGGAACCGCTGCGATACAAGGACAAAATTGTAGGAGTTGTGATGTACCGGGACAACACCATTTTGGACGTGATCCGGCAAATTGATGAAGAATAGACGGCAAGAAATGGGAGGGGCCAGCAGGCCCCTCCTAATTTCTTGATAAGAGGTGGGAAAACTTGTTGTAGAACTTAACCAAGCATGGTGCAGTAGCGCATCAAGATGGTAGCGGCCTGCGCCCGGGTGGAGGTACCTTGGGGATTCAGGGTATGCTCGGTCATGCCCTCAATCAGGCCCGTCTCCACGGCCCAGGCCATAGCTTCGGTGGCATAAGGACTGACCGAGCCGGCGTCTGTGTAATTACGCAGATCTCCGGTTGCCTCTACGGTCTTGCCGCTCAGGCGGGCAAAGCGAGCGAAGAAGACCACCATCTGCTCTCTGGTTGCAGACGCATTGGGAGCAAACCGCTCCTTGGTTACGCCCTCGGCAATGCCGCTGCCATAGGCCCAGGCAACCGCCTTGGCGTAGTAGGAGCCTTCGCTTACATCGGTGAAGGGCGCATTCGTCTGAACCTGGGGTTCATCAGCCAGGCGGTACAGCACCGTCACCAGCTGCCCCCGTGTGATGTTGGTGTCGGGGGAGAAGATTCCAGTGTCCATGCCATTCATGAAGCCCTTTGCCAAGGCAAAGTCAACGCCCTCGTGGTACCATCTGCTGCAGTCCAGATCGGAGAAGGCTTTGGAGGGACAGCGTTCGGAATTCTTCTCCACAGGCTCTGTCTCCTCTTGACCACAGACGGTGCAGGCGCGGACCTGGAGGCCGTCATGGAAGCAGTCTGCCTCCTGGGTGACGGCCCATTCGCCGAAGCTGTGGCCGGTGGCTGGAATGAGCTTACCTGTCTGGATGACTTCGTTGCAGACGTTGCAGACGGTGTCGCCGGTGTAGCCGTCCTCTGTGCAACTTGCTTCCTTGACCAACTGAAGTTCGCCCTTGTGGCCCAGAGGCTGGCGGATGTCGCTGGTGTAGTGGTAATCACAATGCTTGCAGGCGTGCTCGGTGTAGCCGTAGCCGGTGCAGGTGGGTTCCACCACAGTGGCTTCGCAGTCATGGCCGGTGGCGTCTACAAAGGCGTCCTGATAGCTGCTACCGCAGACGGTGCAGGTGTGGGTGGTATAGCCCATGTGGGTGCAGTCAGGCTCCTTGACGACGGAATCATACGGATGCTCCGTCTTGGGGATGGGCTGGGTGTAGCGCTTGCCACAGTCACAGGTGAAGGTCATGACCCCTTCTTCTGTGCAGGTTGCTTCCTTGGTGACGGTCTGGGTGTAGGTGTGGCCCAGGGCGTCGGTGTAGTCGCTTACATAGCTGTGGCCGCAACCCTCTCGGGCGCAGGTATAGGTGGTGTAGCCCATTTTGTCATGGGTGGGAGCGGTTACGACTGCCTGATAATCGTGGCCCAGGGGCTGCACCAGGCTGTCCATGTAGCTGTGGTCGCAGCGTTTGCAGGTGTGCTCCGTGTAGCCGGCAGTTTCGCAGGTGGCGGCTACGACTCGATCCTCATAATTATGGCCCAGAGCTGGGGTGAAATCGTCCCGATGGTTGTGACCGCAATGTTCACAGATGTGCTCCGTATAGCCGTCGGAGGTGCAGGTGGCATCTACGACCACATGGGTGTAGTCGTGTGCCAATGCAGAAATTTCGCGGGTCTCCCCATAGTCGCAGCGGGAGCATGTGCGGGTTTCGATGCCGGCCTCCAGGCAGGTGGGTTCCTTTGTTACGGACCACTCGCCCAGGTCATGGCCCAGTACAGGGATCGCTGTGCCGCGGACAATGAGCTTGCCGCAGTCACGGCAGTAGGTGTCGCCGCTGTAGCCTTCCTGTGTGCAGGTAGCCGGCACGGCATCCCGAATCTCTGTGTTATAGTGGGTGCATCTTCCGTCATTCAGGGACACTTCACACAGGGAAACGGGCCAGACATTCCGGCCAAAGTCACCCAGGTAGAACGCTTCGTAAGTGCAGTTCGGCAGGGACAGATCGCCGTTGGCATCGTAGACGTCATGGAGCTCCAGACGGTACAGCTTGCTGGTGGTGCCGTCAAATGCGGACAGATACACAGCGCCGTCCTCTGCGGCAACCATGGAGCTGAACTTGTTTCCGCCGTAGCCGGGGAAGGTTTCCTTCAGGTTTCCGTTGCAGCGCCGGGCGCCGGCGGAGTAATAGCCCACCGTGCCGGACTCATCCTTGCCATAGTAAATGAAAATGTTCCAAAGGCCGTCCTTGTCGTCCATGCAGAGGTAACGGTCGCATTCATAGCCAAGATAGTTCGCCGTTCCCAGGCAGGCAACCGCAACAAAAGACTCTGCATTCCAAGCGTTCAGGTTCGTCTTTGCATTGATCTTTGGGCCGCCGATGGCCATGGGATCTTTGCAGGGGTAGAAGTAGCCGTCATAGATGCAGGAGAAGAGGGGACGCTCTTCCGTGGAGTGCGTGGAGCTGTATGCCATATCCCACAGGGCGGGGGCACTGCCTGTTTGCTCCGTCTTACCGGTGGCTGGATCAATCTGGTGTATGATCTGATTGCTATCGTGCACATACAGCTTTTCGTTGGCGGGGTCATAGGAAGCGGCCACCACGTTAGTGTCCAGGGGAAGGCCCGGCGTCCAGGTTTCGGCATGCTCCAAATCCCAGGAGAAGAGCATGGGATTGCCCGCAGCATCCTGCATCACACCCATGAGGGTGACCGGCACATGGTTGACTGTGACGGTGCAGCTGGCGCTGACATCCGGGTTCTTGTTGGAGGTGGCCGTAATCAGGCAGGTACCGGCGCTGACTGCCGTAACGTTACCGGCCGCGTCCACGGTCGCGATGCTTTCGTCGCTGGAGGTCCAGGTGACACCCTGGTTCAGGGCCGTCCAGGGCTGCACCACGGCAGCCAGACTGGTACTGCTGCCCTTCCACATGTCGATGGAAGTTTTGGAGAGCATGATGCTGTCTGCCTTCTCCGCAGGATCTGCCCATGCACCGTTGGGACCTTGATTCTTGTCCGGGATCAGCAGGCCGGTCAGCTCATAGTTGACGTCGTTGTGCTTTTCCACGTAGTAATCATTCTCAGGGTAAATTTCGAAGATATAAGCGAAGAGGAGCCGGTAGGCGCCACCATAGGTCCAAATGTATTCATAGCTGGCCCAGATCAGATGCCCGGTGTTGGGGTCTACTTCCATGGACGAGGCATTAAAGCTGGTAAATGTGTCATCCCACACGGTTGCTACCTTTTCGGGAGCGTCCATGGTATCCAAGGTGAACTTGTAGACATTTGGCGTATCGTATTCGTTGCAGTAGAAGGTGCCGTTGCCGTCGCAGGCTAAGGTGAGGGTTGTGAAATCCTCATTGCCGATCTTGCCGACTGTGGTAACCTTACCGGTGAGCTTATCCACCGTCACCAGCACGCTTTCGCTGATGACGCCGTAAATATTGCCATCGGCTTCGTTGTAGGTCATGTCATTCAGGGGCTCGCTTAGCCAGGCGATCAGCGTGGCGTCGGTGAGATTGCTGTCCGGCATGACGTACAGCTCGTTGGCAGCGGTAGAGGCAAACACAAAGTGATCCACCATGGTGGCAGCGGTGATGAGATGCGGAGTTTCTGCGTAGGCTGTCCCCAAGTCTTCCCGCGTGGACGTGGTGTTCAAAGCGACCCAGAAGCGCTGGTGCAGGTTATAAGCAATCATATCGGGCAGGGCAGTGGGGTCGCCGATGGTCTGGTCGATGACATAGGTGGTCTTGTTCATGGCATAGTCATAGACCTGCAGCAGGAAGCGGGTGCCGTTGACGTTCTTGAGATCCAGGGTGTATTCCGCTTCGGTGTTCGGCGCAATGTTCTGAACTGCGCCAACCCGCACCAGGTCATTGGTGCCGCTGCTGTTAAACAGAACCACGCCGGCCACATATTGGTTGTCCTTGGCGGTTACGGTCAAGGTCTTGCTGGCATGGTCGATGATCACAGGGTTGCTGCCAACCAATTCCGGGGCAGTGTTGTCGATGACCATGGGGACAGACAGAGAAGCACCCTCACCCAATGCATCCCAATTGACGAAGCCTTCGCTGTCCTGGTAGTATTCGGGGGCCAGCGTCCAGATCGCGGTGAGATTGTCTCCCTCGTCAGCCGTGGGCGTTAGATTGCCGAGGGCGATATTGTAAGCCGTATTATACCATGCGCCGGCGAGCTCGTAGTAGAATGCGCAATCGATGCGCTGCTGGAATTCATTGTTTATCAGCACCGAATTCTCGGTGTTGTTCTGGAGCTGGAAGCGTGCGGCGACTGCATTGCGGATGCTGGAGAAGTAGATCGAGGTGAGGGTATCGCCCCGCTGGTTGTTGAAGGCGTTACGTTCCGGTATGTAGTGATCATCGGGGACGATGGGGTTGCCGCCGAATGCATAGACACCGGTCTGCCCGCTGTAGGTCACGCCGAAGCAGTTGGTATAGGCGCTGCCCAGATAGGGGGTGCGGATCTCATCGTCCGCTTGATATTCTGCATAGCTGCCCACATCGAACATGGAGGGGGTGGTCCAGTTGCCATAGTAGCCCAAGAGGGGGATGGAATGCTGGGTGCCTTGCGCGCCTTCGGAGGTTTCCCCACTTTTTGCATAGACGAATCCTTCCAGATAAGCTCCGGTGGGGTAGTTATTCCGCATGATCCACTTGTTCATGGCGGTCATGGTGATATGGACTGTTACGCTGGCAGACCCATTGGCGGGAACGGTTACGGAGTTGCCCGTGGCGCCGTCGGTGCTGAAGCTCACAGTAGCAGGGAATACGTCCGTACTATCAGACATATGCCACTTTTTATCTCCCTGCAGGTTGACTTCTTCCTGCCGCAAGGCCTGTGTGAAGAGATCTGCGGACAGGTCATAGGTCTTTTCTGCGTCCGTCAGGTTATGAATGGTGAAAGAAAAGCTCCAGGACCCCGCTTGCTGGGGATCGTCGCCCAACTCTACCTTTACCTTACCATCGGCGTAGGAGCTGGTGGCATTTTCATCCATGAGGATGTAGGAATCGGCAGAAACTGCTTTCCCAATATTGGCAAGGCCGGCGCCCTGCTGTAGAATGGACCAGTATTTTCCAACGCAATCATTCCGGGCCATGGGAACGGCCGTGGACATCAGCAGGCTCTGGGCCAAAACCCGGGGGGTGAGACCGGTCTTTTCCGCCAAGCCCGTTTCCCGGATGTACTGGGCCACCAGGGCGGCCATACCTGCCACCTGAGGAGAGGCCATGGAGGTACCGGACATGGTCTCGTATGCCTTGCCGCCGGGCACGGCGCCGTTGACAGAGTAGATTTTGCCGCCAGGGGCGGTAATCTCCGGCTTCATCTCCAGGGAGCCCGGAATGCCCCAGCTGGAGAAGGTGCTCATGGTGTAGGGACCGTCGAAGATTGCGGCGCCGATGCCCTCGGCCACAGTCAGGCTACCCAGGTAACACCGGTCTTTGCCGGTATCGTCTGTGATGGCTGTAGCCCGGTCTCTCATCATTTTGCCCTGGTCCTGGGTGATGGAAACCACTGGGGCGGTTTGGGTATAACCAGTCAGGTCTATGCCAATGGAGCCTTCGGTATTGTTATAAATTATGGTGGCAGTGGCGCCGTATTTGACGGCCGCCTCAGCCTTCTGGAAGAAAGAGGTGGTGCCGCGAGAGCACACGGCGATTCTACCCTCCAGCACATCGGCCAATTGGGAAAATTCCTCTTCTGTGCCGACGCCATCGATCAGGATGTATTCATGTTTGCCAGGAATGGAGTTGAGGGGCTGGTTTGTGGTGCCTTGCCCTTCACTATAAAATACGTAATCCGAGCTCGTATCGCCTACGGTAAAATATGCACCAGTGGCGCCGGCGTTGTCTGCAGAGGCTATCGTCAGAGGATTGGTGTAAGTACCGGGGGTACCGGCGGTCTGCATGCTCACATCGTCGGCATACAAATAGCCACTGTTGCGGGCGTAGGTGGGCCAGGCGCCGGAGTTGCCTGCGGAAATGGTAACCACAATGTCAGAGCTGGCCAGCTTGTCCAAAATGGCCTGATAGATGCTCTCTTCGTGCCGGGTATTGCCAGGGTTGGGAGCGCCCAAGGACAGGTTCACTGCGTCGCAGCCCAGCACAATGGCATCCTCCATGGCGACCATGTAGTCGGATTCGTATGCGCCGCCGTTTTTGCCGAACACCTTCATGGCAATGATCTGGGCGTCCGGTGCAACGCCTTGCACGAATACAGAGGGGATCGCATGGTCGTATCCGCCGTTTCCGTCGGGGATATAGGCGTTAGCTGCCGCGATGCCTTCCACATGGGAGCCGTGCTCGCCTTGGGTATCGTTGTCATGGGTGATGTCCAAATCATCGTCCACGTAGTTGTAGCCAAAAGGAATTTTGGAGTTGACATACAGTTGGTCAGACGTGACGCCGGTCACGTGAAGCTGGTCCATTACCCGGTTGATTTCTGCCGGGTTCAGCAGATGGTAGTCTGCTACCGTCTTACCAGCATTGGATGCCTGCTCCTCCAGGGAGTAGTCAAAGGCGCCGGCGTCGAAGGACTGGTGATCTGTGTCGATACCGGTGTCAATGACGGCAATCCGAGATCCTGCACCGGTGTAGCCGGAGGCATACGCCGCACTGGTACCGATCATAGAGGAGGAAGTGGACATGTTGGGATCCGCTTCCAGCTCGGTATTTACTACAGCGGGGTCATACCGGTCTTCCACGTACACACGCTTGACGCCTGGCACCTTTTCAATTTCCGCGATTTGACCGTACTCCACATTGGCGGAAATCGCGTTGGCAGCCAGGGTCAAATTCCAAACCACATCCAGCTTTTCACCAGTGGTTTTTTCGATTTTGGCCTGCATATTGGCCTGGTTCTGCTCCAAGCCGGCGCGGTAGGCCATGGCCGCATGGTTGTTGGCAATGTTCTCTGTGGAGAAACCTGCGTCCAAGGTGGACTCTTTCTCCAGGACGATAGAGACACGGGTCCTATCTGTGCTTGCGGGTTGTATTTCCGTGACCTCCTCTAACTGCTTTGGTAACACATTGGCGGAAACCTCTTGGTTGTCCACCCGCGTGACGCGAAGCTCTGCGCCGCTGCTGTTCGCGCCTGTGGCATTGGCGGGGGCGATCAGGCCCGCAAACAAAGCCAGGACCAACAGCATGGAGGCAAGGCGCATGGGGATGTGTCTGTGTTTCATCATGTTTCTCTCCTTTTCCAAATAGCTTTGCCGGAAAGTGGCCGGCAGCTCCTCTAAAAATTGGCATGGACGGTACCAATTGAAGATTCTTGGGAGGGTAGGCAGTTGCTTGAGAAGATGGAACCGCGGTGAGAAGATTGCGCCATGAAGAGACGGGGTATTTTACGTATAAAATGGTAGATTTACTATTACAGCTATTGCTGTGCAGATTTAGTATAGCACAGTTTTTACCAAAAAGAAAGGCAGCAGGTTTGGGAAAAAAAGCCAAAGCCTGCCGCCTAAGAGACGCTATTTTGTGCGATTTATGAAAAAAGTCCGCAAAACCTCGTGAGCCTTATGGTACTGACGATTGGCCACATACCATTCCTCCAACCAGCCTGCGTGGAACTGGACAAAACCCATGGGGAGTTGTTTTTTCATGCTGCGGATGCAGGCGATCAGAATGTTACCATACTCTGGATTCTTCAGATAGTTGGCATCGTCCAGGCGGATGCGTATTAGCTCACATATTTGCTTAAAAATGCCGCGAATCTCCTCGGTTTCCCCAGGTGTTCCATCCAAAAGAACGGTCATAGGTGCAGTCAGAGCCTGATTCAGTGCACTGCGAGACTTGTCCTTTTGCCCCAACTGCTCATAGCAAATAGCCAGCTTCTGAAAATACACTGCCTCATTCCACGGTTGCTCCAGCAGGTGGCGCAGGGCATCCTCCGGCAGCCCTAACTGCAGCTCTGTGGTAGCCAGGTTATAGGCCATAATGGCCATGTCCTTCAGACGCCCCAGGCTTCGGGCCATCCGGCTGGCAGCGGCATAACATTCCCGGGTTTTCTCCAGCTGATTCAGGCAGCTGTAACAGGTGCCCAGGTTACCGCAGCACTTCATCAAAATTCGCAGACTGCCCTCCCGATAGGCCTGATCCATCCCTCTTTGGAAGCAAATCGCTGCCTTTTCATAATCCCCCCGCCACAAAGGACGCGTTCCTGCCGCCAACAGGAAGTAGCTCCGGTTTGATACGTGGAGCAGCTCCTGAAACTGCTCTGTCATGCAAAGGTACAGATTGTATTGCCGGTCGTCCATGACGGAAACATAGTCTTTTACGTTTTCTGGAGGATTGCCGGTGGTTAGCCAGGTGAGCATGAGCCAGTCCAGGAAAAAGGGACTGTTCTGAAATTCCTCCTGACGCTGGGCCAAGGCTGACTCAAGCTTCTCGATATTCTCACCGGAAAACAGGCGGTCATACCATTCTTCGAACCAAGCAGATGCCTCCAGGCAGAAGTCAGGATCATCTCGCCATTCGACTCCCAGGCGTTGCAGCAGAAGGCGCAGCACCTCGGGACTGCCTTCGGCCTTCCCTTGCTCAATTTTGGAAAGATGGGACACGGCGCAGATTCCAGCGCACAGGGTGGTCTGAGACCAGTTCAGCTCCTGCCGCCGTCTGCGGATGATAATCCCTTGCAGCTTCTGATACATGGCGTCTATCCTCTGCCTTTCTATAAGATTTGCAGTGTTTCCCATATAGCATCTTGATTTGTATGAATATAAAAGAAATGGATACTTTGTTCGGTCTATTTGCTGCTATAAAAATATCAATTCACATACTTGGGTATGCTCGGGACATAATAAAAGAACCGCAATTGCATACTCCTCGTACCACAATCACGGTTCTTATTTGGTTGCGGAGGCAGGATTTGAACCTACGACCTTTGGGTTATGAGCCCAACGAGCTACCGGACTGCTCCACTCCGCGATAGGAACGCGCACCCTTAAGTGCCTGCATATCATACCACATGGGGGGGCTGTTGTCAACTATTATTTTTAAAATTTTTTGATTTTCCCTGGGGGAAGAGGAAAGCGCCCTGCACGAACCAGGGCGCTTTCCATGTGCATAAACGAAATCAGAGAGAGAAAAAGGAAGCAGAGGAAGAAATAAAGAGGAGGTGAATTGTAAAGTACTGCGGCTCACGGCTTCCGCATTTCCTTTAC
>UQZA01000006.1 GCA_900545515.1 uncultured Eubacteriales bacterium | reverse complement strand
CCCGCTGAACGAGATCAAGCCTACCCATGTGCGCCAGTGGCAGAACTCTCTGACCAGCTACCGCGATGAAAGCGGCAAGCCCTACTCCCAAACTTATCTCAAGTGCATCAACAACCAGCTCACGGCAATTTTCAACTACGCAGTCAAGTACTATGGACTGAAAGAGAATCCATGCCACAAAGCAGGAAGTATGGGTAAGAAACACGCTGATGAGATGCTGTTCTGGACAAGGCAGGAGTTTCAGACCTTCATTGAGGTCATGAAAGACCGGCCTGCCAGCTACACGGTATTTATGACCATGTACTACACGGGGATTCGGGAGGGGGAGCTTTTGGCGCTCACGCCGTCGGACATCGACTTTGAAAAGAAAACCCTAACGGTAAACAAGAGCTATCAGCGTCTCGGCAGAGAGGACATCATCACCACGCCGAAAACGCCCAAGAGCAACCGCACCATCCCCATTCCCGACGGTCTTTGCACCTGTTTGCAGGAGTATATGTCCCATTGCTATGGGCTGCAAAAGGATGACCGGCTGTTTCCCTACACCAAGAGCTTTCTGTATCACGAGATGGAGTATGGCTGCAAGGCATCGGGTGTGAAGCGAATACGGGTGCATGACATTCGCCACAGCCACGCCAGCCTGCTGGTGGAGATGGGCTTCTCTCCGCTGCTGATCGCGGAGCGGCTCGGACATGAAAAGGTGCAGACAACGATGGACACGTACAGCCACCTGTACCCCAACAAGCAGGTGGAGGTAGCCAGACAGCTTGACGACATTATGCCGTGAGCCTCTGGCTACAAAAATCGCTGCAAATGTAGCCAATTTGTAGCCGCTAAAAAAGAAAAATCCTGAAAAACGCTGTATTACCAACGTTTTTCAGGATTCAGAAAACACTAAATATTTATTCCCACTCGCTGGCTGCAATTTTCGCGTATTTACATACTGTGCTTTTTACACCGCGCCAGGCACCATATATTGTGCCACTTACCGCCCATTTTGTCAAGGGCGAGGCATATAGCTACGATTTTGCTACGGCGGATCCCACGAAGGAGAGGGTGCCTTTCATTTTGTGGAAATTTCCCTAGGGCAGCGCTTAGCCCTGCGCCCAGTGGCTGGCTTGCCAAGCAGCCTTTGCACCCGATTAAAATCGCTCACACTGATCAGGGCCTCGTGCTGGCCCCGGATGAGTTGCCCATGCCAGGAGTTGTACCCAGCGTAGATAGGGCGGGTAAGGATCAGCTTTACGCTCCAGGCGCACATTTCCCGCCCACGCTTGCCGTGGTAGCCCTTGATCCGGCAGAGCTCGGCCACGGCGGATAGGCTCCGGTGCTCCAGGTATTTGGAAAATATGTACCGGATGATCTCCGCCTCCTGGGGATTGGGCACCAGGCTATCAGATCCATCCAGATCATAGCCCAGGACGCAGCTACAGGTGCGCTTTCCCTGGGCCGCTCGCTCAGCCATGGCGGCCCTGACTCGCTCGGCGGTGATTTCCCTTTCCATCTGAGCAAAAACGCCCAGGAGGCCCATCATGGCCCGGCCTGTGGGGGTGCCAGTGTCGAAGCCCTCAGTGTGGCTTATTAGAGCCACGCCGCGGGCCGCCAGCAGCTCCAGCGTGGCATACAAGTCGGCCACACTGCGAGTCAGGCGGGACAGCGCCCACACAGCTACCACAGCAATCTTGCCGGCCTCCACGTCGGCCAGCATCTGGCGCATGGCTGGCCGGTGGCCGATATCTTTGCCACTGATGCCCTCATCGGCGTACAGCTGCGTGGCATAGCTTTTCTGGGCGGCCCAGGCCTCCAGCGCGGCTTGCTGTGCGGCCAGGGAGTAGCCCTCCCGGGCTTGATCAAGGGTGCTCACTCTGATGTAGAGGGCGGCAACTCTGCCGCCCTCCTTGCCGGCGGAGCTCATGCCTCCGCCACCCAGTAGCATTCCAGCGGAGTGCCGTCCTCGCTGGAGAGCACGATTGCGCCGGCAGGCAAATCGTGGATGGCGCCGGTGCACTCCCGGGCCATCGCCGCAAGAGCGGCATCCTCATCTTCGGAGGCATTGAGGATGTAGGCCCGGATGTTGCCGTCCCACTCGTGGCCAAATTCAGCCTCGTGGGATTCGCTCAGGCGATATTCGCCGGTGGTTTCAGTGCATGGGCGAATGATAGCGGACATAATTTTTTCCATTTCAAGACACTCCTTTCAACTCAATCACACAGATCCCGGGGATCCACTTCATGGAATTCCCCGTTTTCGTACCGGGCGTATCCGCGCTCAGTCTTCCCGCCGCGATAGTCCTTCTGGCCGAAGGTGTACAGTTGCCCCTCAACGGGGTCGGATACGTACAGGTTCCCGGCTTCACCCTTGCCGTAGGCTCCGGTGTAGCCGCCGACCTTGCGGCTGAAGTCTGGCTTGGTTGTGCCGGGGATCACTTCGGCGATCCACGGGTTGCCGTACCGGCGGTGGTTGAAGCTTTCATAGGTCTTGATGGTTTTCATTGCATTTTCCTCCAAAATACTTGATTTTTGCCTTAAACTCTGGTACCATGGAGGCAACCGGGTAAGGCTCCCGGCCACCTCTGAACAGGGGTTGTAGCGGTCGCTGTGGAAGGGGGCCGCTACTTTTTACTTGCCCATGATGCGGTTGACGCTGGCGCGGAGCTCTTCAAGCGTATCGCACTTGTCGATCAGCTCAAGAATCGCTCTCAGAAGCGCCTCTGTAATTTGCATCTCGCTCATTCACCTCACACCTTTCTAAAGGAGCTTCGCTCCTGCCTTACGTGTATATAATATCACGTTTACCGCGATTTGTCAACCCCTTTGACGGGATTTTTAGAAAAAATTTCTCGGTTTGCGCGTTGACAAATCACGCTTCGTGGGATACAATGATGGTGCACAGGAGGTGACAGCGATGATAGATTTTACCGGCGTAAAAGTGCTGCTGGCCAAGCGGCACATGACTCAAAAGCAATTGGCGGAACGAACAGGCGTACGCTACGATACGATATCCAAAATCAGCCTAGGCACAATCAGCCGCATACCGGTGGACGTGCTTGATAAAATCTGCACAGCCTTATCTTGCCAGCCGGGCGACCTGATGGAGCATATCCACGAGCCACCGGATAGCGCAAACTAAAAAAATCCCCCTCCCAGCAGCCAAAAACTGCCGGGAGGGGGATAATTTTTTAACTTGCCTGCAACTTGCCTGCAACTTGCTGGTTGCCGCCCAAAAGGCCAAAAAGGCCAGCAGGAACTATTTCTATTTTGGAAATGGTTCGCAGTCTGCTTGCCGGCAACTTGCTAGATCAGTCCAGTTTGCCTAGCCGGTCCAGGATTACCAGGGTTCGCAGGAGATCATAGCCCAGATTGAGCCCTTGCCCATCGCCCTGCAAGACGCCCTTATCCAGCAGCTTGGCCACTGTGGGGCGCGCCCAATCCTGCACTTTATCCAGAGTGGCAAAGGTGCGGGATTTACGATCCTCTGCAATGGCGGACTGGATCATAGCCTTTACATCGCCCTGGCTCAAGCCCGGGGCGATGGTGGGCGCTGCAGCCTGTGCCTTTTTGGCCAGGCCAGCACGGGTGGCGATGCACTCAGCAACGGCGTAGCCCACAGCCTTTGCATAGTCCTCCCTCAAAATAGCCGGCACATCATCCGGTGCATCCATAAAGCCGTGCTCAATCAGCACGGCGGGCATGGCCGTGTTGCGGAGCACATAAAAGTCCGCCGTAGTTTTAGGGCTGGAGCGGTTCCCGGCTAGCCCTCCAGCGGCCACAATGGCCGCATACAAGGCGTCCCGCCAGCCAGCGGCAGTAGAGCCCTCGCCCAGCGAAAAGGCCACTACGCCGCCGCCACGGCCCCCATTGATGCCAGCATTGTGGTGGGCACTATAGTAGAGATCAGCGCCAGCGGCGTTGGCCCGCTGGCAGCGCACCGACATGCCCACATCTTCCGCGCCAGTGGCATCATCCACCCGCAGAATCTCAAAGCCTTCGTACCGCTTCGCCGCCTCAGCGATATAGTTGCAAATCCGCTGATTGAGCCACCATTCCTGATGCTGGCTGGGATCCAGATTTGCAGGGATACGGCGGCCAGGCGTGGGAAGTCCGTGGCCAGCATCCAGGGCCAGTAAAAATTTTGTAACCATGATTTATTCCCCCTTGCCCAGTTGCTTGCCCAGCTGATCCACGCCGGTGGCAGCCAGGCCGGATACAATGCCAACAGCCACAGCCGTCAGCGCGTCCCCGGCTGGGAAATCGGGCATGATGTACATCCCCACAGCCCCCAGCGCCGCTCCTGCGGTGCCCACGATGCAGGGAATCCACTTATTATTCAGGCCGGTAGCCTTGATGATTTGGCCGATCAGATAGCAAATCACCGTAATTCCTGCCACGCTTGCAATTCCAAAATCCATGATTTTACCTCCTTAATGATGTGCATTTTTGTTTAGATGCTTATCCAAAGCATCATGTGCTTTTGTCACGTTTCCATTTGCGCCCAATTGCTTTAATCCGTCGAGGCAAGCGAGTAGCGCATAGCAAATCACTTGCTGCTCGGACTTTATGTTACTGATTTCAGCATCTTGCGCCTGCTGTCGATCCACCCACCTGGACACCCGGCGGAGCAGGGCCAGAAGGCCACCCAGAGCGGATACCACAGCCGCTAATGTGATGACGGTTTGTGCGTCGACGATCACCGCTCTATCACCTCCCAGCTGCCTGGCAGCACATCCGGCCCGTGCACCGTAGCATCCGCCAGGCATTTATAAGTCAGCTCATCCGCCCAAATCATGTACTCGCCCGCCTGGTAGGCATCGTGGGCACCGGAGGGCGCCACCCAAGGCAGTGCCCACTTAGCCGATGTGGCATGATATGGGGCCCATAGCGCCGGTACGGCCCCGGGGGCCCAGATCTCGTTGCTCGTACTATCGTGCGCCTGGCAGCAACGCCAGGGCTGGCCGACATGCGTCCGCACATCGCCAACGGCGTACTTGCCGGGATCCCACTCCTGGAGCAACGCCATATCAGCGATTACATCATCTGCAGCAGCTGTAGGCGCTGCCGCCCGGGCTTCCCCGGCCGCCCTCCGGGCCATTGCCGCAAGAGCGGCATAGATATCAGGCATTTTGCAATCCTCCTTCAAGGGCCGCCAGTAGGGCGGCTAATTTTTCTTCCGTGGTGGGCTCCGGTGGGGGTGTGGCGGCCATCAGTGCCTCCAGTTCGGCGATTTCTTCGGGCGTGGCGTCCCTGTATATGCCATTTTCGTAGATCCTCATATCTTCATCGCCACATAATTAGAAATTCAGTTCCGGCCACGAACACATTTCCCAGGCCGGCAGATATGCGTATCCCATTTATCTTCCCTCCGCCCTCAATATAATCATAGGAAAAATCATTGGTGCCTTTCATTGCATCCAGCATCCACGGCCCATAATAATGAGATGTGGCTGAGCTATAAGGATTCGCCCGCCCGGCTTCGGGATGCTCGACATACACGGATGATGATTCGCACTCGCCCGTGCGCAAGTTGACGCGGCCACGGGCAAATACAAATCCAGTTGTATGGGCGCTGCCAAGATCAAAGGCATATTGCCATTGCGTTGTCGTGCTCGATTTCGCCAAGCCAATTAGCACCTTCAGCGCCGTAACCCTATTCTGCGGCGAATCGGGATTGCCGGGGATATAGGCCTGGACATAGAGCTCTGAAAGGGGCACGGACAAGCTTGGGATCTCAATCATGCTTACGGATTCCTGAAAAGTATCGTGGCTGATCAGCTTTAATTCCTCATTAGGGCGTGCCTCCAACTCCGAAAGCCGCTCATACGCCCCATCCATGCCATCCCATAGCTGCCCGATGCGCTTATCAGCATTATCAGCAGATTGCTTTGCCGCAACTGCCGTCTGCCGCACCGCCCGGATCTGACGCTGCAGATCCTCGCGCAGCCGGGATATGCTGGCATCGCCCCACGCTTTAATGCCGTGCAGTATAGTAACAATAGATTCCTTCATAGGCTGCATCTACGCCTCTCTGGAATCACGATCGAAAATCAAAAGCTCCAGCCCATCCGAATATAGCCACAGCGCATGAGCGTCGCCCGAAGAGCGATATCCTGCAGATACCGCCAGACTTATACCCTGCAGCTCTTCACCGGCGAACATTCGAAATAGGAGCACACAGCCACGCCGGATATAATCGCTCAGCGCGGAGTATAGCTCCTCGGCCACGAACGCGCCGCTATCATTGGTTGTATAAGCCTCCCCGGTAGGCAGCTTCAGCGTTGCGCCGGCCAGGAAATTCGCGTCCCGCGGGGAGGCATCCAGCACGCTTGTAGGGCCCGCACTGGCTCCGGCAATTTCTAAATCCAGTGCCACTGCGCCCAATCCTGATGCGGGGACGCGTACCACTTGGCCATCCTTAGTGCCGAGCACGTGGGTAGCGCCGTCCTCCGCCACCGGGACATCACTCAATTTTACAAAATCATAATCCATAGTATCCTCCCTAGATGCAACAAATGCTTCCATCCTCATCAGTGTAAATTGCCCCGCTGCTGTCGGTCACCGGCGTCAGCATCCCCGCCTCCACCAAAGCCTCCAGGGCCTCATCCGGCGTCAGGGCGGCTGCCTGCAGCTGGGCCAGTACTTGCTCCCAGAGGGCGGGGGTGTGCTCCGCCGGCGGGCCGCCCTCGATGCGCCCATTCGCCGTAATTGTCAGCGGCTGCCGCATGATAGCGGTGGGCCGGCGCTTGCCCGGTGCGTGGCCAACTGCAGAGATCCAGAGGTATCCGGGGCGGTCCAACACTTCCCAAGGCACTGTAAGCACGCCATTATCAGGCATTAGGGCGGACTTTTGCGACTTGCCAGAAGCGAATATCAGCGCGACGGTGTAGTCCGCCCAGCTATCATCAAGCGTCACGGTGCAAGTTACCTCGCCCACAGATCTGGCTACCAACGGCTTGTCCGGCACGGCAGTCAAAGTTTGCTCTCGGATATTGATTGCAATGTTGGGCATCCGCTTACCTTCCTTCCAGCTTTTTCTTGATTTCCTTCATAATTTTCCTCTCAACCCGCACTTTTTGGGTATCTTTTGTGCGTTTTACGGCTCGTTTTAGCACAAAATGCCCCCGCACGTATCCGCCCTTCGGGCCGACATACATGCCGCCTTTGGGATCATTGCGGCCATAAATAAAGGTATGGCCCTCCCAGTGGCCCGGCACAAAGTGGCTCCGAAATCCATACTCCAGGTGGCTGGCATAGTCCAGCGGATTGTAAAATCGGACGATGTAGCGGCGTCCACTGCGCTTTGCAGTCTTGTCGCTCTGCCAGTTCCGGCGGTAAGCACCGGTGTTGATAACATTATCATTTTTGCAAATCAGCCTGGCCTGCTTTACTGCGTAGGCGCCTTCGCCAGCGGCAATTTTGCTCATAATCGCCGGTATATCAGCTTTCAGCGTCTCCAGCTGCTGGATGTATTGCGTTAAATCGTCCTTTCGCACACCCATTATGCCAGGCCCTCCTCAATAGCGGCGGTAAGCGCCGCAGCATTTGCGTGCGGATTGAGCAGCGCAACCCACCCATCATTTAGCACTGCAAATAGATGCAAGCCGGCGACAAGATTATAGGGATCCAGCAATTGATTCCGGCCTGATGCAGCTATGCGATAAGTGCCGTTCCCGGCAACGAGCTGTGGATTTTCTGCACTATTATAATTTGTGAAGTTTACATAAAATGTATATCCCTGTGTTGCTGGGATCTCCGGGGCGCCGCCCAATATCTTGGAGGCGGCAACTGCTTCTGTGGAGCAGCTGTACACCGGGATCGCTCCGGGCTCGGCGGCCACCGCAGTATCCGTGGGATTGATCAGGAAAGCCACGGATAGATCCGGATCCAGCACGTACGTGTGGGCCTGCCCAGCCATGGCGGCCGCCTTGGCGGACTGGCCATCGCGGCAATCGATAATTGCGTAGAGCTTATTATTGATGGATAGGCTAGGCTCATCGGCGATGTTTGCCCCGACTGAAAAGGCCACGGTGAGGATGCCGCTCCGATTGGCCGCGAAATCAGCGGTGTGGACGGATACTACTTTTGTGGCCGCGTCAGCCGCGCTGGCGCACACGCCTAGGCCAATTGCTGCGCTGCCAGGGTCGCCCTTGTCGCCTTTATCACCTTTGGCACCTGGCTGGCCAGCAGCGCCGTCCATCACATCAAAACTTTTGGGCCCGCCGGCATCCGTGATGGTCAGCCGGTGGCCGCCGGTGATGGTAGCAACTGTCACGGCTGGGGATATGCCATCATCGCCGTCCTGGATGCCCAAGGCCGCCAAAAAATCGGCAATGGATACACGTCGGAACGTATCCCCTTGCCGAATGTAAATGCTCTCGTTACCGGTCAGCGCCGTTGCGGTGGGGACCTCTGTAATTTTTTGGTAGTCCATAATTAAAATACCCCCACATAGTAGTACGTTTGCATACTGGTATCCAGCTGATTCGCGGGATGTGACTCGCTGGAGTTGTAGTACCAGGATACAGTGTTGCCGGAGGCTGCCACCACCAAGTTGCTGGTGATGTTGTTCACCACCGAAAAACCGTCGCCCCCTGCCGCAGTCAGCAACAGCAGCCCCCATGCTCCCGTGCCTCGCTGCTTAATGTAGATCATTTTGGGCAGCTCCGCTTGGAATGTGATGGAATTTTTGGCGTTACTGCCGGTCTTTCCTCCGCCGATATATGTTCCGGCTTCAGATGTCGGCGGAATGGTAGGTTGTTCGGCTTCTGCCCAAAAGGGCGCCCCGGTCCGATTCTGGCACAGATACATCCCGTCTTTGCTGGGGGCTTCCATTTGGCCAATGCTGGTCGCAGATATCGGGTACATCAGTCGATTTGCCGTCCAGCTGCCTTTTCCTGTTCCGCCGCGTGCCACTCCCAGGGTGCCGCTGTTGATATTTGCGGCGCTGTGGTTATGAGAGCCGGGGGCCTTGTTGTTCCATTTGTCGCGCTCCGATGTGGTGATGTGGGCCGTACTGTCCTTTAGGTGGTCAATCAAGCTTTGTACAGCTCGTGCGATCTTGCCCATGGCCACGCTCAGTTTTTCCTTTGGGGTCAGTGCTGTTAGGCTTTGAGCAATGGTATGGCTGGGTGTTTGGTCATCGGTCCCTACGTTGGGCACATTGCCCAGCCCAACTTGTTCGGCGGTTACCCCATGGGGATTCTGTTTGTTGTCGGTATGCGCCTTCAATTCGGCGGCACTGGCATAAGCCAGGGATTCACTGATCTCGGCGGTCACATTCTGGGCCTCTCCCACAAAGATCATGATGCTGTACTCCAGCTCCAGAATGCGGCTGTCCTTGCTCGGTATATAGTCCGCTGTGCCTTCCGGCTCATTGCCCAGGGCATATAGGATTTCGGATCCTTCATCGTCTGGGTCCTCGGCCCAGATGCCAACTTCCGTGATCCGGAAGCCGGCTGTAATCTCGCTGTTGGAAAAAGAGCTGGTCAGCGTGATGTACTGGCTCCCAGTCGTCATCTTTGTCAGCAGCATCGAAATAAGAGGGTTGGATAGGGCCGTGGCGCTTTTGACATTCTGGGCCACGCCATTGCCCAACTGAATCCGAGTAAATTTTAATGCTTCTCCATCCAGGGCCCGCAGCAGTAGCACATGCCCCTTACTTGTCAGATTTGGTGTCATGGTGCCTCCTCCACGTACAAGATTTTGTCATGCTCATCGGTAAGCACTGCGCCTGTATCGCTCGTGAATGCCGTCATCTCATCGTCCAACGCAAATACGGTCATGGACTGCTTGATGGATAGACGGACGGCGGACCCTACAAACAGCTTAGATGCCGCTTGAGTAAGCAGGATTGTGGGTGCAATCACAAGGTTGGCGGGGATGCGCTGCCGCAGATCGTCCAAAATCCACGGATAGTCAGCCGCCACAGGCAGACTCACCCGAAGCGTGTACCCGCTGATAGTCGGCAAGGGGTTGTCGCCCCCGCAGATAGATGCGAGCCACTTGGCCAGCCAGCGGTAGGTGTATGGCAATTCTGTATCCCACATAGCCCGTATTCTGGCTCGGCGTTCCTCCAAAGCGCTGTTCTCGGCCTCGGAAATTCCTAAAATAGCCTCCCAGCGGCAGCACCCATATTCCGACAGGGATTCTAGGAAAAAATCGTCTGGAGCAGCCCTCACGGCTTGTAGCGCCCGGTCAACTTCAGGTTGCTCTGCATCTGCTATCTGGCCGAACTCCAAAAGTCCTTGCAGATATCGCGGCCAATATTCCCTAAGTTCCATTCGTGATCACCCCCAGGGCAGGGATTTTGTTGGATTCCAGGGATAAATTCGTAGCGCTTCCGTTGATTTTGGTGTTTATGATGTCAACCACCCCGGGGACGCCCAGGATCCTGGTTTCAATCTGGCTGATGCGTATAATCAGCGTGTCGGTATCAGCCCAGGCGCGGGACAATTCGGCAAAATAGTTTTGGATTGCCGTCTTCGCCGCCGCCTGGACCCCAGCCCACGTGCCGCCAGATCCGAAGGTCAGGCTGAAAGAAACGTTGATTGTGCTGCTGGTCACGCCCTCCACCGTGACAGTGTGGCCAATGGGCGCAAGCCCTAGGCCGGCCCCCTGGGTCCCAACAGGATCAATCGCCTCCTGGACGCGTTGGATCAGATCCGCCGAAGGTGCACCCCATTCGCTGTTGATGATAAGCACTTTCACGGTCCCGCCGCCATTCCAGGCAGGGATTACCTTTGTAGCTCCTACGCCCGGAAGCAGCTCCACCTTATTTTTGTAGTCGGCGATATTCCCGCCAAAAGCCTGGGATTCCAGGGATCCAAAATAGCGGGCCCGGAGGGCATCATCGCTTTCTTCGTCTTCACCGGGGATCAGGATATCTTCCATCCGGGCGGCGGCCAAATCCGGCACGTAGTCAATCGGATACAAGGTTCCGACGTACTCGTTTCCAACCGACCCGGCAGTCTCTGCGGTCAGCTGATATTGCCCAGGCGCAATTTCGGCGGTGATGGCAAAGTTGATATCTCCTCCGGAAAATCTGGTTCCCAGCGCCACATTGCAGCCGGTTCCGTCTGCCACTTCAAAATAGCCCTTCCGGATAGCGTAGGTTGCGGCTGCTCGCAGCACACCCCGTTCTCGGCACTTCTTTGTTAGGTCTTCACCGGTGGCAGTGTCTGGGAATGCCCGATCTACCAAGTAGGCCAGCTCAATGTACATGATGGCCAGCTCGGCAGCCGCCGGCGCAATGGCGTCATAGATGATGGATCCTTCCCGCTTATCCACAGAGGATGTCACCCTGGCCAGACAGCGTTCCATGATGGCTTCAAAGGTCATTTCCTCATACATTTCGCGCTACAGTCCTTTCTAACGGGATTTCCCCGAAAATCGTTTCTGCCGTGAATTGGATGGATATGGTACGCTTGTCCGGTTGGCTGACGCTAAAATCCGTGATTTTAGTAATCCGGCTATCTGCCAACAATGCCTCCTGCACAATGCGCCGTGCCTCGCTGGCCAGCGTCTGGGCACTCCTCCCGAAAGTTTCATTCAGCTCAATCCCATAATCCCACGAATAGATCAGGTAGGTAAATCTCTCGGTCAGTAAGATTTTAAGGATTGCTTGCCGCATAGCCTCTGTTCCGTCCACATATCCAGTACAGCGGCCCGCCTCCAGGTCCATTTTGTAAGTCCGGGTTACCTGGCTGGCAGCAGATGCAACATCCACGGTGGGGCTAAGCGTACCGGCGCTCTGCCCAGGAATTAAAGCCATAAATATCACACCTTTCCCAAAACCAGGAACGACTGGCCGCCATGATTTCGCAGCAACGCCAGCTTGTCGCCGACGGCCAACGGATCTCCGTCCTTTTCTTTCAGCACCACAAGGGCGCTGGCGGGCAAGTCGAACCGGTTGTCCACCCGGACAACAAGGGGCGAAACAGCCGTTACCTGGGCAAACAAAAAGGCCGCCGGAACTGCCGCATTTTGCGACTGTTCCGCAATCTTCTTCATTGTATCTAAAATGGACATATCACACCGCCTTCAACTTCAGCGTCATAGCCCCTTTGATCAGATCGGCGCTGTGTTCCTCCACGATGTAGCAGGCGTTCACACCGATTTTCTCAATGCCGATATACAACGCGCGGCCAGCCCGGACAGACAAGTCCAGCAAAGCCTTGACCTCAAAGGACTTCTTGGGACGGTTGTACAACTCCAGCATTTGGCTGCCATGTTCCTTGATTTGCGCTTCGTTCATGCCATCTTGCACAGTCTCATAGTCCTGCAACACACCCCAAAGAGTCATGTTGTCGGAATCCTGGAAGATGTAAACGTCCCGTTTCCCAGTTGTCTTGTTGTCCCGGACCAGCTTGATCTTGTTATAGGTCTCGGAATCAACTTCGGATTCGTAGGTGTAGCCGGTGGCCATGCTCCGGTCGCCAACAAACAGCTCCAGCTTGGATTTCGCCACATCGGTAATCCGCAGGGACCCAAAGTCATCCCACAGGACATACATCTTGCCGACATGGACCAGGGTATGGTCCAGGGCCGTCAGGACAATATCAAATAAAGTCTGCCCATCCTCTACCATGGACGGGATGGCGTAGCCGGTATTTTCTAAGGCGCCGCAGTTTAGGTCAAAATCTGCTGCAATCTGCGTCAAGATTTCATCCGCCCGCTTATTGGCGAATACATAGGTCTCCTTGTTCTTCTTCAGGTACCAGGTTTGATCGTAGGCGGTCACGGTGACCTGGCCCTTTTCGTTTTGACTGACCTTGACCACATAGCCATAAAACAGACCGTTTTTGTCATCCTTCAGGGCCAGGATTCCACCATGGGCCCACGCAACATTGCTGTCGGCCAGGGTGGTCAACTCCAAGGATGCTGGTGTTCCCGCCCTCTTCGTGGCCCATTTTGCGCCGGTGCACAGGGATGTGATATCAAATGCATCGCCGGTACGGTTATTTTGGTACAAAATTGATATGCTCATGGAATCGTAAACACCTGCCCCGGGTAGATCAGATTGGGATTCCCTCCAATAATTGCCTTGTTTGCACTGTAGATCTTAGGCCATTCACCGCCCTTTCCGTAAAATCGTTTTGCGATATACCACAGGCAGTCGCCCTTGACTACGGTGTAGGTTTTTGGCATCCCGTTCGGTTGCCCCGCCCGGCTTGGGTCTTTCGCGGTCGGCTTCTTCTCCTGCAGCACAATGCGCCGCGGGGAGTAGTCCTTCCACTCGGACAACTTGATGGAGTAGTACAGATCCCCCAGCTCCCCGGATCGCTCTTCGTAGTCAAAAGATTCGATGCCCATCCGGACGTTGATGTCCAGGTCTGTACCGGTAATCAGCAGCCGCACCGGTTGCAAAGCATCCCGCGCCGTCTGGATAGCCCGGATAAGCTCCAGCGGGGGCGTTATGACCCCAGGGGCATATGGGGCGCTGTGGGCCGGGCAAAAGCTGTCCCACGATACAGTCCGCAGTCGCTTCTGCCGCAGGATCAGGACTTCTCCTAGGCCCAGGACGGTATCAGTATCATTGTCCCCGGCGGAGGTTACCTTCAACTTTGATGGCAGGACCGGGATGATAATTTCCTTTCCTGCCGCAATCAAAGCCATTGCATAGCCCATTATGCATACACCCCCTCTGCAGCCGCCACGAATTCATCTTCCAGCTCCCGTTCTATCCGGCGGGCAAGCTCTTCGTAGTCCACCCGATCGCTCACCTGGGCATCAATGGCCACCGTAGGCGTCAAGGTTACAAAGTTCTGGACGTAGCGCATTTCGGCCACATCCCGAAGGAATTTCAGGTCTTCTTCGGCGATGTTTACGTCTTCTTCGATTTCTCCCACGGACCCTACGTGATCTACGTTGTCAACTTCACCGCTACCCGGCGCCGCATCCTCCAGGTAGGACTCCCAATCCTTTTCGCCTTCGGCTCCCGCTGCAGCTGCCTCCGCTTTTGCGGCAGCAATCTCCGCTTCTCTCTGGGCCTGTGCCGCCGATGTTTCTGCCTTCAACGCTCCCAGCACAGCATCCCGGTTCTTGTCGTAGGCGTCAACCCGTTCCTGCAGGTCGGATACCAGTTTGGCCCGGGATTGCTTTTCCGCTTCGTTTTTCAGCTGCTCGGTTGTTCCAAAGGTCACCTGGTCAATTAGGCTGATATGGACGCCGGGGATTTTGTTGAGCAGGTTGATAAAATCATTGATAATCCCGATGGCGCCGTTCACTAAATTTTGCAGGATTGTCAGCATTCCGGCTTTCATATCGCCGGTGAAGTCCAGAATCTTCACGCTCGCCTTCAGCAGGGCCAGGACAATTTTGTCCCACTGTTCCTGCCACCAAAAATAGCAGGTTACCATTGCAATTTTGATCCAGTCCACGCCGATCTGGATCCAGTTCGTGAGTGTCAGCCACGCAACCTTCACGCCCCCAATGGATTGGATCAACTTATAAAAAATGGCGATTAAAACCCCAACGGCTAAGGCAATCCAAAATATCGGATTATGCAGCAATGTTGTGAAGAAAGCCTTAGCCGCGCCATCGGCAATCCACGTGGCGACCGCATAAAACAGCACTGCACCTGCCAGCCCCCAGAACACAGGCTCTATTTTGGACCAGTTGTCGTAAATCCATTGGGCACCCTCTCCGATTGTGGTTATGATTGGGTCAAGTGTTTCAATGGCTATATTTTTTGCCAATTCCCATACTTGCGCAAACGTCATCGGCATGCTTTCAAATTTGGCGTTGATTTCGTCTGCCGATGCCAGCATGGCATTTTTCACAATCGTTGATGTGATTTTTCCTTCGGACGCCATCTCTCGGATTTTGCCAATTGGCACATCCAAATAGTCTGCAATTGTTTGAATGATCGTTGGCGCCTGCTCGAAGATGCTATTCAGTTCTTCACCTCGGAGGACACCGGAACCCATGGCCTGTGTTAGCTGTAGCATGGCCGCATCAATGCCGGCTGCCTCAGTCCCAGAAATCGTAAACTGTTTGTTGACAAGCTCGGCGAAGTCAATCAATTCCTGATTGCTGGAGAAAGCGTCCTTCGCTGTAATACCCATTTTTGCAACAGCGTCAGCTGTAGACAAATAGGAAGCCCGGGAGCGGTTGGCGGACTTCATGATCATGTCCTGCAGCTCTTCCGTTGTTTGCAGGCCATCGTTCATCAAGTCTAGCCGGGCACGGGTGGCCACCAAGCCGTCAGACAGGCTCAAAATCTGGCCTCCGTACATTTTGGCGTAGCGCACAACCGCAAGGTTCCGGACTATATCAGCTAGTTTCTGAAATTCGGACTTTGTTTTTTTAGCCTTATTTGCAGCCTCTTCCTGCCGCTGGTTCATTTTTTCCAGGGCATCAGCGACGCGATTGACGGCCCCGACAACCGCATCGTAGTTTTGACCATCGCCCACCTTGTCTGTTAGGACATCGGTGGCATCCAAAGTTTGGTTCAGGCGTTCCGATGCGTTGATCATAGCGTTGATCTTAGACGTCATTCGATCCTGGATTGCAAATTGTGTAGATACGTCCGCCATGCCATCACCTGCCCTTCTTGCCCCTTGGTCGCCTTGCCTTAGCTGCCTCCTCTTTTTCCTTCTTGATCTGGAGATCTATAGAAGCGTAAATAAAGGCCCTCTCCCGCCGAGGGCGTGCCAGAAGGACTCCTGGTAAAATTTTCAGCCGGTGGAGGGCGTAGTGCGCGTAGACCGATTCACCATCGGCCTGCGCATCATCCCCGCCCCCCGTGATTAGTTTTTTGCTTCTTCCCTCAGATCGTTGATATCGTCAGAAAAGCCGTTGATCTCCTGGATAGCCAGGAGCAGATCCGTGTACTGTCCAGGGTTCAGAACGCGGTTGATTAGGTCTTCCGCGCCGCGAACTCCGTATTTCTCCTGCAGGGCGGCGTCCTTGAAGTTGGGTTCCACGCAGCAGGCGGCAACCAGGCGGCTGTTGTACAGGTCAGTGTCAGTCTCCGTCCGCCTTTGCCGGGTGCGCTTGTCGACGTCGGTCTTTTGGCAACTCCGCCGGATAGCCTTGTTTTCACCCTCGGTGATCGACTGGATCACAAAGGGAAACGGGAAAGGCGCAATCTGGATCTCAGCCCTCTCAGCACGAATGTCGGATTCCATCAGAAAATCTTGCAGTTTACCCATGTCAAAGTTCCTCCATTGTTAGATTTTGTTGAATGCTTCCAGGATGTCAAAATCCTCGAAGGTGAAATCGGCGTCCTCCTCCAAGGGGTCGTCGCTGTCGCCGTCCAGCTTGGTCAGGACAACGGAATCCAAATTGCAGCCCATCAGCAAAATCGACTGCTTCCCGGCGGAAGATGCGGGATCATCGTTTTCAACTACCAGGTCGAAATAAACGTCCACGCCGGTGTCCTTCCACTCCTTCAGCATCTGGCGGAGCAGTGGCGTCAGGTAGTACAAGGTCATGGACCCGGTTCCGTTTGCGCCTGTAGTCTTGTGGCCGGTCATTCGCTTCCCAATGGCCTTTACCTCCGACTTGGATTTTTCCACGGAGGCTTCCACGGACTTCGCAAAGAAAAGTTCCTCGTTATTGCCGTTAATTTTGGCGTAGGCCCGTCCTTCCCGACCGGAAATGGTATCCGGTGCGTTCAAAGTCTTCATCTCGGTTCACCCTTTCCTCAGTTGACCGTTACGGTCATATACAGCTTTTCCATGCTATCGTTGGGCTGCAAGGCGCAGGCCACGGACACATCGCGCTTCCCGGTCCCTTGTTGCACAGTGATATCCTCGGACCGGAAGTTGCTGATTGCGTCCAACGCCTGATACTGCATGCCCAAGGACACCAAGTCAGCCTTAAAAAGCTGCCGTCCGGTGTCGCTGTTGGTCATTAGGCCAATGTAGGACGCGCCGAAGATCCGGGCTACATCGTTAGCCCAACCATCCATCACCCGAACTACCCGGTTAGACGCCCAATCTTCGGATACGCCAGCCCCGAAGGCGGTCAAGCTGTTGATGTCCATCAAGACCCGCGCTGCACCGTAATCGCCGTAAAAGACAAACTCTCCGGCCTGCACCGCAGCCTCAAGCTGGGAGCGGGTGTATTTGATATCCACGTCCACAGCGCCGTCATAGGCGGTATTGGTCAAACTCTCGTTGATTTCTGCGCCGGCTGTCGCGCCGGTCACCCAGGCCACAGCCTTGTCGCCGGTGACAGTGGTCCCATCCGCCAGCACCACGCCGTTCTTCACGTTGATCAGACCCATGTGGTTTCCGCTGCACTGGTGCAGGACCCCGGAAATTTTCTTCCCTTCATCGTCCCGCAGGCGCTTCACATAGGCCGCATACAGCGCCTTGACGGTTTCGTCCGTGCCAGGATAGCCAATCGCCTGGAAGGTCTCCACCTCGAAGGCCCCCAGCGCTGCCACGTGGGCTGCCCCATTGACCGTCCCGTTTGTGCCGCCGGTCAGCGCCGTTTCGACTGCTGCAGCCAGGGTAGCGGCTGCTCCGAAGGAGATATAGTCATTTGCCTTCAGGTCTGCGGCTCCGGCAGACTTGGCCACTGTCTGCGTGTCCACAACTGCGCCGTCCAGATACGTCACAACGTCCACGTTGGCGGTATCGTCCGCATTGGCCAGGATGGCAACGCTTAGGTCGTTGCCCCGGGTCCCACCCCAGGTCGCTGTGACAGTCATGCCGCCTACAGACACACTGGCCTTCTGACCGCCAGAGTTGACCCGGTAGACTAACAGCGTCTTGGCTCGCTTCAGGGCCTCTCTGATCAAAAGCAGCTCTGCGGCCATGGGATCATACCCCAGTACTTTCATGGCCACCTGATTGAACTCTGCGGCTTCCAGGGCAAATGCCTGGTTCTCGGGCCCCCAGTCCAGCTCCAGGGGCAACGCTGCAATGCCCCGCGCTCCCACTTTGGGCACGCTTCCCAGCGCAACGAAGTTGATGTATGCGCCAGGGAGGATTTTATTTTGTATGGTAAAGATTCCTCCACCAGTAGGCATAGTTTACACTCTCCTGTTCAAAAATTCCTGAACCAGACCGGAAGCCTGATCTTTTGTGTATACTGCGCCGTCCTGCAGCACAGCCGCCACAGCGTCCCGGGGAAGCCCCAGCGTTTTGCTGTTCATCAGCTGCTCTTTCGTGAAAGTTGGCGCAGTGCCTCCATTTGCTTGCTTTTCTTGCATCATGTATAAACCTCGCTTTGCTCCAAATTTTCCATAGGCGGCCCATCTTCGGGCGCCAGGACGGCGTGGAAGTTGGCGTCAAACAAGAATTGATAGACACGGGCGTTTTCATCTGGCCGGGCTTTTTGGCCTGTCAGATGGACCACCCGTGTCTTTTCTGCATCTTCTCGTACCATCAAGGCGTCAAAGTTATCGTACATTGCCTCGGCCCAGGCCTGGAAGGCCATGACGTCCTTGGACCGCAGAAAATAAAGGACCTCGAACTGTATCGTTCGCGTCCTTCTTCGGTCCAGACGCTTTTCCTGCCCGGATTCTATGATGCCGACAAAGAATTGCCCATCAGCATCCTGTGGTATTTCTCCGGTGTATACCAAGCGGCCCGGCCAAATCCCTGCGAGCTTCTGGGCAATAGCCGAAAGAAAGTTGGCCAGCGTCACGCCAGATCACCGTCCTTCACCCGGATTTCCTGGTGCGTGGCATATACCGCCGGCCGACCAACCACCGCGAAATGCAGGATTTGCTGGCTGCTCGGATTATCCCGGCCAAACCGCCGCAGGGATACGCTGTCCCCAGGCAGTACCTGCAGCTCCGGGGCAGCGAAGATTGCGGCGTCATAATCCACGTTGTTCTGCGCCTTGGTCTGGCCGCTTCCGTCCCCGCTGGAGCGGGATAATCCACAGATGATCCCTTGGTATACTGCGGAAGCAGCGACTTTTGTAATGCCGTCTGCGCCGGTCTGGGGGGCTGTTCGATAGATTGAGGCGGTGTCTTCGTAGGTCATTTCGATTGCCATACGCTCCGCGCTTGGATTCCCAAACATACCGCTACCACCTCAGCTTTCGGTATCCGTTCAGGGCAGTACGCCACCCGAAAAAGTCATCCGCTTGGCTGCCCAGATTAAAGGTCTGCGCAGATCCGGAGGCGCCAGAGGGGGTGGCAAAGCTTGTTTGCACATCCCCCCGCCGCACAGAGGATACCGGCCCGGTGGCGGCCTGGGTAGACCCTAGACCGGCGGACTTGTAATAGCTAACACACATGACAACCAGGACCCTTTCCAACTTGGCCGGCAGGGCATCCTGATTGATATACGACAGGACCATATTTTCCACCGTCTCAGCAACGAATTGGATGATATGGTCCTGGCTGTCTCCTGTGATGCCCAGGAGTGCTTTGATTTTCGAAATGCGGTCGTCCTGGCCTATCAGGATTTGGAGGATAGCAGCGCGGTCCAAATCTGTCAGGCCGGACAAGGTGGACAGTGCCTGATCAATCATGCCCATTCCACCCTTACGCAGTCACAGTTTCGGTCAAGTGGAAAATCAGATCAGGGGTCAGCGCCTTGGTCCCGTAGTCGAAGAACATAGACACGCCATAATCGTTGGACAGGGGAATCTTCTCAGGCTCCCTGTAGGGGTAGATTACAGCCGGCTGCGCCACGGCGCCTTCGACCATGATGATTGCGTGGGTTGTGGTCGTGTCGGTCTTGCCTTCGGTTTGGCTGGCCTGGCTGGACACGGGGAGGTTGATAGAAGAGTAGACCCGGACGCCGTGGAAGATGGAAAAATCCTCCGTCGCCGTGTCCACGCTGGCGTTGTTGACGCCCTTATCCAGGAAGGACCGGAGTTTCCCGTAATATGCAGGGGAGAGTACCAGGCGAATCAGGTGTCTGGGCACGCCCCGCACGTAGTCGTTCTTTACGGTCTCCAGCTTCTGGATCATCGCTTCCACGACCTCTTCGATGGCGGTTGCGCTGGTAGTAAATGCCGCACCTTCTTCCACAGCCTTGGCGAAAAAGGCGGAATCCAACTCTGCCGCCACAGTGTCGACATGGTTGTCAGCACGCCGGGCCATGATGTTCCCGACGCCGAAGGTGTCCAGGTCGAACTTTGCAGCCTCTTCCACGATTTCGCGGTGGATGCTCAGGTTTACAGTGGTCGGGGGGATGGCCAGCGCGGTGCCCTTGCCGGCAGCTCTGGCGGTCCCGTAGTCTTGCGCGGCGCTGTTTTTGAATCGCCGGTATTCTACCGACCCGTGGGCCGGGTTGCCGGTGTAGGACTGGGATTTTAGGCCGGAGGACAGGGTGTCCTTCTGGATATTCTGAATCACCAATCCGGATACCTCGGACAGTTCCACCTTGGTGGATCCGGACTGGATCAGGCTGATTGCTTTTGTTCTTGCCATGTAAAATCATCCTTTCTGCGTTGTTTTTTAAATTACGACAGGGCCGTCAACCCTTGGCGCTGGGTCCTGCCGCTGGGTTGCATCGGCGGGCGTTGCACCCTTGATGTCCGGCTTGGCCGCCTCTTTGTTCTTAAAAAGGTAGGGCTTGGATTCCCGGAAGGGCTTCAGTAGACCTTCCAGATCGGACTTCAGCGCACCGGAGGCGTCCACTTCTACCTTGTCCATGTCCAAGAGGGAAATAATATCATTTGGGTCATGCGCCTGATCCGCTAAGGCCATGCGGAGGGCAGTGTTTTTCTGAATTTTGGAAATCTCTGCCTGGTGGCTTACCTGGAGATTATCCAGTGTGGCCTTGGCTGCTGCGACATCATCCGCGATCTTTGTGGGATCTCCGGATCCGCCAATGGCCTTCAGGGCTTCAGCAGCCTTCTTCAAGGCATTTTCAGCGCTGGCCTTCCCGCTGTTTGCGCCGTTGTACTTGTCGGCAGGGACGTAAGATCCATCGTTCCCGACAACCAGATCCATGTCTTTCCCATCCTTGCCTTTGCCCTTCAGGGCTGCTTCCACCTGCCCGGCCAGTTCGGCCCCCAGGGCTGTTTTGACGCATTCTGTAATCATAGCCTTCCTTTCTCCGCTGTGTTTATCGTGGCTTCCACACGCTTTGCGGTCCCGCCTGGTCGCCGGACGGGTGCGGCAGATTTGCATGAAAAAAGCGCCCCTGCCGAAGCAAGAACGCTTTGATCAACTTATGATTTCGGATCGGGGCACATCAATGGTTTCCCAGTCCTGCGGCGATGTGCCAACATCCACAAGGAATCGTTCTCCGCCGCCAAGCACCTCTACGACGGTGCCTTCCCGCCCGTCCCGGAGGCGGACGGTATCATATTGCTTAATCATCTGTTGCCTCCTTAATATAGGCGCTCACCATGCGCGGCCTCCCATCTTCTTCAATCCAGGACACCACAACATTGGTCGGTTTTCCCGTTTTCCCGTATAAGACCATTTTTTGCTCGTAAGTCATACCATAGCCGCGATTTCCCACAGCCCTAATCGGGTATAAACCCGCCCTACGCAGGATTTCGGCCTGTAATCCTTTCCAGTTGTCTTTATTATAGCCAAGGCGGTCCGCAAATGCAACTCCCTTTGCATATCCTCTCGGATTGTCCGGGTTAAACAGATATTTTAAAAATTTATCCTGTTCTGCGCAGGCATTTTCCGCCCCAGGAAGTTTCAGGGAAGGGCCCGATGCCAACCGGCTGCGGCGCTTGTAGTCCAGCTTATACATCCGGTACAAATCTGGATCGCCGTATTTGATGTCCTGGAATTTTGCCGGGCTTGAAGGCGCGTCCTTTCCAAGAAGCTCCTTGTATTCTTCCCAGGTCTTCCGGTCAGCCGTTGCATGATAGGCCTTTTTGCGTTCCATTTCTACGTAGCCTGAGCCGTGCTCTTCAACCTGCAGTTGGTACCACTCCTCATAGGTCATGTTTTTCGGCATGGGCTTGCCAGAGTTGTACCAGTCCATGGCGTCATTGGGGTCATATTCCACGGTGGTACATCGGTCATTTGGATGCATGGGCGGGTAGTTTACGCCTGCTTGGGCATCTTCCACTCTGAAATGTTTGCCATCCAGTGCTCCGCATACTGCGCAGGTCCTGGCGTCCAGCGTGGCGACATATTCATATTCCTCTATGCCGGCTGCCTCGTAGGCCGCTTTATCCGCCTCTCCGTGGAAGTGGGAAGTTTCGGTGCGGATCAGGCGTTCAGCCGCTTTGTAGGACTGCCCCATCTTGGCCGACAGCTCCTTGGACATGGCCGCGATGCTTTTCCCCTGCATGACGCCCTGGGTGATTGTCTCCCGGAGATGGAACAGCAACGCCTGCTTGTTTTGCCATAGTCGATCCGAAAACATAGCCCCGGACCATGGGTAGGTTAAGACTTTTTCTACCATATCCTCGCTGATTCTCGCAATTTCGTTGACGAATCCCGCCCTGGACTGCAAATCATAGATCTTTTTGTAATACCCCTCTCGGAAGGCTTCCCCAAACTCCGCCTTCATTTGCGCTACGCCCTGCTCAAACAGCTCGTTTAGCTTCATGTCGATCTGGCCTAGCAGCGCCTCCAGCCTGGACAGCTGACTGTTTGTGGACAAGGCGTCAAGCTGTGCTGTCAGCATAGCTTTTATGTGCGGGTCCTGTTCTTGTGCAATTTTAGCCATGTACTCCGCCAGGTCCGCTTTCCACTCCCGGTATTCGCCCTGTGTTAACAGCTTAACGGCTTGCTCATAGGTCAGCCCGTATTTTCCGGCGTATTTGGCGTAAAAGTCATTGATTTGTAGCCGAATCTCCTTGGCCGCAATCTCATATTCCCTGAACATCTTGCCTGTTAGGTCCACACCGCGCAAATACGCTTCGTTTTCCCTTTCCAGGGCTCTCTCTGTCCAGTATTCCTTATTGCCCATCACGCTGGCCACCGGCCTTTCTGGCGGCATTCATAGGGCCGCCCTGCGGCTCCTGCAGCATGCCAGCTGCCCCCAAGGGATCATCAAATAGGCCTTCGCCGAAAGCCTCCATCTCTTCCTGCTTCTCGGCCTTGAGCTGCGCCAGCTCCTCGTCCACATCCTTGACCCAAGGGTGGTTCTGGAGATTGGTCCGCCGGGAGATTAATCCATCGCTGGCCCGCACGTTGCTGATTACATCTGTCTCGTTGACCGGGAGGTCCATGTTGAAAACAATATCAAAGCTATCTCCCGTGAAATCTCCTTTGCCAGTGGCCTGAAAGTAGACGTCCAAGAACAGCTTCAGCCGGCGGAACGTGTCCTGCAGCTCGTCCCCCAGGGATGCGCAGTCAGTATCCAGGTCCATGTACCGGAAGTTGATGGCCGTCCCGCTGGCATTGCCCAGATCTGGATCTTTGGTGTCCACCGCCGCCGCATAGTCGTAGATATCCCGGCGCTCGTTGTCCAGGAAGGCCATGACGGCGTCGATATTCAAGTCCGCCTGGAGCTTGTCCACGCCGCCATCGCCGTCTACCTTGATGGCCATATTCTCCTTCAGTTCCCGGAGAAATTCGGCCAGGTCCGCTCCGCCATAGTTCTTCAGGACATAGATAAACTTGGCTACATCCCGCAGGACATCGGCAGTAACGCTATTTTGCCAATTGATGTCATCAATCAAATCCTTGACAAAATAGCACAGGGGAAGCTCTTCTTCGTTGTATTTCAACCAAACAATTGGGGCTTCATCCCAATTGTACGCCTTGTCCCCAACGGTGAAATGGGGCTCCGTCCAATCGTTGGCCTCGTTGCCGTGATCTTTATCCACTTGGAACTCCCCAGCACCAGACCCGGCGAAGGCGTCCATTTTAAAGTATCGGACGCCACCCGGCCACCAGAATTCGGCGTGGGTGATTGTGTGTTTCCGGGTTCCCACATAGACGGTCTGATCATAGAAACGGATGAATGCATCTAGCTTTGTATGTTCTGAATCCTTCCACAGGGGCACCACTTCGCTTGACGGAATGCGCATGAACGCCAGTTTGCCATTCTCATCAAAGTAGGGCTGAAGCCATGCAATGCCGGATTTCACAGCCCCCTTTCCCAGGGATTTGATCTTCCGCCGGAAGGTCTGATCGAATACATCGTTCAGGGCCTCTCCGTACGCCCCATTCTTTGCGTCTACCGTCCAAGGTTTGGACAGAAGATAATTTGCCTTCTGATCTACCAGGCGCTTTAGGATGGGCCGCTCAATCTTCGTGTTCGACCGGCTGGCCACGTCCACAGTCTTGCCCCGGACAGAGGACCGGTTCCGGTAGTACCGCTCCGCCTCAAGGATTAGTTTAAACTGCTCCGATGCCTTGAACTCCCGGACCTCCTCGCTGACAATCTGGGCTAAGGTCATTGTGTGTTTTTCGGGGTCCTGCAGGATCATATTGATCCGGTCCATAGCGGATAGTTCCATTGGTGTCACCTCAAAACTTGGATAGATGATCCACGCCGGGGCCGCTCTATGCCATACCGCAGGGCTGCCATAGCATCATCCATAAATTCAACTGGCTCATCAATATACAGGCCTGTCGTGGCATCCTTTTTCCACTTCCACTGCTGGATCTCCTTCAGCGTGTTCACGCAGGATGGATGGATGTGTATCTTCCGGCCCTTCAAGAAGTCGATCTGGGCTTTCACGCTCCCAGGCTCTTTTTTTACTGGCCGAGCTCGGAAGCCGGCCTTCTGCCACATCTTGATCCGGTCCGGCTCGGCAGAATCGCAGAACATTTCCACGCGGGGGGCGATGTGGGCTTTTCGGGCCAGGGTGATGATCTCTTCCGTATCCTTTTCGAAGACATAGATTTCGGACGTAACGTAGATCTCCCCGTCCTTCCAACCGATCCCCAGGATCGCGTCAGCATGATTAAAGCCAAAGTCCTGGCCATAATAGAAGCCGTCAAAGCGGTCTTGGCTTGTGGGGAAATCGTGGACTTCAAAGTTCGTCAGGATCAGCCCGCCTAGCTCCCCCCATTCGCCCAGACCGTAAACCTGGTATCCTTCCGGGTCTTCCAGTTTCCGGCGCTCCATGCGCCGGGCGTAGGCGGGATCAATGAACCGGTTGGTTCGATAGGTGGAATGGTGCGTCAGGACATCGGGGTCGGCCTTGTCGAAGTATCGGGCCTTGATCCAATGCGTTGCGCTGACCGGGTTGAAGGTCATG
Source organism: uncultured Eubacteriales bacterium (assembly GCA_900545515.1). Lineage (GTDB taxonomy): Bacteria > Bacillota > Clostridia > Oscillospirales > Oscillospiraceae > Faecousia. The sequence goes on along the minus strand of UQZA01000006.1, from coordinate 82,553 downwards.
GTGATCTGGTAGAACAGGTTGGGGTTGTCCAGGTGGCCACGAAGGCGGTCATCCAGAATATCCACATCTTCTGGCAGCAGTTCTGTAGCTTCTTCGCACCAGATCCATGTCAGTTTCCCGTTTTTGAAGGTGATAGACTTGACCTTCTCCCGCTGTCGCTGATCCTTCACCCCTCGGAAGATGATTCGGTTGCCTGTGGCTTTGCACTCCAGAGCCAAGGGATTCAGATTGATTTTCCAGAAGCGCCCGGCGTACGGCCCAAACATGCGGTAAATTGCCGCCTGCAACTCCGCGAAAGTGCTGTCCCGATTGGTTTCTTCGACTTTTCGGACCACCAGGAGGTTCGCGCCGGCGTAAATCGGGTCGGACAGCTTTGCAATATAATCTTGGGCAATATTAACAGATTTTCCGGATCCGGCAGAACCCTTAAGAATGCGGTATCGTCCCCGCCATTCATTCACCTGGCGGAAGACCGGGTTGAACCGGGCCGCAGCCCTAAACTCCATCGTTTTCGCCATAGTCATAGTTGATCACCACCGTCAGCGGGACGTTGTTGTCCGGATCATCCCTGAACATGCCTAAATGTTTGCCGCACAGTTCCAGAGCCTTCAGCTTGTCGGCCATCCTGACCTCTCGTTCCACGCCCATCCCAGCCTCTGTCGGGATCTGCTTGACGCGGATTGCGGCTATGGCGGCACGGTCTTCTTCTGTTGCCGCATTCCGGACGCTTCCATTTTCAGGGTCGATCAGGTCTGTCGGGTTCACGAAGGCGATTCGGCCCAGTTCCCGGAGGACTCGGTCGGCATTGATGCCGGTCCGTCTTGATCGTTCTGCCATAGCCTTGTCGATGCGCGCGCGAACCTCAGGTATTTTCATCAGTTCATGCCCAATGCTATAAGCCGTCTTCGGGGAATACCCCGCCCTGATTGCCGCTTGCGTTGCATTCAGATCAATCAGATATTCATCCACGAATCTTTCTCGCTTTTTGACCAATGCGCTCACCTCCGCTGAAAAAAACGGTAAAAGAAATACCCCGCCGGCAACCCGGCAGGGTTTGGAGCGGTGGCCACCGCCATTGCTCCGATGGTTGTATGATACCACACAAGGATACTGACAATCAATGCCATTTACGGCCATTTACTGCCAACCACTGCCACATTTTCTGGGGCAACCGGCAAATTGTATGTGCTGCAGTGCCTTCCCATGGAGGCGGAAGATTGCATGCAAGCTTTTTTCGTCATCGTCCCCATAGATCATAATGGCCACGTCTCCCCACGGTATCAGCCTGTACCCATCCCCGTCTATGTATCTCAGCCTCAGGCACTCCCTCTCCAGTGGATCCTCCACATGGTCTATGGCGGCCTCAATGGCCGCCATTTCCCGTTTCGCTGCCTCAATCTGGGGCGTAATCCTCTCTTCGTACTCCATGCGCCGGAGGATGGCTCTTTCCATTCTATCGCCGTTTCCGCCGGTGGACTTTGCACCAGAGGATTCCCGCATAGCCGGAAGCTGCTCCTCATTTCGCAATCTGGCCAGCCTGTCCAGCTGATTATCCACCTCGAGGCGGAGGGCCCGGTAGGATGCCAGGCGTTGTTTGGCGGTCTTGTCCATTGTCATCCTCCTCTGCTTGGTTTGGGGGAGGGGCTGCTACTGCAGCCCCAGAGATACTTTTAGGCATTGATCCAGTTGCCGGAGCTCCCAGCCATTGAGCGTGTAGATCTTATTGAGTAATCGGCTCTTATCCACCGCCATGATTTGATCGCACAGGACCCTGGAGTGGAGCCGATCCGGTAGATCCACATCGAACTGCATGGGATACCGGTAGCGGCTGACGTTCGAGGTCAGCGGCGCCACGATCACTGTTGGGGAGTGGAGATTCCCGATATTATTTTGCACGACTACAACCGGCCGCTCCTTGCGCTCCTCGCTACCAATCGCACCGGGGGAGCCCCGGCAAAAATAGATATCGCCGCGCCTTATATGCCTCACCATCTGCTCTCAACCTCCAGCTGCACCGGTGGGATCTCGCGCCCCTCGGCCACCATGTAGATCCTACCAGTCTGGCAGATCTGCGCAATTTCCTCCGGCGTAAGCTCCCAGCAGATTTCGATTTCCTGGGAGCCATCGTAAAACTGCATCACCGCCGCAGGCAGGTCTTCACGGCCCGCCCGGCGGAATGTGATGTTGGTATGCTCAGTCCTCGCTGGCTTCATCAGCCTGCACCTCCTATCTGATGCCCCGGAAGCTCTCCCGAACCGCCTTAGCTCCCTGGCCAAACTCAACCACACGATACCGGCCTTGGGGATGCACATAAACCACCGTGCCGGCCATCTTGCGGGCGGCCTTGCCGCCGTCCACCGAATCCGTAAACGATGCAGGACGTCGCGTAACCAGGTCGCCCACCTTAATTGGTGGACCGGCAGGCTGCGGGCTGTGCCGCAGGTCTGCGTTCAGTGATGCATAAATATCGCCTCTTGTTCGCCTCATGTCAAATCCTCCATCGCAGCTTCCTCCGCCTTACTTCTGTGCAACGGATCAGCTGCGCCAACTCTCTGGTTCCACGCATCATCGACGTCGGCAGCGTCCCTCCCTGGGTCGAACCATTTTGTCGACGCTCCACACTCCGTGCACTCAATCCAGTACCCGCCCCCAACAACTTCCACACCGATATATGCGCCGTTGCTGTCGATTGTTGGCATTACTGCAAGGTTGTCCCTTCGCTCTGCTTTTCCGCCGCAAAAGGGGCAGGGTTTCAATTTGGTCATACCATTCCCTCCATGGCCAGCTGCTCATCCGCTGGCATTTTTGTGATGTAAATCTCCGTTCTGGGGCTGTCCTTGTCCCAGAAGCACCGGCTCCCATCATGCCCCGCCACAATGCCGTAGTGGTCGTCGGCGATGATGCCAGCATCCGTCAGTATGTCGTCAACCGCCTCCAGTAGGTTGGTCAGATCCGTGCGCCGCCTGGTTGGCAGGTAGAACAAGCAACGGATGTTGATGCTGCAGTCTATGGGGCGGGGCGGCTTGGGCGTCAGGTACCGGGCTGCGTCCTTTGCGTACTGCCGGTATTTGGCGGACGGCATGATAAATGGCCGTCCTGTGGCCTTGTTGGTCATGATCTGCTGGCTGTTCTTCTTGGTGATGGGAGCCAGCTGGATTACGTACTTGATTTCCGTCATGCTTATCCCTCCAGCCTCTTCAATACGCTCTCCCCCTCCGTCAGGGCGGCTACATACTGCCGCACTGCCGGCGGCAACGCCTCAAATTCCCGGTCGCTCTTCTGGCGGGCGGTGTAGGCCCGCTGGAAATTGGACGCTACCACGGATTGCACCGTATCGGCGTCCATCAGTGCCCACTCCCGCAGTTGGGACGGGCTATGGGCCACTCGCTGCACAGCAGGCGGGAGCTTGGCAAATTCCTCCTCAGAGCCGTAGGCGCTATTGCGCAAGGCTTTGGCCACCAGGTTCCAGGCCTCCATGGCTGTCAGCTCGTCAGGGCGGACAAGCCGCTGGATCTGGGCCGTAACCTCCCCGATGGCCGGAGGATAGGAGTTGGGGCGGACCTTGATCAGCGCATATACGGCCGCGCTGACCAGCTCATACGGCTCTGCCTCGAAGCACTTCTGCCACAGCTCCACAGCCGCCGCTTGGTCTCCGTTTCCGGCCTTGGAGTAAAATCCCGGGTAGGCAGCCCACAGGGTGGCCATGATTTTTGCTGTCTCCGCCTTCGTCATAGCTCGCCCTCCTCCTGCAGCATCCGCAAAAATGGGTTGTTGGTCTGGGGCTGCTCCTGGCGGCCCTGGGCCTGGCTATCGTACTTGCCATCCAGTACTTTGGCCATGTTGGCATCGGCTATTAGCCAGTCAAAATCCGCCGTCCAGTTGCGTTTGTTGGCGCCCCGCAGGAAGGCACTGGCTTCGGCCTTTGCGAATAGGGCCTGGAAATCATCCAGCGTGTATCCGCCCCGTATCCTGGCCCGGATGGCGCTCTTCCTGGCGTCCGACAAGACTTTGCACTTCGGCAGCGATGTACAGGTTGCATTGTACATCGCCTGGATGGCCTTATAGTCAACAGCCGGTGCCGCCGGGCCGTCAGGCCCGCTTTCTTTGGTAGTTTCTTTTTCTTTATCTTCTTCTTTATCTTTATCTATATCTGTGGCGTTACTCTGCGTTACAGGTAACGTTGCTGTAACGTTACCTGTAACATATTCGGTAACACTCGCGTCACGTTTTTTCGCTCTGTGACGTGCTTGCCTTTCCCTGTTACTTGCGTTCATTTTTTCAAGCTTGTCTGTACTCTGGTATTTCCCCCAGGATGGCAGGCTGATAAAGCCGTCCGTCCGGTCTATCATGCCGAATCGCTCGAAGGTGTCCAGGGCCAGACGAATAATTTGCACGGGCCGGGTAAATTGGGTGGCCAGCATCTCCGGTGTGTACGGGATATCATCTGTAAAATAAATCCTGCCGCCATCATTGATTACACCGGCCAGGCAGATCAACTTGATCCAAATCACAATGATAGCCTCGCCTTTCGGCATAGCCTCAATTTGCTTGATTTTTCGATTATCAAAGATATCCGTGGCTATCTTGATCCATTTAACATCCGCCATGGCGTTACCTCCGGGATACGCTGGGGCCCACGTTGGGGCCCCAGATAACGTTTATCATTCATCCGCCTCCGGGTCGTCGGCCTCGAAAAACTCGTCAAAATCGGCATCGTCTGCGGCCTCAGAGATAGCGGCATCAGCCTCACCCCCGGAGTCCTCTGCAGCGGCCGGGAAGACTCCGTACTGCAGCAGCCCTCGCTCCAGGACATCCCGAAAGAAAAATTGCGTCCACATCGCATATAGATTTTTGAATAGCCGCTTGATCTTGGAAAGCAGAGCATCCGAAATCGTAAACGTCTCGGACATCTTGAGGGATAGATCTCCGTCAATGTACGCAAGCGCGATAGATGCGTCTGGGCTGATATAGCTGGCGTCATTATCCTCCAACATGGAGATCTGCGCCTCCATCCCCCCCAGAGGCTTAATGGTCAGTGTGCAGGGGTAGCGGCTGGTCCGCAGTGCGTAAGTTAGGCCGTTCTCCTCACAGATGCCGTCCAACTTCTTGCGGTAGACTTCGTATTTTCCGGATTCATTCATGGCGCTCCTCCTTTATTGCTCGAAAAAGTTTGCGGTGGGATCATTCATAGGGGGCACTGGCGGCACCACCTCGCCGGTGGTAGGATCTGCCTCGGCGATGTCCGGCACCGGCGGCGCGATGGGTGCTGCGTCAAGCACCTCGGAATCCATGCCAACCTCATCGGCATCGTACATTCCCCCGAAGGTCTGCGGGAACGCCTCCCGTAGGGCCTGCACCAGGGCCACCTTACGGATCATTGTGGCGGGTTTGGCGGACCACTGACGGTTCAGGGATCCGTCCTTTTTCCTCCCGGCGTATTCGTCAAACGGCACCTCCACCCGGGTGCTCTGCCTTTGGTCCTTGCGGTACACCTCCGCCCAGCCGCCAACGATTTTCTCGCCATTGAGATAAAAGGCGCCAACCCTATAGGCCAACTCCCCGGTTTCCTCGTCGTAGACGATGATTCCGGCCCTGTGGCCATCGTGCTGGGGGTGGTTCTCGGCCCGCTTTTCAAAGGCCTCCTTGCCGGTGACCATAGTGGCAGGCTCGTTGCCATACTTGATACAGTAGGCTTCCCGGAGCCATGGATTCAGACCATTGAACTTGCAGAGATTGATAAACATGACAATCTCCTGCATGGAGACTCGCTCCTTGTCCCCGCTGACCAGATAGTCCCGGACGATCTGGGGGGACAACTCCACCGTCGCTCCGTTGGCCTGGAAACTGACCAACTGGGCATTCTTTTTTTCCTGCGGCTTCCGCAGGGAATTTGCTACTGCCATTTTGCAATCCTCCTCAAATCCTTTCGGGCTTGATGCCCAGATTGATCATTGATTGTTTCAGGCCCTGGAGTTGGACCCGGGTGGCGCGGATCCGAAAATCCACGGTAAAAATTTCTTCCGCCGTAGGTGATTCTTCCGGCCTTGGGGCGCTCTGCGTAGCTATGGGGGCCGTAGGGGCCGCAGGAGCTGCGGGGGGCATCTGATTCGCCTGGGCGGCCCTCACTGCCTCGTACCGGGCCAGTTCCTCCTGCTGCCGCTGCAGCCGGTCCTTTTCGGCCAGAGCCGCCGCCAGATCAAAGTCCCGCAGGAATATGGCCTTAACTGGCCCTGCCAGTTCCGGGGGCAGCTGCAGCCCATCAATGGCTGTCAGCCCGGCGGTGATCCGATCGATCTTATTGCCCAGCTCTTGGCAGATAGCGCCCATACCAGCGGTGGCATTCAGCCACCTGGGATTATGCAGGCGCTCATAGGGCGCCAGCTCCGCCAGATCGCCAATCATAGCCCGATATTGCTCTTGGATGGCCCGGAGCTTTTCCTCCTTTCTGGCGGCCTCGTAGGCCTTGACTTGATCATCAATCTCTCTGACTGTGGCCTTGACCATGCCCACCAGCTCTTTCGCCTGGGCCTCGAAGGCCTCATAGGGCCGCAAATACAGGGCTTTCATTTCCTTTCGCTTGCCATCGATGGCATCGGCTAGTTTATTCAGCTTGGCTCGGTCCTTCTTGGCCTCGCCAATCTGATCATCGCTGTAGGCCAGGCCCTTGTAGTTGGCCAGGCCGGCCTCCAACTGTTGCTTCAGCTCTGCATAATTCCAGCTGATCTCCGGCAGCGGCTGGGCTTGTGTGGGATTAAAAATTTGGATTTCCACCGGCTGCGCCTCCTAAGCAAAAAATTCGGAAAACATATCCTGAGGCACAGCGGCCTCAGTAATATGCCTCAGGCTGCCGCACCAGGCCGGGATATCCTCCTCAGGGACATTGATCCGGCAGACCTGGGCCTCCGACTCGCCGTATTTGGTGGGGACGTTGACAACATCGCCCACTTCCAGGGGGGCATCCGCAACATAGGTATACGCATCGCCCTCAAACCTGCCGGAGCGGCGGCCCCGGTATTGGACCTGCACAAGATTTCGCTTTTCCATGATTATTTCCTCCTATATTTCCGGGAGCAGCAAAGGCGGCTCCCGGCCCTCCTGGACCATCTGCCAGAATGCAATCTCCTGCTCCAGCAGATAATCCAGATCATCTTGCACATCCTCCCGATTGATCCGGTAGGATCGCCGCTCCGTCCGGATTTCGCCGTCCCACACCCGCTTGAGTTGGGCGTGGAGCACAGTGAAGTCCCAGCCGGTGGCCAGGAGCTGGTGCAGGATTTGGATGTAGTAGTTATCTGGGATCTTATCCCGCCATTTTTCCCGCTGCATAGAGCGCAGGATTTCGGTGGTCTTGATCTCCAGGATGCCGGGCAGGCCAGTGGATAGCTCTACCAGCCGCCCATCCAGAGTGGCAAACAGCCAAGGGAACTCTGGATTGTGGATCATATCAAATTCGCCGCCATAGGCCACGCTGTATGTATCAGCGTAGTCCAGGGCAAATAGCTCCCGGATTGGGCCCTCGGCGGCATGGCCATAGGCCACACAGGTCTTATTGCTGATATCGGCGGCCTGCCGCCGACCGACTTTAATCCGCCATAAATCCACATTGGACATATAGGGATTCTGTCCGACGATGGCACTGGCCTCGCTGGCGCCGATACCCTTCAGCTGGGCCTGGAGCCATTCTGCGTGAGTTTTAATCTCCGGCATTGACTCCTGCCCCCTCCGCTGCTATAATGGATTTGTGATTATTTCCTTTGCCGCTCTCGGGAGTACCAGTCCCGGGGGCGGCCTTTTTTGCTGCCCAAGGCTTATTGTCCAGCATTCGCTGAATTGCCTCGGGATTGTAGCGGGATGCCCGGTGCAGGCGCTCCCGGAAGGCGCTCATGGCTAAATCCCACTCCTTGGCTGCCTCGATCATATCTGCTCTGGGAGGCTTACTGATAGGGATCGCAAAAGTGCAATTGGCCGGGCAATAGGGCTTGCTGGCATCCAGCAGCTTGATTTTTGGGACGCGATCCCCGGCGTTGTACCCCTGCTCCTGGATCCAGGCGTAAAATGCCGGGAACTTGTCCCATGCATCATCGCAGGGCTTACGGCGCATCTCTATCCAGCGCTGGTACAGGGCGTCCCCGCCGGGGAGCTTGCGGATATCTATTGATCTCATGCTATCACCTCCTTTAAGCCATGGCATAGATTACACACGCCGCCCCAATAATGGCGGCTGCCACGCACCACATCACGCAAGCCCAGATGGGCATGCGCCGCCTGGTAGGGGTTTGCAAAGCCCTGATAGCCATGCCCAGGGCCACAACATCAGCGGCGGCGGTGCTGGTGTCGCAGTACTCTTGGATCGCCAAGCGGCTTCGGGGGTAGGCTCTGGTCTGGGCTTGGTTGCGCAGATCCTGAAGTTGGGCGATTGCGTCAGCTCTGCTCATCGTTCTCACCTCCCTCTTCGTATGCCGCCGCCAGAAGCTCTTCAATGTCATAATCCAGCTGCTCGCCACACGCGGTAATGGTGGCATCTCGATAGGGGCAGCCATCACAGAGCTCCGGGTAGTCATGGCAACGGCGAAGAGCCGTTAGGGTCTTCCTTGCCTTAGCCTTATTCCGCTCCAGCTCCTCCAGCTCCTCCAGCGCGGATATTGCCGCCTGTAACGCTTCTGCCTTTTTACGGTACTGCCCTGCGGCAGTACGGCACCTCCTGAATTCTTCAAAATCCAGCATCTTGAGATTGAGATGGTGCATCCCTTCCAGCACGGCAATGGCATCAGGCCTCTCCATCATCGTTTTTCTCCTCCACTCTGGCTTCCTCCGGGTGCACATCTTGCAGTAGCAGCAACGCCACCCGGCTGACGATCTCCCGCCTGCTGTTCAGATTGTTGGGGTTTGCGCCCTGGCAGCAGATCTCCCGGTACCCATTCAGGGCAGCAATTTCGATTGGGGTCACCGCCCGCTTGCCACGGCGCCAGTATGCCACAATGGCGTCAAACATGGGGCGGCTGTCCTGATGCACCATATCGGCGACTACGTCCAGGACCTGACCCAGCATCTTGCTGTCCCGCCGTAGCCGACCGGTGCGATCTGGCCCTTGGGCGGATAGGGCCTGGATCCCGGCCGTCAGAGCCTCGATGTCTCTCGCCCAGATGCTGTCGGCTGCATCGCCACCCCTCGCATCGAGCAGCAGATGATCCTCTGCTTCCTTGCGTATGGAATTTAGTTGGCGGATTGCTTTTCCTTTTTTCATTTTTTATCTCCTCCTTTAAATTGATGTACAACTCCAATTATCCTCCACCCCTCCCTCAGCGTTGCTCCTACCATCCGCTCCGCATGTTCAGGACTGGTGGCGCGGACGGTGCGGGTACGGACGAGGCCGGTGGAAAGGGATTCGGTGTAGACTTCGTAGGTGTGGTACTTCATGGGGTGTCTTCTCCCAGGCCGAAACGCTCAATCAGGTACTTCTCTGGCACGCGCCCCCGGATGGTCATATACCCCTTTTCCCGGAGCTCTTCGTTTAGCTGGCGGATAATGGCGTAGGCCTTTGTGTTTTGAATCGGGAGGAGGGCTTTGACGCCCTCGACGTCAAGTAGTTTCATTGTGAGCACCTCTTTTAACCGCCGCGCCGTATCGGCTTTGTACGGACCGCTGAAGATTGAGCATATCGATTTCAATTGCAATTTTAACGAGCTCCCGCACTGTCCCGACTGTTGCCGCAGTTTCTTTTTTCAGTTCTGCAAGTGCTAATTCTAGGCAGAGATTTCTAATTTCGGCCCATTTGCTATCCATGTTGTTCACCTCCTTTCGGCAGACTATCCATACCAAGTAGATAGTCAGTGCTGCAGCTAAATAACTCGGACATTTCGATAACTTTCGAGCAAGGAATATCTGTTTCGCCGCGCATCCAATTTTTGAATGTGCTGTACGAAACCCGCAACTTGCCCGCAAGTTCAGCGCGGCTCCATCCGCGCCGAACGCGCTCCGCTTCGATATTGGGAAACATTCTTCCACCTCCGTTGCCCCAAACTGGGTTAATCTTGCATGTATAATACACCCGTTTTGGGGCAATGTCAATACCGAACAGCAAAAAAATTGACCCAAAACGGGTAAACTTTCTTGACACGCACAATGCGGGCAGCTATAATGGCTGTGTAAGCTAAAGTCTACGTTTGTGTAAGGGGTGAGCGCGATGACCATTTCTGACCGTCTTGTTGAAATCAGGGAAAAGAACGGCTATACAAGGAAACGGCTAGCAGAAGAGCTAGGCCGCCCGTATGCAACGATTACGAAATATGAAACAGGAGAGAGAGACCCTGGCCACACCTACATCGTAGACGTTGCCGAAAAATTTGGCGTTACAACCGATTATATCTTAGGGGTGCCAGAGAAGAAAAGAGCGGCAGCGTGGTCATGCTCCGAAGATGCGCTAAAAATAGCCCGGGACTACGATGCTCTAGATGTGCAATGGAAACGCATGGCAAGAATCTTGTTTGAAGCTGTTGTGACTCAAGCGCGTGAGACACAACAAAGCAGTGCGGTAAATGATGAAAACAAAATTATCCACCTACCGGAGCCAATTCAAGCGGCCTCTGCCGGTACCGGCGAGTTTGCGGATGATGATACCAGCGAGCAAGTGGCGGTGCTATACAATAAGTGGACAGCCAAAGCCGACTACATTATGCGCGTCCATGGAGATAGCATGGAGCCGCAAATCCACGATGGAGATCGCGTGCTGGTGCGCGAACAGCCTGCCGTAGATTTAGGTGAGACTGGCGTTTTCATCCGCGGCGGGGAGAGATTCGTGAAGATCTATCGCAGAAATTACCTGGAGAGTGCAAATCCTGCATATCCAGACGTGGAACTGGACGAAGATTCCCACTGTATCGGGAAAGTGATTGGCGTGCTGGACCCCAGCTGGATCGTGGAGCGATAGCAGGGCAACCAACCGGCCTCTGTGTCGGCGGTAATGAAAAGAAAAAGGGGATATGATATGGAAGGAAATCAGCAGTTAAAAAAATGCAAGTACTGTCAATCTGAGATTGACAGGAAGGCAAAGGTGTGCCCTGTTTGCAAAAGGGCGTTGAAAGGCCATGGATGCTTAGGAGCTGTCATTGCGTTTCTCTTAGTGGCTGCTATTGGCGTTGCAATTATCTATCAGGGGGCACAAGGGACCGCAGGACCTGTAACAGTAGTTTTTGATGCACTTCAGTACGAGGTGAAGGACGGGCATAATATTACTGAAGATGAGCTGATTGAACGACTCGGCGAGCCAGAAAGCATTGAAGAATGGGACTACGAAACAGGTAGCGGCAGACGCTATTCGATTAGGACGTTGTACTATGAAGACGAAGAGTACAGTTTTAACAATGACAATCTGCAAAGGGTGACACTATGGGGGGATATCAGCTACTCTAGCAAGAATGACTTTCTGAAAATGTTCAACCTGTCGAAATATAAAAATACAGAAATTAACGACACAGGCTCCTACTACCGGGCGTATTACTGTGGAGTACATGACATTTGGATAGGATATGAAAACGGGAAAATTACAATGGTCAAGATATCTTATGGAGATGTATTTGAGCGGCCATGATTTAAAATAGGAAAAAGATGCAATAAAGAATCTTGCCAATACAACAAGCCGCCCTTGAGCACAGCAAGGGCGGCAAAAATATAACAATTTCGTTCTGGAGGCGTCAGAATGTCAGTTGCAAAAATGAAAGACGGCAAACGCTGGTACGTATTTGTGCGATACAAGGACTGGACCGGCGAAACCAAACAGCACAAAAAAGAGGGCTTCGAACGCCGATCCGATGCAAAGGAGTATGAGCGGAAGTTCCTGGAGCAAAAGACCGGATCACCAGACATGACCGTGCATTCTCTGTACACCCTGTACATGGAGGACTGCAAAACCCGCCTGAAGCCTACTACCTACGCAAATAAAGACTTCCTATTCCAAAAGCATGTGTTGCCATACCTTGGGAATCTACAGGCTTCCAGCGTAGGGCCTGCCGACATACGGAAGTGGCAGAATACACTGCTGTCGGCCAAGAAGGAGGGGGCTAACGATCCATATTCCCAGACCTACCTAAAGACCGTTCACAACCAGGCCTCCGCCATGTTCAATTACGGGGTAAAGTACTACGGCATGAAAAATAACCCCTGCCGACAAGCAGGGGCAATGGGTAAGAAAACAGCGGACGCTATGCAGTTCTGGACCGTTGAAGAGTTTGAGAAGTTTCTGGAGGCGATTTCAAATAAACCAGCTTGTGTAGTAATGTTCTCGCTGCTGTTCTGGACTGGGATGCGCTCCGGTGAAATGCTGGCCTTAACCCCGGCGGATTTTGACTTTGAGGCGAACACAGTAAGCATTACCAAAAACTATGCCCGCCAGAACAAGCAGGATCTGATCCTGGAGCCCAAAACGCCAAAAAGCCGTAGGACTATCGTAATGCCGCCTACATTGTCCCATATGATCCAAACCTATCTCGGTACCCTATACGATTTGTCCCCGGATGATCGCATATTCCCGGCCAGTACAAAGCACATTCTACAGAGCCAGATGAAGCGCGGTTGCGCCGCCTCTGGCGTCAAGCGAATCCGGGTCCATGACCTCAGACATTCCCACGCTTCTCTCTTGATCGAACTGGGCTATTCGCCATTGTTAATTGCGGAGCGCCTGGGCCACGAAAATATAGAGACGACACTGCAAACTTACTCCCACCTGTACCCCAACAAACAGACCCAACTTGCTACAGAGCTGGAAAAAATGCAAAAGTGCTACGATTTTGCTACGCAAAAAATGACGTAGCAAAATTTTTGAACAAAAATCGCCCAAAGGCTCCTGGCTCTTGGGCGATTCTCGGAATTATATGCACTTTTTTCGATGGATCTTGAGATATTTCTTATTCCCACTCAATCGTCGCTGGCGGCTTACTGGTGATGTCGTATACAATCCGATTGATGTGGGGTACCTCGTTGACGATTCGGACGGAGACCCGGTCCAGGACTTCATAGGGGATTCGGGTCCAGTCGGCAGTCATGAAGTCGGTGGTGGTGACAGAGCGGAGGGCCAGGGTGTAGTCGTAGGTGCGACCGTCGCCCATGACGCCTACGGAGCGCATGCTGGTCAGGACGGCGAAATATTGGTTCATGGAGCCCTCCAGGTGGGCTTTTGCGATTTCATCCCGGAAGATGAAATCCGCCTCCCGCAGGATATCCAGCTTTTCCCGGGTGATTTCTCCAATGACCCGAATGGCCAGACCTGGGCCCGGGAAGGGTTGACGCATGACCAGGTACTCCGGTAACCCCAGCTCCCGGCCCAGCTGTCGGACCTCATCCTTAAAGAGGAGGCGCAGGGGCTCAATGATCTCCCGGAAGTCCACATGGTCAGGCAGACCCCCTACATTGTGGTGGCTCTTGATGACGGCGGCGTTGCCAGTGCCGGACTCGATGACGTCGGGATAGATGGTGCCCTGGACCAAGTAGTCCACCTGACCCAGCTGCTTGGCCTCGTCCTCGAAGACGCGGATGAACTCCTCGCCGATGATCTTCCGCTTGGTCTCCGGGTCGGACACTCCAGCAAGCCGCCCCAGGAACCGGGCTTCGGCGTCCACCCGGACAAAATGAATGTCCCATCTGGAGAAGGCGGCTTCCACTTCGTCGCCCTCGTCCTTGCGCATGAGACCGTGGTCCACAAATACACAGGTGAGCTGGTTGCCCACCGCCTCGGCCAGGAGGGCAGCGGCCACGGAGCTATCCACACCGCCGGACAGGGCCAGGAGGACCTTGCCGCCGCCTACTTTCTCCCGGATTTGGACAATGGCCCGGTTCTTATAACCCTCCATGGTCCAGTCCCCGGCGGCCCCACAGACCCGATACAGGAAGTTCCGGATCATGTCCGTCCCATGTTGGGTGTGATTGACCTCGGGGTGGAACTGGACGCCGTAAAAGCCCCGGGTTTCGTCAGCAATGGCTACGTTGGGACAGGCAGCTGTATGGCCCACCAGACGGAAGCCTGCGGGCACCTGTGCCATGTAATCCCCATGGCTCATCCAGCTGACCCCCTCCTGAGGCAGGCCCTGGAAGAGGGGACAGGTGGTGTCGTAGAAGGTGTCGGTTTTTCCATATTCTCGAGCAGTATCCACCTGCGCTGCGGTGACCTGGCCGCCCAGGTGGTGGGCCATCAGCTGGCAGCCATAGCAAATGCCCAAAACCGGCACGCCTAAGGAGAAAATCTCTGGGTCCACCTGGGGAGATTCCTCCAGGTAAACGCTGTTGGGGCCGCCGGTGAAGATAATGCCCATGGGGGCGAAGGCCCGGATTTCCGCCATGGTCATGGTGTAAGGTTTGACCTCGCAGTATACCCGACATTCCCGGACTCTGCGGGCGATGAGCTGATTATACTGGCCGCCAAAATCCAAAATCAAAATCTTTTGCATTATTTCAGTCCTCCCGGAATGTAAATCCGTCTTTATCCGCCTTGTCTAGGATGGCCAGGGATTTCAGGGGATAGCCCGCCTGCCGTAGCTGGTCGCCGCCGTGCTGGAACCCCTTTTCCACAGCCACGCCGATGCCCGCCAGCTCAGCTCCGGCCTGAGTCACAATGTCGATGAGCCCCCGCATGGCTTCGCCGCGGGCCAGAAAGTCGTCTATAATGAGCACCCGGTCCCGGGCGGTGATCCAATCCTTTGCCACCAGCAGCGTGACTTTTCGCTTGTAAGTATAGGAAAAGATTTCGCTTTGGTACAGGCCACCTTCGATGTTGTCGCTTTTGGCCTTCTTGGCAAAGACCATGGGCAATCCATAGCGGTAAGCGCAGACGGCCGCCAGTGCAATGCCACTGGCCTCTGCTGTGAGTATTTTAGTGACGCGGCCGATGTCAAAGAGCCTGGCAAACTCGTCTGCAATCTGCCCCAAAAGCTGGGGGTCCACCTGATGGTTTAGAAATCCATCTACCTTGACGATGTTGCCAGGCAGAATGCGGCCTTCTTCCTGGATGCGCGCTTTCAGTGCCTCCATAGCAATCCCTCTGTTTCTCTAGGTTGATACGCGTGACCTCTGCCCTAAGGGGATCCAGAGGCCTTACATTTTTAAATTTCCTGCCGTCCCTCCAGGGCGCGCAGAAGTGTGACCTCATCGGCATACTCCAGCTGGCTACCAACGGGGACGCCGTAGGCCAGGCGGGTGACCTTGATCTCCATAGGCCGCAAAAGGCGGGAGATGTACATGGCAGTGGCCTCTCCCTCTGTGTCGGGGTTGGTAGCCATAATGACTTCCTGCACATCTCCATCTGCCACCCGGGCGAGAAGCTCCCGAATTCGAATGTCATCGGGGCCAATGTGGTTCAGAGGAGAGATCACGCCGTGGAGCACATGATATAAGCCCTGATATTCCCTTGCCCGTTCCAGGGCAATGAGATCCCGGGGCTCAGCCACTACGCAAATTACGCTGTGATCCCGGCGGGGATCGGCGCAGATGGGGCACAGATCCTGATCTGTGAGGTTCTGACACACCGGGCAGGTTTTGACTTTGTGCTTGGCGTCCACAATGGCGTCGGCAAAGGACTGGGCTTCCTCCTCTGGAAGGGACAGGATGTGGAAGGCCAGACGTTGCGCAGTTTTGGAGCCAATGCCCGGCAACCGGCCAAATTGCTCGCTAAGCCGCTCCAGGGCGGCAGGGAAATACTGCATGACTTAAAACAGACCTCCCAGATTCAGACCACCGGTGAATTTGGACATGCTGTTGGAGGCTTCTGTATCGGCGGCCCGCAGGGCCTCGTTCACAGCGGCGATGACCATATCCTGGAGCATTTCCACATCCTCCGGATCTACTGCTTCGGGCTTGATCTCCAGAGAAACCATCTCCCGGGATCCATTTACTACGGCAGTGACCATCCCGCCACCGGCTGTGGCGGAGTAGGTTTTGCTTTGCATTTCTTCCTGGGCCCGCAGCATTTCCTGCTGCATTTTTTGCACCTGCTTCATCATTGCTGCCTGATTCATGCCGCCCATGGGGCCGCCACGGAATCCACCTTTTGCCATTGTTCATTCTCCTTTTTGAAATGTCAGTTTTTCACTTTCATGATGTCGCTGTGTTTTTTTCCAAATTCTAAAAGGGCTTGTAAATTTTCTCCCGTCTTCGGCTTGGCCTGCAGGTCTACAGCCAAGACACGCACTGGATGTCCCAGCATTCCAGAGGCGCATTGTGCGATCCGCTGAAGAATCTCCGGCTTATTGACCATATCGTGGACAAAGCTGTTGACACACTGCAATTCCAAACAGCCATTTCTCAGGGCGCCTTGTACCGGGGCATCGGGCGTGGAGGTAAAGAAACCGCTCACCGGAGGCACCAGTTCTCCCCGCACCCGGGCCGCCAGGTCAGTCCAGAAGCCCACAGGTGCATCCTGAGGTACGGCTTCCTCCTCGGAAATCTCCGGGGGGGCTTCCCGATCGTCGGGCAGGGGAGGGCCCTCTTCTTCCGGCGCCTGGGGCGCTGCTTGGTGCAGCCTGGCTCCGGAGGCAAGAGCTTCCTCCAGCCGGGTGAGGCGGGCGTTTATGGCCTCCGGTTCCAGGCTTAAGGCCGGTTCGCAGAGGCGAATTAAGCACAGCTCCCCATCCAACCGGTTTTTTCCACCCCGGGTGAATCCGGCGGCAGTTTGCTGCAGGGTCTTCAAAATTCGGATGAGCTCCCCTGTGCTGAGTCGGTCCCGGAGAGACACGGCCGCCTCCTGGGTCGAGACGCCGGAAAGCATGGAAAGGCCTGCCTTTGGGGCAGTTTTTAGCACCAACAGGTCCCGGGCCAGGGCGCATAGCTCGTCCAGCAGGGCGCTTACGTCTTTGCCGCTGGCATAGAGCTGATCAAACAGCTCCAGCGCTTGCCGGGTGTGTTTCCCGGCAATGGCGGCCATCAACTCCGCTGCCTTCTGCTCTCCGGCCAGGCCCAGGCATTGATATACGGCCTCTGGGGTTACTGGACCTGGGGTGGCGGATGCGCACTGATCCAAAAGGCTTACGCCGTCCCGGAGGGCGCCGTCGGCCATTCGGGCCAGAACCATGGCGGCCTGGGGCTCCAGGCTGATATGCTCTTGGGAGGCCACATATTGCAGCCGGGTGGCCACATCCTCCGGCGAAATGCGTCGGAAGGAAAAACGCTGGCAGCGGGAAAGAATGGTAGCGGGAACCTTGTGCAGCTCTGTGGTGGCCAGAATGAAAATCAGGTGCTCCGGCGGCTCCTCAATGATTTTCAGGAGGGCGTTGAAGGCGGAGATGGATAGCATATGAACTTCGTCAATGATATACACCCGGCGCTGAACCTCTGAGGGAGTGTAAATCGCATCGTCCCGCAGATCCCGCACATTGTCCACACCGTTATTGGAGGCGGCGTCGATTTCCAACACATCCATGCAGCTGCCGGCGTCAATGCTGCGGCAGGCGGCACAGGTGTTGCAGGGATTGCCGTCTTGAGGATTCAGACAGTTTACCGCCTTGGCCAAAATCTTAGCACAGCTGGTTTTTCCCGTACCCCGGGAGCCGGTGAACAGATAGGCATGACTGAGCCGCCCCGTACGGAGCTGGGTCTTCAAGGTCTGGGTGACGCCCAACTGCCCCACCACCTCGTCAAAGGTCTGAGGCCGGTATTTCCGGTATAGGGCCTGGTACACAGTATTTTCCTCCTGATTTTTCGGATAAAGGGTAAAAATAGCCGGCTCATAACAAGATCGCACACCCACATTTGAACAAGCACAACACCCGATACCGGCGCAGCCAGCTCGGAAACGGCAACCTCACGGCACACGGACGGATCCGCTTAATGCTGCTTGGTTCCCCACCTGACATGGTTCACGGGAGCCCGTTGCGTGAGACCGGTTCTTCAACGCCGCTTACGCAGGCCAGACGGTATTGTGACTTATCCGGGTATGGGAATTCATCCCCGCTGTAGCGGATTGCGGGTTACAGGGCACCGCTATCTCCCCGACTAGTGCGACCTTGTTATAAGCCGGCCGCCGATAACAAGGGTTATTCAATTGATGCTGGCGCTCAGCTCAGCCGCTCGTCAATATAATCGGCCAATTCGCCAAAGGTGGAGATCTTTGCGCCCTCCATGTCCAGCTCTACGCCCAACTCGGCCTCGAAATCCATGGTCATTTCTACGATGTCCAGGGAGTCCACACCCAAGCTTTCAAAGGTGGTATCCCGGGTGATTTCCTCTGCCGGAATCTCCAGCTGCCGGGAGGCATACTCCACAATTCTATCAAACATAGACATAGTATATTCCCTCCAGAAGGACCTATACGCCCTCTTGTTTTCGCTTTACGCACAACCGTGGAGTCTATTTTATTACATCCTGTGCAGTTTGTCAATCACCAGTCGCCGGATGGAGCGGTCTACGGCCCATTTTATTTTCCTTTGGAGAAAACTCACAGCGGCTGCTGTTTGATTTTACCAAAACGGCGGGGATAGGCTGGGGGAGTGGGCCGGACCTTACGGATCACAGCCACAGCGTGCTCTGCCCCTCCTATGGAGAAGGTTACCAGCTGCTCCAGACGTCCACCTAAAAGGGCAATGGCCTGCCTGGCCTCTCGTACCTCCTCCTGCGCCGCCGCCCCCTTCATGGATAAGAAAGCGCCACCCACCTTCACATAGGGAAGACACAGCTCGCACAATACGGGAAGCCTGGCTACGGCTCGGGAAACGGCGAAATCAAACTGCTCTCGCCGGGATGCCACGGCCTCCTCTGCCCGTGCGGTAATACAAGAAGCTGTTATGTTCAAGCTTGAAAGGGTCTCAGCGAGCCAGGCCATACGCTTGCCCAGAGAGTCCAGCAGGGTCAGCTCCATTTCTGGGCAGGCAATTTTCAGAGGCACACCGGGAAAGCCGCCGCCGCAGCCTACGTCAATGACCCGTTTTTGCCGGAAGTCTGCTAGGGTGAGAAGGGTCAGGCTGTCCAGGAAATGGAGCTTTGCCACTTGCTCCGGATCCGTGATGGCGGTGAGATTCATCACCTGATTCTTTTCCAGCAGGGCGTGACCAAAGGCACACATGGTTTCTGCTGCCCCGTTCGGCAGGGACAGGCCCAGGCCAGGCAAACCGGCCAGGAGGGCCGACTGCATGTTGTCCATCCTAGCCCTCCTCCGTGGCTTGTGCAGTCTCCTCCGGCTCTGTAGCGGTGGAGGGAAACACCTCGTCGTAATTGTAAGGGTCAAACACGGTGGGCTCCGTCTCGTTATGCTCTACATACTTTTCCTGATGCCAAGCGACCAGAAGGCCGGTTACCATGTTGTAGGTCTCAACGCCTTCTTCCTGGCCGTTGGACTGGAGATAGTCGTGATACACCGTCTGGGCAGTGTCCCTGACCGGCCCCTGGTTCTCTTGGAATACCGCATTGTTGGCATTCAGATCATGAAGCAGCTCTGCTGAGGCCTGGCTTCGGATTTGCTGCCAGGCTTCCTGATCCGTTTTGTACAGCTCGTTGGAGCAGTAGAGATAGGCCATCATATACCCGGAGTATTGAAACACCGGGTCGCCGCTGTATTCGCAAGCCAGGTAGCCGGCAAAATTTGCTTCATCCTCCACGGCAATGGCCAGAAGGTGGGCTACTTCGTGGCACATGTTGAAGGGAATGGTGGCGGAATACTCCTCCATATTGACTGCCGCCTCGCCCGTGAGGCCTATGGTGACGCCGGACGTCCCAAAGCGGCTAAAGAGACTGCCCCATCCCAGTGCCTTGACAGGTCCCCGGGAACCGGCAAAGATGGAGTAATCCCACACCAGGTTATCGTATCCTGCTTTTACCGATTGATTCAGGGTGTCCAGATTTTCCAACACCATGTCGCCGTTGGCATCCCGCTTCATCTGGCCCGCCAGACGATCCGCCTGCTCCCGGTAAAACTGGGTGGCGTCACGCAGGTCTGCCACGGTATAGTCGCCGGCCTTCAGCTTCATGCTTTCCTGGATAGGCCGGTTATAGTAGTTGAGTCCCCACAAGCAGGTAAACAGGAAATAGGCGATGGATACCGGTGCCAGCACCCAGCCCAGCCACCGGAAGAAGTTCCAGCGAAACAGGACCATCAGGCCGATGGACACGACGACCGCTACCAGAAATACCGCTAGAATGACCTGCCAGACACAGAAATCCACCCCAGCGCTCCAGCCGCCCAAAAGCTCTTGAACCGTTTTGGAGGCAAAGGGGTACGCCATATCCAGCAGCAGGCTATAGCGCTGAGCCAGCTGTTGCACCAGCCAGGTCAGAACGCCAAATACACCAGCCACAATGATGCCGCGCAGGTTTCTCATAGAAAGCGATCTCCTTTTGGGTTTAGTCTCAGGTAGAAATTTGGGCACACCGGCCCATTAAAATTCATTATACCACAGCTTCCCCGAAAAGTCTTCCCTGAAAATTTTAAAATTTCTCCCTTGGGTGAAAGCACAGGACATTCGGGAGGAAACTTCTGAATTTTATGGGACGGCCTGTTCCTTCATGCGATAATACTGCCACTTCCAGCGTATGTCCTCCAGAGCCTGCAGATCTGAGGGAAGGGTGGCGGTGTAAGAGCCGTCTGGGAGCTGGTAGCCGTATATGGAGGAGACAGGGAGCTGCGTTCTCAGGTCATTCAGAAGATCCACGTAGCCGTCATACCCTTGGAACCCGGCCAGCTGGCAGGTAAGCGCTCCCAGGTAGTGGCTGCTGATGGTTTCCGGCAGGTTCAGCACCTGGGCCTGGGCCAGAAGGTTGTGGTCTTGCCGGTAAGCGGCATTGCCCCAGATGAGGTAGGGTACGGTGTAGGGCTGCAGGGTGTCCGCCACAGTGTCTGTGGAGCCGTAGGTTGGATCCAGCTCCCGGTAGGCCAGGTAGCTGCCGCCCAGGTTTGGCTGATGGTCTCCGAAAAACACCAGAAGATAGGATTCATCCAGGCTGTCCAGGTACTGAGTCAGACGCTCCAGCATATTGGCGCTGTCCTGCAAGCCCTTAAAGTAGACGGACAAATAGGTGCTGGCCGCATCGCTGAGGGAGACGGTGGTTTCAGGCGGATCCGGCACAAAGCCGTACTTTCCGGCGGTGTAGGCCTGGTGGTTTTGGATGGTGACAGCGTAAGTGAAGAGGGGCGTATCCCCCTGCCGCTCCTCCAGGGACTGCTCCAGCACCCGGAGAAAGGCTTCATCGGAAATCCATTCCCCCAGGTAGTCCGAGGGGTCAAATGCATCCTGGAATACCTGATCGGAAATACCCAGATAGGTGTAGACACTTTCCCGGTTGTAGAACCAGTTTTGCCCCGGGTGCATAAAAAAGGTGCGGTAACCGGCTTCGTTCAGCATACGGGGGATGGAATCCGTGTTGCGGTGCACGGTGCGGAAGGCAGAGGTGGTGCCAGTTCCGATGCGGTTGGTCATCATGCCAGTAAGCACGTCGAACTCTGTGTTGGCGGTCCCGGCGCCGGTGTTGGATACGATCAGGTGGCCGGAGAGGGTGCTCTCCGCCAGCCGGTTGTAGGCGGCAATGGGGTTTTCCTCTTCGGTGTAGGTAAACGCAGACGCATTGGGCAGGTCGGTAAAGGCTTCACACATCACCATCAGGATATTGGGGGCAGTGTCCGGGGAGACCGGTTCCTTCCGAAAGCGGGTTTCATACGTGGCGGCCTCCTGGGAACTGTAGCCAGGGGGAGTGTCTATGGGGTAGAGATTGAAGTTGTGCAGGAAGCAATAGGGGAATCCAAAGGCATGGTAGACTGCCGGAACGTTGGCACGGTTGGGCCCCTTCATTTTTTCGTAGAGTTCCTGATCTGGGTATATATAGATCATGGTCACCACGAAGGCCGCAGCTACCCCCAGAGCAGCCAGTAGCCGGAGGGGCAAACGGGGCCTGGAGCTTTTGAGCCTTATCCCCATGAAGGCCAGAAGCAGGCACAGCCCCAAAAGAAGGGCCAGTTTGCCCCAATGCATGTCCAGCTGATAGTTCCCCGCTGCTTCCATGCCCTCCGTCAGGAGCAGGATATCTCCGGGAACAAAGGGATCTCCCCGGGCTTCCACTTTGACGAGATTTACGTAGCTTAAGAGCCCCCAAACCAGGGTGGTGAAGCTGACACTGTACCAGGCATTTCCCAAGAGAAAGTACACGAGCAGCGCCATGGCAGCCATGGGCCACAGGTTGAGGACAAAGAGCACCGGCTCTGCCCGGAACGACTCCAGGGTGGAAAGCAGGGAGCCCTGTTCCAGGGCGAGGGTGGTCATAGCCGCCAGGAGGATGCCCAGCAGTAGGACCAATGCGGTACCGGCAGGGGACATGATATGGGACTTTCTTTTTTTCATAGGGGACCTTCTTCCAACTTAAAATATAGGGGATTACCCCCGCACGTGCCAGTTGGAGGGGATAAACAATTCTGTGTATTTATCTACTGCGTATTTGTCTGTCATGCCGGCGATGTAGTCGCAAACGGTCCGCTCCATGCCCTCAAAGGTGAGCTGGGGTTGGAAGGTATCCGGCATGGCCTGGGGATGGCGGATGTAGTACGCATACAGCTGCTGTACAATGACCTTGGCTTTGGACTCCTCTCCTTTTGCCACGGGATTCCGATAGACCCGCTGGAACATAAAGGACCGCAGTTCTCTCATGGCCCCTGCCACCTCCGGGTCCATAGACAGCTCGCCGGTGCGGATTGTGTGGGAAATGGTGTTGGTGACCAAGGTGTTGATCCGATCCTTGTGGGTTTCGCCTAAAACATGGGCAATGGGGCGTGGAATGTCGTCATTGGTCAGGATGCCTGCCCGCATGGCATCGTCGATGTCGTGGTTGATATAGGCGATTTGATCCGACTTTCGGACAATTTGCCCCTCTAGGGTCTCAGGGACGTATTCTCCCGTGTGGCCCAGAATTCCCAGGCGGACTTCGTGACTCAAATTCAGCCCCTGGCCATCTTTTTCCAGAATGTCCACCACCCGCAGAGACTGCTCGTTGTGCCGGAATGGCTTGCCCAGGACCTGGCTGAGGGCATCTTCACCGGCATGGCCAAAGGGGGTGTGTCCCAGGTCGTGTCCCAGAGCAATGGCTTCGCTTAGATCCTCGTTCAGATTCAGGGCCCGGGTGATGGTTCGGGCAATGCGGGCCACCTCCAGGGTGTGGGTCATACGGGTCCGGTAGTGGTCTCCCTCGGGGCAGAGAAAGACCTGGGTTTTGTGCATCAGGCGGCGGAAGGCTTTGCTGTGGACGATGCGGTCCGTATCCCGCTGGTAGCAGGTGCGGACGTCATCCTCCCGCTCCGGTTCCGGAACGGGGCGCCCCCGGGACCGGTCAGAAAAGGCTGCCCGGGGGTCTAAACGCTGGTGTTCCGCCTGCTCCAAGGCTTGCCGGATTGTCATATAACCATTCCTCCCATGAAATGATGTACAGTGGCTTCTGCGGGTATCGCGCTTAGGCCGGGGCGGTCAGGCAGTGGACGGTGACAGGGAACGCTTCGTTGCCTGGCATATGGCCGTGGACAATTTTTTCCTGGCTAAAGCCCAGACTGCGGTATAGGGACAGGGCGGGGAGGTTTCCGGCCAGTACCTCCACGGTCAGGGGTTTTGGTCCCATCTGGGCCAGGGCTGCCCGGGCCAGAGCCCTGCCAATGCCCTGGCGGTGGCAGACGGGGTCCACATAAAGCCAAGCCAGTTCTTCCGGCGTGAAGGCCACAAAGCCCACAACCTCCGGTTTCAAAGCAACCAAAATGGTGTAATCAAACAGCCCCTCCCGCTGGGCTGCCACGGACAGGGGGAGAAACGCGCCGTCCAGGCCTGCCAGATGCAGCTCCATGGGCCGCGCAGCGTCATGGACCGCGGCAATCCGGGGCCAGTCGGCCTGCGTATAAGGGCGAATTTCCATGAATATTGTAACCTCCTTCAAGAAAAATTTCAAGGTGCGGCAGAGACTTCTGTCAAGGGGAAGGCCCGGTATTCCTGACCGGTGATGAGGGCCTCCAGCGTGGCGCCGGACATGTCCCGGAGACGCTCCAAAAAGGGAGAGGTCCGGGCCTCCGGCAGGAGGACCTCCAGCTCCACGTCGGCGCCAAATTGCGTGTCTCGGATCAGGCCCCCAAAGGCGGCCACCTCCAGCTTCATTCGTTCGTACCAGCTATAGGGAACCGGCAGATACAGGGAGGTCCATACCCGCTTCATGGACTTCCCGGCTGCGTCCACGGCAATTTTCGCTCCCTTGGCATAGGCCCGGACCAGCCCGCCGGCCCCCAGGAGAACGCCTCCGAAGTACCGGGTGACCACGCAGGTTACATGGAACAGATTTTCACGCTGTAGCACCTGCAGGGTGGGCATGCCGGCGGTGCCGCCAGGCTCGCCGTCATCGGAAAAACGCACCGGCCCATCTTTGATGATATAGGCCCAGACGTTGTGGGTGGCGTCATAGTGGAGCTTGCGCATTTCCTCTATGTGGGCCAGAGCCTCGGCTTCCGATTCCGTGGGCCAGATGTGGCCGATAAAGCGGGATTTTTTCTCAATAAACTCCGCCTGACCAAAGGCGGTGGGAACCAGATATTCCTCCATGGGTCAGATCTCCCGTATGACGAATTTTTTCAGCTGTCCGTAAACGATGGGGCCACAGATGGCCTCTACCTGGATTCCCTCCGGGGCGTACTCCACCGCGAGAACCTGGGCGTCCCGATGCAGACGGTCCAGAATGCCCCCCTGGGCATAGGGAAGGAGGAGAAAACACCGGTGCTGGCCCCGGTTTAGGTTGTCTGCCACCAGGCGGAGCAGGGCTTCCAGTCCGCTCCCCTTCTTGGCAGAGACTGCCACTCGGTTTTGCCCCACGGGCAGGTCCTCCGCCATCACCAAATCCGCCTTGTTAAAGCACTGGATCACCGGAACACCGGGCTTTGCCAGCTGCTCCACCAGCTGCTCCACCACGGCAATGTGGGCTTCCCGTTCCGGGTCTGACGCGTCAATGACATGAATCAGAAGATCTGCATAGGACAGCTCTTCCAGAGTGGCCCGGAAGGCATCCACCAGGTGGTGGGGCAGCTTGGAAATGAAGCCTACGGTGTCCGACAGGATGACTTGTAAGGTGTCGTTTACCTCCAGCTGCCGGGAGGTGGTGTCCAGGGTGTCAAAAAGACGGTTGTTGGCGGGAATCTCCGCGCCGGTGAGCTGGTTCAGCAGGGTGGACTTTCCTGCGTTGGTGTACCCCACCAGGGCCACCACCGGGACGGAATTTTTGATCCGTTGGCGGCGCTGCATGGCCCGGACCTGGCGGACCTGAGCCAGCTCCTCCTCCAGCTTGGCAATCCGGGCGCGAATGTGGCGGCGGTCCGTCTCCAGCTGGGTCTCGCCGGGGCCTCGGGTGCCAATGCCACCGCCCTGCCGGGACAAGCTGATTCCCATGCCGGACAGGCGAGGCAGAAGATACTTGTACTGAGCCAGCTCCACCTGCAGCCGGCCTTCTGCGGTCTTGGCCCGCTGGGCAAAAATGTCCAAAATCAAGGCGCTTCGGTCCAGGACCGTGACTCCCAGAAGCTCCTCCAGCACCCGAATTTGGGAGGGAGACAGAGGGTTGTCAAAAATGGCCATGCCCGCTTCCGTGGCCTGGATCAGCTGACGGATCTCCTCGGCCTTGCCGGCGCCAATCAAGGTGCGGGCGTCCGGAGTGTGGCGGTTTTGCAGGATCTTGGCGGTGCAGAGGCCACCTGCCGTCTCCAGCAGAGCCTCCAGCTCCTCCAAACTGGCCTCCGAGGCGGTCTCCTCCTTGGAAAAACAGTCGGCGTTCAGCCCCACCAGGACCGCCCGCTCGATGGTGTGTTCTTGCGGCATATCATCACCTGATTTCAAAAAATGTTGGTTCATATGGTAGATGATTCCATATGCCCCCATGTTCCATTCCGGAAGAATAGAAAAAAGTCCGCACCACTTTCGCGGTGCGGACTCAGGGGTCTTACTTCAGGCCAAATCTCTTGTTGAACCGATCAACGCGTCCACCGGTATCGACCAGCTTCTGCTTGCCGGTGTAGAAGGGATGGCACTTAGAGCAGATTTCAACCTTGATGTCCTTCTTTGTGGAACCGGTTGTGAAAACGTTGCCACAGGCACAGCGGATCGTAGTCTGTTCGTACTTGGGATGGATACCTTCCTTCATGTCGTTTCACCTCTTTCTGCTCTGGGGTCCAAGGGCGCATTGCACCCGTCAATTCAATCGCCCGACCATAATACCACATCCAGGCCTTAAATGCAAGAGTTTTTTTGACTTTTTCCGGAATTCTTATGCCCCCAGTACCGTCTTACGCACGTCTCCCACCATGTACAGGCTGCCAAAGGCCAACACCAATCCCTGGGGACCAGCTTGGCGGAGGGCCTCCTCTACACCTTGGGAAACGGAAGCGCAGGCTGTGACTGGCTTTCCGAAGGAAGTTAAAATCTTCTTCAACTCCTCCGCCGGCATGGCACGGGGGTTGTCCGGCGTTACGGCGACAAACCGGGTGACCAGGGGAGCCATGGTTTCGTACATGTGGGTGTAATCCTTGTCGGCCATGACGCCGGTGAGCGCTGTGATGTTCCGCCCGGCCAGGTAATCCCGGACATTTTGGGCCAGGGCTTCCAGGCACTGGGGATTGTGACCACCGTCTACAATTACATCGGGGTTTCTCCGCAGCAGCTCAAACCGCCCGGGCCATACCACATCCCGGAGACCGTCCCGAATATTCTCTTCAGAAATGCTCCAGCCACGGCGGATCAGGCAGTCCACCGCTGTCAGCACCACGGCGGCATTGCGCAGTTGATGGGCCCCCAGGAGGGGGATTTCCAGGGCTTTCCGGGAACCAAAGTCGAACACCTGCCCCGCAAAGCTGTGTGACCGGGAGACCAGGGCGCTGAAGTCCGCTTTGCAGAGCTCGACGCCCCGAGCCTTACAGGCTTCCTCGAACACGGCTTCCACCGACGGACTGCCCCGGTACAGGACAGCGGAGCAGCCAGGCTTGATGATCCCGGCCTTGGCCTGTGCAATCTCTTCCAGCGTGTTGCCCAAAAATTCCGTATGGTCCAGGCCCAGGTTGCAAATCACCGCCACCTCCGGCGGGTCAATTACGTTGGTGGAGTCCAGTTCCCCTCCCATGCCCACCTCCAGAACCACGATGTCGCACCGGTGCCGGGCAAAGTACTCCATGGCAATGGCCGTCACCAGCTCAAACTCTGTGGGATGGTCCGCCATGGCCTCGGCGTGGGGCTTGACGAACTCTGTGATTTCGGCCAGCTCTTCATCTGCAATGTCCGCCCCATTTATGTTCATCCGCTCGTTAAACCGGAAGAGGAAGGGGGAAGTGTACAGGCCGGTGCAGTAGCCTGCCTTGCGAAGGATGGAGGCGGTCATGGCCGCCGTAGAGCCCTTGCCGTTGGTTCCGGCGATGTGGACAAACTTCAACTTCTTTTCCGGATTTCCCATGCGGCGAAGTAGCTCCTGGGTCCGGGAGAGGCCGGGGATGGACCCCCTCCAGCAGACAGAGTGGATATAGGTTAAGGCTTCTGTGATATTCATGGCAATTTCTCCTTGTTAAAATGGTCCCCGCCTCTGCGGGCAGGGACCATGCACGTTGTTTACGAGCGGGACTTTGCAGCTTTTGGCCGCCAGAGGCCCAGCCGCTGGAAGATTCCCGTGCGGAACAGGACGAAAATGATCAGGGTATCCAGCACCAGCTCCAAACCGGCCTCGATGCAGCGGTAGGCAATCAGGGGGCCCATGGCCTTCTTGGAATAGCCCAGGAAGATGAGCCAGTAGCTCTGCCACAGGACGCTGCCCAGTACCTTGCCTGGCAGCAGAGTTACCGCTACGCGCCAGAAGTCCCAGGGCTTCTCCATGCGGTACAGCACCGGCCGCAGGAGACCTGCAAACAGGCCCAGGAGCATGGGGGACACCGTCAGCACCGGGTCCCAGCCGTAGCCGGAGAAGAGGCAGCCTACGGTGTCGCTCACCGCGCCCACCATCAAGCCGGCGATGGGGCCAAAGAAGTAGCCTGCCAAAGCAATGGGCACTGCCTCAATGGAGAACCGGCTGATGGCCGAGGGCATCACCGTGGTGAACCGTGCGAAGACCACGCTCAGGGCACACAGCAGGGCGCTGGTCGCCACAACCCGGGTGGCCATTCTTCCTCTGGTTGTGGGCTGGATTTCCTTGGTCGTTGCGTTTTTGGACATAAAAAAGTCCTCCTTTCGAAAATGGAGGAGGTTCCAGGGAATATGCGGTTTGTCCGGCTGTCATGCCCCCGTGGACGCAGGTTTACCAGCGTTTTTGGACCAAACGGCAGAGGCGGGTCACGGCCTGCCGCGGTCGGGCATCCGGCTCAGGCGGTTGCGGAAAGTTCATCGCGGGGCCACAGCCCCTTCGCCCGCTGGCAACCTCCCATCCGAACGGTACTTAACGCGAAATTTCCTACTCCCTGCGACGCTGGACAGATTTTATTGTATCAGGTTCTCCCCAAAATGCAAGAGGAAATTTTACTTTTTCACCCCTCTTTTGCGACTCTTCGGGGGAACCATGGAAGCACCAGCCTGCTACCGCATGTTATGCTCCTGCGCAATTACCAATTTTTGCAAAATTTATATTTACAACGGCTTCTATTTCGTGTAAAATAACTGCGACAGAGTAG
The DNA here is from genome assembly GCA_900545515.1 of uncultured Eubacteriales bacterium. Taxonomy (GTDB): domain Bacteria; phylum Bacillota; class Clostridia; order Oscillospirales; family Oscillospiraceae; genus Faecousia. The sequence continues at coordinate 53,947 of UQZA01000006.1, read as the reverse complement.
GACCCTCTGCGTGAAGTGCTGCCAAAATGGGGAGTTGTCTGGCAGACGAAGGAGTTTCTCCGCGATAGAAGGTCCGCACCCGCTGTTGCATATGGGTGGAAAAACCTCCTTTATGTAGCAACGATGCTCAGTTGGGCATTGGGAAGGCTGTGAAGCTGGCCGTCCCTCCCACTGGCGCACATGCTGGCAAACTTTGCTCCCCCGGGCCTTGTCCTGTGGGGAGCTTTTTCATTTGCTGCGCGCCATGAGACAGCAGCAGTTGCTGCCGACCCGGCCCCATCAAAATTTAGGAGGTCCACCGATGAAACAAACCAAATCTACCGCATTGTATCAGACCCCATTCTCCAAAGCCTATTGGCGCGACGCCGCCATGGAGCTGAAGGACATCCGAATCCTGGTGTTTGCCGCCCTGATGATTGCCCTGCGGGTGGCGCTCAAGAGCCTGGGTATCCCCATTGCCGCCGATTTAAAAATCAACATTGCCTTCTTCATCAACGCGCTGGGAGCCATGGTCTTTGGTCCTGTGGTGGCTATACTGGCAGCAGCCGTATCCGACACCCTGGGCTGTCTGCTCTTCCCCACCGGGGTATATTTTTTCCCCTTTATTTTTATTGAGATTGCCGGCTCTCTGGTTTTTGCGCTGTTTCTGTACCGGACCCGGGTCACCGCTACCCGGGTGATTCTCTCCCGGTTTTGTGTGGACTTTTTTGTGAACATTGTGCTGAATGCTCCCATTATGGCGTGGTATTACCAGGTGGTGCTCAATAAGTCCTATGCCTTTTTCCAGCTGCCCCGGATTCTCAAGAATCTGGCGCTGTTCCCCCTGGAGTCTGTGCTTCTGATTCTGTTCCTGATGGTGATGATCCCTCTGGCCTACCGGATGCACCTCGTCTATGATGCCGGGGACCAGCTGCACCTGAAAAAGCGGCAGGCCATTCTTTTGGGCGTTCTGTTCCTCTTTGCCGCCGGCTGTGTGGCGGGATATTTTGTCTACGATTACAACAACAACGACCAGGCGTCCCGGTTGAGCACCGAGGAGAAGGTGGAGATCAACTCCGCCCTCACAGAGGACGCCCGGGCCCAGGGCCTCATTGAAAGCGACCAGATCATTGTCCTGAAAAAGGTCTTCAAACAGCTCCGGGGGGACACCACGGTGGAATTCCAGGTCTACGCGACCTCCCCGGACACCGACCTGGCCAAAGCCTCCGGATACCGCACTGCCGATGTCAAGGGGGACGGCACCCTGACCCTGACCGCCACCGGTTCCGCCGTTCTGGTGCAGGACCAGGCCGGGGAGATCACCGGCTTGACGGTGACGCCTGAAAAAGACTGACTGGCGTGCAGCGACGGCATGGCCTGGGCCAAACCTTGAAATAGCGGGAGAAATCACGGAACGCTGGGATTTCTCCCGCTGAATTGTTTGGCGGAATTGGATTCATCCTTGTGTTTGGCTGGAGGATGTAGTAAAATAACAAGGAAGTAACTGTGAATTTATTTTTACGGAGTGGGTTCCATGCGCATAACAAAAAAAGAAATCCGGCAGATGGTTCCGGAGGAGGACTACGAGAGGGGCCTTGCTTATTATGAGCAGGACCGGGTGATCAGCTACCGGGAGGAAGTGACAAAGGATCTTGCAAAGCTTACCTGTAAGGTCCGGGGGACGAAGCTGTATACAGTCAATGCCTCTTTTTCCGACCGGGGCTTATCGGCGCTGTGTACCTGCCCCCGCTTTGCAGACCGGCACTGCTGCAAGCATCTGGTGGCGGCGCTTTTGACCATGGTTTCCTACCAGCCGGAGACCAACCGCAGCGATGGGAGGGTGAGCCGGATCCTGAAGGCCTACCGGGACCGCTCCAGGTCCGGTGTGGACGCCACCCGTCAGGCCCGGCTGGTTCCCCAGATTTTTCCGTCGGAAATGAGTCGGGGCTACCCCACGCTCACCTTCCAGGTGGGCTTTGACAGGCTGTATGTGGTTAAGAATGTGAAGACTTTTTTAGAGTATGTCAGCAAAGAAGAAGAGGTGACCTATGGCAAGGGATTGACCCTGTGCCATGCCATGGCGCAGTTTGATGAGCAGTCTCAGGCGCTTATTGCCCTGCTGATGAATGAATTTCGCACCTTCCGCTCCTTTGAGCCAGGTTATGGAATATATGACAACTACAGCTATGGCGGTTATTTGGGAAACAAGGGCGGGATTCAACTTACAGGCGAGCCGTTCGACCGCTTTTTTCAGATGTATCTGCATCAGGACCTGGGAAGCACCCGGTGGAATCCATCAATCGTGCTGGAGGATGGGAACCCGCCTGTTGCCATGCAGCTCCAGAAGGAAAAGAATGTGGCCAACCTGACGGTGGAACTCCCGAGAGGGACCAGCTTTTTTGGAAATGCCCGAGCCCTGTATGCCTTTTACGACCGGAAACTGCTCCGATGCAGCCGGGATTTTCAGGAGCGGGTTTATCCCATGCTGTCTGTAGGTTCCGGTAAGATGCAAATTGCCTTTTCTGACCTGCCGGATTTTTGCAGCTGTGTGCTGCCGGAGGTGAGGGATCTGATTGCTGTAGAGGACCCAAGCGGACTTCTGGAGGCCTATTCCCCCGATGATTGTACCCCTTGCTATTACTTCGACGTGGACAATGGGCGGCTACAGGCAGAGCTGAAGTTCCGCTATGGAGAGCAGGAAGTACCTTACGGCCTCCCGGCCTCCCGGGATTTGACGGTGAAGCGCAATGTGCGGCAGGAGCAGGCTGCCCAGGATCCTCTGCGGCGGTACTTTCAGGAGGACAGCAATGGCGTATTTGTCATGGAGAAAGAGGAGGCCATGTATGACTTTCTCACGGATGTGCTGGATACCTTTCACAGCTATGGAGAGGTATACGTCTCCCAGCGCTTGGGGGACAAGCAGATCCGGCCCTCCAGCCCCACGGTGGGGATTTCCGTCTCCGACGGTTTGCTCAGTCTGGACCTGGACACCGGAGAGTTTCCCCCGGAGGAGCTGGAGGGCCTGTACCGTAGCCTGCTCCGGAAGCAGAAATATCACCGGCTGAAGGATGGCCGCTTCCTGAAGCTGGACGGCTCTCCCTATGAAACCCTGGCGGAAATGGCTCATATGACCCTTTTACCGGCGAAGGATCTGGTCCAGGGTCATGTGACGATGCCTGCGTACCGGGGGCTGTACCTGGATGCACTCTTGGGAAAAAACGAGGGGCTCCAGGTAAACCGGGACCGGCAGTTCCGCTCCATGGTCCGGAACTTCAAGTCTGTGGCGGAGAGCGACTATCAGGTTCCGGCCCATTTGGAGCCAGTGCTCCGCCCCTACCAAAAGGTGGGCTTTCAATGGCTCAAGACCCTGGAGAGCTGCCACTTTGGCGGCATTTTGGCAGACGAAATGGGACTCGGAAAGACGGTGCAGATCATTGCCTATCTGTCTACGGTGCCCTTTCGGGAAACGGGTATGCCCAGCCTGGTGGTATGCCCCACCTCACTGATTTTAAACTGGGGAGACGAGTTGGCCCGGTTCGCCCCCCAGCTCCGGTCCGCTCTTATCATGGGACCGGCGGCGGAGCGCAAAGAGCAGATGGAAACATGTGGGGATTGGGATCTTTGGGTGACCTCATATGATCTTTTAAAGCGGGATATCAAGCTGTATGAAGGCCGAACCTTCTACGCCTGTGTGTTGGATGAGGGGCAGAATATCAAAAATCAGGCAACCTTGGCCTCCAAGGCAGTCAAAACCATTGCCTGCAGCCAGCGCTTTGTGCTCACAGGTACGCCCATTGAGAACCGCCTCAGCGAGCTGTGGAACCTGTTTGATTTCCTCATGCCCGGTTACCTGTTTTCCCACGCCGCCTTTGTAGAGAAGCTGGAGCGGCCCATCGCTCAGAGCAAGGACCCCCAGGCTGGGCAGCAGCTCAGCCGCCTGGTCCAGCCTTTTTTGCTCCGGCGACTGAAGCAGGCGGTGCTAAAGGAGCTGCCCCCCAAAATGGAGCATGTCCGAAGGGTCCAGATTTCTGAGGAGGAGCGCAAGACCTATTACGCTGTGGCCAGTGCAGCCAAGACGGCCTGCACCGGGGAGGGCGGGAATAAGCTGCAAATCTTGGCGGCCCTGACCCAGCTGCGGCAGGTTTGCTGTGACCCCAATCTGTGTTTTTCCAACTACCAGGGGCCGTCCAGCAAACTGGAGGCCTGCTTGGAGCTGTGTGCCGGTATGGTGGAGAACGGCCACCAGATTCTCCTGTTCTCCCAGTTTACCTCTATGCTGAGCCGGATTCGGGAACGCCTAAACCAGCTGGGCATTTCCAGCTATACGCTCCAGGGGGACACCCCTAAGGAGAAGCGGGCTCAGCTGGTGAAGGCCTTTCAGGCCGGCGGCGCGCAGGTGTTTTTGATCTCCCTGAAGGCTGGAGGCACTGGCCTCAACCTGACGGCGGCGGATGTGGTGATTCACTATGACCCTTGGTGGAACCTGGCTGCTCAGAACCAGGCTACGGACCGGGCCCACCGTATGGGCCAGCAGGCCAGCGTGCATGTGTATAAGCTCATTGCCAAGGACACCATTGAAGAGAAAATCCTGGAGCTCCAGGAGAAAAAATCCGCCCTTATGGAGACCGTCACAGGGGGAGATGGCGAGAGCCTCCTCTCCATGTCCCGGGAGGAGCTGCTGTCGCTGCTGAATTAATGGAACCTGGTCAAAGCGCAAGGGCCTGTTGCAAAATGTGTTTTCGCACTGCTCCCCGTCCAGTAGACCACGAAATCATGAACAAAGAACTCACAGCACTGCGGTGCTGTGGCAACTGCGGATTTTAGTTGGCAGCTACAGCCGCCAACTAAAATCCGCAGTTTTACGTGCGCCCGATGCGCGCATGTCAGACGGTCTCACGATTGCAGTATAGGCCTGGTCCTTGTAAAATTAACCTATCGGAAAGCGTGAGGGAGACATATCGTAACGTATTTCGGAGCGTACTGCGTGAGCTCACCTTAATTTTGAAGGGCTGGGGGTTGATTGACGGAAAGCTTATTGCCACAGATGGAACACGGAATGTGGCACATGCCCTAAAAAGGCGCATGTACGACATCAACAACAGGCCGAAATATCCAGCGACAACCGGGCTATCCACATTTTCTCCGAAGGAAAGCTGGAAATGTAGATGCAGAATGTGCGTCCATGTCCATCGCTTATAACCTTAAGCGATTACTTGGCATGTTTTCTGTCCAAGAGTTGACGAGAAAATTTGAAATGAGCAGAGCGCGAGGCGCCTGCTCATTCAATAAATTTGTGAAATTTTGTGGATTTTCTAGCAAATTACACCAGAAAACGCTTATGACCAAGGCGGAAGCTCCCAATTGTGAGACAGTCTGACGTACGGTGGTGTGGAAGGTCGGGGCGATTTAGCCCCTCTGTCCGATTGCATGGGAGGCCTACAGACGGAGCAGCTCCACCAGCATTTGGGTGCACAGCTCCATGTCCTCTACGGGGATGTACTCAAACCGGCCATGGTAGTTCTCGCCACCGGTGCACAGGTTGGGACAAGGCAGCCCTTCATAGGACAGCCGGGCTCCATCGGTGCCTCCCCGGACAGGGACGGTGACGGGGGTAATTCCCACCCGCTCCATGGCGGTCTTGGCCCGGTCAATGATATGCATCACCGGCAAGATCCGTTCCTTCATGTTGTAATAGCTGTCCTTCAGAGTCAGCTCCACCGTGCCTTCCCCATATTTCCCGTTGAGGAAGGCGGCGATTTCCCCAAACAGCTCCTTCATCCGGGTGAACTTGCCCATGTCATGGTCCCGAATGATGTAGCGCAGTTGGCTCAGCTCCACGGTGCCTTTCATGTCCGTAAGCAGGGCGAAGCCCTCGTAGCCCTCTGTAGCTTCGGGCCGCTGGTGGACGGGGAGCAGACTGTGGAACTCCATGGCGATGAGCTGGGAGTTCACCATCTGGTTCTTGGCAGAACCGGGATGGATGTTCCGGCCGTGGAACACCACCTTGGCAGCGGCGGCGTTGAAGTTCTCGTACTCCAATTCACCCAGGGTGCCGCCGTCGGCAGTGTAGGCAAATTCGGCCCCGAAGTCCTTGAGGTTGAACCGATCTGCCCCCCGGCCGATCTCTTCATCGGGGGTAAAGCCGATGCGCAAAGTGGCATGGGGCTCCGGGGAGGCCAGGAGGCGTTCGGCTGCGGTGAGGATTTCCGCAATCCCGGCCTTGTCATCGGCCCCCAGGAGCGTGGTGCCGTCGGTGACAATGAGGTGCTTGCCCCGGTTCCGGGCGAGGCTGGGGAAGTCCGTTTCCTTCATCACAATGTGCTCGTCCTCGTTTAGCACAATGTCTCCGCCCTCGTAGGGCACGATTCGGGCCTGAATGTTGGCCCCGGAGGCGTCAGGGGCGGTATCCATGTGGGCGATGAGACCGATGACAGGCTTTGTGGGGTCTCCGGGCACGGTGCCGTAGACGTAGCCCTCGGCGTCCATGTAAGAATCGGAAATTCCCATGGCCTTCATCTCCTCCACCAGGGACAGGGCGAGGACCTTCTGCTTGTCTGTGGAGGGGCAGGTGTCGGAAAATTCGTTGGATTGGGTGTCAAACTGTACGTAACGGAGCAGCCGTTCAGCAGCGGTCATGTGGAAATACCTCCATTCTAAAGCACGGGAGCCTCTGGGGCTCCCGTGTGTGTTTGATCATTGGGCAGCCTTCACCAGGTCGGCGGTGTCCTGGGCGATCATCAGCTCTTCGTTGGTGGGGATGACCCAGACCTTGACCTTGGAGTCGTCGGTGGAGATGAGGGCCTCCTGCCCCCGGGTGTTGTTCCGCTCCGGGTCGATCTTCACACCCAGGAACTCCAGGCCCTCGCAGATGGCGGCCCGGTTGGTGGCGCCGTTTTCGCCGACACCGGCGGTGAAAACCAGGCAGTCCAGCCCGCCCAGGGCGGCGGCGTAGGCGCCGATATACTTCCGGACCTCATAGCAGAACTTGTCCAGAGCCAGCTGGCAGGCCTCGTCGCCCTTGTTGGCCCCGGCTTCCAGATCCCGGAAGTCGGAGGAGACCCCGTTGGACAGAGCCAGAACGCCGGACTTCTTGTTCAGCATGTTGAGGCACGCATCGGCGCTCATCCCGTACTTGTTCATGATGAACTGAACCACGCAGGCGTCAATGTCGCCGGAGCGGGTGCCCATGGGCACGCCGGCCAGAGGGGACAAGCCCATGGAGGTGTCCTGGCACTTGCCGTCCTTCACGGCGGACAGGGAGGAGCCGTTGCCCAGATGGCAGTTTACCAGCTTGATGTCCTCCCGGCCCATGAGGGCGATGGCCCGGCGGGTGACGTATTTGTGAGAGGTGCCGTGGAAGCCGTACCGGCGGAGGTGATCTTCCTCGTAATACTGGGTGGGAATGGCATAGCGGTAGGCCTTGGGGGGCATGGTCATGTGGAAGGCGGTGTCGAAGACGGCCACCTGGGGCTTGCCGGGCATGACCTTTTCGCAGGCCTCAATGCCCATGAGGTTGGCAGGGTTGTGGAGGGGGCCCAGGGGGATGCAGTCCCGGATGGCCTGCTTGCAGGCCTCGTTGATGATGCAGGAATCGATGAATTTATCACCGCCATGGAGGACCCGATGGCCCACGGCGTCAATTTCATCGGTGGAGGCGATGACCCCATTGACCGGGTCCACCAGAATCTCCAGGACGGCGGCAATGGCCTCGGCATGGGTGGGCATGGGGATCTCCCGCTCCACCTTTTTGTCCTGGGCGGGAACCTTGTGGGTCAGGCGGCCGTCCAGACCGATGCGCTCGCACAGGCCCTTGGCGGTGACGACGCCGGTCTCCGGGTCCATGAGCTGGTACTTCAGGCTGGAGCTGCCGGCGTTGATAACCAGAATGTTCATTTGTATGATCCTCCTGTAAACAGTGATTTCATTTTCTCCCATCTTGTGGTAAGATAGACATACCTAAGGGTATTTTATCTCATTTTCCCCGGACCTACAAGTCTTTCTTTGGAAATTTTTGAAAAAAACAGGAGGGTCCCTTCTATGCGGACAGTGGGCGTTGTTTGCGAATACAATCCCTTTCATCTGGGCCATGCCCGGCAGCTGGCCCTTCTCCGGCAGCAGGACCCAGAGGCGGCAGTGGTATGTCTCATGAGTGGGTTGTATGTTCAGCGGGGCCAGCCGGCGGTATTCTCCCGGCAGGTGCGGGCCAGGGCGGCCCTGCTTGCCGGGGCGGACCTGGTGCTGGAGCTGCCGGTGACGGTGAGCCTCCGGTCCGCCGAGGGCTTTGCCGCCGGTGGTGTGGAGATTCTGGACCGGCTGGGGGTGGAGGGCATTTCCTTTGGAGCCGAGACGGCGGACCGGGAGACCCTTTTGGAGACGGCCCGGCAGCTCCTCTCTCCCCAGTTTGGGGAGGCTCTGCGGCCCCATCTGGATGAGGGCCTGTCCTTCCCCGCCGCCCGGAGCCGGGCTCTGAAGGACCTGGGCGGAGACCCGGCGGTGCTGGAGCGGCCCAATGACATCCTGGCGGTGGAGTACTGCAAGGCGATTCTGGCCCGGGGCAGCGGCCTCATCCCCTTACCCATTTGCCGCCCTGGGGACTACCACGCTCTGGACGCGGACCGGGAAAACCCCTCCGCCACGGCCCTCCGGCGGCGGATTATGGCGGGGGAGCCGTGGCTGGCCTACGTGCCGGAGGAGGCCCGCCCGGCCTATGAGGGAGCCGGGGTCCATAGTTTAGCCCTGGGGGAGCGGGCGGTGCTGGCCCGGCTCCGGACTCTGGAGGAGGAGGCCTTCGCCGCCCTGCCCGGGGCCTCCGAGGGCCTGTGGCGGAAGCTCCTGCGGGAGTCCCGGCGGCAGACCGGTCTGGAGGGGCTCCTCACAGCGGTGAAATCCAAGCGGTACACCCGCAGTCGCCTGGACCGGATGGTCCTGTGCGCCTTCCTGGGCCTCACAGCCGAAGATCTGGCGGCGGAAGCGCCCTACGTCCGGATTCTGGGCTTCCGGGACCGTGGCCGCCAGGCTCTCCGGGAGATGTCCTCCCGCCTCCCCCTGGCCCACGCCGGCCAGGGGATGGAAGGCCCCTATTTTGCCCTGGAACAGCGGTGCGAAAGACTGTACGGCCTCTTTGGCCAGACGTTGGAAGCCCCGGAGCTGCGGGAGCGGGTGGCCCGCCTGTAGCTTAGGCGGGCGACCTTATGTGAAGCTGTCGCCTATCTGCCCATTGGATATCCTGACGTAACACGCACTGGCGCGGCAGCCCCTGGCCTTCCCCCGGGGGCAAGGGCGAAGCGCCATGGGATTTTATCACTTGCCGGCGGCAAGCGACTCCACAACTCCAGGTGGCCAGCCGGAGGCGGAGCAGATGAAAGGCAAACCGAAGAATGAGCTCCAGGCATTGCTCGTAGAGCGTTTCTGCCTCGACCAGCTCCTGCTGATAGGCCGCGAGAATAGAACTTTGTAAGCCGCCGCCAAGCATCCGATTGACCATTTCATTAAGTTCATGTTCGAAGTGATCATATTTGCCTCCTAATCCAGCCAGGTTGAGGGTATGCTGATATGTGCAACTAGTTGCACAAGACTTCTTAGAACTTATAAAGGTGCCCTCTCTCAGTTAAACTGTAGATGTTAGACGACTGAGGGCGGTGATGCTTGTGGAAGAGCAATACGGTACGATTCGGGTCAAGTTAAATGACTTGATCCAGCAGACTGGTATCAGCAAAAACAAGCTGAGCCATCGTGCAGAAATGCAGAGGACGCAGATTAACAATTATTGCAACAATACTGTTTCACGTTTGGATATTCATGTTTTAGCTAAGCTGTGTACAGTTTTGAATTGTGAAATTGGAGACCTTTTGGAATTTGTCCCGCCGCAAAGAGAGTAATTGTGTATTTCTCTGAAAATGTATTGGCGCGGCAGTGCCCTACCTTTCCTTGGGAAAGGCAGGGGCGCTGCCGCGCCAGTGCGTATCTATGTGAGCGGTCTGCGTATGCCCTTGTGGGGAAGCTAAGGTGCTCCCGCTCCCATGCTTTTTGCGGCTGGCGGGGGCAAAATTGGATAGACCCCCCGGCAAGTTCGTTGCGGCTGTGAGGCTCACACGAATTTGCCGGGGGATTTTGCTGTGTACGGTGCCACTCTGGGGTGGGTGGAACATGCTACTGGGCGGGGGACTGGTTGACGCCCTCTACCCGCACATCCTCCAAAACCAGGCGAACGGCGGGGGAGGTGCGGAGGACGCCGGTTTGGGGCAGGCCGTTTCTCCAGGAGAGGGAGAGGTCCTTGCAGGTCACGGTGATGGGGCTTTCCGGCAAGGTGGTGATGTGGGAGGTGCCGGCCAGGCCCCGGATGGTGATGTGCTCCAGGGTCAGGTTCCGGAGGGGGCGGGCGTTGTGGTTCCAGTCGCCGCCGTAATTGTAATAGATCAGGTTGTCCAGATGCTCGAAGGTGCAATTCCGGACCACCCAATTCTCACTGTCCCACCGGCACAGGTCGTAGTGGAAGGCGTAATAGGCGAAGGCGAAGAGGGTGTTGTGCCGCCCGGAGGAGCGGTGGGGATATTCCCCCGGCCCCCAGAAGCGGCAGTGTTCCACCAGGAGGTTCCGGCCCCCGAAGCGGAAGCTGTTGCAGGAGGTGTTGAGGCTGCAATTCCGGACCACAACGTTTTCGGCGTCATATCCGGCGATGCAGTCGTCCCCGGTGCGGAAGTCGCAGCTGTCGATCCACACCTGGGTGCAGTGATGGAGATTGACCCCGTCATGGCCGCCCAGCACCGTCACGTGGTCCATTCGGACCTGGATGCAGGAGTCCAGCTGGTGGCACCAGTTGGCGGCGTTGCGGTAGGTGTAGCCCCGGAGGGTCACGCCGCGGCAGCGGCAGAACACCATACCCATGGGCCCCCGGAAGCCCTCCTCCCCCTTGGGGTCCAGGCAGTCGGAGCCGTCGATCCAGGAGCCGGGCTCGCCGATGACCGCCACGTTCTCGGCATCTATGGCTGTAATGGGTGAGTTGACATAATGATCCGGCAGACGCCACTTCTTTTGTAAAAAGGGACTCTTCAGGTAGCCTAAGGTGGTGGGGACGTGGAAGTCCGTATAGTCCTGCCAACGGTTGCTGGCGATGAGGTGGGTTCCGGAGGACAGATACAGGGTGGTGTTGTCGTACAGTCGCAGACTGGCGATGCGCCAGTCCCCGGGGGCCAGCCGGAGGACTCCGCCCCCCTCCCGGCACTTGTCCAATGCCGCTTGGATATAGGCGGTGTGCATGTCCATGTCATGGTCTGGCAGGGGAAGAAAAAGCTCCTGAGTTTCCATCCAACATCCTCCTTGTCTTACTTGGGCGGGAGCTCCAGCCGGTGGGCGGCGCCTCCCCGGTGGCGGGAGAGCCAGGTGTGGAGGCGGTCATACAGAATATCGCCCCAGTCAAACATGCGCTGGAGACTGAAAAATACTGTGGGGGTCATGAGGAAGACGGCAACCAGCACAATGACCATCTCCAGGTCCAGCCGGACAAATTCGAACACAGGCCCCAGGAAGAAGAAGCAAAAGGCGGAGGCAGCGGCCATAAGGCCCCAGAGAATCTTCCGCTGTGTGGTGAAGGGCTTGCAAACCTGGAACAAAACCAAAAGCCCCGTGAGACTCATGAGGGAGGCGGAGACGGTGTACAGCTGCTCCGTAGGCAGATGGAACACCAAAACGAAGCCCACAGCCATGAGGACCACAATCAGGTTGGTCAGTCCGCCGGGGAAGGCCTTGCGCAGAACTCCGGCCATAAACCGGCCCTTAATCCGCTCCCGGTTCCCCTCCAGAGCCAGGAAGAAGGAGGGCGCGCCGATGGTGAGGCCGCTGATCATGCTCAGGTGCAGGGGCATGATGGGATAGGGGAAGGTGGCGAACATGGAGATGAACGCCAAAAGGACGGAGAAGATGTTCTTTACCAAAAACAGAGCGGCAGCCCGCTGGATATTGTTGATGACCCGGCGGCCCTCTCCCACCACGCCCCGCATGGCGGCGAAGTCGGACTGCAGCAGAACCAGCTGGGCCACCTGGCTGGCGGCCTGGCTGCCGGAGGCCATGGCGATGCCGCAGTCGGCCTCCCGCAGGGCCAGAACGTCGTTGACGCCGTCACCGGTCATGGCTACGGTGTGTCCCTCTTTTTTCATGGCCCGGATCAGCTTCTTTTTGTTGTCCGGTGTGACCCGACCGAAGACGGTGCACTCCCGGGCGGCCCGGGCAAAGTCCCCTTCGGTTTTCAAGGTGGAGGCGTCGATGTACCGTTCTGCCCCGGCAATGCCTGCCCGGCGAGCTACCTCTGAGACGGTGACCGGGTTGTCCCCAGAGATGACCCGGATGGACACCCCCTCCTGGGCGAAAAAGCGGAAGGTCTCCGGGGCGGTGGCCCGGATGCGGTTGGACAGAAGGGCCAGGGCCATGGGCCGGACCTGTTCCGGGTCCAGGGGTTTGCCTTGCTCCGGCGTTCCATGGTACTGGGCAATGAGCAGCACCCGGCAGCCCTGGGCGGACCATGGCTCCACATCCTCCCGGATGGAGTCGTACCGGGGGCCCAGGATGAACTCCGGCGCTCCCACCACAAAGGCGCCCTCTGCCTCAAAGACGGCGGCGGACCACTTGGTCTGGGAGTTGAAGGGGACCCGGGACAGGCACTTCCAGGCGGTTTTCCGGGCGAACATCTCCGCCATGGCCCGCCCTGTGTCGTTTTCCGGCTCTGTGCCGCTGTACAGGGCGGCCAGGACTGACTCCAGACGCTCCGGGGTGTCCTGCTGGTCCAGGGGGATGAGGTCCTGGACCTCCATCCCAGGCTCTGTAATGGTGCCGGTCTTGTCTACGCACAGCACGTCCACCCGGGCCAGGGTTTCAATGCAGTTCATGTCCTGGACCAGGACCTTTTGCTGGGCCAGCTTCATGGCAGAGACGGCCATGGCAACGCTGGTCAGTAGGTACAGCCCCTCGGGGATCATGCCGATGAGGGCCGCCACGGTGGACTGGGTGGAGGTGCGGAAGTCCATGCCCAGCACGTGGAATTGGCGGTAAAACAGGATGCAGCCCACGGGAATCAGGGCAAAGCCCACCACCTGAATCAGCCGGTCCAGGGAGCGCATCATCTCCGACTGTGTGGCGTGGACATTTTTCTTTGCCCCGGCGGAGAGCTTGGCGGCATAAGCATCAGGGCCCACCTGGGTTAGCTGAACCCGTGCCCGCCCGGAGACCACAAAGGAACCGGATTTCAGGATGTCGCCGGGGCCTTTTAAAATGGCGTCGGCTTCACCGGTGATGAGGGACTCGTTGACCTGGATTTCCCCGGTGCGCACCAGGGCGTCGGCGCAGATTTGATCCCCGGCGGCCAGTTCCATGATGTCGTCCCGGACCAGAAGGCTGGGGCGGACCTCCACCCGGCGGCCCTCCCGGATGGCCTTTGCCGGGTGTTCGGCCACCAGGGTCAGCTTGTCCACTGCCCGCTTGGAGCGGATTTCCTGGACGGTGCCAATGGCGGTGTTGGCAATGGCGATCACCAGAAACATCATGTTTTTATACGAGCCGGCAATGATCAGCAAAGCGGCCAGAATGAGAAAAATCAGGTTGAAAAAGGTCAGGGTGTTCTCCCGGATGATCTGCCCCTCCGACTTGGAGGGGGATTCGCCGGGATCATTGGACCAGCCAGAGGCCAGCCGCGCCTGGACCTGGGCCTGAGAGAGACCAAAACCGGGGTCTGCGTCCAGGACCGGGAGGGGGCGGCGGGGAATCGACTCCGGCTGTTGCTTGCTGTGGCGGCTGGATGCTTTCTTTCTTGCCATGGCGGCCGGCCTGGGGGCCTGTGCTCCTTGCTGTTGAATTTGGGTGAAAAGGGGCGCCCATTACCCCGTGATTCTCCGCTCCGGCAGGCCGTTGGACCGGTCCCACAGGAGCAGCAGGCGCCCGTGCGTCAGGGAGACCTGGGCCGGGCAGCCCAAAAAGTGGTTGCTCACACCCAGGGGGAACCCGGGGGTGAGCACGGCATTCTCCAGGGGATACTGCAGGCCCCGGAGGGTGACTCCGGCAGCGTCCGCTCCGGAGCAAAACACAGAGAGAATGCCTCGGGCCTCCCGGGAAAACCGGAGGAGCCCCGGGGCCAGGACGGTGGCCAGATAAGCGCTGCCCACCAGATAGCCGTGGGCGTCCTGGTCCGTCAGATAGTGCAGGAGCTGAAAATTGGCTACGGTATGATCCAGCCGTGGCCCATCCAGCGCCCCATAGAGGAGAAACCGGCGGAAGCCGGCCCGGAGGCCAGCCTTTACTGCCAGCATGGAGTCGGTATCATCCTTCTCCACGGGAAAGCGGTCTACTTGGGGCCCCTGGGGCGTGTAGCCCAGGGAGTCAAAATCCCCCAGAATGCCGGTGGGCTCCAGAGCCAGGGCCTGGAGATGCCGCAGGCCGCCATCGGCGGCTAGAATCCAATCGCCTGGGGCGGGGCGCTCCAACAGCCCCTCAAATTCGGCGGCGCAGAAAATATGACAGGTTTTCACAGATCAACCTCCCAACGCAGTCCCGTGCGCTACGCGCATGAAAGCCTCCCAGAGTTGTTTCCACAGACTTAAATGAGCTGCTGTTCATTGATCATCAGCTTAAACTGTAAGCCCAGCCGTTCGGCGGCCTTCCGGCAGAGGATCATACGCTGCATAAAGATCTCAAAATAATCCATGACAGAGCCATATTTGGTGTCTACCGTCAGCTTCAGCTTGACAAGGGTCCGGTCCTCGTTGATTTTTAGCTGGGATTTTTTCACAGAGTAGTTCACCCGGTCGTGAATGTCGAAGGTGGTGGTGTCGGTGTTGCGCACCCGGCTCCGCCGCACGTCGGCTTTGTCTGCCAGGATGAGGGCGGCGGCCACTTCATTTACGGGAACGCCGTTGCCCTCGTCGTGGTTGCCAATGGCAGTGACGATGGTGGCAATCTCCGCCGGGTCGCAGCCCATGTCGTTGAGGATGCTCCAGGCCATGACGGCCCCGGACTGGGAGTGATCCACCCGGTTGACCAGGTTGCCGATGTCATGGAGATACCCGGCAATCCGGGCCAGCTCCACCGTGCGGGGCGGGAAGTCCAAGGTCTCCAAGATGTATTTTGCCGTTTCCGCCACGTGCATCACGTGGGCAAAGCTGTGCTCTGTATAGCCCAGGGCGGCCAGGGATTGGTCCGCCCGGGTGATGTAGGTGCGTATGGCCTCGCTTTGGGTTACTTCATCGTAGGTCAGCAAAGAATGGTTCCTCCTGCAAATTTTCTGGCTTTTGACCCTCAGTATACCACAAATCCCCAGGGAGGAAAAGGGGCGGGTGTGAAATCTTTGTTAATTCCTGGGGCGAAGCAGGGCATACAGAGCGGCGGGGAAGAGGAACAGGCTGATCCACTGGGAGGTGGACAACCCCAGGAAAATGCCCCGGTAGGCATCCCCGCGGAGAAATTCCAGCAGGAACCGGGCAGGGGCGTATAGGGCCAGATACAGAGGCAGCAGCCGGTCCCTGCCCCGCCGCTGGAGCCGGGCCAGGAGCAGAAACAGAACCAGATTCCAGGCCGCTTCCACCAGCTGCACGGGGAAGCGGGAGACGCCATTGGCCTCTGCCACAGGGCTGTACCGGTAGACAAAGCCCCAGGCAGAGGGAAGGCCATAGCAGCATCCGCCCAGGAAGCATCCGACCCGGCCAAAAACATGAAAGAGGGGGATGGCCGGGGCTGTCAGGCTGGCCCAAAGGTCCAAGGGCCGCCCCTTCCGGCGCAGGTATACAGCGCCCGCCAGGATGCCCCCCAGAAGGCCGCCGTAAAATACGGAGCCACCCCAGATGGTGGCCATTACCTGGAAGAAGGAGGCGGGGGAGTGGATCTGAGCCAGGAGCTGGGGCCACTGGGATATGCCTACCAGCCCGTAGAGCAGGTGCATCCCCAGAAAAACACCCAGGCTGGAAACCAGCAGCAGCACGATCATATCGTCCTCATTTTGCCCGGCGCGCTTGGCGGACCGGCAGACGTAAATGCCGGAGGCGAACATGCCCACCAGGGCCATCAGAGGGTAAATGGTGAAGGTCCGGCCCAGAAGGGGAAAAGAAGGAATCATGAGGTACCTCCCATAATCAAAATCCAAAAGAACAGGGGGTGGCGGCTCCTCCCGTTGAGGCAGCCCCACCCCCTGTGTCCACATGGTTTAGCTCAGCAAACCGGTTCCCACAGCACCGGCCACACCGGCGGCGCAAACGATGCAGACAATGCCCAGAGCGCCGATCGCCGTGCCGATGATGCCCAGGACAAAGCCGGCGGTAGCCAGCCCCTTCTGATCCGGCTGTGCCAGCTTCCGGCCCTTGACACCAAAGACGATGCCCAAGATGGCCAGGACAAAGGTGAAGTAGCACACCCAGGGAATGAAGCTGCCCACAATGCCAAGAATTCCACAGACCAAAGCGGCGATGGAATAGCCCTTCGCGTTGTTGTTTTCCATAAGTAATCTCCCTTCTCTCTCTTGATATGGCAGATACAATCTGCAACATCATTGTACCATATTCGCAGAATTTGTCAACTGGGGATCTGCTTTTAAGCAGGGCAGCGGCATTTCCTTCCTCTGGGTCCAAGTTACTCACCCATCCCTGGCGCGGCAGCGCCCTACAACCAGGGGGGCCTTGCTGCTCAGCCGGTTCCGGGTCCAACAGCTGACCCAGGCGCCCACGGTGCGCCCCTAGGGGCCTTTGGCAGATCCGTCAGCCAGAAAATGTGCAATTAATAAGCGTTGCACGGTACTACCGGTCTGTAAAAAGGAAATGCCGTCGCCCTGTGGAAAACGCTGCAATGAGTTGAAAAACGGGGACATATCTGATATACTGGCTTCAATGGAAACTCATTTTAAACAAAGGAACGAGACAAATGGCAGAAACAGCAATGACATTTCAGGATTTGGGGCTTTCAGAGGCTATGCGGAAGGCGCTGGAGAAGAAGGGGTATGGATATCCCACCTCAGTTCAACGGGAGGCCATTCCGCCGCTTTTAGCCTGGAAGGATGTGATTGCCAAGGCGCCTACGGGCACCGGCAAAACCTTCGCCTTTGGCATTCCCATGATTGAGCATGTGAACCCGGAAAGCAGCGATGTGCAGGGGCTTATCCTGGCTCCCACCCGGGAGCTGGCCATTCAGATTTGTGACGAGCTGCGCAGTCTTCTGGCGTTTTATACCGGCATCCGGGTCACGGTGCTCTACGGCGGCGCATCCCTGGTCACCCAGGCCAAGGCCCTGGAGAAGAAGCCCCAGATTGTGGTGGCTACGCCGGGCCGGCTGATGGATCATTACAACCGGAAGAACATTCGCTTTGACAAAGTGCAGACCATCATTCTGGACGAGGCGGACCGAATGCTGGACATGGGCTTTTTCAAGGACGTGACCCGGATTGTGGAGAAGGTAAAAAACCGGAAGAATCTGGGCCTGTTCTCTGCCACCATCTCCCAGGAGGTGATGACCGTCAGCTGGATGTACCAGAGGGACGAGGTGGAGATCACCGTGGAGCCCAAGCTGGACGACCGGCCGGACATTGATCAGTACTCCATTACCACCACGCCCATGTCCAAGGCGGAGACCACCCTGCGCCTCATCCGGACCCAGGGCTTTGAGCGGGTGATGATCTTCTGCAACACCAAGCACATGTGCCAGCGCCTTTGTGATGACTTTCAGCGGGCCGGCGCCAATGCGGAGTGCATCCACGGGGACATCAAGCAGTCCCTTCGGGAGCGGACCATGCAGAAGTTCCACAGGGGGGAGCTGCCCATCCTCATTGCTACCGATGTGGCTTCCCGGGGCATCGACGTGGATGACGTGGATTGCGTCATCAACTACGAGGTTCCGGAGGAGAATGAATATTACATCCACCGCATTGGCCGGACCGGGCGGGCAAAACGGAAGGGGAAGGCATATTCTATCATAGGGAACTTCCCGGAGAAGGCAAAGCTGGATGAAATTGCCAAGTATTCTAATTTTACCATTCGCCCCATGCTTCTGGGGGAGGACGGGACCCTCATGGAGGAAGTGGTGAAGGCCCCTGTGATCCGGAAGCGGTTCCGGTGAATCCCCGGGAGGCGGGATTCCTCCTACTGGGCTCCCGGCTGGGAGATCCGGTCCGGCATCCTCTCACCGGGCCGCAGCTGCAGCGCCTGGCCAAGCGGGTGCGCTTAAGCCCTATGCCGGGGCACGGGGGGGAGGAGCTGACGGAGTCCCATCTCCGGGCCCTGGGCTGCACCGAACCGGAGGCGGCTCACGTGGTGGCGCTTTTGGGGGAGGAGGACCGGCTGGCAGCCTATCTCCGCCGGGGTGAAAAGCGGGGCTTGCGCTGTCTCACCCCTGTGAGTCCCCGGTACCCTGCCCGCCTGACAGCAGCTCTGGGGGACCGGGCCCCGGCAGCTTTGTGGTTTGCCGGGGACCTGAGCTTGCTGCAGACGCCCTGCCTCTCCCTGGTGGGCAGCCGGGAGCTGAAGGGAGAAGCCAGGGCCTTTGCCCGAAGGGCAGGAGAGGAAATGGCCCGTCAGGGCTATACCCTGGTGTCAGGGGGAGCCCGGGGGACGGACCGGGAAGGGCAGGAGGCCTGCCTGGCCGCTGGCGGCCGGGTGATTGCCGTCTTAGCGGCACCCCAGGGCGCGCCGCCTGTCCCCAATTTGCTTCTGTGCTGGGAGGATAGCTTCGATCTGCCCTTTTCTCCGGCACGGGCCCTATCCCGCAACCGGATCATTCATATCCTGGGGGAGAAGACCCTGGTTGCCCAGACGTCCCCGGGGTTTGGCGGTACATGGAACGGGACGGAGGAAAACCTGCGGAGGGGATGGAGTCCGGTGTTTTTCTTTGACGACGGCTCGCCGGGGGCACAGGCCCTCATAGAGCGGGGGGCCACAGCGGTGGGAATGTCCCAATTGAAGCATTTATCCGCGCTTTTTCCTGCACAAACGACATTTTTCTAGAGATACACGGCCTGCGGAGGGCTTTTTCCGCAAGCCGTGTAAAAAAATCCAAATAGGAGTTGATTTTTGCACACAGATAGTTGTATAATGCACATACCGGCTGTGCGTGGGGAAAAACAACCCGGCCGGTCCACTTTGATTTCTGGAGGTCACCGTATATGTGTGGAATAGTTGGTTACGCTGGTTACCGGCAGGCTGCCCCCCTTCTTCTGGACGGCTTATCCAAGCTGGAATACCGGGGCTACGACTCCGCCGGAGTCTGCATCCAAGGTCCCGAAGGGCTGGAGGTGGCCAAGAGCAGGGGCCGCTTGCAAATACTCAGCGAGAAGATTCAGGCGGGCGCCGGTTTGCCCGGGCTGGTGGGCGTTGGTCACACCCGGTGGGCTACCCACGGCGCGCCATCCGATGAAAACTCCCATCCCCATCTGTCCCAGAATGGAAAGATCGCCGTGGTGCACAATGGCATCATTGAAAACTATTTGGAGCTCCGGGAGCGGCTGACGAAGGAGGGCGTTTCGTTTTGCTCCGATACGGATACGGAGGTGGTTTCCAATCTGATTGCCCGTCTTTATGAGGAACAGGGAGATTTGTTGGAAGCGGTCCGCATGGCAGTGGCCCGGCTGGAGGGCAGCTATGCCCTGGGCATTGTGTGCCGGGATGAACCGGGTCAAATTATAGCAGCCAAAAAGGATTCCCCGCTCATCTTTGGCTTTGGGGAAGGGGAGAACTTCATTGCCTCCGATGTGCCGGCCATTTTAAAGTATACCCGCCAGGTGGCCTACCTGGATGAGGGGGATATGGCGGTCTTCACGGCCAGTGGTGTGACGTTTTACAACGCCCTGGGAGAACAGGTGGAGAAAAAGCCGGAGAAAATCACCTGGGAGCTCTCTGACGCGGAGCGGGGCGGCTACCCCCACTTCATGCTGAAGGAGATTCACGAGCAGCCCCGGGCCCTGCGGGACACCATCAGCCCCCGGGTTCAAAAGGGGCGGGTGGTACTGGATGATGTTCAGCTGTCCCGGGAATACTTGGAGGGGCTGAAGCGCATTTACATCGTGGCCTGCGGCTCGGCCCACTACGTGGGCTGCCTGGGGAAATACATTCTGGAACGGATCTGCCGGATTCCTGTGGAGCCCATTCAGGCTTCCGAGTTCCGCTATGCCGATCCGGTGCTGTGCAGTAAGACTCTGGTTGTAATCATCAGCCAGTCCGGCGAGACGGCGGATACCCTGGCTGCCCTGCGGGAGGCCAAACGGCGGGGCGCCCGGACGTTGGCCATTGTGAATGTGGTGGGAAGCGCCATTGCCAAGGCTGCCGATCAGGTGATCTATACCTGGGCCGGCCCGGAGATCGCTGTGGCTACCACCAAGGCCTACTCCACCCAACTGGCTGTGATAGATCTTCTGGCGCTGCATATTTCGGAGCAACTGGGTACCCTGCCTCAGGAGGAGCACGACGAGCTCCTGCACGCCCTGGTGGAGCTGCCGGAGCTGGTGACCAGAACCCTGACGCCGGAGCGAATCTCCATGGCTCAGCAATACGCTGCCAGCCTCTTTGGAGACCATGACGTTTTTTACATTGGCCGGAATCTGGACAGCGCCACCTGCCTGGAGGGGAGTCTGAAACTGAAGGAAATTGCTTACATCCATTCCGAGGCTTATGCTGCCGGAGAGCTGAAGCATGGGCCCATCTCCCTCATTGAGCGGGGCACTCTGGTGGTGGCAGTGGCCACCATCCCAACCCTGTTTGACAAGACCATGTCCAATGTCAAAGAGGTGAAGGCCCGGGGGGCGGACGTCCTGTGCCTGACCTTGGAATCCATGGCTCAGGAGGCGGAGAAAACCGCCGATCATGTTTTCTCTGTTCCGGCGACCCATCCTCTGCTGCAGCCCAGCCTGAATGTGATTCCTCTGCAGCTTTTTGCCTATTATGTTGCCCTGGCCCGGGGGTGTGATGTAGATAAGCCCCGGAACCTGGCCAAATCGGTCACGGTGGAATAGGCCGGGCAGCTGCTTTCGATCCTGCCAGGTCTGTTGCAAACCTGGACCGGTCAAGAACGCCCCTGCAAGATGCCGCACAAAACCGAAGGTGATGTGCCATATCTTGCAGGGGCGTTCTTGGCTGCTCCATATTGCAGCATGCCGGTTTCAATGTATGGGGAGGTTATCTGAGACGCCGGTCCAATTTGGTGGCGAGCCGCGTGCCCAGGGTCTGGAACAGCTGGACCAAAAGGATCAGGAGCAGGACGGCAAACAGCATCACCAGGTATTTATACCGGTAGTAGCCATACTGAATGGCAATTTTCCCCAGTCCCCCGCCCCCCAGAATGCCGCTCATGGCGGAGTAGCCCAGGATGGTGGTCAGGGCGATGACGCCGTTGGACAGCAAGCTGGGCACGCTCTCGGGGAGCATAACCTTACAGATGATTTGCAGGGGGGAGGCTCCCATGCTCTGAGCGGCCTCCACAATGTTGGGGCTCAGCTCTCGCAGGCTGCTCTCTGCCAGGCGGGCCACAAAGGGGAAGGCGGCTGCCACCAGGGGGACGATGGAGGCCACAGTGCCCACCGGTGTGCCCACAATGGCCCGGGTCAGGGGGATGAGCAGAATCATAAGGATCAGAAAGGGGACGGAACGCAGCAGATTGATGAGGACGTTGAGGGCGCGCATCAGCCATTTGGGAAGGGGCAGAACGCCCTGAGGCTCTCCTGCCACCAGCAGGATGCCCAAAGGCAGCCCCAACACGATGGCAAAAGCGGTGGACAGGAGGGTGACATAGACCGTTTCCCAGAGGGCCAAGGGAAATTCATGCTGCAGGATCTCCAGGGCCTCCTGGACCGCTTCTGCAGACAGGGCGTTTTCAAACATGGCTTGGAACCTCCTCCACCAAAATATCCGGGATGTTCTGTAAGTAAGCGGCCGCCTCCCGGGCTTGCCCGGCGCCGCCGGCAATGCTCAGGAGCATATTTCCGTAGACCCGGTCCCCGATGCTCTGGGTGGAGGCGGAGAGGATGTTGGCAGCAATCTGCCGCTCCATGGCCATTTGGGCAATGAGGGGCGTTCGGGTGGTGGGGGCGCCGTGGAAGACCACCCGGAGCCGGTGCTCTCCAGGAAGGGGCTTTAAAATCTCCTCGGCTCCCTGGGGGAAGACCAGGCGGCGGGCGGCAGCGGACTTGGGGCTGGAGAAGACGGCGCTTACCTCCCCCTCCTCCACCACGGTTCCCTCGTCCAAAATGGCAACCCGGTTGCAGATGGCCTCCACCACAGACATTTGATGGGTGATGAGGACCACGGTGATGCCCAGCTTCCGGTTGATGTCTCGGATGAGCTCCAGGATGGCATGAGTGGTATTGGGGTCCAGAGCGCTGGTGGCCTCGTCACACAGCAGTACCTTCGGGTCGGTGGCCAGAGCCCGGGCAATGGCAATGCGCTGCTGCTGGCCGCCGGAGAGCTGGGCTGGGTATGCCCCGGCCTTATCCGGCAGACCCACAAGAGCCAGGAGCTCCTGGGCCCTCTGCCGGGCCGCAGCCCGCTTCATACCGGCCAACTCCAGAGGGAAGCATACATTTCCCAGGCAGGTCCGCTGCATCAGAAGGTTAAAGCTTTGAAAAATCATGGTTACATTCCGCCGCACCTGCCGCAAAGCGGTGGGGGATAGGCTGCCCAGATCCTGCCCGTCCAGGAGGACTCGCCCCTGGCTGGGCCGCTCCAGCATATTGATGCAGCGAACCAGGGTGCTCTTTCCGGCGCCGCTCATGCCGATGATGCCGTAGATATCTCCGCTTCCGATGGTAATGGACACGTCCTTCAGCGCTTCTACCTGGCCGCTGGCGGTGCGGTAAGATTTGGACAGGTTCTGAATTTCAATCATGGCGGTTCACCCCAGGAGCGGGTCCAGACTGGTTTGCTTGCCGCCATAAAGGCCCAGGGGCTCCACGTGGATGGTGGCCACGGCCACCAGGTGGGTGCCGTTTTCCTGGTTGAAGTCCTCCAGATAGGGGGTGTGTTGGAAATAGTTGGCGTCAATTTCGCCGCTCTCCACCACGTTGTTGGGCTGTACGTAGTCGGTAAATTCCTTGATGTCCAGAGTGATGCTCCGTGCAGCCAGGATCTCCTTGGCAATTTTCAAAATCTCCGCATGAGGCGCAGGGGAGGCGGCCACGGTGATGGTAGCGCCGGCGAGGGACTCGTAATCCACGGAGGCGTCATAGCCGTCGCCGGGGTTTTCCACGACGCTGACCACTGCGCCGCCGTAGGTTTCAGAGATGTAGTCGGCCACCTGGCGGCTCTCCAGAGCGGCTTTCAGAGCTTTGGTTTTGCCGGAGTCCTCGTTGCCTGCTTTCACTGCCAAAATGTTGCCGTAGGAGGAGGCGGAGCCTTCTATGGCCAGGGAATCCTCCACGGGATGGATCCCAGCCTCAATGGCATAATTGGAGTTGATCACGGCGTAATCCACATCCTGGAGGACATTGGGCAGCTGCGCCGCTTCCACCTCCTGGAAGGTGACGTTCTGAGGGTTGGAGTCGATATCCCGGATGGTGGCGGTGATGCCGGCGCCCTCTTTCAGGGTGATGAGGCCGTTTTCCTGGAGCAGGAGCAGGGCCCGGGCTTCGTTGGTGGTGTCATTGGGAATGGCAACAGTGATGCGCTCCTGCTTCGAGCAGGCGGACAGGGCGATGGCGGCGCTGACGGCAAATACGGATGCTAGAATCCAACTGACAAGCTTTTTCATAATTTTGTGACTCCTTTTTGTTTAATTGGTGGTGTCCGGCGGGACCGTGGATGAATCTGAAACGGTCACATTCGCTGCTTGGTCAGGTTGGTCTCCACAAAAATTCGGGCAATGGTTTTCATGAGAGAAGTCCTTTCTGTAAAAAAATAAAGGAAGCTTCCGATGAAGCTTCCTTTTTTGGCATAACAGGAAAGCAGACTGAACTGCCCCTATGAGCTATGACGGAAAGCACATCGAAAAATTCGCGCAGCAAGACATGCACATGGAGCACATGCACATTTCCATCCTATTCATGGAAGCAGCGCGGAACTTCTTCATGGTGCTTTCTCCTCTCTCATGGAATGAATTTGGGGGTATTGTAGCACCGGGACAGGGGTTTGTCAATAGTGAAATTTTCAAAAAGCTCACAGGCTTACCACCCCAGGGGGACGTCCGTAATCAGCATGTAGACAAAGCCTTGTAAAAAATGGACAAAATACGAGGAAATCTTTTGCGTCAATTATGAAAAAACGAAAAAAATAGGGGGAGGAATTGCAAAACAGGGGGGTGTGGTGTATAATTTTACAGTTAGGTTGGAAACGTTTCCGGCCGAAGCACGTCATACATAAGACAAAAAAGCAGACGGCGGCTTTGCAAATGCATGGGGAAGGATGAAGAACCGGCGGGAGAATGATCAGACCATCCCGTTGACCTGCTGTACGAACGCTGGCTTTGTCCGCCTGGAATATTTTCTGCTGGGATTGGCTACGATCTCACAGCTGGCGTTAGATCTGGGCGGCGGGGAATCGGATGGGAAGTTCGGTACACGGCGGCGTCCTGCTCCGTAGAATGGAAAGAGCGCCCGGGAACCGGGCGGCGAGGAGGGAAAACAATGCGTGCAAGCGGTATTTTGATGCATGTGACGTCACTGCCCGGCCCCAATGGGATTGGAGCTATGGGAAAGCCGGCCCACCGCTTTGTGGATTTTTTGGAGCAGGCCGGGCAGAAGTACTGGCAAGTCCTGCCCCTCAGCCCCACAGGCTATGGGGATTCCCCCTATCAATCCTTTTCCGCTTTTGCTGGAAATCACTACCTCATTGACTTGGAGCTCCTGGTGGATGAGGGCCTTCTCCGCCGGGAGGAGGTGGAGGCGGTCTCCTGGAGCGGACAGGAGGACCGGGTGGATTATGGCATTTTGTATGAAAACCGGGGGCCGGTTTTGTACAAAGCTTACGAACGCTTCCTGGGGATGCCCAACCGGGCCTTTCACCAGTTCATCCAGCGCCAGCAGGATTGGCTCCAGGACTATGCCCTCTTCATGGCCCTGAAGGAGGAGTTCCAAGGCAAGCCCTGGCAGGAATGGCCTGACGGTCTGCGTCTGCGCCAGCCGGAGGAGATGGCTGCCTACCGGGAGAAGCTGAAGTATAAAATTGCATTTCAGTATTTTCTCCAGTTTAAATTCTTTGAGCAGTGGGACCGCCTGCACCGCTATGCCAAGTCCAAGGGGGTCCGGGTCATTGGAGATGTCCCTATTTATGTGCCCTTGGACTCCGCCGACGTGTGGTCAAACTGCCAGCTGTTCCAGCTGGATGAGGACCGGAAGCCCAGGCTGGTGGCAGGGGTGCCGCCGGATGCGTTTACCGCCGACGGTCAGCTGTGGGGGAACCCTCTGTACGACTGGGAGAAGCTGCGCGCGACCGGCTATGCCTGGTGGCTGCACCGCCTGAGGGCGGCGGGCCGGATGTACGATGTGGTGCGCCTGGACCATTTCCGGGGCTTTGAGAGCTACTGGGCAGTTCCGGCAGAGGATGACACAGCCCGGCGCGGCCACTGGCTGCCGGGCCCCGGCTGGGATTTCATCGGTACCCTGCGGGAGAGGCTGCCGGGGATGGAGTTCATTGCCGAGGACCTGGGGTACCTCACCCGGGAGGTCCGGAAGCTCCAGAAGGACTCTGGCTATCCCGGCATGAAGGTGTTGGAATTTGCCTTCGATTCCCGGGAGCCCAGCGATTACCTGCCCCACCGCTACACCCGGGATTGCGTGTGTTATACAGGTACCCATGACAACGCCCCCCTGGGACAGTGGCTGGAGGAGGCAAAGCCGGAGGATGTGGCTTACGCCAAGGGGTACTTAGGCCTGAGCCAGGAGGAAGGCCAGATCTGGGGTGTGATTCGCGGCGGCATGGGTTCGGTCTCCGATTTGTTTATCGCCCAGATGCAGGATTATCTGGAGCTGGGCGCGGAGGCGCGAATGAATTTCCCTGGGACTTTGTCAAATAACAACTGGACATGGCGAGCGCAAGATGGTATGATAACCGACGCGTTGGCCCATCGGATTCGGGAGCTTACCCGGCTTTTTGACCGGATTTGACTTGTTTTTTCGGTGCACGCCTTTGGCGCGGGCCCTGTATGTATTCCAACTGAGGAGATAGCGTTTATGAATTTGAATTGTCAGAACATTTTGAAAATGACGGAGGCGCAGCTGCGCTACAAGAGCGACGTGTCCTTGCAGGAGGCCACCCCCCAGGAGCTCCACGAGGCCCTGTCCCAGGCCGTGATGATGTCCATCAGCGAGAACTGGACCAAGAGCAAGCGCAGCCGCATCCAAGGCCGGAAGGCTCACTACTTTTCTGCAGAATATCTCATTGGCCGCCTGGTGTACAGCAACCTCTATAATCTGGGGATTCTGGACGAGCTGAAGAAGACCTTCCTGGAGGTGGGCGTGGACCTGGCCTGCATGGAGGACATTGAGGATGCGGCTCTGGGTAACGGCGGCCTGGGCCGTCTGGCGGCCTGCTTCCTGGACTCTGCCGCCACCTGCAATCTGCCCCTGTCCGGCTATGGCCTGCGGTACCGGTTTGGCCTCTTTAAGCAGAAATTTGACGACAATGGCAGCCAGAAGGAGACGGCTGACGACTGGACCAAATTTGGCGATCCCTGGTCCTATCGCCGGTATAACCACACAGTGAAAATTCGTTTCCCGGACCATACCGTTCTGGCTGTCCCCTATGACGTGCCCATCATTGGCTATGAGACCTCCAACATCGGCACCCTCCGCCTGTGGCAGTGCGAGGCCGAGGAGGAGCTGGACTTCGATGCCTTCAACGCGCAGGATTACCAGCGGGCCTTGGACGCCAAGAACAAGGCGGAGGACATCACCCGGGTCCTGTACCCCAACGACTCCACCTGGGAGGGCAAGCGCCTGCGGGTGAAGCAGCAGTATGTGCTCTCCTCTGCCTCCCTTCAGGACATCATTCGCACCTATAAGGAGTCCCACGGGGCGGATTTGAGCCGCCTGGCGGACTTCACCGCCATTCAGCTGAATGATACCCATCCGGCCATCTCCATCCCGGAGCTCATCCGCCTGCTGATGGCAGAGGGTATGAACTTTGACCAGAGCTTCGCCATTGCCCAGAGGACCTTCTCCTACACCAACCACACCGTGATGGGCGAGGCCCTGGAGAAGTGGAATATGGACCTGCTTCGCACGGTGGTGCCTGAAATCTGCGACATCCTGGTGCGGATCGACAACAAGCTGAAGTCTGAGCATCCCAATCTCTTCATCATCCGGGACAACACCGCCCATATGGCCAACCTGTCCGTGTATGTCTCCAGCTATGTCAACGGCGTGGCGGAGATTCACTCCCAGATCCTGAAGGACAGCCTGTTCCGGGACTGGTATCAGGTGTACCCTGAGCGGTTCCAGAATAAGACCAACGGCGTCACCCCCCGGCGCTGGATGGGCCTGTGCAATCCGGAGCTCACCCAGATGATCAAGTACCGGGTGGGTGGGGACTTCCTCACCAACCTGGATAAGCTGGAGAATCTGAAGCCCATGATCGATGACGATATGGTTCGCCAGTTCAATCAGATTAAGCACGCCAAGAAGGAGCAGCTGGCCGCTGTGGTAGAGAAGCGGGAAGAGGTTCACCTGAATCCCGACTTTATGTTTGACGTCCAGGTGAAGCGGGCCCACGAGTACAAGCGGCAGCTGATGAACGCCCTGTCGGTTGTGGACATCTACTTCCGCCTGAAGGACGGTAGCCTGCAGAATTTCTACCCCACCCTGTACCTCTTCGGGGCCAAGTCGGCTCCCGGCTATGTGCGGGCCAAGGCTGTGATCCGGTATATCAACCGGATTTCCAAAATGATCAATCAGGACCCGGCTGTGCGGGATAAGCTGCAGGTGCTGTTTGTTCAGAACTACAACTGCTCCTATGCCGAGCACATCATTCCGGCTGCCGATGTGTCTGAGCAGATCTCCCCTGCGGGGACCGAGGCCTCTGGTACCGGCAACATGAAGCTGATGCTGAACGGCGCAGTGACCCTGGGTACCATGGACGGGGCCAATGTGGAGATTGTCCAGAAAGCCGGCCTGGAGAACAACTATATCTTCGGCGCTTCTGTGGAGGAGCTGAATGCCATCCGGAATACCTATTGGGCCCGGGGCATTTACGACAGCAATCCCCGCCTGCGCCGGGCCATCAATACCCTGGTAGACGGCACCGTTCCCACCGACGACGAGCAGCGGGAGCTGTTCACCGCCCTCCTGGACGGCGCTTCCTGGCACCGGCCGGACCACTACTTCATCCTGAAGGACTACGACTCCTACCTGGAGGCAAAGCTCCGTGCCAACCGGGACTATGCCGACCGCCTGGCCTTTGGCCGCAAATGCCTCATGAATGTGGCCTCCGGCGGCAAGTTCTCCTCGGACCGGACCATCCGCCAGTACGCCTCCGAGATCTGGCACATCACCCCCCAGCAGCCGTAACCCCCCGCCTGATTCACACCCGGCCAGCCCCGATTTTGAGGCTGGCCGGGTTTTGGCGCTTACAGGGGTGCATGACGTTCCCCTCGAAGGGCGTCAGCTACAGTAAGCGCGGCCCTTGCTCTGTACCGGTGAGGGAGCTGTGAGCAGGGTTGGCTGAGGGGGAGATTACGTACAGTGAAGGCCGCGCCAGTGCAGGGTCAAAGCATTTTGCCAGTCTTACGTTTGCAATATGGCTTGCTGATTGGACCCTGGGGTGTTTTGCTCAAAATATAAGGCAATAGCTCAATATATCGTGCTGAAAAATGGCAGAAAAAGGCTGATAATGTACTGCATCTACAAAAAGGAGCAGGAAACCGGCAATGAGCAGAGAAGTCGAGTTTTGTCACCGGGACCGTTTGATTGAGCTTGGCCTCACCATGACCTGGGAAGAGCGGGAAGGGGAGCAGGACGTCCGGATGCGCCGGAGTGCGGTCCAGGCCCAGCAGAAGCAGCCATAACAGAGTCCGTCACGAAGAGCCTGCCTCACAGCAGACCCTTTGTGACGGACTCCTATTTCGTCCCAGCCGGTTTAGGACGGCTGATTCTGCCAGTCGGCGGGATAGGTCACATACAAAAACCGGGCGTATTCCGGGGCGGAAAATTGGATTTGGCTGCCCTTGGGAATGAAAATTACCTGGCCTGGCCCGGCGGTGACGGAGCCGGACTGGGTGTGGACGGTGAGCGTTCCCTCTATGACGT
The DNA here is from genome assembly GCA_900545515.1 of uncultured Eubacteriales bacterium. Taxonomy (GTDB): domain Bacteria; phylum Bacillota; class Clostridia; order Oscillospirales; family Oscillospiraceae; genus Faecousia. Next base: position 24,792 of record UQZA01000006.1, on the reverse strand, counting down.
AGTCAATTTCATCATACGTGAGGTGCCAGGGGAAGGTGGTGTTCTCCATGACCATGAGTCCCGCCCCCAGGCGGGGGCTCTGAGACAGGGTCAGAAGGTCGTGGGTCCACACCCGGTCCCGGGGATTGCCAGTGTCCAGCCGGTCCGCATCTGTAACCTGGACCTGGGGCAGGTCCAGGGAGAGCACCTGGGGCCCGCCCATCTGTTCCAGCAAAATGGCGCGGACGGCCTCTTCAAGCTCGGCTCTTGTCATGGTGTTTCCCTCCTGTAATGGCCATGGCCACAAAAATTGCAGTGACGCCCCCTACCAGCTTGCCCAGGATGACCGGCACCAGCATCTCCGGGTCAAATCCGGCGGTGAAGCCCAGGTGATCGCCGAAGACGAAGGCGGCAGAGACGGCGAAAGCCACGTTGATCACCTTACCCCGCTGGTCCATGTCCTTCACCATACCAAACATGGCGATGGAATTCGCCAGGCTGGCAATGAGCCCGGCGGCCGCAGTGTCGTTCATGCCCAGCAGGCTACCCAGCTTCATCAGGGGCTTCCGAAACACCTTGGTGATGGCCCAGACCAGGGGAAACGCACCGGCCAGCACCAGGGCAATGTCGCCTACAATGGAAAGCCCTTCGGAAATGGGAGCCATGCCGGGAATCAGAACCAGACCGGTGAGGGACTCCACCAGGGCGGCGGCCAAACCGATGGTGATGATGGCCACAATGATTTTGCCAAACACGGCAAAGCCCCGGATCATGCCGCCCTCCCACTTCCACAGGCCCAGGGCAATGAGCAGGGCAATGAGGACGATGGGGATGAGATTCCGCAGAACCATCAAAATGGGAAAACCGGCCACAAGGCCGCCCACCAGGACGCCAACGGGAATGGTGACGATGCCGGACAGAACGCCCTTGGCCAGAGCCGGACGGTCCTTGGGGTCCAGAATGCCCAGGGCTACGGGAATGGTGAACACCACGGTGGCGCCCAGCATGGCTCCCACCAGGAGCCCGCCCAGCTTGGCCGCCTCCGGGCTCCCGGCCAGCTCCTTGGCCAGGGGTGCGCCGCCCATGTCGTTGGCCAGGATGGTTCCGGCAAACATGGCAGGGTCTGCACCCAAAACCCGGTATACCGGCACCACCACAGGCCGCAGGAGCCCCGCCAGTACCGGAGCCAGGCTGATGATGCCTACCATAGACAGAGCCAAGGAGCCTAAAGAAAGGATGCCGTTTTCAAACTCCGGCCCCAGACCGACCCGGTTGCCAAAAATCCGGTCCAGAGCGCCCAGAACGGCAAAGGCTGCCATAATGGCAATGAGTATTTCATGTGGAGACATGGTCCACCTCCATTTGATCCAAAATGGCCACAATGGCCGTATCCACCGGGGACTCCGGGCAGTAGAGCCGGGCGGTAGAGCCGCACACCAGCAGAACCCGGTCCCCCGCTCCGGCTCCCACAAAATCTGCCGCAACCGTTTTTCCAGTGCCGGTGCGTACCACCAGAAGGGTGTGGCCTCCCAGCTCCCGGGCTTTCCGGGTGGCCCAGACCGAGCCTGTGACCGTTCCGATTTCCATGGCGATTCCTCCTCGTTTATGGCTGTTCCAGAATTTCCCGAGCCAGGGGGGTGAGGACTGCCCCGGCTGGGGGCTTTTTCCCCTGCTCCTTCAGCCGCCGGGCCTCCCCGGCAGAGATGAGGCGGCGGTGGGTAGGTCCATCCCAAAAGACCACGCCCCAGGCCTTCAGCTCCCGCTGAGCGGCGTTAAGCCGGGCCTGCAGCACCCGGTTTTTTCCCCGTCTGCCGGGCAGGCCCGGGGTGTACAAATAGACGGGGACACCCTCCAGCAGGGCTTCCAGTACCCGCTCGTCACGAAAGTAGAGCAGCTGCCCCGGGGTGAGACTGCCGATGACAATGGCATCAAAGGGAGGCTCTGACACGTACCGGTACCCCAGATCCTCCGCCGGTTCCCTCCCCAGAAGCAGGGCCGGCGGCCGGCCGCTTCCCCAGGCGGCCCAAATCCGGTCTGTCACTGCCTGAACCAGGGCTTCATCCACGGATGATCATTCCAAAGTCTCCGCTCTGGTAAGCGCAGGCATTGGCCTCGTCAAAATCGATGTGAACCCGGGGGGTAAAGCTGGGGTCCACCCGCACCACCACGTCGTCGAATACCAGCGGTCGGGCAGTGAACATTTTGAGCCGCACCACCTGGCCGTCTGTGAGGCCCCGGGCAGCGGCCTCCTCTGGGGGCATGTGAATATGCCGCTGGGCGACAATGACGCCATGGTCCAGGCGTACTTCTCCCTTGGGACCCCGCAGCGTGATCCCGGGGGACTCCCGGACCTGCCCGGACAGGCGCACCGGCGCTGTGAGGCCCAGGGTCACCCCGTCGGTGAGGGAGATTTCCACCTGTCCCTCCTTCCGCTCCGGTCCCAGGACGGCCACCTTGGGAAAGCTCCCCTTGGGCCCCAGGACCTCCACCCGCTCTTGGCAGACGAATTGTCCCGGCTGGGACAGAGGTCGTTTGGGAGTCAGGCCGTGGCCGAAGAGGGTCATGGCCTGGTCCTTGGTCAGATGCACGTGGCGGCCGGAGGCCTCCACTTCCACGAAAAGCCGGTCTGCCACCTGGGCGGCAATGCGGCTGATTTGTTCCTCCATGGTCTCACCCTTTCTTCTCCTGCCCCGAGGCCAGCCGAATCTCCAGAATCCATAGGAAGCTGCTGAGCCGGTTGAAGCCCTGGAGCAGATCCTCCCGGGTGCACAGACCGTTCAGGTCCCGGAAGGCCCGGTAACAGGCCAGCTCCGCCCCACGGGCCGTGGTGCGGGCCCGGTTGATGGCGAGAAGAGCCCGGCTCTGGGTATGGTCCGGCATAAAATGGGGCTGATTGTAGTACTTTTGCGGCGTGTGACTTCTGGCCCGGAGCTCCGCCGGATCCAGGCCGCCCAGACGCATGGCCTCCATGGGCTCATTCAGTACGTCCCGGCGGAGGGCCTGCCGTGCAAATTCCAAAGCGTCCCCCAGGTCTTTGCAGATGGTCCGGTAGCCCTCGTCCATGGCCTCCCGCTGGGCCAGAAGCAGGTCCGCCTCCAGGCTGTCCACGCACCCCCGGAAGAGAATCCGGGGGTGGTCCTTGGGGACCAGCACCTGGGCGTCCAGGTGGGTCATATGCTCCGGCTTTTCCCGAAGCTCCGCCCCCTGGAGCGTTTTGTACACCTGGGGCTTGGCCGCCTCGGGGGACAGAATCTCAATGTGGTTGCTCCGGAGAAAGTCCCGGGCCCCAGGGGTCAGGTGATCCCCGGGAGCCAGGTAGAACACCCTGCGGCCTTCCCGGTTGCGCAGATTGGCCCGGACTGATGCTTCGGTGTAAAGGGCCATAGGTTATCCTTCCCCACCGGCCATTTCCCGGCCCTTGGGCAAAATAGCGGCGACTTCAGAGTGAGGCCGGGGAATCACATGGACGGAGATCAGCTCGCCCACCTTCTCAGCGGCGGAAGCGCCGGCGTCGGTGGCCGCCTTCACAGCGCCCACGTCGCCCCGGACCATGACGGTCACAAGGCCGCCGCCCACCTGCTCCTTCCCCACCAACAGTACGTTCGCCGCCTTTACCATGGCGTCGGCTGCCTCAATGGCCCCTACCAGGCCCTTGGTTTCCACCATTCCCAATGCGTTGGTATTGCTCAAATCAGACATCATGCTCGTCTCCTTTTATTACATTAATTTTTTCATAATCTCTGCCGCCAGGGCATTGATTACGGTTTCACTGATGGTGCAGTGGCTCTGCCGGGCGCCTTCCACATCCCGGACGCCCCAGGCCACCCGGCGGATGTTGATGAGGTCCAGGGGACCGATGTTGTTGGAGGAGGAGCTGCCGCCCACGGCGCCGCAGCCCAGGGTCAGAGCCGGAAACAGGTTGGTGGTGGCTCCAATGCCTCCCAGAGCGCCGGGAGTATTCACCAGGAACCGGGACACGGGGATCTCCAGGGCAAAGCGGCGGATCACCGCCTCGTCCCGGGCGTGGATCATGAAGCTGTGTCCTGCGCCCTCATGCTGCAGGACCGCCACGGCTTTCCGCATCACGTCGTCTTCGCTCTCCTCCACGTAAAGAGCCAGAACCGGGCACAGCTTTTCCCAGGAATAGGGGTGCTTGGGGCCTGTCTCCCGCTCCTGGGCCACCAGGACGGTGGTCGACGCCGGGACCGAAATCCCTGCCAGCTCCGCAATTTTCTTGGCACTCCGTCCCACCACCTTGGGGTTCAGGCGGCCATCGGGACGGAAGAGAATGGCGGCCACCTTGCTTGCCTCTTCCGTGGAGAGGAAGTAGGCCCCCTGCTTCAGGGCCTCCTGGCGGACCTGCTCGGCAATGGGCCGCTCCACAATGATGCTCTGCTCCGAGGCACAAATGGTGCCGTTGTCAAAGGTCTTGGAGCGGATGATATCTGCCACGGCTTTGGGGATGTCTGCCGACTTGTGGATATAGGCAGGGCCGTTGCCTGCGCCGACGCCAATGGCCGGTTTGCCGGAGGAGTAGGCCGCTCTGACCATACCGGGGCCGCCGGTGGCCAGAATCAGACGCACCGGAGGGCACTTCATCAATTCGTCTACAGCCTCCATGGTGGGAGTTTGCAGGCAACCCACTGCGCCCCGGGGGCAGCCGGCCCCTTCTGCGGCCCGGGCCACAATCTCCACGGCCCGCTGGGTGCATTTGGCTGCCGCCGGGTGGGGGGAAAATACAATGGAGCAGCCAGCCTTCAGGGCGATCATGGCCTTATAACACACGGTTGAGGTGGGATTGGTGGAGGGAACAATGGCGGCAATGACCCCTACGGGGACTCCCACATCCCAGACCTTTTGCGCCGGGTCCTCCCGGAGAATGCCCACGGTCCGCTGGTCCCGGATGGCCTCCCAAACCCGCTGGGCCGCAAAGCGATTTTTGATTTCCTTGTCCTGGGGGGTGCCAAACCCCGTTTCCTCCCAGGCCATGCGGCCCAGCTCGCCGGCACTGGACAGAAAGGCCTGGCTGACCGCCTGGACAATGGCATCCAGCTTTTCCTGGGAGAAGGTGCGAAGGACCTTTTGCGCTTCCTCCGCCTGCTTCCCCAGCTCCCTGGCTTCCTGCCGGGAAGCCAAATCCTGATCCATGGTGATTCCTCCTTAATGATGTTGATTCCTGTTACTTGTTTCCCTGCTTCCCGTGGGGCAATCCCGGGGAAATCTCCATCCCAGGCTCTCAGCGAGGCTGGTGGTGCGGTGCGAGCGGAACGGTCAAGACCGTTCCCTACGCGAGGAGAGCGAGCCGATGCCCACATTGGCCCATACAGCCAACGCAGTTGTATCCCATGAGCTGTACGCATGTGACCCGGTGGAAGCCAGGGACGCTGCCGGGCCGGTTATTTGGGGCGGGCGGCGATTTCCTCTACGGCGGTGGCGAAGGCATCGCAGGCGGCGCGGCAGGCGCTCTGGGTGCCGGTGAGGAGGCCCCCGCCGAAGTTGGTCTCAGAAGGGGGGCCATACAGCTTGGCAAGGCGCACATCCGCCGCCTTCAGGGCTGCGTCCATGGCCGTCATGGCCTCCACAGGCGGGGCAATGAGGTATGCCAGGGGCTCTCCCTCCCGGATGCCTGCCTCCTGGGACAGGAAGGAGCCGGTGCGGCTGACAGTGTGAGCCAGGTAGGCAAGGCCCTCCCGGGCATTGGCCTCCCGAAAGCCTACCTCTCCGCCGGTGAGAACCTGGAGAGCGGCTTCCATGCCACTGCGCACTTCAGAGGGGGTGGGGCCGGAGAGAATGCCGATCACCTCCCCGGCCAGGGGGGTGGAGGCATTTGCTGCCCCTGCGTAAAGGCTTCTGGCGTAGGATACCCGGACGGTAGAAGCCTTGGTGGCCTCATCCAGGGCGATATAGGTGACGTCATCGCTGTCGGAGGACAGGAGCCCCAGGCACCGCCAGTCGCCCTGGACCCCCAGAGCATGGCACAGGGCGGGGTCTGCGTTGGGCAGGTACTGCACCGACAGAACTTCTACGGGAATGACCGGCCTCACGACACTTCACCTCGCAGCAGATCCACCCCGGAGGCCTTGGCCTCCAGAATCTTCATTAGGAGCTGGGCAATGTGGGCGCCGGCCTCTACGGCAGGGGTTCCCTGACGGTGAATGTTGGACACCACAGTGCGTTTGGATTCCGGGATGCCGGTGTGGGGACCATAGGTGATATAGGCGGACATAGACTCCGCCGTCACCAGTCCCGGCCGCTCTCCCACCAGGATGCACACCACCTGGCAGCCGGTGAGGTCACCCACAAAATCTCCCGCGCCCACCCGGGCGTTTTCTACATATAAGATGGGGCCCAGATCTACGCCGTAGGTTTTCAGGCCCTGGTCAATGGCCCGGGCGCAGTCCATGGCGTTGGCCAGAATGGCGGCGGAGGACAGGCCGTCGCCAATGACCAGCTGGATTTTTGCCCCTTGGGGCAGGCTCTTGCGGATGATCTCACTGTTTTCCGGATCAAACCGCCGCCCCAGATCCGGTCGGGTCAGGTATTGCTCCCGGCTCTCGCAGCAGGTTTTCACAGGAATCAGGCCGTTTTTCTGGGCAAATTCCGGCCCAATTTCGGAAAACACACTGTCCTGAGCGGCAGCATGGTCCGCCCGGAAGCGGAGCATCGTAACTGTTTTATACCGGGGACCCGCCCGGCCCACCCCCAGCCGGGCGGGGGTCTTGGCCTTAAGCTGCCGGTATGCGGGGCCATCTGCGGGGTGCTCCACCAGATATTGCTCCCTCAGGTCAATTTCTGAGATATCCGGCAGCAGCTGCCCTGGGTCTTCCGGTTGCCGGGCCGGTTGGGGCTCCAGCACTGTGGGGCGGTATTCGCTTCCTTTGACCTGAGGCTCCGGCTGGGGAGCCAGCTCCCGCAGCATTTGGGCCACCAGAGTTTTGAGTTCCTCTTGATTCATAACTGCCTCCTTACAACAAAGCGGAGCCATCCCCCGCTTTGGGGGTCAGGCGGCCGTTTTCCACAAAGCCCATCTTCTCCAGCCAGGCTTGGAAGGGTGGAATGGCGGTGAGCCCGAAGATCTCACGCAAAGCGGCCGTCTCCCGGAAGCCGGTGGTCTGGTAATTGAGCATGACGTCGTCACCGTGGGGGATGCCCATGAAATAGTTGCACCCGGCGGCGGTGAGCAGGGTAGCCAGATTTTCAATGTCGTTCTGATCTGCCTTCATGTGGTTGGTGTAGCAAGCGTCGCAGCCCATGGGGATGCCGGTGAGTTTTCCCATGAAGTGGTCCTCCAAACCGGCTCTCGTCACCTGCCGGGCGTCGTACAGGTACTCCGGTCCAATGAAGCCCACTACGGTGTTCACCAGGAAGGGGGCAAACCGCTTGGCAAAGCCGTAGCACCGGGCCTCCATGGTCACCTGGTCTGTGCCGAAGTGCGCTTCGGAGGACAGCTCCGAGCCCTGGCCGGTTTCAAAATACATGACGTTGGGGCCCTCCGCCGTGCCCCGGGACAGAGCCATGGCCCGGGCCTCCTCCAGGGTTTTGGCGGAGAAGCCGAAGGCCTCGTTGCCCTTTTGACTGCCGGCAATGGACTGGAAGATGAGGTCAGCCGGGGCGCCGGCCTCCACGGCGGTCATTTGAGTGGTGACGTGGGCCAGGACGCAGGTCTGGGTGGGGATATTCCACCGCTCCTTCACTTCCCGGAATCGTTCCAGCACCTCCTTTACCCGTTGGGCAGAATCGGTGACGGGGTTGAGGCCAATGACGGCGTCGCCAGCTCCGAAGGTGAGGCCCTCCAGGGTGGAGGCCAGAATTCCATCTGGGTCGTCGGTTGTGTGGTTGGGCTGCAGGCGGCAGGAGAGGGTGCCCGGCAGGCCAATGGTGGTGTTGCAGTGGGCGGTGATGCGGATTTTTTGGGCGGCATAGATGAGGTCCAGGTTGCTCATGAGCTTGGCCACTGCCGCCACCATCTCCGAGGTGAGCCCCCGGCTCAGACGGCGAATGTCCGCGCCGGTGGTCTTCTCATCCAGAATCCACTCCCGCAGGTCGGAGACGGTCCAGTTGCGAATTTTGGTGTATTGGGGTTCGTTGACATCGTCCTGGATGATGCGGGTCACCTCGTCCTCCTCATAGGGAACTGCGGGGTGCTCCCGGAGGTCGGACAACAGCAGGCTGGCCACCACCACCTTGGCGGCGACCCGCTCCTGAGCGGTCTCCGCCGCCAATCCCGCAAGGCGGTCTCCGGTTTTGTCTTCATTGGCTTTGGCCAGGGCGTCCTTGATGTCCCGGAATGCATATGTCTTGCCCAAAAGCCTTGTTTTCAGAATCATGGATTCACTCCCTTTGTGAATTCTACATCGATATTTCCTATCGCCTGGTCTGAGCCTCAGGCCAGAACCAGAGTTTTCTTTACCACGGGATAGGCTGCGCCGCCAGCTACCGGGGCGGCCACATCCAGGAAGCTCCCATCGGGAAGCTCCAGCCCATCCAGGCACAGAAGAGGGCCCGGCAGACGGGTCGCCAAGGCTTGGCCCAGGGCCTTGGCCATATCTTCTCCAGTGACCACCACAGCGGGGCTGCCCAGTTGGGGCAGAATCTCAGCCAGGCGGCCCGCCAGATTGGCCAGGTCATCATAGCCCGGACTGGGCAGGCCGGGGAGAAACAGGGCGGCGGGGGAGTCCTCCTCCCACCGGGCCCGAAGCTGTGCAATCCGCTCCACCAGACGGCGGGTGGGCAGATTCTGCTCTTGGTCTGTGAGAGCGAGGACAGGCAGATTTTGCAGAGGGAACCTGACGTCCCGGGCGAACACGGTGCTGCCGGAGAGTTGGGTGCTGTGGCATCCTGCTCCGATGACGGTGGCCCGGATGGTTTCCTCCCCCAGAACGTAGTCCCCCTGGCACAGGGCGCTGCGCCGGATGGCCCGGCCCAGGAGCACGCCGATGTCCCCGTAGGCAAAGGCATCGGGAGGCGTCTGCCGGATCAGATCCGCCACACCGCCGGAAAAGGACAGGGTGATTTGCCCCGGCGGCAGGGGGATTTGACGATTGGTCAGGAGATTGGGGGGAATCTCTCCTTGCCGCAGGCCAGCCGCCACCTCCAGAGCCTGGACCAAGCGCTCTATAGTAGGGGCCAGGTCCGCTTCCGTCACCCGCTGGCCCGGTCCCAAATGGCATAAGCCCTGGAGAACGGGAGACACATACTGGACGACGCCTCCTGCTACCTTGATGAGCCGGCCTCCCACATTCAGGCAGCCGGTTTCGGTCACATGTCCGGCCTCCACCAGAGCCAGATTGCTGGTGCCGCCGCCGATGTCCATGTGGAGCACCGTTTTGCCGGTCTGGGCGGAGAACCGTTCGGCGCCTGCGCCTTTGGCTGCCAGGACGCTTTCCAAATCCGGTCCAGCGGTTGCGACTACGAATTCCCCGGCAAATTCCTTCAGGCTGTCCAAAACGGCCCTGGCGTTTTCCTTCCGTGCGGTCTCGCCGGTGATGATGATGGCCCCAGTGGATACCAGCTGGGGCTCAATTCCTGCCAGACGGTATTCCTCCGCCACGATTTGCCGAATGCCTGCCGCATCCAGCCTTGTGGCAGACAGAAGGGGGGTAAAATGAATGGGGCTTCGGTACAGGATCTCCCGGTCTCCGATGGTGAAGTCGGGAACGGCATAGGCATTGGCCCGGTTTTCTACCGTAAGGCGGGAGAAAATCAGTTGCGTGGTGGAAGTGCCTACGTCGATGCCAACAGAGTGCAAGGTCTCACCCATGGCCTGCGACCTCCTTTAAAAGTTCCTCCAAAAGGCCACGGCTGGGTTCCACGGGATTGGTCTTGCAGCAGGGGTCCGCCAACGCAGCCTCTACAATGGTTCCCAGGTTTCGTTGCAGGTCCCGTGGGGCTACCCCTGCCTCAGCCAGTGTGGCAGGCAGGCGCAGCTCCCGGCGCAGGCGAATCAGCCCATTTTTCAGGTTCCGCAGGGCAATGGCTTCGGCAGAGCCCCCCAGGCCTGCCTGCCGCGCCAAGGCGGTGTAGGCTGCACCTGCTGCCACACCGTTGCAGGCCACCACGGCGGGCAATAAAATGGCGTTGAGCCGTCCATGAGGTACGTGAAATTGCCCACCCAGGCTGTGGGCTAAGGCGTGGCAAATCCCCAGTCCCGCCTGGGAAAAGGCCATGGCCGCCATGGTGGCAGCCAGGTGAATGGGCAGCCGCACCGAGGGCTCCCCACCGTAGGAAGCCGGCAGCAGGGAATAGGCTGTGCAGAAGGCGTCCCGGGCCAGGGCATCCGTAATGGGACTGGCGTTCCGCCCCGCCACGGCCTCCAGGGCATGGGCCAGGACGTCAAAGCCTGCGTCGGCAATGAGGCTCCGGGGCAGCTCCTCCAGTAGCTCACTGTCCAAAATTGCAATCTGGGGCCGGAGACGCTCGCTGACCAGGGGGTGCTTAACCTCGTTGTGGGTCACAATGGCAAAATCCGTCACCTCTGCCCCGGAGCCGGAGGTGGTGGGGATGGCGGCCAGAGGAATGGGTTCGCCGGAGAAGTACACCATGGCTTTGGCCGCGTCCATGGGACTGCCGCCCCCCAGGGCTACCACCAGGTCCGGCTGGAAGGCCTTCAGCCTGGCGGTACCCCGGGCGATCAGCTCCGCCGTGGGATCTGGAGTCACCTGATCAAAAATTTCCTGGCATTCTCCCGCTGACCGGGCAATTTCCAGGGCCGTCCCCCTTTCTGAGAAGAAGGAATCTGTCACCAGGAAGACCCGCTTGGCCTCCCGGTCCTTTAAGCTCCACCGGGCCCCGGGCCCGGCGATAATTTTGGTTCCGCAGGCAAAGGTCTGCAAGGACACCACCGCTTTCTACCATGTTTGTCAGAGGTAGTATTTCCCGGACCGGAAAAAACATGTGGCGCCCGGAGAAAAATTTGCACGCAGACGGGCAAGGGAGTTGACATCAGGAAAAAAGTGTGAAAAAATAAAACCTCTCACCTTGGCAATTGCTTTAGGTGGGAGATTGGAACATATATACTGAGCGCTTCCATGGAGGGATATTGATGAGTGACACCAGGCTGATTTTGGGCATATGCCCCAAATGTGGAAAGAAATTGCAGATCCCGGCGGAGCTGCACCGGTTTTCCTGCCTGTACTGCGGGTCGTGGCTGCATGTGGAGGAGTTGCTTCCGGAGCTGACTGCGACCGCATCGATTTCTCAGGCGCAGGAGGCTTACAATTACGTGGCTGCACATCTGCTGGCCTGCGTTACCGGGTATCCGGACGCCTTTCGCCATTTGACCAAAACGGAGTTTGAACCCTACTTTCAGGCATACCGGCAGGCTTGCCGGCCGGTGTTCCGCGCCATGGATGCTGCCGCCCAGGCAAGACCGCAGGAGGGGGCGGAGGCGGCTCTGGCGGCCCTGGCAGACATTTTTCTTGATCAGGTGGAGGATTGGAGCGTGAAAAATAAACGGGGACTAACGGGCAGAGACGCCCTTCTGGATGATGTGAAGTGCACCATTTGTCTGCTGCTGATCCCCGGCATTCGCCTGGAGAGGACCTCGGCCTGTGAGGACTTTTGTCGGATTCTCCGGGAACAGTGGCTGATCCGGTATCCGAAAAAGGTCTTCCAACTCACCACCTATGAAGAGATCTGCCAGGGCTTCCAGCGGAAGAAGCTGTGCTTTATCACCACGGCGGTGTGCGCTCAGTCCGGTAAGCCTGACGATTGCCTAGAGCTGGCTGCATTTCGGAGCTTCCGGGACAGCTACCTCCAGTCCCAACCCGATGGGCCCCGCCTCATCGCCCAGTATTATGACCTGGCCCCTGGCATTGTCACCGCCATTGGCCTGATGGACAACCCGGCTAAGGTTTACCCTTTCATTTGGGATGTCTACCTCCGACCCTGCTATGAAGCACTGGAGCGGGGAGAGGCGGAAGCCTGCCAGAGCCTTTATACGAAAATGGTCCAGGAGCTGGCCAGAAGGTATTTGCGCATTCAAATCTAGGGATGTCTCTCAACGATCGTCTACCCGCCGGGTTTCGGTGGGTAACAGCAATAAAATGTGGCAAAGGGCTCACGTCACCTAAAGAGGCTGCCTCAAAAGAAAGTTTTGAGACAGCCCCGGCTCCAGAGGGATTTAATTATTTTGCTCCCCTTTTGTTGGGGATGAAAACAATACATACTGCCCGGTTTTTTCAGACAGGCCATAGCTGGTTCCCTCTGGTAGATTGGGAATGCACAGGCCGTCGATTTGAGTCCCGCGTTCTTGGGTAAGCAGCAGATACTCTCCCTCTGAAAGGTTAAAGTTCACCAGATTTCCAGCCAGAGTTAAATTGTTTTTGCAAAGCAGTACCAACAATTCTCCGGGTTCCATGGTGATCTGGGGAAGTGCACATTTCTGCGGTTGATCAGGGTTGTCAGAGATGCACATTCCGGACAAATCAATTGGCGCACTGCCTACATTTTTCAACTCGATCCAGTCGTGGTTCCCTTTTGCATAGACCTCGTTGATTACAAGCTTCCCAGATTTACAATTCCTTGTGCATAACGTGACCTCCACGAACGAAGAGCCGTTGACTTGCGCAGCGTCTAAATAGAGATCCTGCGTGTCACAGACAACGCCATTTACAAGCCAGTGGTCAAATTCTTGGCCTGGACCAATCTCTGCCCGTAAGGTGACGCCGCACTCAGCAAAATACGTTCCCGTATATGGACTACCATAGGTAACTTGCATGTTTTCCAGACGAATGCAGCTGCCAGGTGCGTCTACGGACATGGAAAGGGTATAGGCACTTTCACAAGAAAAATAATGGCGCAGCTGCTCGTGCACGACATTTCTGCGGCCGAGCGCCATGTTATATATGTCATTGTAAGAATCTTCTGATGTCTCAGATAAGCTTTTTGAAATTAAGGAACCAAATTTTTCGTTCTGCTTTAGGGTGGTGAGCTTTTCTTTTTCTTTGCTCAGGCGTGAGCAAAGGCTTTCAGGACTCCATGTTGTATTGGTGAGATTTAGCACATTGCAAATAAATTTTTCGCGGTAGCCGGGATACTTCAGAAGGAAGTCTAACAGTTCAGAGTAATACCAGGAGTCTTTTGTCATCAGCTCACTAAATTGATCGGGCTTGCTTCGCAAACAAGTGTCCAAATCATAAAGAATAAACCGGTACCTGCCATCGGAAAAAGCATTCCCTTCCACTGCTTGCCCTGTATAACGCCATCCCCGGTAATTATTGTGCAGCCAGTCCAAATTATTTGCCACCATTTCAAAAGCGTAATATAAAAACAGATCATCTATATCCACAATTTTTTCCACCTGCTCCCGGATGGCAGGGTCCTGGATGTCCTCCTGCAGAAGTTGATTCAGACCAGTAGCAGCCAGAAGCTCACGCTCGGAACCAAATTGATTATCTACAATCAGCTCTTTATTCAGTCCGTGCAGGTTGCCGAGGTAATCTCTATTTATGTGTTGCTGCAAGCACATGTAGCTGTAGTACTCTCCGTTCAGATAAACAATTGCCGGGATGGCATCTGCCACGTGGATCAAGCCCGATTCTTTGGCAAGAGGTGACAACACATTCCAAAGCAAGAAGGTATGGTCTCGGTCCTGCCCTCCGTTGCGCACGATGATCTTGTTATAAGAATCGACAGCCAGCGGCTCGGTTTGCTCTGTGGCTGCAGTCATAAACCAGCTGGCAGGGAAATCTGCAGTTTCCCCAGTCCGGTTCCAGTTTGCGGAAAGCTTAAAGGATTTGACATCAAGATAAGACGAAGCGCCGCCGGAGATGCTGATTCCCACATCTTGTCCACCTAGGAGATTTCCACGGTTATCATAAAACTCGGCATAGGCGTCTCGAATCCATGCATCTCCACGCTGCTTAAAATTTGCGGGCAATTGCCAGGGCTGCAAGCTGTCGTAATCACCTCCCGCTGCAATAAAGTCGTCCTTGGTCTTTCCCTCTACCATAATCCCGGTTTCATAATCATACAGGTTGTCTGGATCCGTGGAAAGACTCACAATGATCATGTCTTCCGGTAGTGCACCATTTTCCAGCTGCAGTACCGTCTTGGTATAGGCCTGAGATAGCTGATCTTTATAAGAAACGGCAGCACGAATGATCACCCCTTTGCTCATATCCCCGGCAGGTAAAACGAGAGGCCCTTCATAACAGGTGTCGGATGTGTCCGGGACGCTGCCGTCTAACGTATAGTAAATTTTGATATCCCTTGGTACCCCTTCTGCTGGTGATAGTACAATGGATACGGTGTCTGCATTTTGCTCAACCGAGAATTCTACCAACGGACGGTTGCTCTCTTTGGAAATGAAGTCCAGAAGTTTGGAATCTTCTCTTAGGGCAGTCAGGCGTATGACTAGGAGCAAAAGGACTGCGAATCCTCCGCAAATGATCAATTTGATTTTGACACTGTGCCTCATCCCACAGTATCCCCCGTTTCTTCCAAAAAGTTGACTGTAATGATTTCAGGCATAGCTTGTAACTTGGAGATCAGAGAAATCTGAAAGGCTTTATGTACGAGTACCTCAAAAATCAACTCAGTTGAGGTGGCAGAACGGTTTGCTGCACGGAGCTTGCAGTGCTTGTGCTGTGAGGCGATGACTGCCTGAATTTCTTGAGGCTCTGCTTCCGAGGCGCATCGTACCACAAGTAGATATCTATGAAGTAAGGTGGTATGACAGCTTAGGAGAATCAGCGCCATTCCAATGAAAACTACGGCGATAAAAGACAGCTTGAAATTTTGTGAGCCTATGGCCAGCCCTTCCACCACTGCCCAAAAAATATATACAGTATCCCACGGGTCTTTAATGGCTGTGCGGAACCGGATGATGGAAAGTGCACCGACCATTCCCAAAGAGATTACGATGTTGCTGCTGATCATAAGCATGATCACTGCGGTGATCAGAGTAATTGCTACGTTGGTTGCATTTATTTTAGCGGAATATGCCGTACTCAGGTGTGTTACCCGGTAAGTAATAAAAATAACAAAGCCAATAATCAACGCAGCAACCAAAACAGCCAAAATATTTCTGCCGCGTATAGCAGTATCTGCTCCATAAAAGAGCTCCCAGATTTCCTGTTTACTCATATCTCTTTCTCCTCGTTACAAGTATTGATCCGGTATCCTGCGCCCAAGGGCGTATTTCCCGACAGACAGTTTCGTTAGATTCTCATGATCCAGAACAGCAGACAGGAACCCGGGAAGAAGCTGATTATATTTAACTTCTAAAATTACAGATTGATTCACGATATAATTCCAGGGGAGCAACGGCTCATAAAGATCCAATAGAAGATCTGACGATCGGACATTTGAGTCAAATGTGATCCGCGTAGAGAATACATCATAGGTGAATGCCAGCCGGTTATATTCAATGATTGCGGCAGGCCGGTACAGGCCCAGCGACATCATGGTATACAGGCGAATGGCATCCGGTGTTTTGTAATCTAACAGAGTGCCGTAATCTCCTTGGCACAACCGCACAGCGTCTTGCCGAGATATTGTCACACTCACTTTGTGCTGTAAGGCGCCATGCTTTTCTTTTAGCTCCAACTTTGCATTGACTTGCTTTTCGTCATAAATGCGAAGGCGAATTTTTTTCCTGTGGTAAGTTCCGGCATTTTTTTCGCGATAGTCTATGTTGTGAAAGGAGTCAAAATATAAACTGCGAACCCGGTATCCGTCGTTATCACCGAAATCGTCAACGTGGAGCAGGGCACGCAATTTATTTTGCAGCGTAAGGGCCTGTGGATGTGACAAGAGGTACTTTTCTTCGGTTCGCAGGACAGATTGTACCGCTGTTGTGTTTTGATTCTTCAATGATGTCCCCCCAAGAGTCTCCAATCTGCAAAAATAAGATGTTGTATTATGTGACAGCCGCATTCCAAAATCAATCCGTACTGATAAGCGCTGGGGTGCTGGAGTGTAAGGCGACCCAGTTTATGTTATGTGTTTTCTTCTCTTACGAACGGAGGTGGAGCGTCATGCGCAGGCTTATACGGCTACATAACAATATTGTTTTAAATTGTGATGGAATACAGACACTATTTGACACTATGAATATAGGCCTCAATTTGCTTGGCGTTCATGGGAGAAATGGGCTGGGGGAGACGGTCAACGGGGTAGAAGCCCAGGCCAATGGCCTCTCCGTCGGTGCAATGAAGGGACCCGGTGTAATCCCGGCTCACGTATACAATGTCAACGCCGCAGACTTCATTGCCGTTGGGATAGACGTGATTGAGCTCTTTTCCGGAGAAAACGCCTAAAAGTTCCATGTTCCCTACAAGAAGGCCAGACTCTTCCAGGACCTCCCGCCGGGCGGCGTCTTCCACGGTTTCGTCAATTTCAACCCGGCCGCCGGGATAGCTCCAGGTGCCATCGTCCTGGCGTTGCTGCATCAGAATTTCACCGGCGCTGTTAACCACGATGACGCTGGCGCCAGTCTGCACCACTACCGGGGTGCCGTTTGGTGCGATTCTTCCCATGTGAATGCCTCCTGTGTAAACATTGGTGATACTATAGTAGCATGCAGCCTCCTGATTTTCAACTGAAAATCCTCCCTGACACAGGATAAACGCATCTTTTTCTTTACAACTGAGGCCATTCATGGTATAGTAACAATTGGCTTTTTGCGGGCACGTCTTACAAAAGGCACGACTCATGGGAGAGGATTGTTCCATGCCAAGGTATAAAATCGAGGGCGGTCAACCGTTGGAGGGTACCATCACCATCAGCGGCGCCAAAAATGCCGCCGTCGCGATCATCCCTGCTACCCTCCTGGTACAGGGCTGCTGTCGGATTGAAAATGTGCCGGATATATCCGATGTACATATTTTGCTGGATATTTTGAAGCAAATGGGCGCTTCCGTTTGCCAGAGGTCCCATGATACGGTGGAAATTGACTGTACCAATGTGGGCGATATGGAGCCGGACCCAACTCTGGTACGGAGCATTCGGGCGTCGTATTACCTCATCGGGGCTCAGCTTGGCCGCTTTGGGCGGTCGCGGGTGGCTCTGCCCGGTGGCTGTAATTTTGCACCCCGCCCCATTGATCAACATGTGAAGGGCTTCTTGGCTCTGGGCGCAGAGGTGGAGGAAACCGATGCCTATGTAGACGCCCGCGCCAGAGAAGAGGGGCTTCAGGGTGGCAGGGTGAATTTGGATGTGGTCTCTGTGGGAGCGACCATTAATATCATCATTGCCTCTGTGCTGGTTCCTGGGCAGACGGTCATTGAAAATGCCGCCAAGGAGCCACATATTGTGGACCTGGCAAATTTTTTGAATACTATGGGTGCTAAAATTTCCGGGGCAGGCACCGATGTGATCAAGATTCGGGGCGTGAAGGCTCTGCGAGGTGGCGCTTATTCCATCATCCCCGATCAGATTGAAGCCGGTACATACATGGCAGCGGTGGCTGCTGTAGGCGGTAACGTGTTAATCAAAAATGTCATTCCTAAGCACATGGACTGCATTTCTGCAAAACTCCGGGAAATGGGCGCGAGAGTGATTGAGTATGACGATGCCATTCGGGTGCAAAAGGTTCGGCGTCTGCGGAGAGCCACGGTAAAAACCATGCCATATCCTGGGTTCCCCACGGATATGCAGGGTCAGATCGGTGTTTGCATGACCTTGGCAGAGGGGGTCAGCCGGATTACGGAGAGTATCTACGAGACCCGCTTTTTTGCCTATTGTGAAGAGCTGCGCTCCATGGGAGCAAAAATCCAGGTCAGTGGTAAGACCGCTGCCATTACTGGCTGTGAGGAGCTTCATGGCGCAACGGTAAAAGCTCATGATCTGCGCGCCGGTGCGGCCCTGGTGATTGCGGGCCTGGCTGCCCAGGGGGAGACTTTTGTGGAGAATATCCACTACATTGAACGGGGCTACGAGAATTTGATTGGTAAACTCACTGCTTTGGGAGCACACATTCAGAGAGTGGAAGATTAAAAGGCCAGCAAGTGGGCAAGAGTGAATCTCCATTCCACAGCGTTTTTGCCAAAGTTAAAAAGAGTCCCAGGGGGAGAGGCACCGCGATTTGCGGCGTGCTTCCCCTTTCTGCGGCTGCTCCCTCTCCGTTCCCAAGGAGAAGGAAATTCGCGAAAATAGTGCTTGACAATTACGAAATCCGTAGTATAATAAGCGTGTTCTGTTCAAGACGCCGGTATAGCTCAGCCGGTAGAGCAACTGATTTGTAATCAGTAGGTCGGGGGTTCGAATCCGTCTACCGGCTCCACCAACTTGAATGGACAATATGGGGGAATTCCCGAGTGGCCAAAGGGGACAGACTGTAAATCTGCTGGCTATGCCTTCGGTGGTTCGAATCCACCTTCCCCCACCACGTCGTCGCGGACTGCATATCGTTCGCGACGACTTTTTTTCAAAAAGTCATCTCTCACTCATTCCGTTGCTCCTCCTCTCCAAACCGAACCCGCTGCACTGGGCTTCGGTTTGGTTTTGGCTGCAAACCTGAAAGCAGCGGCATCTATAGTGTTGCGATGTTACAAAACCATATTATACAAACCTTTATTTCTGCGGAGTTGGCTTTGCGGGAACAGTTTGTATGAGACGGAAATAGGGCGGATACCTAAAATCGAGCGGCTAAGTCGTATGGCTGAGCCGTTCGGTTTTTTCATATCATGTTTTCGCAGATGAAGATACCTGTTTGGCAGCTAAGCCGCTCCTGCAATCGATTTCTACCTAGACCGAAAAAATTTGCCCATAACTCTTGACACTACCCACTTGCAGGCCAGCTTGAAGAGCTTCCCCAAGTGGATTGAGCATATATCGGCCCCTCGTAAAAAGCAAACCGGTTCACCCTGGGAAGGGTTAGCCGGTTTGCTTTTTTGGTACGTCTCCTGCCTTCCAAGCGGGAGGTAAATCATGTATTTTCGTTTTTCAATGCATCGATGGGGTTTTCTCGCTTGATCCGTCCCATGGCGTAGAGCATGGTGGAAAAAACCACAGCAAAGATACTGCACACTGCCACTGCTACCGCGCTCCAGGGGACCTGGAACGAGCTGGAAACAGCTTGGCCCACAGCTTCATAAATGAGCACCGTCATAAGACCAGAAAGGGGCACTCCAAAAGCCAAAGCCCGGAAGCCATAGAGAAGGCATTCATAATTCATCATCCGGTTTAGACCTAAACGGGTCATTCCTACCGAGCGGAGCATGGCAAATTCCCGGCGGCGCAGGGCCACATTGGTGGAGATGGTGTTGAACACATTGGTCGCAGCAATGAGGGAGATCAGAACAATAAACCCGTAAGAAAACACGTTTATAATGGTAACCAGATTCCGGTTGGAAGACTCCTGGCCCCGTACATCTATGACCTGACCACTGCCAGTGTAGCTTCCCCGCTCCAGAAGAATCTCCTCCAGAGACTCTGCCGTCTCGCCATGGCTGCTGCTGGTAAAGCAGACGGAGGTCTCACTGCCATCATCGGGAGCACTTGCGTAGGGGTAGATCAGAATGCACCCGCCACCTTCTCGTTCTGACACGCCCAAAGGCAGGTCCTGTACGGTGGGGCCCAAGTGAATGGCAGCGGTTCGGGTGGGACGGCTGACCTCCTCTCCCTCCTCGTTCAGGAAGAAATCTCTGGCAGGGGCTACCGTACCGGGTAGATCCTCCGCAGCATTTTCGGTATGGCTGAAGAAGTAGCCCGCCACCTCCTGGGGCTGCCGAAGGGCCGCCGTCTCCACACCGCTTTTCAGAAATTGGTAGGTATAAACCTGGCGCTCATAGTTTCCGCTTTTCCCGGTGGCATAGATTACGGTGCTGCCTCGGTTGTATACCAACGGCAAAGGGGCTGCAGAGTTCAGATACTGCCCGGCATCCAGCCCCTGCTCCTCCAGGAACTGCCCATAGGTGTGCTCATCCACATAATACTGCTCTACAGGAATGGCCACTTCCCCCTGAAAGGACGGGTCTGTGCAAGCCTGCCAGAACGCCGCAGACGATGCCTCGCCATAGCGCAGGTAGGTTTCATCCAGCTGGTCCTGCTCCAGGAGCAGGTACCCCTGCGCTTCCTTCCAATACGCGCCTGCTTTGACACCTTTTGCCTCCAGCAGAGCTGGAAGCAGCGCTTCCGGATCGGATTCCCCGCTCAGGTAGCACACAACGTCATAATTGCTGACAGTCAGCGTCTCATCCACCGTGCTGGTGAGGTACATGCAGAAGGAGCTGGCAGAAATAAAAAGGACCAAACTCAGCACCAGGGACACAATGGTAGCCCGGTAGCGCCGGCGGCTGCGCCGGAAGTACTTCTTGGCCAGGATTCCCTCCAGTCCGAAGAGGCGGCCCGTCAGGCGGGACACCCGGACATCCTTGCCCCGGCTGTGGATATCCTGATTTTGCCGGATGGCCTCCAGGGCCGTCACCCGTGTGGCCCGCTTGGCTGGAATCCACACGGAAATCAGCACCGTCACCAGGGCAATGACCGCAGAAATCCCCACCGAGGCCCAGGAGACCCGGAAGCGCATGGGAATCTCTGCTGCCATCATACCCTGGAACATCCCCCCAATGAAATGTAGCGTAACGGCCATGCCTCCCATACCGCAAAGGATGCCCAAGGGAATCCCTATGGCCGAAATCACCCCCGCTTCATACAGCACAGACCGGCGGAGCTGGCCCCGGGTGGCGCCCACGGAGCGCAACAGTCCAAACTGCCGGGTCCGTTCAGAAACAGAGATGGAAAAGGCGCTGTAAATCAGGGACACAGATCCCAGCACAATGAGAAAAATCAAAATGGAAGCCAGATTCACAAAGACCCGGCCAAAGTTATCATACCGGAACACCCCGTCCGCAGCCAGCAAGCTCCAGTTTTCATCCTCCGGCAGATTGTGGTCCCGGATGACGCCGTCCAGTTCATCTATATCCGTTGTTTTGTAATACAGCAGATAATTTTGAGGGCCGTCCTGCTCCGGCACTGTAAGAAAGGTATACCCCGGCCCGGAATAGGGCTCAAAATCCGGCCGCTCATAAAAGCCCACCACTGTGTAGCGCCCAGTCTTTCGGACCTGGATGGACTCCCCATCGCACAAAGGGTTATTCTGGTTTAGGGAGTATCCATCCAGCACACGTTCTCCCAGCGTCAGCTCCACAGTGTCTCCAATCTGAAGGCTGGCCCCGCCGTTTCCCGGGGAGAGGTAGTGGGTGGGGACCAGGATTTCTCCCTCTCGCTCCGGCAGGCGCCCTACCGGCCGGACCGGCATGGTATTCAGGTAGGTCTCATCCACGCCCAGCAGGTAAATATAGGGCTTTTCCTCGTTCCGGCTCTCACTTTCTGAATAGCCAAGTACTTCCGCTGAGGCCACATGGGCCACCCGGCTGTCCTCCAGCAGGGTTTGCCGGACTTCCGGACTGGCGTCCTCCACACGGCCATACCAGTCGCCGGTTTCGTACATCTCGCAGTCCCGGTAAAAGCCCTGGAAGCTCACCACGATGGTGGTCACGGCGCAAACCATGGCCGCAGAGAGGATCACTCCGGCGATGGTCACCAAAGTCCGAAGCCGGTTCTTCCGGAGGGTCTGTCTGGTCACCTTGTGAAACACATTCATCTCCGAATCACCTCATCCCGGGTAATTTTGCCGTCCTCAATGGCCAGAATGCGGTCAGCCTGGAGGGCTATGGACTCGTCATGGGTGATGACGATGAGGGTCTGCTCAAACCGGCGGTTGGAGTACTTCAGCAGATCCACAATGTCCTGGCTGTTTTTGGAGTCCAAATTTCCGGTGGGTTCGTCAGCCAACACCACCGCCGGAGCGTTCATCAGGGCGCGGCCAATGGAGACTCGCTGCTGCTGGCCGCCGGAAAGCTGATTGGGCAAATGCTTCTCCCGGCCCTGCAGGCCCAGGGTCTGGAGCATCTCCTGCAGCCGCTCCTGGTTCACCTTCCGTCCGTCCATCAGAACCGGCAGGGTGATATTCTCCGTCACATTGAGCACGGGGATCAGATTGTAAAACTGGTAAATGAGTCCCACCTCCCGGCGGCGAAAAATGGCCAGTTGATCCTCGTTCCTTTTATACACATCCTGTCCATTCATGTACACCTTACCACTGGTAGGCCGGTCTACACCGCCCAGAATGTGCAAAAGTGTGCTTTTCCCCGACCCTGAGGGGCCAATGATGGCCACAAACTGGCCCTTGTCTACAGAAAAGGAAACTCCATCCAGAGCCCGGACCTGATTTTCCCCCGTTCCGTACACCTTCGTCAGGTTTTCCACCCGCAACATTTCCATAGTAGACGCTCCTTTGCTCTTGATGGAACCAGTATATCACAGGCAAGTGACAACCCGGTGACTGTTCCGTGACAGTTCTGTCACATTACGCCAAATGGACCGGCACCGGCCTGTCCAGCGCCATGGAATCCGGCGTCACAATGCAGTCCATGGCCAGAATTTGCACCCCAGACGCTGCGGCTTTCCGAAGCGCCGCGCCAAAAGCTGGGTCCGTCCGGTCGTTCGGGGCAAAATACTTCACATTTCCCATTTGGATAACAAACAAAACGTACGCCCCGTATCCCGCGGCTGCAGCCTGGGCCAGTCCCAAAAGATGCTTGGTCCCCCGCAGGGTAGGCGCATCGGGGAAACGAACCACCCCATCGTCCTCCAGTGTCACGCCCTTGACCTCCAAAAAGCACCGGCGTCCACCCTGGAGGAAAGAAAAGTCGAAGCGGGAATCCCCATGCGTCCACTCTCGCCGCAGCGCCTCCACCTCTCCCAGCCCCCCGGCTGACAGCCACTCCGCTGCTGCCTGATTGGGCGCCTGGGAATCCATGTTGATGAGCCGCCCGGCTTTCTCCACTGCAATCAGATCATAGTGAGTTTTCCGCTCCGGATTCCCGTCAAACCGGCACCAAACCCGGGCCCCTGGCAGCAGCAGCTCCCGGCAGCGGCCTGTGTTTTTCACATGACAAATTTCCTCCCGCCCCTTCAGCTCCACATGGGCCACAAACCGGTTCGGCCTGGTACAAAACCGGCCGGGGATCATCTCGCCATACTTCATGGTATAAAACACCCCTTTCCGCACCATACTATACCAGGTTCCCAATCCCGGCGCAATAAAAGGCAGCTGAAAAGTTTCCTGGCAAAATTAGAAATTTCTTCTTGACATTTGGCCGGTTTTGCGTATAATAATAAACGTTGTTCCGCCTTGGAGCCAAAATACAGGGGATTTGTGTAACGGTAGCACACCGGACTCTGACTCCGTTTGCGGGGGTTCGAATCCCTCATCCCCTGCCACAAGAAGCACCCTTCCCAGGCACTGCGTTGAGTAGTGCCTGGGAAGGGTGCTATTTTGGTAATGTGCATAGAGTAGTCACCCATTGGTATCCTTTGCATCTCCCCATGAAGCGATTTGTCAAGTGCTTTTTGAGTTATTGACGAAAAATTTTATCAGTGCGGCGGGAAAAAGGGGCGCAAAACGCGCCTGTGGACGGTTAGAAGCCGTTTTTGAGGGCAAGTCATATAAAACCCTTACCCTGTGTTTTTTCGCGTCTGGAACGCCTTAAAAATCAAGCCTTTTTGACCTCTATTGCGTAACATTCTGTTCTTTGGGAGAGGCGGGGGTGCGGGGCGCGCAGCCCCGTAAAACCTAACGACAACCGGCGAAGTAGTGCAGACGGTTTTGCCGTAAAATGAAGCGGACGAAAGCGGCGGGGCAGGATTGAAAAAATCCTGTTCCCCGTTTTCGGCGGCGAAATGGCGGCGGCAAAAATCCAGACAGTCAAGGGGTTAAGAGTGGAGATTTTTTCGCGCCCTTTGCGAAAAAATACTACTCGTCCCTTGACGGTCTGAATAGTCGGAACGGACGTAAAACGCTGATTGCTTGCGGCGGGGAAATGTGCTATACTTGGGGTAGCAAACTAACCGACAAATCGGAAGTTGTATAGGAGAAATAAATGGTAGAATTAAGAGCGATTACCGAAGATAATTTTCAACAATGCTTAAATTTACACGCAAGTGTTCAAGACAGCAGCTTTGTAGATACCGTTACGTATTCTTTGGCGGAGGCATGGGTCTATTATCAAGACGCAAGACCGTTTGCCATTTATAACGATGGCACAATGATAGGGTTTGTTTCAATGTATGTCGGAGAAGAAAACTATCAAATTATCAATTTTTTAATTGATGACGCGTTTCAAAGAAAAGGATTGGGAACAAAGGGGGCAAAGCTCTGTATTGAATACTTGCAAAATAAATTTACGGCACACAGAATCTCTGCTCCTGTAAAGCTGGAACATGTTGCTGCTCAAGAGTTTTGGAAAAAGCAGGGTTTTTGCCTTTCCGATACTATTGAAGATGGATACGTTTTTATGAGAAACTCTCTGACTTAAATATTGATCAAATAGACAAGTTCTAGTTTGTAGGGCAAACGAAAAACTTAAAACATGGGCGGCGGGGTAGTCTTTAATTATCCTCGCCGCCCTGTCTGTTACCGTTCCATATCCTGCGCTCTTTGGGGCGCGTGTTCCCGCTGTTCCTGCCGCAAGATACTGTAAACGCTCTTTCGGATTTTCTCGGCTTCTTTCACTTCCTCTTTCAGTTCAAGATACCGTTGGTTGAGCGTTTTCCACTGGTTGGTCAGCTTGGCATACTCCGTTTTCCATGCCTTTACGGGGATTGTAGTCTTGCCGTTCATCACTCCTTTGAGATAGTCTTTCACCGTCGTAAACCAAAGTCTGTAACTCATCATTGACAAACCTACAGGACCAAAAACAAATTTGCGCTTAACTCTTGACACTACCTCCTGCTGGCAGCCTGCCAAGAACGTCAACGGATCCACTACGGGGCAATCGCCTACCAGTCGGTTTGCCTGGTTAA
>UQZA01000005.1 GCA_900545515.1 uncultured Eubacteriales bacterium | reverse complement strand
CGAGCTGGGTTCAGAACGTCGTGAGACAGTTCGGTCCCTATCTGTTGCGGGCGTAGGAGATTTGAAGGGAGCTGTCCTTAGTACGAGAGGACCGGGATGGACATACCTCTGGTGCACCAGTTGTCCTGCCAAGGGCACAGCTGGGTAGCTACGTATGGACGAGATAAACGCTGAAGGCATCTAAGCGTGAAACTCCCCCTAAGATAAGATCTCCACTGAGGTTCGACGTAGACTATGTCGTAGATAGGTCAGGGGTGGAAGTACAGTAATGTATGGAGCTGACTGATACTAATAAACCGAAAGCTTGACCTAAGAAAGCAGGCTCGAGGTTGCGAAGCTCATAAGGAGAGGGAATAGAGGAAACAGTGTTCAGTTTTCAGGGTGTATCGAAGAAAGCGAGCTGCACCTTTAGCTCAGTTGGTAGAGCAACTGACTCTTAATCAGTGGGTCCCCGGTTCGAGTCCGTGAAGGTGCACCAATGGCCCGTTGGTCAAGTGGTTAAGACAGCGGCCTCTCACGCCGTTAACATCGGTTCGAATCCGGTACGGGTCACCACGTTGGAGCAAAGTCCGCTACGTTGCGGTCGGGTCGAATGCGTAAAGCATTCGCCGAGAGCTGCACTGCGCTCCCTTGCTCCTCCTCATAGCGTCGAACCCGCTGGGCTGGGCTTCGCCGCTAGGGGGACGAAGAAAATAGTGCTTGACAAGGGAGTTGTTGGGTGCTATTATTAGGAAGCTGTTAGAGCCGAAGGGCTTTGACATAGAGGAAGGTGAGAGCCTTCCGGAAGAAGTTGGTATTGATTGCTGTGAGGGTCCACCTGTTCCCATCCCGAACACAGAAGTTAAGCTCACATGCGCCGACGATACTTGCCGGGTGACTGGCCGGGAAAATAGGTAATGCCAACATTTGAATGGACATCCAACAGGATGTCCATTTTTTGTATATCTGCTTTGTGCAGCCACTGTATGGTGCGTATTTACTGCGAACAGGGTTGGTACGTTACCGCCAACGTATTACGTTTTGTGAGGACAAAGAGATGAAAGTGTTTCTGTCGAAGGCACCCAATGTTTTATTGGAAAGCGTGGAAATGCTGTATGCTTATGTCAATGAGATCCCTGTGCGGGAGCTCGCGGGGGAAGGAAGCTACTGCATTCCGGTTCATATCATGCAGAAAATGATGGACACGGCCTGCGCTGGGATGTCACGCAATAATCCGACGCTTCAGTTTTTTTTTGAAAAGACGCAGTTGCAGAACGAGACGAAACAGTATACCTGTGTCGCTCGGAATATGGCCTATAGTACGGTAAACTTTTCCTGCACGACAGTAAAAGAATCTGTGCAGATGCTGCAAAAAAGGTGGAGGCATTTTATGCAGATTGGGGAGTACCCCGTAGGGATTGAGCAATATGCAGTGGAATGTGGTGGGCGGGGGGAGGTAACCTCCCTAGCCCAAAGTCTGGAAAGCCTGCCGATCACGGCGAGTTATCGTGTCCGTTTGCAGGAGGCACTGGAACATTTTGACCAGTACATCCTCCAGCTTGAGAAATTGATTGAGCCAGTGGCCCAATGTCTCTTGCCGTTTCTGGAGCGATGGGCTGCTAAATCCGAGCCGCTGTTTCAGGAATGGGAGGCCTATTTTGCGCAGCAGGACTTGCAAATGTGGCTGAAAAACCGCTGCCAGCTAAGCACCTATAACTGCTATGAGGTGCTGCAAATCGCACCCCGGTACATTGGGGCAAGAACTGCCCGCTATGAATTGGACGAAGTAGATCATATGGTCTCACTCCAGATTGGGGTGGGTTTTCCAATCCAGAAGAGACAGGAAGCAGGGTTGGAGAATTGGGAGCTGCTGGCCTTGCGCCTTTTAGCAGGGCCGGCAAGGATCAAAATGATCAGCGCCCTGCGTGAACGCCCCATGACCACCCGAGAAATGGCCCGGGAGTTGGGTTTGCACCTGGGCACAGTAGGCCGGGATGTGAGCAGTTTGCTGGATGCCCGCCTGCTGTTGGTTGAATTGAACGATGGACGTATGCGCTACCGCGTGAATCCAACGGCATTGGACATTCTCGCCGCTCACCTGCTTGCATTAAAGCCAGATTCCGATTAATATGTTTTCTCCAGCCATTCCTTCGGCGCTTTCTCCCCAGGAATGGCTGAATTTTTTTGCCATTTTTCACAAAAGAGAAAAAACTGCTTGCAATACAGCTGAAAATATGGTACTATTTTACAAAACTGTTCGCAAACTTGCGAGCACTGTCAGGATAGCTTGTAAAATTACACGTATGCGCATGTGAGCATTGTGTATATAACCGGCATGTCGGTTTATATAGGGTCAGCCGTCCCCAGCGGTAAAACAATTACAAAGGAGTAGAAGAGATGAAAAAGAAACTGTTTATGCGCGCAATTTCCCTCATGCTGGCTGCTATCCTGTGTATGGGTTTGCTTGCACCTGCCAGTACAGCTGTTCCGGCGGAGGGAACCACGAAGTTGGAGTTTACGCAGGTGGACAACCGCGCAGTATCCGCCCAAATTACCCCAGCGGAATTCACACAGGCTGAGGATGCCTCGCCGTATCAGGCAACGGATGTGGTTCGCGTATCCATTTTGTTGGATGGGAAATCCACCCTGGAGGCGGGCTACTCCACCTTGGGTATTGCAGAAAATGCCTCTGCCATGTCCTATCGCCGGAACTTGGCCAGGCGCCAGGAGGCCATGGTGGATGCCATTTCTGCAGAAGCTTTGGAGGGGGAGCCATTGGATGTGGTGTGGAACCTGACACTGGCTGCCAACCTGATTTCTGCCAATGTTCCGTATGGTAAGATCCAGGCCATTCAGGAGCTAGCTGGTATTCGGGACGTGATTTTGGAAACCTGTTATGCTCCATGTGTTGTGGATCGGGAAGAGGCGGATGGTCCCAATATGGCTACTTCTGCTTACATGATTGGCTCTCATCATGCCTGGGCCGCCGGATATACCGGCGCAGGCAGCCGGGTAGCCGTGATTGATACGGGCATTGATACGGACCATCAGAGCTTTGACGCCGCTGCCTTTGAGTACGCTTTGGAGCAGCAGAACGCTCAGCCGGACCTGCTGGATACGGATGAAATCCGTCAAAAGCTGAGCAAGCTGAACATTGCCAGTCTGGGCTATCCTGCCAAGGAGCTGTATGTAAGCTCCAAGATTGCTTTTGCCTTTAACTATGTGGACGAGAACCTGGACATTACGCATGATCATGATCATCAAGGGGAGCACGGTTCCCATGTGGAGGGCATTGCGGCGGCCAACGCCTATATTCCCAATGGAGATGGCACCTTTACCCCGGCGTTGGAGGCGGTTAAAACCCAGGGAGTCGCACCGGATGCGCAAATCATTGCCATGAAGGTTTTCGGCACTGGCGGCGGCGCCTATGACTCGGACTATATGGCAGCCATTGAGGATGCCATCATTCTGGAGGCGGACGCCATTAACCTGTCCCTGGGCTCTGCGATGGCGGGAACCAGCCGCCACAGCAATGCGGCGTACCAGACGATCCTGGACAATGTGGTCAACAGTGACACAGTTCTGGTGATTTCTGCCGGCAATGCCGGTGGATGGGCTGATCAGACCTATGGCGGATACCTGTACGACGACGGCGTCAATCTGGACACCTTAGGCTCACCCGGGTCTTACGCCAATTCCCTGGCCATAGCCTCTGTGGACAATGCAGGGTTTACTGGCACGTATTTTCAGGTTGGTCAACGGATGTTTAGCTACACGGAGACCACCGGCTATTCCAATGAGCCCCTGGCCACCATTCCTGGGGAGTATGACTACATTTTCATCGATGGGTTTGGCACAGAGGAGGATTTTGCTGCGCTGAATGGGGCGCTGGAAGGGAAAATAGCCTTCTGCTCCCGCGGTTCTACCTCCTTCTACCAAAAGGCGGAAGCCGCTGTGAAGTATGGCGCTGTCGCTACGATTGTCTACAACAATCAGCCCGGTTCCATCAATATGGATTTGTCCGATTACACCCAGAGCCAACCCTGTGTGTCCATTCTCCAGTCGGATGGAGCCCGCATCCGGTCTGTGTCGGAGCCTGTAACAGACGATGGAGGCCAGGAGCTGTACCGCACCGGAACCATGCAGATTGTTGCCGAGGTGGACAGTGCCATTTACGATTTGGAGTACTACAACATGAGCAGCTTCTCCTCCTGGGGCGTCCCCGGTACGCTGGAGCTGAAGCCGGAGCTCACTGCCCCCGGCGGATCCATCTATTCGGTCAACGGCGCAGTGGCGGGTGGAACATCCTATGAGGTCATGTCAGGTACTTCCATGGCCGCGCCCCAGGTGGCCGGAATGGCGGCCCTTGTGGCCCAGTATATCCGTCAGGCAGGGCTGGATGAAAAAACCGGGCTAAATTTCCGGGCGCTCAGTCAGAGCCTGATGATGTCCACTGCGGTGCCACTCCGGGAAGAGGCTTCCCGTGGCCAGTACTGGTCCGTTCTGAAACAGGGCGCGGGTCTGGCCGATGTTGCCAAGGCCATCTCCGCCCAGTCCTATGTCCTGATGAAGGAGGACGCCACCGCCTCCTATGCCGACGGCAAGGTCAAGGCGGAGCTGGGCGACGATCCGGATCGGACGGGTACCTATCATTTTTCTTTTACGCTACACAATCTGACAGACAGAGAGCAGCAATTCGTCCTGTCTGCCGACCTGTTCACCCAAGACCTGCTTGCAGACGAGGAAGGCACCTCGTACATGGACACCTGCACCGCTATGCTACAGGGGGATGTGCGCTGGAGCGTGGATGGCCAGACGCTGACTCCAACAGAAGACCTGATCAACATGGATTTTAACGGCGATCAACTGGTCAACACCGGCGATGTACAGGCTCTGCTGGATTATGTGGTTGGCGAGCGGACGGAGATCGCCAATGAGCCAAATGCGGACCTGGACGGTGACGGAGCGGTTACCACTTATGACGCATATTCTCTCCTGAAAGGGCTGAACTCCGGTCTCATGACCTTACCTGCGGACGGCCAGGTGGAGGTCCAGGTTGAGCTGTCTCTGACCGAGGCCCAGAAAACCAACCTGGATGAATCTTACCCTGCTGGCGCTTATGTGGAGGGGTATCTCTACGCCCGGCAGCTTCCTACGGCGGAAGGTGTGGAGGGAACGATCCATTCTATTCCAGTGTTGGGATTCTATGGTAACTGGACGGATGGGTCCATGTTCGATGTGGGCAGCTATGTGGCCTACCAGTCCGGGGAGGAGGACCGCGTTCCTTATCTGGCCTCTGCCACGGGCAATGGCGCCTTCTTTGCCAATTCCCTGGCGATTCGCTATGCCGGACAGCCCGGGAAGCAGTACCACTTTGGCGGCAATCCCATTGTGGCGGATGAGACATACATGCCGGAGCGCAATGCCATAAACGGAGAAAATGGGGATCAAATCAGCAGCTGGAACTTTGCTCTGATTCGCAACGCCGCAGCCTCCCGCTTCACAGTGACCCATGCCGGGGAAATCATCCATGAAATGAATACCGGCAGCCTCACTGCGGCTTTCTACCATGTCAATCAATCTGCGTGGCAGAACACCGGGTATTCTCTGAAACCCAATTATACCCCCTCCGGTCTGGAAGAAGGAGACCAGATTGAGCTGGCTTTGACCATGGCTCCGGAGCTGTACGTGGATGCAGCGGGCCATGTGGATTGGGATGCCCTGGGGGAGGGCGCATCCATGGAGATGCCCATGGTCATTGACAACACGGCTCCCACGCTGGAGGATGTGTCGCTGAGTCTGACCGGCGATAGTCTTCAGGTTACGGCACGGGACAATCAGTATGTAGCTGGCGTAGTTTTGTATAACGCGGCCGGTACGCAGGTGCTGACAGAGGCCGGTGCCAAGCAGGAAGCAAAGCCTGGTGAAACGCTTACCTATACTCTGGATATGCACCAGGTGGAGGGAGAGCGGCTCCTGCTTCAGGTCTATGACTATGCCATGAACGCCACCACCTACAAGATAAAACTGGGTGGGGCCGCTACGGTGGATACCAAGTTCATGGCGTTCTACTTACTGCCCAATGACGATTGGTATTGGGACAATGCAGGCTGGATTGGCTTTGATGAGGCCGTCAAGGGCGATGTGACCGCGCTGGCCGGGGCAGACTATATATTTACAGCAGCGGAATTTATCGGGGATCATCTGTATGCCATGGATGACAATGGTCAGCTGTATTGCTTCGGCGGCGGTGACTTGACGGCGGCGCCGGTGCCCCTGGGAGAGCCCGTGGTCCAGGAAAATCCGGATGAGGGTATGATCAATAAGGTTATTTTTACAGACATGACTTATGACGAAACCAGTGGCAAGCTGTACGCAGTCTACTCTCTGTACTGGATGTGGGGCGGCTGGAAGTATATTTCCCACATTGCAGAGGTGGATCCCCGAACAGGTCAGATCACGGATTTGACGCCGGAAAAGACCATAGGCATAACGGACACAGAGGGCAAAAGCTTGCAGGTCTATGGACTGACGGATGACGGGGCAGGCAACCTCTATGCATTGGCAGAAGATCCGCAAAGCCATTGTCTGGAGCTTTACAAGACGGCCACTGCGGAGGAAGGCTTTGGAAACCGGTTTGAGCTGGTCTTTGACACAGGCTACACCTGGGTTTCCTCACGTATGACCGTTAATAGTGACCGGGATAACCCTCTGCACTTTGTCCCGATGGTCTGGGAGGACGGCAATCTTTACTTCTTTATAGAGCATGATGCACCTCCGGCTTACGAAACGGTGGAGCATGTGCTGGTCAAGATCAATCTTGAGGCAAAGACTGCCGAGACTGTGGGCCACTTTGATGAAGAAGCGTTTCCCAATGTAAGCTGTCTGATGCTGAACCGCAACGGGTTACATGTTTCCCTGGACGCTACTTCCCTGGAGATGCTGGTTGGTAGCACAGAAAAGCTCACGGCAACCGTAACTCCCTGGGAGGCAGATGGCAGCGTCACCTGGACCACCTCTGACGAGACTGTTGCAACGGTCAACGACCGGGGGGTTGTAACAGCCCATTCCTTTGGCAATTGTACCATTACGGCCACCGCAGTTGCCGACCCCACGCAGTCTGCAGCCTGCGAAGTTGCGGTTAAGACCATAGATGTGACCCTGAAGGGTGCACTTCAGGATCAGGATGGGAATCCCCAATTATTTACCTGGAATTTGGAGACAGATGAGACTTGGACGGCCGGTCCTGCTTTGCCATCGGATCTGGCTGCGGTAGCCTATAGTGTGCCGAACCAAGCCTTGTATGTGCAGAACAGGGACAGCGTGATGTTCCGCATCGATCCGGTTACGGGGGAGAAGCTGGATGCTTCTGCCGGGGTCAGTGCCTTTGGTGCGGCGATGCAGGATATGGCGATGCTGGAGGTCTTTGCCACTGCGGACAACCCGCTGGCCATGGGCGTCTATCGCGCCTATCTGCTGGGCCCCAACGATCCGCTGGCCAATACCTTCGACAGCGGTTGGAATCTAACCGGCGTTTTGAACCAGTACACCGGTGCAACTAAGTTTGTCGCCATTACCTCCGGCGGCATGGGGACCAACGACAAAGGTACCGCGTGTGACTTCCTGTTTGCACTGGACGATACCGGCAGTGTTTGGACCTTCTGGTATGATGGCTCCGGCAGCATCAGTTATAATTTCTATTCCTCCACCCTCACGGGGTTAGACTATCCCACGGAAAGTGGAGCGCAGAACAGTTCTCTGGTTCTGTCGGAGGATGGCAGCACCCTGTTTTTCTCCTATTTTACCGGCACAACCAACGAGATTTATGTGTTACAGCTGATGCAGAGCAGCAATCAGGAGTATTATTTCCGGGCCCGCTCCGTGGGGGATATGGGCGACGGCGTTTGGCCGGCAGCCCTGTACGAGGCTTGCGCCAATGGTGCGGCAAATGGCATTCCAGCAGTGTCCCTCTCCACACAGAAGCCCACTGCAACGCTCCAGGCGGAAATGCTTGCCCCGGAGCAGAGCATGGCTGCGGGTATGCTACACGCCTACCCGGGTACTGCGGAGCGCCAGTCCAAGCCCTGGGTTTCCACAGACAGCAAGACGGTTACCCTGGCGCTGACCGCAAAAGATGCCCAGGGGGTAGATACGGACTCCACCAATGGCCTGCTCACAGTGGAATATGATGGGGAGATCATGACTCTGACCGATGTGCAGGTGGCTGCTTCCTATTGCTCCATTGCTCAGGCAGAGGGGGTTGTGAAGCTGGCCTATGCCGGTTTGGACCCCATTGAGGCTGGCAGAGCGGTAGCCACCTTGACCTTTGCGCGGAAGGATGAGATGAGCACCACCATCACTGTGAGCAATCAGGAGGTGAATGACACCCGGCCTGCTTACCGGGAGCAGATGGAGATTGGCCCACATAAGAGCCATTGTCCTTCCGCTGCATTCGAAGATTTGGACGTAAACGCTTGGTACCACGAGGCGACGGACTTTACCATTGCCCGGGGCTATATGAACGGCGTCAGCGAAACGGGGTTTGCCCCCGGCAGCAGCCTGACCCGCGCTCAGGCGGTCACCGTTCTCTACCGGATGGAGGGCGAACCGGAGACTACGGCAGAAAACCCCTTCACAGATGTTGCCGCAAATAAATACTATACGGAAGCTGTCATCTGGGCTGCCGAGAACCAAATTGTGAAGGGTATGGATGCAACCCACTACGCCCCCAACACCGCCGTTACCCGGGAGCAGCTGGTCACCATACTGGCCCGCTACGCTGCGTTCAAGGGTGCAGATGTCAGTGCGGAGGCAGATCCGGATTTCCCGGATGTGGGACAGGTCAGCCATTACGCCATGTCAGCCATGGCGTGGGCGGTAGAACGCGGGCTCATCTGTGGCATTGACGGCAAGCTAAGTCCCAAAGGAACGGCCAGCCGCGCGCAATTTGCGACTGTTATTATGCGTTTTTGCGAAAAAATTTTGGGAGAACCAGGCTTCTAATTAGGGGAAAAGTGGGACAGTTAAACTGCTTCCCGGTATCTAGCAATCATAAGCGCCGGCTCTGAGATGGACCTCAGGGCCGGCGCGGTTAAGTTTTAACCGGTATTCAGTTGGGATAATTCCATGAGAGCAGCTGGCCGCATCCGCCTCACGCGCCGGCTGCGGGCTCTAGAACGGCAAAGCCTTGGATTGCCAAAACTTGGTTTTGGATTTCGGCCGTTCCCTGACAGAAGAGAATGCGGTAAGCACCGTCCAGGGGTAGGGCAAGGGCTTCCACGCCAGGATTTAGGGCGCACAGGAGGTCTCCCCGCTTGTAGGCGAACAGCCGGGAGCCAGGCTCTGCGGAGTAAACTGAGAAGGGAGACCTGGCTTGGAGCTCCGGGTGGCTGTGGCGCAGGGCAATGAGGGCGCGGGTGTAGTGCAGAAGGGATTGAGGGTCTTCTTCTTGCCCCTCCACCGTGGGCGCATTTGGGTCGGGGTCTACAGGCAGGTACAGAGATTCTGGGGTGCCTGTGGAGAAACCCAGGTTCTTCCCCCGGGACCACTGCATAGGGGTGCGGGAACCGGTGCGGGTGTAGCCGCCCTCTTTACTGGGGAGCTTCCGGTAGGCCATGCCGATTTCGTCGCCGTAGTACAGGAAGGGGGCGCCGGGCATGGTGAAAAGAAGTCCATATGCTACCTTCAGCTCCTCGGCAGAGAGGTTGAAGCTGGGTCGTGTGGTGTCGTGGTTGCAGGTGAGGAAGCACCAAAGGCCCTTGTCCTTGGTGTCTGTGTACTGGGGTAGGTAATCTGCCAGAAACCGGGTGACGTCTGTACCGGAGTCCTGCTTAAAGTAGCTGGTATCAGGACCCTGCATCACCATGTTTCCGTCGGTGTCATAGTCCCGCATTAGGCTGGAGTACCCGTTGCCGTGCCACTCCAAATAAAAGTCCATGTCAAAGCCACAGTTCAGCGCCTGACGGGGCAGGCCCCATTCGGAGACCAGAGCGGCCTCCGGGAATTGGGCGTCCAGCTTCTCCCGGATTTCCTGGTAAATGGCCTGGGTGTAGGAGCAGTCCGGCGTGTCGTGCTTCACCAGAGAGCCGGCCATATCCACTCGGAAGCCGTCGCAACCCCGCTCCAGCCAGAACTCCATGATGTCCCACAGGGCAGCCCGGGTGGCCAAGGCCTCCGGGCTGCCGGCAGGCTGCTGCCAGGGCTGGTTACATTGGCCGTAGCCGTAGTTTAAAGCCGGCTGACACTTGAAGAAGTTCAGAATGTAGGCTCCGTTCCGGGGAGCTTCTCCGCTGACAAAGGGCATTCCGTCCCCCCGGGCGAACCAGGCGTTGGTCCAGATGTACCGGCCGGAGTACTCGTTGGGTTCCTCCTGGCAGCTGGCTTGGAACCAGGGATGCTCTTCACTGGTGTGGCCTGGCACCAGGTCCAGCAGCACCCGGATTCCTTTCTCATGGGCTGTTTGGAAGAGGTGGATGAGATCTTCGTTGGTACCGTACCGGGGGGCTACACGTTTGTAGTCCCGCACGTCGTAACCTGCATCCTTAAATGGAGAGTCAAAACAAGGATTGATCCACAGGGCGTTACAGCCCAGGGATTTTACGTAGTCCAGTTTTTCTATGATGCCGGGGATATCGCCAATGCCGTCACCATTGGAGTCGTAAAAGCTTTGGGGATAAATTTCATAAAATACAGCGTCATTCAGCCAGGAAGCGGCCATGTTCCATTCCGTCCTTTTCATTCGTTGTGCAGCGCTTGCTGCCAATTTCATTATAGCACAGGCAGAGACATTTGTCTTTCTTTTTTAAAAAGGCCGGGTCCTTTTTGTAAGGGCCCATATCTCTACAGCAGGTCAGGAAATCGCAATCTCCTGCAGCGCCAGGGGATTGTCAAGGGAAATGCAGAGGGGTCAGAGTGACATTGCCTGGTGTATGGCATATCAGCTGCCGCTCATTTGGATTATGCGTTTCGTTGCACAGTTTCAGAACAATTTTAATCAAAAATACTGGCTGGAAGGTCCTTGCTTTTTGAAAGGGAATGTGATATAAGCTAGGCGAAAAGGTTTTGTGGAGATCTGGGGCAAAAGTGGGAGTGTCAAGGAAAACTTTTGCAGGGGATTGTGGGAGACTTGACGTATGACATCAGGAGGAAGTATTTTATGAGAGATTTCGGTGCGATGCGGGGCGCCCCATGGACTGTGGGGGACATACTGAGGCGTATGCTGTTAAGCTGGCTAACGGCTGTCTTGGTGCAGTATCTTTCCCTGAGGGCGGAGCTCCGCGGTTTGGAGGGGCTGGAGGGCTTGGCAGCTCAATCTGTGTTGCTGCTGCTGGGCATGGCAGCATTTCTTTTTGTACTGTTGTCCCTCTTGGCCAGGCGTTTTGAAACGCTTCGGTTAGAACGATGGGCCATATTTGTGGTTTTTGGAATTTTGATGATCACCTCTCTGCGCGCTTCCTTCGCGCCCCGCTATCTGCTTGCGTGCCTGATGGTTTTGGGTGTCTTGGGTGTGTACGCCTGGCGTGGCTGGTGTGGAACCGAGAAGGCGGTCCGGCGGGCGGGAGACCGGGGCCGAGGTGGACGGATTTGGACGGCAGTGTTTGCGACTGCGTTTTTTATTTTTGTGAGTTTTTGGACGGTGTACCGGGTCTTGACCTATCGGGCGCCCACCTTTGACTTCGGCATTTTTTCTCAGATGTTTCACCAGATGCGGACTACCGGCCTACCTGTGACCACGGTGGAGCGGGATGGCCCTCTTTCTCATTTTGCAGTCCACGTTTCGCCGATTTATTACTTGCTTCTGCCCTTTTATTGCATTTATCCCAAGCCCGTGACGCTGCAGGTGCTGCAGGCGGCGGTTTTGGCGTCTGCAGTGATTCCTTTGTGGAGACTTTGCCGCCGGCATGGATTTTCTGCTGGCGTCAGCGCCGGGGTTTGCCTGCTGCTCCTCCTCTACCCGGCGTATTCCGGAGGCACCAGCTACGACATCCATGAAAATGTGTTTCTAACGCCCCTGATTTTATGGATGTTTGATGGAATTGACCGTGAGAAGCGATGGGAGGCTCTCCTGTGTGGCGGTCTGACCTTGCTGGTCAAAGAGGATGCGGCGGTGTATGTGGCGGTGGTGGCGCTCTGGCTGATTTTACGGGCATGGCTCCGGGGGTGCAACCGGTGGGGGCTGGTGACCGGTGGGGTTCTGCTGGCTGGCGCACTGGCGTGGTTTTTGCTGGTTACAGCTTACCTGAGCCGCTACGGCGATGGGGTTATGACCAACCGGTATCAAAATTTTATGTATGGAGGGTCCGGTTCTCTGTTTTCGGTCATCTTGGCGGTGTTGCTGTCGCCAATGAAGGTAATTTACGAGTGTGTCGATCGGGAAAAGCTCTCCTTCCTTGTCCTGACGATGCTGCCTCTGCTGGGTATGCCTCTGTGGACCAGGAAATATGAGCGATACATTTTGCTGATTCCATATGTTCTTGTCAATCTGATGTCGGACTATCCGTACCAGCACAGTGTCTTTTTTCAGTATACCTACGGGTCGATAGCTTGCCTGATCTATATGACAGTGGTCAATTTGGAGGATATCATGGCAAGCTGGGAGCCAAACAGGGCTCTATTCCGGTATATCCCCTTGGGCCTGGCCATTGCGATCTCTGGCAGTTGCTTTGCTTCTGTGGTCGTTCCAAAGGCTACCGGGTATTTTGACTTGTACCAGAACAACCGGGAGGAATATATCCAGATCGGGGAATTCCTCAGCCAAATCCCAGAGGATGCCACTGTGACGGCAACCACCTTCTACACGGTGCCCCTTTCTCAGAGGGCGGTGCTGTATGATGTGCGCTACTGCTCCAGAGAGCACTTGCTCAGCACCGAGTATGTGGTTCTGGATGTGAACCATACAAGCAGCTACACCCTCTATGAGGAAAATGGGGAAGATGGGTATCAAAACTTGGTGAAGTTTCTGGAGAAAAATGGCTATACGAAATTGGATGCATGGGAAGACCGGCTGGAAATCTACCAGAAGAAATAGACGAGAGGTATTATTGAATTAGATTATAATTGAGGCGGAAATGCTGGACTGGTTAGCGATTTTCCGCTTTTATTCGTGATTTTTGTCGATTTTTCTCTTGCTTGTGAAATGGAACGCTATATATGGTAATATAGTTTTGCGAAATTTTACAAATAAAGGAGATGTGCAATATCATGGATAAGCTTGAAGGTCTGTTGTTTCGCTTCGGCATCTACAGGTGCCAGGAGGGCTACGATTGCATCTTGGCGGCGATGGAGCTGGTGGAGGAAGATGAGACGCTGCTGAAGCGGCTCATTGGAGGTCTGTATCCGGCTGCGGCGGCACGCTGCGGCAATACCCGGACCAGCGTCGAGCGCAACATCCGTACGTCCATTGCAAAAGCATGGGATGCAAACCCTGGGTATTTCTCAAAGATTGCCCACAGGAGCATTACACAGCCACCCACGGCGGGAGATTTTCTGTGTATGCTGCATGAGTATCTGCGAGAGCAGAAAGCCAGAAAGTAAAAAGTCCATATTGCAGGAACCCATGGGAAGCGCCCTGTTCTGCTTCGGTTTATCCGGAAGCGGCAGGGCGCTTCCTGTACGCCGGCCCGTGCCGTTACCGGGGCAAAGGCACGAGCCGGCGTTTTTACCTGAAATGGGGCAGTGGCGCCGGGGAGACTGGGCCCTGCAGCTCCGGAGCGGGGAGAAGATGCCCAGCGAAGTGAAGCGGATGAGGAACGGCGGCATGTTGCGCTTTCTATGGACTGACGGACGGAAGTAGGAGCTTCCACGTCGTATGGCTCCTGCCTGCCGGTTTGTAAGGAAGAAATGCTGCCGCCCTGTAGTCTGCCGGAGCAGCGCTTGACAGGGCAGGGAGAAGTTGGTATGCTAAGTGAAAAAAAGACAGGAGAGCGCAGGAATATGGGACAGGGAAAAGGCGGGGCGCTGGCGGCTTACCTGCGGCGGAGCTGGCCGGCGGCGGTGATTTTACTTCTGGCGACGGCTGTGTTTGCCGGTCTGTACGGATATGCCCATAGTGGGACGGCAGAGGAGCAGCAGCGGGGGGAAGCCTACGTGGAATATGAGACCGGAAGGGTCCTGGAGATTCTGTCAGACTCTTGCGAGCCCGACGCCGAAGCGGATGGCGCATACAGAGGGGACCAGAGCCTCCTGGTGGCTGTGACGTCGGGCCAATATCGGGGGCAGACCCTTTTGACGTCCAATGCCGTTGGGCCGCTGTACGGCGAGCCAGCGGCCTCAGGGGACCATGTGACGCTGCTGATCTCCACCTATGCCGATGGAAGCCACAATGCCACCGTGTATGAGCATGACCGGAGCATAGCCATCGGACTCATTCTGGCGGCGTTTCTCCTGGTGACCGTATTGGTGGGAGGGAAGACTGGCGCAAAGTCCATTTTGGGTTTGGCGATGACGGTGGCAGTGCTGGTGCTCCTTCTGATTCCCCTGCTTCTGAAGGGGTGGCCCACGGTGTGGACGGTGTTTTTGCTGTGTTCTTATATTGCAGTGGTCTGTTTTGTGATTCTGGGCGGTGTAAACCGGAAAATTTTATGCGCCTGCCTGGGGACCATTGCGGGTATGGCCTTGGCCACGGTGTTTGGACTGGGCGCGCAGGCTCTGGCCCATGTCAACGGCTTACGCATTTCCGACGTGGAGCCGCTGCTGCAGCTCCGCCAGACGGGAACGCCCATTGGCCTGCGCGGCTTGCTGGTGGGTGGAATTATCATTTCGTCTCTGGGCGCCGTGATGGATGTGGCCATGTCTATCTCCTCGGCCCTCAGCGAGCTGAAGGCGGTAAACCCGGAGATGACCCTGGGGGAGCTGTGGAAATCCGGCAGGAACATTGGAAGGGACATGGTGGGCACCATGACCAACACCTTGATTTTGGCCTTTCTTGGCAGTGGGTTTACCCTGATGATCTATCTCTACAGCCTGGACCTGCCCTGGCGGGAGTTGATGAGCTCCAGCTACCTGGCCTTGGAAGTGGTCAGCGGCGTCTCCAGCGCCATCGGCGTCATTTTGGCAGTGCCAGTGACAACCATCATCGGCGCCCTGCTTTTATCCAGGAAACAATGAATTGCAGCGCCGCAAAGTCCACTTCGGACCTCGCGGCGCTGCGAATGTTTTGGTCATAAAAGTCTTTAGTTGATGGTGATCCAGTCGGTTAACCAACGTGCATAGGTAATTGACCAGAGGCGCATTTGATTTTTGCCATCAGCTGTGGTGCGAAAAACCCACTCGACTTCTTCCGCTCGCGTAGTGGCGTTGCTTTCTGCAACACTGATACGAGCAGCGGGAGATGCTACAGCAGCTGGAATAATGCTTGAAACCAAAATTAAAGCGGCTAAACAAGAGATAAAAAACTTCTTCATAAATAATTACACCTATCCTTCTTCAATGCGAATTGGGAGCTGGTTCAGAGGAGGATTTTTGATGGCTTCCTCTGGCACGGTTCCAAAAAAGCTATTATCTACCCAAAGCCCATAAGTTCCTGTGCTCGTTTTTTGGATATAAGCGTTTTCGGCTGTAATTACCACATGTCCGCTGATTTCTTTAGTGGGAGGAAGCTCTGCCGGCTGAAACAGCACAAAATAGGACGCAAAAAACAATGTAAGACCTAAGACTGCAATAGCGGTGAGCGCAAAAGGACGCTTCGGTCGGGGATGTTCAACTGCGTTCACACGGTCTACTAGAAGACTCTCCGCATGGTTGTGCACAATGAACGTACACATGTGGGAGCGCGTCTGACCGCCCCCGCTGTCGCTGTTTTCATTTGATTGCTGAAGGACATGGAGGATGGATAAGAGATAGATCTGGTTATCCAGCGCGGGACTATTTCGTGTCAATAAGTAATCGCAGCGAAATTCCAGCAGGTCATTCAGATTATTTTCCATGCGATGCATGAGTGGATTCCAGAAAAATACGGCTTCCAGCATCAGGTACAAGAATTTAATCCAAATATCGCCGTTTCGCAAGTGCTGGCGTTCATGTTTCAGAATCCAGACCCACTCCTCATGAGACAGATCTGCATCGGGCAGATAGATGCGGGGTTTCAGAAGCCCCGATGCAATAGGGATATCCACTTGAGGAGACACGATGATTATCCGCATCGGAATTCCCAACGCGGCGGCTGCGCGGACAACCTGATCGTTATGTACGTGGACCCAGCCTTGCCGGGTCCGCCTGTCTTGCAGACAGAAATAAAATTCGCGAAGTAATACAGTCGAGCCGCCCACAATCCAAACAGCCACAGCGAATACCCAGGTTGGCACAGCGTCGAATAGCTTATAAACCAGTACTTGCTGCAGAAAACGCAGGACAACGTGGGACCTAATCACCAAGAACATGGGAGAATCCAAGGGGAAGAACACCCGGACTCCGGCCAGGATTGCCAAGGCAGCCAGGAGGGCAGGACTGTACTTCATTGCAATTTTCCAACGGGCCTGTAAAATGGCAATCGGAATTAAGCCCAGATTGAACCAAAAGACCGCGTTGAGAAAAGAGAGCACGCTAAAGCTCATTTATTGAGTTCGTTCCTCCGGGTCTGAATCATCCCCTCCAGTTCATCCAGCAGAGCGGGCGTCACCCCGTCGCTGTTTACCAAGCCAGCAAACAGCCGGGACAATTGGGCACTGTCTTTCCGGTTGAACAGGTTACCGGCAAAGTAAGCTTCTTCCGAAATGGCGGGGGTGAATACACGGCCATATCCTTTCCCACGGCGCACGAAGCCGGCTTCCTGGATGGCCTCTTTCTTCAGCATGCTGTTCAGCAGGATGTGGACAGAGCTGTCTTTCCAGGTTTTGTCCTGGGAGCGGGCAATGATGTCCGCACGGCACAGGGGCTCGTCTGCAGCCCACAGCACCTCCATAATTTCTAATTCGCTTTTCGTCAATCTCATCATGACAATCCTCCTTTTTGGGGTAGAAAGGTTACACTAAAAATATACCATGAGATAGCTCTGCTGTCAAGAGATAAATATACAACGGAAAAAAATATGGGTAAAATGGCAAAAACGCCGTTTTTTGCTGGGTTTCGACTGAAATAAACTGGGTTTTTTGCGGCTTTTGGGGGAAATTAGAGAAGCTGTGACCTGATTTCGACTTTTTACCAGACGAATTTACATATCAAGTAAACGTTGAAAAACGCAAGCACAACCGCATTGCAATCAAGCATCCAGCGACATATTATAAAATTTAGGATTGCATTAAAAAAGAAGACCCTCACAGAAATTAGGCAAATCCCCCACAATATTTTTTACAAGTGAGCACAAATTCCATCTTGACATGCGTCCAGAAATATGATATTTTATTAGCGGAGTAAAATGCATACGGTGTCAAGCATTGTAATAATGCTTCGAAAGGAGGCGATGCCCATGTGCCGCAAACGCCGCAAAGAGTATTCCTATTTTTAATTTTACACAAAAATGAAAAGGGCTGCGTAATCATGAAAAAAGCACGATTGCTACTTCTTACTTTTCTATTGGTAGGCACTTCTATCATATCAGCCGCTGCTCAGGCACAGGTTCCATCACAAATATCAGATACCGCTCGGCACTATCCTGTAACTTTGACACCAAATTGGACAGAAATGAAGCGCACCGACCGAGTAGATGCATGCCAACTCTCCAATGATGCAATTGAAAACATGTCCACAGAAGAATTGCTGCAAACTGTCCTGGCATACCCATTTATGATAGATCTATATGCATTTGACACCTACCGGGCCGGCTTTGAACATGTATATCGGGAGTTCCCTGCACTGGCAAAATTGACAAAGCGCGCAGATTTTGGGGCCGTATTAATTGACTTTTACCGTAACATTCCTGTAGAAAATGCATATTCTGTGTCTGCGAACGCAAACTACCAAAATATAAGGTCCCTGTCAATAATCGAGATTTTGATTGCACAGGAAGAAGTGACTGGTGGCTTAGATGAAGCAGAAGTTAACTTGCTCATCCAGATTTCTGAAGAAAAGAACCTAGAAAGAAAACGTAACCTAGAGGTAAACTGCGGAAATCTTACCACATTTCATAACGCTTTACAAGAAAATCCCGATTCTACCATTGCCCGTGCAGTAGCCACAGTCACAACTCCAAAAGGCACAAAAGTGGAAGTAGAGAACCAATCGTCTATTGTTGATTGGTCTGCCGCTGAAAAAAGTTCCCTAAATTCACAATGCCTGGCAGCATACCCAACTGCAACAAAGGTACGGGAT
Organism: uncultured Eubacteriales bacterium; assembly: GCA_900545515.1. Lineage (GTDB taxonomy): Bacteria > Bacillota > Clostridia > Oscillospirales > Oscillospiraceae > Faecousia. Next base: position 98,056 of record UQZA01000005.1, on the reverse strand, counting down.
GCAACGAAAAAGTATAATTGCCATTCGTATGCTTGGTATTCCACATCAGCTTCTAACTACTACTGGATGTCCGATCCAAGTCCCTATACGACAGATGGCAGCTATCAAAAAACATCCTCCTCCAGCAACGGCAATAAAGTATACTGGCAGGAAGAGATTTATGGTACATTTTACCCGGAGCACTCTGGCATTCTTGCAGATAATTTAAAAAATAACCCCTATATCTCTTGTAATTCTAAATGGGGACAACTTGGTTTGTACAATCACCCCTTAGATGACTGCCCCTACTCTAGCACTTGGTCTTACTGGACCCGCTAAACACGAAAATGTTTTTTGAATAAAAGGCCAAGCAAAATATGGGCAGGAGCGTAGCTCCTGCCCATATTTTGAGGAATTCTTACTTAAAGTACCGCTCCAGCAGGCCCTTCAGCGCCTTGCCGTGACGGGCCTCGTCCTTGGCCATTTCGTGGACGGTGTCGTGGATGGCGTCCAGGCCGTTCTTCTTGGCGCAGGCGGCCAGATCGAACTTGCCCTGGGTGGCGCCAAACTCGCAGTCCACCCGCCAGGCCAGGTTCTCCTTGGTGGAGGCCTTCATGTTGGGCTCCAGAGTTCCGCCCAGGATTTCGGCAAACTTGGCGGCGTGCTCGGCCTCTTCGTAAGCGGCCTTCTCCCAGTACAGGCCCACTTCGGGGTAGCCTTCCCGGTGGGCAATCCGGGCCATGCACAGGTACATGCCCACTTCGCTGCACTCGCCGGTAAAGTTGGCCTTCAGCTGCTCCAGGATGTAAGCTTTGTCCTCGGCGCTGATGTCGGGGTTGTTGGCCACGGTCTTCTCGTAGATGCCGAACTCGTGCTCGGCGGCCAGCTTCATTTCGCCGGTCTGCTCCACGAACTTGGAGCCGGGGACCTTACACACGGGGCAGTGGAAGTCCGCAGGCATCTCATCGCCTTCGTACACATAGCCACAGACAGGGCAGACAAATTTTTTCATTGTTGTTTCCTCCCAAAAATTAAAAAATTAAATGATATGATTTGCTTATCCTGCGGATTCCTCCACAGGGTAATTGGGGACACGGAGTTGGGTACAGGCGTGGCACAGCCCCTCAAAGCAGAGGGTGCAGCGGTGCACCTGCCCGGCTGTGACCTGCCTGGCCTCCTGCTCCAGATCCTGGGGCAGACGCAGGTCCGGTAGATCCAGGACGCAGCCGCATTGGGTGCAAATAAAATGGGCATGAGGCTGAGTGTTGGCATCGAAACGCTCCAGGTTTTGGACAATACCTACGGAGACGATGCGGCCCTCCCGCTTGAACAGGGCCAAGTTTCGGTACACCGTGGCCAGGGAGAGATCCGGAATCTGGGGCTTCAGCCGGTGATAGATCCACTCCGCGCTGGGGTGGGTATCTGTGCTGCAGAGGCAGGACAAAATGGCGTCCCGCTTTTTGCTCCGCTTCCTGGTTTGCTCCATGGCTTCACCTCTTTTTGATAATGATTCTTATTTGCATATTTAGAATAGCACATGGGGCCCGTTTTGTAAAGGGGAAAACCAAAAAATTTTCAGGTTTATTTTTGCGCCGGCCCCATATCCGGTGGGCTTCCCGGTTTGCAATCTATGAAATGGAAGGACAAAAAATTTACTGAGTCTTCCATAAAAACCAGGGAAACCGGTTGCATTCCCCCCCCATTTCCAGTATAATGTTCCCAATCAATACAATGCTTGGGGGTGCAGGCTGTGGGGAAAGTCATGGCGGTATTGTCCGGCAAAGGCGGCACCGGAAAAACGACAGTTTGCGCCGGACTGGCGTTGGAACTGGCGGCTCAGGGCTGCCGGGTGTTGTGTATCGATTTGGACGTAGGCCTTCGGAATCTGGACATTGCGCTGGGGATGGCCCAGGTCCCGGCTTTGTCCTTTCCCGATGTGAGTGAGGGCGGCGCGTCTCTTTTAGAGGCTGCCCGGCATCCCGGGTGCGAGGCCCTCTCCTTCCTGACGGCGCCGGTGGGCCGGCGGCCGGAGGAGCTGGATCAGGAAGCCTTTGCCCGGATGATGGAGGCAGTCCGGAAGACCTTTGACATTTGTCTGCTGGATGCGCCGGCCGGTGTGGGCGACGGCTTCCGCATGGCGGCCCAGGCGGCCAGTCTGGAGCTTTTGGTGACAGGGCCGGATCCGGGGGCCCTGCGGGATGGTACCCGGACCGGGGAGCTTCTGGAGCTTATGGGCAAGCGGGACGTGCGCCTGGTGGTCAACCGGGTGAACCCGAAGCTCTACAGCGCCATGAACCTGACAGTGGACGATGTGATGGATATGGTAGGCTACCCCCTGCTGGGGCTGGTGCCGGAGGATCGGAACGTACCTCTGGCAGCGGTTCACGATCGCCCACTTTTGCACTACGCCCGGCGGAGCCCGGCGGCGGCGGCGTTCCACCGGATGGCAAAGCGGCTCCAGGGCATCCCTGCGCCTCTGGCGGGGCTGAAATAGGACAGCGGTTTTTTGGAAGTTTTGATGGTTTGGAGTGATACGATGAACATTGCGTTTTTGGCACACGATAAGCGGAAAGAGTTAATGATCCAGTTCTGCACGGCATATAAGAGCATCCTTTCCAAGCATTCCCTCTTTGCAACGGCCACCACCGGACGTCTGGTGGCGGAGGCGACGGGCCTGCCCATTACGCTGCTGCTGTCCCATAAGCAGGGCGGTCACCAGCAGGTGAACGCCCGGATTGCGTATAACGAAATCGATATGGTGCTGCTGTTTACCAACCCCGATGCCATAGACCCCTGGGACGGCCAGCAGATGCTGGAGACCATCCGGTTCTGCGACAAGCACAATGTGCCCGTGGCCACCAATCTGGCCAGCGCCGAGATGCTGATTCTGGGCCTGCAACGGGGCGACCTGGACTGGCGGGAGATGGTCCGGCCCAAAAATACGCTGCGCTGAAGGCCCATGGGAGCGGCTGGCTTCCGGCAGGGGACGTGCCTGTGAAGAAAGGAAATGACTATGGAAAAAATCAAGCCCCGGACCCTGTCCGGATTTATGGAGCTGTTGCCTCAGCCCCAGATGCAAATGGAGCGGATGATGGAGATCCTCCGCCGGACCTACAGCCTCTATGGCTTTACCCCTCTGGACACCCCGGTGATCGAGTCGGCGGATGTCCTCCTGGCCAAGGGCGGCGGCGAGACAGAAAAGCAGATTTACCGGTTTACCAAGGGCGATGCAGATTTGGCGCTCCGCTTTGACCTGACGGTTCCCCTGGCCAAGTATGTGGCCCTCCATGCGGGTGAATTGTCGTTCCCCTTCCGCCGGTATCAGATCGGCAAGGTCTACCGGGGGGAGCGGGCCCAGCGGGGCCGGTTCCGGGAGTTTTACCAGGCGGACATTGACATCATCGGCGATGGCAAGCTGGATATCCTCAATGAGGCGGAGATCCCCGCCATTATTTACAGGACCTTCCGCTCCCTGGGCCTCACCCGGTTCCAGATCCGGGTGAATAACCGGAAGATTTTAAGCGGCTTTTACGCCATGGCCGGCCTGGCGGACCGGTCCGGGGATATGATGCGGGCGGTGGACAAGCTGGATAAGATCGGCCCCGAGAAGGTGGGGGCTGCCCTCCGGGATGACTGCGGCCTGGCGCCGGAGCAGGTGGAGGAGATTTTGGCCTTTATTTCCATCACCGGGAGCAATGAGAAGGTGCTGGAAGCTCTGGCCAGGTATGAGGGAAAGAACGAGCTGTTTGACCAAGGCTTGCAGGAGCTTCGGAGCGTGACGGCCTACCTGGGCCAGTTTGGCGTGCCGGAAGAGAACTTTGCCGTGGATCTGACCATTGCCAGAGGCCTGGATTACTACACCGGCACCGTATACGAGACCACCCTCCTGGACCATCCGGAGATCGGCTCCGTGTGCTCCGGCGGCCGGTACGACAATCTGGCCGGGTATTACACCGACCGTCAGCTGCCCGGGGTGGGCATTTCCATTGGCCTCACGCGGCTGTTCTATGTTTTGGGTGAGCAGGGCCTTCTGAATCCTGCCCTGCCCACGGCTCCGGCGGACGCCTTGGTTCTGCCTATGACTGCCAATGCCGGCCCTGCCATTTCCGTGGCCACCTGCCTGCGGGAGGCGGGCATCCGGACCCAGGTGTACCTGGAGCAGAAAAAATTCAAACAGAAGATGAGCTATGCCGACAAGCTGGGCATTCCCTATGCGGTCCTCCTGGGAGAGGACGAGCTGCGGGAGGGCAAGTGCTCCGTCAAGGACTTGGCCACCGGGGAACAGGTGACGGTCACCCCTGAGGAGGCGGCCCGGCGCATTGCCCAGGGCATGGCCGAAAAGAACCGGGGGGCTGTGATTCTGGAGAAGTAGGAACCACGGGAAACTGAATATGAGACCGCGCCCGGGGCAGCATCCAGATTCCTTCGATGCTACCCCGGGCGCGTTTTTTTGCTTGCCCAAAATGCCAAAGACTTCGCACTGGCAGGGAAAGCCCGGGCGCCACCGCTCCAGTACGTCTTAAGAGCTGCCATTTTGCACTGAGGCGATCACGCCTTGCTCCCTTCCGTGCATATAAACCAGCGGATTTTGCCCATCCTCATCCCACCGCCTGGGGGGCGGCTACCTGGAATTGTGGAGTCACTTGCCGCTGGTAAGTAATGAGATTCCATGACGCTTCGCCCGTGCCACCGGGGCAGGGCGGGTTGCGCTTCATTTCTTTTTGTTGTAATTTTCCATGATGAGGTGGATGCTCTCCTGCTCCTCCGGTGTAAGGAGGCGGTAGGCCTGAAGGAGGCGAGCCTCGTCCCGGTTCAGGTCATATTGCTGTACATGCTCAATCCGGTGCTCGACCTCTGTGTGCCCAATGAGAAAATCCACAGAGGTGTGGAAAAAATCCGCAAAGGCGGTGAGAGTGCGAATGTCCGGCTCAATGTTGTGGTTTTCATATTTATTAACCGACTGCTGACTGACTCCTGCAATCTCAGCCAGCTGCTGCTGGCTGATGCCGTACCGGGTCCGCAGGTACTTCAGGTTCTTGACCATCTTCACCACCTCCACCCCCATAGTAACAACGAAAAGGTGTGGATGGAAAATCCCATAGTTAGTGGTAGACAACACCTTGAAGTTGTTGTATCATTAAAATGCCTGGATTTTTTCAGAAAATTCTCAAATTCCAGCCGGGGCTGTGGTGGAAAGAACGACAATGTGGGGTTGTGACATGCTGCCGTTCCGGGTTCTGGTGGGGAAGGGGAGGGAGAGCATGAAACGGCAGAAGGGTCCAAGGACCAAAGCTTCCCGGGAGCGTTGGAGCAGTCCCTACGTGGATGTAGCAGAGAACCGCTGGTTTTCACCGGGGGTGCGGTTTGTAACGGAGCAAAACTGGATGCGGCCTGTGGGAAGCCGGCGGTTTTGCCCCTGTGGAGTCATGGATAAGCGAGCGTTTCATGCCGTTTTACGCCGCGCCTTCCGGGGCGCCTGCGGGACCGAGGAGGAGCTGTTTCCCCGGGAATATGAGGAGCAATTCCGGTTGGAAGGGAGCATGACCCGCCAGGATATGGCGGTGATGCTGTTCCGCTGCACGGAACGGATGGGCATAGATACCACTGTCCGGGGGAACCTGGCAGCATACTCTGACGCTTCTGAGGTCTCTGCCTATGCCCAACCGGCCATGAGCTGGGCGGTGGGGACGGGCCTCCTACGTGGTATCCGCTCTGGCAGCGCCTCCATTCTCTCCCCCTGGGGCGGCACCACCCGGGCCCAGGCGGCTACGGTGCTGCTGCGCTGGTGCACCTGGGCAGGTCAGCCGGAGGCGCGGGAATTGCTGGGTGTGAAGTGAGGATCATGTTTACGGGGCCTTTTTGACACATACGGGGCTGCGGAGCCGGTATTGCCCCTGTGTGGCAAACGGCGCCAACCTGCCGTTATGAAAAGCGCCTGCTGCAAAGGGGAGGGGTCTTGCCCCACTCGCTTTTGCAGCAGGCGCCGAACATTTTTCCCCAGAGGAAAGGGGCCGCTTGCGCGGCCCCCATTTTTTGTGGAATTAGCAGCAGCCGCAGTTGTTGTCGCAGCCGCAGTTGTTGTTGGACAGGCCGGTGCCGCAGCCGCAGCCGCAGCCACAGCCGCAGCTGTTGCCGCACCCGCAGAACAGGAAGAAGATGATGAGGATGATCCACCAGGAGTTGTTGCCACAGCCCATGAAACCATTGTTGCAATTGCAGTTCATAAAGAGTACCTCCAAGAAGTTTTTTCAGCGGCGTTGCCGCTCATTCCATGGTATTCCGGAGGCCCCAATGTGTGCGTGGCTCAGGAGAATAAGGCTTCTACGCTGTCGAACCGGTACCCCATCTCCTCCCATTTGGTGAGCAGCTCATCCAGGATGGCGGCGTTGGTTTTGGAGGTGCTGTGTAAGAGCACCACGGCTCCGTTGTGAATCCGGGGCAGGAGCTTGGCAAAGGCTTCTTCCCGGGTGGGCTGGCTGTCATTGTTCCAGTCCACATACGCCAGGGACCAAAATACGGTCTTATAGCCCAGCTCCTGGGCCATGGCCAGGTTTTCCTGGCTGTAGATGCCCTGGGGCGGCCGGTAATAGTGGGGAAGCTCCTGACCGGTCACATCCCGGTACAGGTCCTCCACCTCCCCCAGCTCCTGGGCAAAGGTGGCTTTGTCTCCGATTTTGGACATGTCATAGTGGTGTGCCGTGTGATTGCCTACAATGTGCCCCTCTTCTGCCATCCGCTTGACCAGCTCTGGGTTGCGCTGGATGTAGTTGCCCACCAGGAAGAAGGCGGCGGGAGCCTGGTGCTTCTTTAGAATGTCCAGAATTTGTGCGGTGCAGCCGTTTTCATACCCGGCGTCGAAGGTCAGGTATAAAACCGGCTGGCTGGTATCGCCCAGGTAGGCCGCGTCATATTGGGCCAGGGCCTCCTGAGAGGCGCTGCCCACCGGCGCCTGCCCTTGCGTTTGAAAGCTGAGCCCCCAGGAGCCGGTCTCCACCGCCCGGGAGGGCAGGGAGGACAGCAGCAGCACTACGGCCAGAGCTACCGCGCAAAGGCAAATGATGGAATCCCGTTTTCTCATAAAAATCACCCCGGTCAAGCCTATGCGGCCTGATCGGGGGACATGTGTGATTTTGCACGCCGGCTGGCCCGGGCCAAGGTGCCCAGGAACAGGTAAAACAGAGGACTCACCAGGCTTTGGCTGATGCCGAAGAGGGCGTGTATGGCATAGCCCAGAGCGGGCAGCAGCAGGGGCAGGAGCGCCGGGCGCAAGCGCCGGGCCGCTGGCAGGAGCACCGCAGCCAGCAGCCCCAGGAACAGGAGCATACTGGCAAGCCCTGTGTTCACCCACAGGTTCAGGTATTCGCAGTGGGCGGCGTCCACGCTGGTTCTTCGCATTTGCCCCCCCGGCAGCTCCCGGGTGAAAATCAGGCTGGAGCGGAGCTGGTAGGTGTCCGGCCCGCTGCCCAGCGCAGGGCGTTCCAGGCCCAGCTCCAGGGCCTCCTGCCAGATGGCAATGCGGCTGGAGCCCAGGGTGGGAGGGGGATTGCCGTGAAGCAGCTGGGACAGGTCCTGCAGGGAGGTCTGCTGACCGGAGTAGCCGTAGAGAAAACCGAGAACCGCCAGAATCAGAAGGAGAAAGGCCAGGGTCAGGGCCAGGGCGGTTTTGGGAAGCCGCCTTCCTTCCGGCAGGCGGCGCAGGAGAAGGGTGGCGGCCAGCCCCAGGAGCACCCCCGCCAGAAGCAGCCAGGCTTCCGCTCCCCAGGAGAAGAAAACAGTCAGGGCGCCCGCCTGATACTCGTACCCCAAAACCGATTTCCACAGCCCTCCCAGGGCCAGGGAGGCAAAGATCTCCCCCATACGCCGGATGCCCAGACCCTTGGCCAGGCACAGGGGCAGGCAAATGATCAGGCAGCCCAGAACAGCGGCGGGACCGGCGGCCACTTCGCTGAGAAGCAGAGCAAACCAGGCGGCCAAGCCGGCGGACAGATACAGGAGCCGGACCCGGCTGCGGGATACGGCGTAGGCCCCCCAGAGGTACAGGCAGGCCATGGTGAGATAGGCCGACAACAGGTCGGAGTTTCCAATGGTGCCCAGGTACTCTCCGCTGTATTTGAGGCCCCGGTCGTGAAAGCCCAGACCCGGAGGATACAGGCCCAGAGGATTTTTCCCCAGAAACTGGGCCAGGACCAGGGCGGAGACCAGGAGAGCGGACAGAGCGGTTCCGGCGACATGCAGGGGGCCCAGACGGCCCCAGAGGGCGGCAGAAATAAAAATCACCAGGTACAGCGCCAGAGTCAGGAAGCCCTCATACCGCCGGTTCCCCAGCCAGACGACATCCGGATAAGGAGAGGCCAGGGCGGACAGCAGGAATAGGAGCAGGAGCCCGGCGGCGAGACAAAGGGGGAGCCGGTCTGCCCCGGTCCATCGCTCTGGCAGAGACTGCCGGGCTTTTTGGATCAGGACCATGGGCACAAGGCCTAGGACAAACAGAGCGGTGGCCCAGAGAAACAGCAGGTGCTTGGGCCATACGATGTTTTGGTAGCCGGAGGAGGGGACCCACAAGATAAAAACTGTGAGGAGAAAAAAACCGTAGATGCCGGTCCAGCTTACTGGCGAAGCAAGAGGCCTCCCCTTGGAGAAGACGCCCCTCATACAGGCGCTCCAGCCGGGGCGGCTTGGAGGTAGGCTTCGATCTCTGCCCGGGTGGCTGAGAGACTGCCCTGGACAAACTTGGGTTTTCCGCCGCCGCGCCCCCGGAGAGCCTTGTTCAGAGCCTGTACAAAGGGCTGTAAGCCCCCAATTGGGGAGCAGATGGCATAACGGTACCCCTCTTCGTCCGAGCCGGAGAAGACGCAGCAGCGGCCCTGACAGGCATTGCCCACAGCGTCTGCCAACCGGCGCACGCCGTCTGGGGTGAGGTCCTCTTCAAAGAGAACCACATCTCCCGCCCCTGCCAGGGAGCTGGCCGTGGCGGCAAAGCAGCGGGTCTCCAGGGCAGCGGCCCGGGCCTTTGCCGCCTCCAGAGCCTGGGCGGTGCGTTGGGCGGCAGCCCCGGTCTCCATGGGCTTGGCGGAGAAGGTCTGGCAGACCAGGCGGTTCTGGGCGTAAATCTGAGAGAGGTAGTCCAGAGCCCGGCGGCCGCAGACCATCTCCATCCGGACGCCCTGGTGGAACCGGGCCCAGGAGAGCAGCTTCAGAAGGCCGATTTCCCCGGTCCTTGCCACGTGAGTGCCGCAGCAGGCGCACAGGTCCATCCCCGGGAACTCCACCAGCCGCACGGTTCCCTCCAGAGGCCGCTTGCTGCGGTAGGGCAGCTTCTCCAGCTCCTGCCCTGAGGCAAACCAAGTCCGGACCGGAAGGTCTCTCCAAATGGCCTCGTTGACGGCTGCCTCCAGGCTGGGCAGGTCTTCCTGGGGAATGACCCCGTCAAAGTCAATGGTGGTGACCCCGGCGCCCATGTGGAAGCCTACGTTGTGAAAGCCGTACCGGCTGTGGATGAGGCCGGAGAGCAGGTGCTCGCCGGAGTGCTGCTGCATGAAGTCAAACCGCCGGGGCCAGTCGATGCAGCCTGCCACCTCGCCCCCCACCGGGAGCTCCCGGTCACACAGGTGCACGATGGAGCCATTCTGCTCTGTGACCGCCAGCACCTGGGCCTCCCCCAGGGTTCCCAGGTCCCAGGGCTGTCCGCCGCCTTCGGGATAAAAGGCGGTCCGATCCAGGCTGACGGCCCAGCCATCAGGCATCGGATGGCAGCCGGTGACCAGGGCGGTGAAGCGGCATAAGTGAGAATCTTGATAAAAAAGGGCGCGGGCGTCCATGAGATGCTCCTTCCTACATCCCGAGGCAGGGGATGTACAAAAAATTGCCTATATTATAGGCCGAAAACCGCTGGGAAGCAAGGCGTCCCGGAACTTTTGACAAGGCAGCAGCATTTCCTTTTTCTGTACTGACGCGGCAACGCTCCCGTCTGCCCTCAGGGCGGTAGGGTGCGGCCTCTGCAGCGGGTCCTTTGAAAGCCGTACGGTGCTCGCCTGAGCGGCACGGTACGCCTATGCCCCAGGGGAAGGCAGGGGCGCTCCTGCGCCAGTTCGGTATCAAGGCGTCTTGCCGGCCTTCCGTTGGTGACATGGACCTTGCCCCCGGCATACATCTTTGGCTGCTCCGGCTGCACCATAATTTTCCTGCTAAAAGTGCAGGAAATTGAAAAATAGACTTGCAAATTTTGCAGATATGCTGTAAAATAACAATAATAGCATCTTGGAATTTTTTGGCAGCTCGATACAGTGGTGAAACGCAAGGAAACTGTAGCCCTACGGCAAAATTTTCCCGGATGCTAAAAACACAGAAGGAGAAGTGACAAGTATGAAAAAGCACCTATCTTCCCGGCTTCTTTCCCTGCTGCTGGCGCTTTCCTTGCTTGCGTCCTTTGTGGTCCCGGTTCGGGCCGCCGGACTCAGCTGGAATGCGGTGGACACGGCCGTTTCTGCGGACCTGGCAGACCGCCTGGTGCAGGGGGAAGCCCAAGAGACGGTCCACCGGGACACGGATCTGGTCCGTGTTTCCATCGTATTGGAGGAGAAGCCTACGGTACAGGCCGGCTACTCCACCATGGACATTGCCCGGAACGATGGCGCTATGGCCTACCGGGAGAGCCTCCAGGCCCGGCAGCAGGCCGTGGCCCAGAGCATTTCCGCCCAGGCCCTGGGTGGGCAGGCTCTGGATGTGGTCTGGAACCTGACCCTGGTGGGCAACATCATCTCCGCCAATGTTCCCTATGGGAAGCTGGAAGCCATCTCCCAGGTGGAGGGGGTCCGGAGCGTCAGCCTGGAGCGGCAGTATGCCCCGGCGGAGGCCTCCCGGGGAGATGAAGGGGCCCAGCCTCAGATGTATACCTCAGCCGGTATGATCGGCTCCGACGCGGCCTGGCTGGAGGGCTACACCGGCGCGGGAACCCGGATTGCCGTAATCGACACCGGCACGGACACGGACCATCAGTCCTTCCAGGCAGAGGCCTTCCACCATGCTCTGGAGGAAAACGCCAAGGAGGCCGGCATGTCCTATGCCGATTACGCGGCGAAGCTGGACCTTCTGGACGAGGAGGAGATCGATTCCCTCCTGGAAAAGCTTCACATCCATGAGAAAAGCCCTCAGCTGACAGGGAAAGACCTGTACCTCAATGAGAAGCTGGCCCTGGGCTACAACTACGTGGACTCCAGTCTGGAGATCACACATGACCATGACGCACAAGGAGAGCACGGCTCTCATGTGGCCGGCATTTCCACGGCCAACCGCTTCCTGAAGCAAGGCGATGGCTTTGTCTCTGCGGCAGAGGCGGTGAATGTCTGCGGTGTGGCTCCCGATGCCCAGCTCCTCACCATGAAGGTCTTTGGCCAAAAGGGCGGCGCCTATGAGTCCGACTATATGGTGGCCATTGAGGATGCCATTATGCTGGGCGCAGATGCTGTGAACCTGTCTTTGGGCTCTGCAGCTCCCGGCGAGGCCGCCAACGAGACCTATGCCAAGCTGCTGGACAGCCTCCAGGACACCGATACCGTTGTGGTTATTTCCGCCGGCAACTCCGGCTCCTGGGCTGATGGGACTACCACAAACGGCTTTTTGTACAACGACGGCGTGAGCATGGACACCGTAGGCTCCCCTGGCTCGTATACCAACTCCCTGGCTGTGGCCTCTGTGGAGAACCGGGGTTCCACAGGGAAGTACTTTGCCGTGGGCGAGCTGCCGGTGGTCTACACCGAAACCACCGGCTACAACAACCTTCCCATGGCCTCCCTGGATACCAGCGCCGGCCAGACCGGTACGGTGATTCCCTATGTCCTGGTGGACGGCTTCGGCACAGCGGAGGATTACCAGGGCGTGGACCTCAAGGGAAAGGTGGTCTTCTGCTCCCGGGGCTCCACCTCCTTCTTTGAAAAGGCCAATGTGGCAGCTTCCCTGGGCGCAGCGGCCACAGTGGTTTACAACAATACTGCCGGTTCCATCAACATGGACCTGAGCGGCTACAACTACACGGCCCCCTGCGTCTCCATCCTGCAGAGCGAGGGCGCTGCCATCAAGGCCGCGTCTACCGCCGCCGAGACGGAGGCTGGAACGACTTATTACACGGGTGAAATGACCGTTTACGGCAAAAGCGGAGTCAGCATCCATCCTTCTGCGTATTACACCATGAGTGATTTCAGCTCCTGGGGTGTGCCTGGGGATCTGAGCCTGAAGCCGGAGATCACCGCACCCGGCGGCAACATTTACTCCGTCAACGGCCTCGCGCCCGGCGGCACGGCTTATGAGGTCATGTCCGGTACCTCCATGGCGGCGCCTCAGGTCGCCGGCCTGTCGGCTCTGGCGGCCCAGTACATCCGGGAGAACGGCTTGGCGGAAAAGACCGGCTGCTCGGTCCGCACCCTGGCCCAGAGCTTGCTGATGTCTACGGCCCAGCCCCTGTATGAGGAGGCCTCCGGCGGCAATTATTATTCCGTGCTGAAGCAGGGCGCAGGCCTGGCCCGGGTGGACCGGCTGATGGAGGCGGAGTCCTATGTCCTGGTGGAGGGCCAGCCCGACGGCAAGGTAAAGGCCGAGCTGGGAGACGACCCGGACCGCACCGGTGTGTACCGCTTCGCCTTTACCATCCATAATCTGACGGACCAGCCCCTGGACTATGCCCTCAGCGCCGACTTGTTTACCCAGGATGTGTTTGCCGATGGCAATACCCTGTATATGGACACCTGGACCACGGCCCTGGCGGCAAACACCAGCTTTACAGCCGACGGCGTGCCAATTGTGCAGGGCGAGGCCCTCACTGCCTTTGATCTGAACGGAGACGGCCAGGTGAATGAGGCGGACGCCAATACGCTTTTGGAGTACCTGCTGGGCAATGTGGAGGAGCTCCACACCACAGGGGATGTAAACGGCGACGGCAAGGTCAACACCTATGACGCCCATGTGCTTCTGGCGCTGCTGGAGGGCAAGTCCTGCGTGACGGTGCCTGCTGCCGGCCAGGTTCAGGTGGAAGTGACCATGACCCTGCCCCAGGCGGTGAAGGAATACCTGGACACGGCTTCCCCCAAGGGCGCTTATGTGGAAGGCTACGTTTATGCGGCGCCTGTGGCCACCGAGGAAGGAGAGCAGGGAGTCACCCACTCCATTCCCGTGCTGGGCTTCTACGGCAACTGGACCGAGCCCTCTATGTATGACGTGAGCTCCCCCCTGGAGCTGAAGTATGGCACGGATACCCGGATGCCCTACCTGCAGGCGTATCACAACAGCCTGTTGGTGACATACGGCGGCGAATCCCAGGAGTATTATTTTGGTGGAAACCCCGTTGTCCAGGACGAGACCTATCTGACGGCCCGCAACGCCTTCAACAACCAGAACGGGGATACCATCAGCCGGCTGGTATATGCCCAGATCCGGAACGCCGGGAGTGGTAAGTTTACCATTCGGAACTTGGAGACCGGTGAGGTCTACGAGGAGAGGCTTCTGGATGCCAACAGTCTGGAAGGCGCCTATTTCTCTGTCAATGAGGAGAAATGGTACAACACCCAGAGATCCATTCGGGTCAAGTGGAACGGCCAGGATGCCCAGGGCAACCCCCTGCCGGAGGGAACCCGGGTGGAGCTCTCCCTGGCTCTGGCGCCGGAATACTACCGGAATGCCGACGGCACCTACGCCTGGGAGAAGCTGGGCCAGGGTGCGTACATCACCCAGGAGCTCACCATTGACAACACGGCTCCCAAGGTTTCCGATATTTCCCTGAGTCTCCTGGAGGGCCGGGAGCTGAAGGTGACAGCCTCTGACAACGAATACGTGGCAGCCATTGCGCTGATGAGTCCCAGCGGCTCCAAGGTCTACCGGGCAGTTGCGGGGAACCAGACGGAGCGGGGGGCCCAGATGGAGGCGCTTGTGTCCCTGGAGGGACTGCCCTCCCGCTTCCTGGTTGCTGTGTATGACTACGCCATGAACGTCTCCACCTATGGGGTGGAGCTGGGGGACCAGCAGGATGACAGCCGCCCCTATTTTACGGCCATCAACCGGACCAATCTGGACGACGCCTACCGGCTCAGCTGGGTCGGCTTTGGGATGGAGGAGAGCACGGAGACCGTGAACCTGGGCCACATCGAGGCGGAGATCCCGAGAGCAGCGGAATATGTGGACGGCTATGTGTTCTTGATTTCCAACGACAATGGGCTTTACGTGGCCAGCGACGAGGATTTGAGCGATGTGCGGCGCCTGTCCACCCTGACCTGTGGAGATTTGAGCCTGGCCAACGTCGTTGACATAGCCTATAGCAAGGCCGACGGACAGCTGTACGGCCTGTTCTATGCCGATGACAACGGAAAGGCTACGCCCTACCTGTGCACCATTGACATGTTCCTGGGGACCACCACATTGGTGGGTGAAATGAGCGTGGATGCTGTGAACCTGGCCATTGACGGCAAGGGGAACTTCTACAGCACGCTCTATAATGGAAATACGCTGTACACCTATACGGCCCAGACCTACCGGACCCCGTCTGTGGTGGGCACCACCGGCAGCTATGCCTGCAAGGTTGTCAACTGCATGGCCTGGGACCACAATACAGATAAGCTGTACTGGGGCTACACCGCCAACAACATGACCTATCTGCTGGATGTCAATGTGGAGACGGCAGAGCCCACCTTAGTACGCACGCTGCCCTTCTCCTCCACTGGCCTGTACGTCCGTCCCCAGGAGGACAGCTCCCGCTTTGCCCCCACGGACGAGGTGGCCATGGTGGAGCTGGACCGGACTCAGCTCCGGACCCTGCCGGACAATACGGTGCAGCTGACTGCCACGGTATGGCCCTGGACGGTGAGTAGCGGCGACGTCACATGGATCAGCGAAGATCCGTCCATCGCCACGGTTAACCCGAGAGGTCAGGTGACCGGCGTGGCCGAAGGCACCACCACCATTACGGCTACCTCTGTGCTGGACGCTACCAAGTTCGCAAGCTGTACGGTGGAGGTCACCAAGCTGGACAGAGAGCTGAACGCCACGGTGTGGGATCAGGATGGCAAGGTCTGGTGGAGCTCCTTCAACACCGGGAGCCTGCCCCAGTACACCAAGTTGACCGAGACCCCGGCAAACGAGCCTCTTGCAGCCGTGACCTATGGCGGCAACGGCAAGCTCTACGCCGCTTCCCTGGATACCTCCAGCCTGACCTCCAATCTCTACACCGTGGATCCGGAGACCTTTGAGACTACCCTGGTGGGCGGTACCAGCGACATCGGCTATGTGGATCTGACGGCAGCCCCTGGCTGCGGCTACCTCCTGGCAGTCTACGGGCCGTATATCGTGTTGGTGGACCCCGCCACCGGCGGTTGGATTGGCTACTTCGACTGGAGCAGCGGCCTGCAAGACAATAAGCTGGTGGGTATTGCCTATTATGCTACCCAGTATGATACCGATTACCAGGCGTTTATGGATATGTTCTTTGTAGTGGACGACATGGGTAACATATATTTTGACGCCATCATGCCCTACAATGGAGGCTTTGTCTACTTCCAGGGACCTGACGTAGGCCTGGTGGGCAATTTTGGACGGGAGACGGATACCCCCTATTTCAATTCCCTCTACTTTGACGGAGCGTACCTCTACTGGAGCCAGTTCTCCCAGGAGGCCGACCGGGTGGACTTGCTGGTCTGGGACGCCGAGGACAGCGAGCTGGTGTACCAGTTGGGTTCCTTCCAGGACAGCGTATGGCCCGTAGGCGGCCTGTTCAGCCGGAACACCATGCCCGGCTACGGCTGGTCTTCTGCAAACGGCCGTGAGGTTTCTAAGGAGTTCGCAGGCCGGGCATCCACAGAGCCTATGAAGACCCTGAGACAGCCCGTAGCAGCAGGCGGCCTGCAAGCTGCCCAGGCTACGGCGGAGAAGCCTGCCAGAACCAACCAGACCACGCATACAGGCATTTATGATCCGGATACCCATACGGTCACAGTCACGCTGAAAGCGTCGGAGGCAGTCGCCAGCGGCCGCGTAGCCGTATCCTACGACACCACCAAGCTGACACTGACCAGCGTGACCGGCCTCACCCAGGCCTTTGCCAGCCACCATGGGAATGGCACAGTGGAGCTGGCCTATGCGGCCGCCCATCCCGTGGATCCGTACAGTACCCTGGCCCTGCTTACCTTCCAGTGTACGGAAGCCGCTGTGGACGGAACGGAACTGACGGTGACGTCCACCGAGCGGGACGGCCAGGCTGTGGAGGATACGGCGGTGATCCCGGTGGAGCTTCCCCACACCTGCTATGCCAAGGACTTCCTGGATGTGGATCTTGGCCGGTGGTACCATGAGCCCATTGATTTTGTAGTGTCCCAGGGCCTGATGAAGGGCATGGGCGAGAACCGCTTCCAGCCCAATACCAGCATGACCCGGGGCCAGCTGGTTACGGTGCTGTACCGGCTGGCAGGGGAACCTGCCATAGAAGGTACGTCTCCCTTTGCCGATGTGCAGGCGGACCGCTTCTACGCCGATGCCATCGCCTGGGCTTACGGCAATGAGATCGCCAAGGGTGTAACCGATGACCGGTTCATGCCCAACAGTCCTGTGACCCGAGAGCAGATGGTGACCTTCCTGGCCCGCTTTGCACGTTGGTCCGGCCTGGAGCTGCAGACTGGGGGCAGCCTGGAGGACTACGCCGACGCCGGCTCCGTCAGCGCCTACGCAGAAGAGGCCATGACCTGGGCGGTGGAGAACGGCATCATCCAGGGCATGACGGAGACCACTCTGGTCCCCAAGGGCACAGCAACCCGGGCGCAGGTTGCAACCATCCTCATGCGCTACTGCCAGAAATTCGCATAATGTAACAACCATCCCGCCGGGGTTCTCCCGGCGGGATTTGGTCCCCTTCCTGGAACAATGGCTGACCGGCCCGCCGCCTGAGGACGTAGAGTGGGGCATCCTGGACGCACCAGCGGCACAATGGCCCGTGACCTGTGCATGTGGGCGGGGCCGCACCCTACGGCTTGGAAGGTAGACGGGAACCACGTACGCCCCCTGCAGGGGCGCCCGGCGGTGAGATCTTCCGTTTTTGCCGAATTTCCGGTAAATTTGTACAATTTTGCAGGCGGGTCCGCTGCAAAATTGCTTTTTGAAAAATTCAATAAAATATTTGAGCGGGAGAACACACGAATTCCTGTGTGTTCTCCCGCTGCTTTCAACTTTTAGAGGGGGTCTGTTGCAAAAAACACAGTTTGTAACAGACCCGTTTCATTCGTTTACCGCAGGCCTTCCATGGAATCCACAGGCAGGGACAGGACCACGGTCTCTGCCGGGGTCTGGAGGCCGGCTTTGTCGGCAATGGTTTGCATAATGGGGACCTTGTACTCCCCTTTGGCCAAAATGGCCACCAGCTCCTTCTCCTTTTGGAGCTGAATGCCCAGGAAGCGGTCGGCCTCCTGGCCGCCCAGCATCCGGGTGTGGAGGAGGGTCCCTCCCGTGGCCCCGGCCAGGCGGGCGGCGGCCATGACCTCATCGCTGCACCCCCGGTTGGTCAAGGCAAGAATCAGTTCAAAATTTGCTTCCGCCATGGGCGGCTCACTCCTCTCCACAGGTTTTCCATCCATCCCCTGGCTGAGCCAGCGGGCGGACCGGGCGTTGATGCCGGACAGGGGCACAGTAAAGAGAATCCCTTGGCCGGGCTGAGTCATAAACAGGCGGTCCCGGAGCTCCTGCCGGAGGCGGGGAATCAGAGGCGCGGGGACCAGGCTCAGGGTCAGGGTCCGGCTGGTTTCGCCAATGCCCAGAACCTGGAGGACCTCGCTG
Organism: uncultured Eubacteriales bacterium; assembly: GCA_900545515.1. GTDB lineage: Bacteria > Bacillota > Clostridia > Oscillospirales > Oscillospiraceae > Faecousia. Next base: position 80,281 of record UQZA01000005.1, on the reverse strand, counting down.
GCAGCGGTGCCGGTGGCCGGAGCCGCCAAGGTGTAAAAAGCCCCCTGAGCTGCGCAGATCTCTCCCACCTGCCGCTCCCGGCCCCGGCCCACAAAGGTGCCCAGCAGAGCGATTCGAGGCAGATTATCCAAGCTCCTTCACCTCCTGGGTTTGATACATGGAGACGTCGTATTCCAGAATTTCGTCCGTCCCCTCCTCCAGCACGGCGGCATGGCGGCGCAGCTTGCGCCGGTAACTCAGGCCCATGAGCTGGATGGTAATGAGTGGCGTCATGGCAACCAAAGCCACCACGCCGAAGGCGTCTAATAAAATGGAGCCGCCCAGGGCCTCGCAGGCCCCCATGGCGAAGGGCAGCAGAAAAGCCGCTGTCATGGGGCCGCTGGCCACGCCGCCGGAGTCAAAGGCGATGCCGGTGAACATGGGGGGCACGGCGAAGCTCAGTCCCATGGCCAGGACGTAGCCTGGCAGAATCACTGCATATAAAGGAATTCCGAATAGAATTCGGGCCATGGCCAGGGCCACGGAGACGGCCATACCGATGGACAGGGCCCGGCCCATGGCGTTTTTGCTGACGGCGCCGCCGGTGACAGATTCCACCTGGACACACAGCACGTGTACCGCCGGCTCGGCCTCTACGATGAACCAGCCCAGGAGGGCCCCCAGGGGAATGAGGGACCAGCTGTAGGCTGAGGACCCAAGAGCCTGCCCCAGCTGGCGGCCCGCCGGCAGGAAGCCCACGTTGACGCCGGTGAGAAATAGCACCAGGCCCACCAGCGTATAGATCAAACCCACCCCGATCCGGGCCAGGCCCTTGGGCTTGAAGGCCCGGGTGAGGAGCTGGAAGACCAGGAAGAGGCCGGCGATGGGAGCTAGGGCCAGGAGGACCTCCCGGGCATAGTGGGGCAGGGCCTCCAAAAAGACCGTCGCCACAGCCCGGCTGTCCGGCACCGTCAGGGAGGCTGCCGCTTCATAGCCGGCACCGTCCGGCCGGTACAGGAGCCCCAAAATCAGAACCGCCAGCACCGGCCCCACGCTGGCCAGGGCCACCACGCCGAAGCTGTCCGCTTCGCCGTCCGGGTCCCCCCGGGTGGCGGAGACGCCCAGGCCCAGGGCCATGATAAAGGGCACCGTAATGGGCCCTGTGGTGACACCGCCTGCGTCAAAGGCCACGGCCAGCATGTTCCGGGGGATGAAAAAGCTGAGGAGAAACACAGCTGTGTACAGGACCAGGAGCACCCACCGCAGGGGCACTTTCCACACGGTCCGCAGAACGGACACCACCAGGAACAGCCCCACCCCGGCGGCTACGGTCCAGATGAGCACCGGGTTTGGGATACCGGGGACCTGGGTAGCCAGCACGGTGAGATCGGGCTCGGCCACCGTCACCAGAACCCCTACCAGGAAGAACACAGCTGCCATCAGGGATACCCGCTTGCTCCGGGCCAGCTTCCGGCCCAAGGCTTCCCCCATAGGCATCATGGCCATATCCGCACCCAGGGTGAACAGTCCCATCCCCACCACCAGGAGCACCGCCCCGGCCAAAAACAGCAGCAGGGTCTCCAGGGATACTGGCGCTGCCGTCATAGCCAGGAGCAAAATGATCAGACTGACAGGCAACACGCTGGACAGGGCCTCGTGGGTCTTTTCCTTCAGCGCTTTGTTGATGATGACAATCCCTCCTTGTTTTCAGTTTTTGCTATATAACCAGCATACGTCTCTATTTTATCACAGCCTCCCGGTGTTTTTTGTAAACAAATGGTGAAGTTTCACAAATTGACCGCACTTTTTCTTGCCTTTGCACAGCATCTTGTGTATAATGGAGTCGCCGTTTCGGCTTTGGGAGGTGTACCATGGACTATTGTAATTTGGCCTTGTTCAGTGACCTGGATGGGACTCTGCTGGACAGAAACCGGCAGGTTTCCAGGGAGAACCGGGAGGCTTTGGCGCATTTTATTGCCGGCGGCGGCCTCTTTGGGATTTCCACCGGACGCGCGCCGATGAACGCCCTGGAGCTGCTCCCCGGCGTCCCCATCAACACCTGGTCTGTGGTGCTCAATGGGGCGGAGGCCTACCGGTATCAGACCGGCACTGTGGCCTTCCCCCGGGTTCTGCCGCAGCTGCGGGCCACCATGCTGCTGCAGTGGGTTCTAGAGCGGCTGCCTCAGGTCAATGTGTTGCTGTGCTCTGAGAGCCGCCTGTTTTTCCTGTCTCCCCAGGACTTGGCCGACCCGGACTTTCTCGCCACCCACCAGCCCTGTACCTTTACGGGCCTGGAAGCTGCCCTTTGCTATCCCTGGCTGAAGCTTCTCTTTGCTGCGCCCCGGCCCATTCTGGAGCGGCTGGAGGGCTGGGCTGTGGACCACAGTATCCTGGAGGTGATGGATCGGGTATACACCAGCCCCACCTATCTGGAATTCCTGCCCCGGGGCGTGCACAAGGGCCGCTGCCTCCGGGACCTGCGCTGCCTGGATGTGCTGCGTGGCCGCCGGATGGTTGCCGTAGGCGACTATACCAACGACCTGGAGCTATTGGCCGAGGCCGACATCTCCGTGGCCGTGGCCAACGCCCTGCCGGAGGTCCGGGCCGCCGCAGATTATCACACCGTCTGCCAGGATGAAAGCGCCATTGCGCACCTGATTTATGAGATTCTGCCAAGCATTTGATGGCAGTAGCAAAGGCGAGAAAATGAAAAGGTTGATTTCAATATTAAATTAGGTTCCCTCCTGACAGAAAATGCACCTGTCAGGAGGGAACTGTGGGAAATGAGACGTTATTCCAGTTCAAATGCGCCGGTATACAGCCGGTAGTAGGTCCCCTTCCTGGCAATCAGATCCTGGTGGGTTCCCCGCTCAATAATCCGGCCGTGGTCCAGGACCATGATGCAGTCGGCGTTGCGGACGGTGGACAGGCGGTGGGCAATGACGAAGGTGGTACGGCCCTCCATCAGGGCGTCCATGCCCTTTTGCACCAGGGCCTCGGTGCGGGTGTCAATGGAGGAGGTGGCCTCGTCCAGGATCATCACCGGGGGGTCCGCTACGGCGGCCCGGGCGATGGACAGAAGCTGGCGCTGGCCCTGGCTCAGGCTGCCGCCGTTTCCGGTGAGCTCCGTCTCGTAGCCCTTGGGCAGGCGGGTAATGAAGTCGTGGGCTCCGGCCAGCTTGGCCGCCTGAATGCACTGCTCATCTGTGGCTTCCAGATTGCCGTATCGGATGTTCTCCATCACCGTCCCGGTGAAGAGGTTGGTGTCCTGGAGCACGATGCCAAGAGACCGGCGAAGATCCGGCTTGCGGATTTTGTTGATGTTGATGTTGTCGTAGCGGATCTTGCCGTCGGCAATGTCATAAAACCGGTTCAACAGGTTTGTGATGGTGGTTTTGCCTGCGCCGGTGGCTCCCACAAAGGCTACCTTCTGCCCAGGCTTGGCGTAGAGGGTCACATCGTGGAGCACCGGCTTGCCCGGCTCGTAGGCGAAGTCTACCTGAGACATGGTGATGTCGCCCTTCAGCTCCGTATAGGTGACGGTGCCCTCTGCCTTGTGGGGGTGTTTCCAGGCCCAGAGGCCGGTGTGCTCCGGGCGCTCTTCCAGGCTGCCGTCTGCTTTGCGGCGGACGTTGACCAGGGTGACGTAACCGCCGTCCTCCTCCGGCTCTGCATCCATCAGCTCAAAAATACGCTCCGCTCCGGCCAAGGCCATGACAATGGCGTTGATCTGGTTGGAGACCTGGCTGATGGGTTGGTTGAAGCTACGGGTCAGAAGCAAAAAGCTCATCAAGGCTCCCACGGCCACACCGCCGCCCCGGCTCATGAGCCAGGCCCCGGCTACGGCCACCAGAACATACTGCAGGTAGCCCAGATTGTTGTTCACGGGACCCATCATGCCGGAGTACATGTTGGCTCGGTAGGCATTGGTGCAGAGAGCTTCATTGAGCCGGTCGAAATCCGACTTGGCGGCTTCCTCGTGGCAGAATACCTTGACCACCTTCTGCCCCTGGATCATCTCCTCAATATAGCCGTTTACCGCGCCCAGGGCCTGCTGCTGCCCCACAAAGAATCGGCTGGACATGCCGGTGAGCTTCTTCGTGGCAAGCAGAGTTCCCACCAAAGTCACCAGGACCACTCCGGTGAGGATGGGGCTGGTGAGGAGCATGGTGGCAAACACCGTAACGAGGGTCACAACGGATGAGATACACTGGGGAATCGCCTGAGAAATCATCTGACGGAGGGTGTCAATGTCGTTGGTGTACCGGCTCATCAGATCGCCGTGGGTATGGGTGTCAAAGTAGCGGATGGGCAGCCGCTGCATGTTGGAAAACAGCTGATCCCGGATGTCCCGCTGAACTCCCTGGGCCACCTGGACCATCAGATAGTTGTATAAAAAAGAGGAGAGAATGCCTGCCACATACACGGCGGCCATGATGCACAGGAACCGGAACAGGGGTCCCAGGTCCGGGGCGTCCATTTGCAGCAGGGGACGGATGTAATCGTCTACCACATATTGCAAAGACTTGCTGCCGGCTACGGTGGCCACGGAGGTCACCAGGATGCAGACCAGCACCAAAGCCAGGGTCCGTTTGTACGGGGCCATGTAGCTCAGGAGCCTCCCCAAGGTTTCCTTCGGGGCGCGGGCCTTTCTGCCATCGCCTTTAAGCTGGATTCTGGGCATGTTCGTCGCCTCCTTTCCGCTGAGACTGATAGACCTCCTGGTAGATGGGGGAACGGTTCAGGAGCTCTGTATGAGTTCCCTGGTCCACAATCCGCCCGTCGTCCAGCACCAGGATCAGGTCCGCATGCTCCACCGAGGCCACCCGCTGGGCGATGATGAGCTTGGTGGTGTCCGGAATTTCCTCCCGGAAGGCCTGGCGGATTCTGGCGTCAGTGGCGGTGTCCACGGCGGAGGTGGAGTCGTCCAGAATGAGAATCCGGGGTTTTTTCAACAGGGCCCGGGCGATGCACAGCCGCTGCTTCTGCCCGCCGGAGACATTGGCGCCGCCCTGCTCAATGTGGGTCTCATACCCGTCCGGAAAGCTTTGGATGAATTCGTCGGCGCAGGCCAGGCGGCAGGCGTGGACCAGCTCTTCCTGGGTGGCCTGGGGATTGCCCCAGCGGAGGTTGTCGGCAATGGTGCCGGAAAAGAGAACATTTTTCTGCAAAACCATGGCCACCTGATCCCGGAGGACCTCCAGATCATACTGGCGAACATCTATGCCGCCCACCTTCACTACGCCCTGCGTGGCGTCGTACAGCCGGGGAATCAGCTGGACCAGAGTGGACTTGGATGAGCCGGTGCCGCCCAGAATTCCCACGGTCATGCCTGAACGGATGTGGAGGGTGACCCCCTCCAGGGCGTCCCGCTTGGCCTCCTTGGAATAGCGGAAGCTGACGTTCTCAAAATCAATGGAGCCGTCTGCCACCTGGGTTACGGGATTTGCCGGGGAGGCCAGATCCGGTACCTCCTTCAGCAGCTCCACAGCCCGTTGACCCGCCGCCCGGGACATGGTGATCATCACAAACACCATAGAGAGCATCATGAGGGAGCCCAAAATTTGCTGGGTGTAGGTGAACATACTGGAAAGCTGCCCTGTGGTGAGGCCCAGCGCTCCGTTGTCGCCGGAGGCCAACACCATTTTGGCGCCAAACCAGGAGATGAGCAGCATGCAGGTGTAGGCTGCCGTCTGCATCATGGGATTGTTGAAGGCCAGGATGTGCTCCGCCTTTACAAAATCCCGGAAGATGGATCGGGAAACCTGGCTGAATTTCTCTTTTTCCTGCTCTTCCCGGACGAAGGATTTTACCACCCGAATGCCGTGGAGATTCTCCTGGACCACATTGTTTAGCCGGTCATAGGTTTTGAAGACCCGGTCAAAAATCCTGCGCACCTTTCCGATGACGAAAAACAGGCCGCAGGCCAGCAGGGGCATCACCACACAGTAAATGAGGCACAGCCGGGGGCTGATGCGCAGAGCCATGGTGAGGGACAGAATCAGCATCATACCGCAGCGGATGGCCATGCGGATGATCACCTGGAATGCATTTTGCAGGTTGGCCACGTCGGTGGTCAGGCGGGTTACGATGGAGGAAGAGGAAAACTTGTCAATGTTGGCAAAGGAATAGGTCTGCACTTTGTAGAATATATCCTGCCGCAGGTTTTTGGCGAAGCCGGCCGCTGCCCGGGAGGCAAAGGTGGCCGACAGTATGCCAAAGCACAATGAGGCCATGGCGCACAGGAGGAGTCCGCCGCCCTGGCGCAGGACAAAAGACATGTCAGAGGTTTTTACGCCGCTGTCCATAAATCCCGCCATGAGGGTGGGGATCAGGACTTCCATGGCCACCTCCCCAACCATCATGAGGGGGGCCAATATGGCATACATCTTGTATTCCCGGATGCTCCGGGAAAGCTGTCGAATCATAGATGGGCATCCTCCTTTTTGTGAAGCTTATGAAAGATTCCGGGCTCGCCGCCTAAATTTTGTATGGCCCGGTCCAGGAGACTGGAAAACTGCGCCTGCTCCTCTGGGGTGAAATCCTGTACCATTTGCTTCTCCAGAGCTTCGATGTAGTCGTGAATTTGGCCGTCGCAGGTCAGGGCCTTTTCCGACACATGAATGCGTTTGCAGCGGCGGTCGTCCCGGTCCGTCCGGAATGATACGAAGCCTTTGGCTTCCAGCCGGGACAGAATGCCGGAGACCGTGGGGTGGGTCAGGGAGAAAAATTCTTCCACATCCCTGGGGCCTGGGCATTGGGCCCGGTGCTCCACCAAGTAGTGCAGGACATGGGACTGGGCCGGCGTCAGTTCCAGCTGCTCCAGGGTTCCTCCCATGCGCTGGCGGGTCAGGATGTGCAGCTGCTTGATCCGGTGGCCGTTGGGGCGTTCCTGTGGCATGGCATTTGCCTCCTTCCTTAAGTCGTGGATATCGGTTGCGTGCTACATAATAGCACAGTCCCGGGAAAAATGCAAGTCTTGGATGAGGTGTATTTCGTTTGCGGACAGGCTGGGGAACAGCTGAGATGGGCTGCGATTTTTTGTGCGTTCCAAGAAGATGCAATAATATTATACAATTTGATTTTTACCGTCCGTTGCTTACACAGCGTTTCAGCCCGGAGAGGGAGTTCCCTTTTTTCAAGATTTATTTTTGACTTTCCTCTTGCTTTTTTTGACAATTTTTGATATAGTATCCACGGTAGTTGTGCCCCGGTTCGTGCGTGACCGCGTCTGTGCCCGGCGCTTGGTCTCTCTCTAACGCACGCTCCGCAGTAGAACCACCTCCCCTCTTTTCCGGCAGGCCGGCAGGTAACTCCTGCCGGCTTGCTATTTTTTGGCAGATGGGATAGCCCTGCTCTGAGGGATGTCCTTGAATCATGTACATCATGGGCTGCTGCCCTGTGAAAAAGTCCCCACCTGCGCGACAGGTTTTGGGGGCTTTTTTCTCCCGCCGCCGCTATACTGGAGCAAGGCACAAAAGGGAAATGGGGAAGTGGCATATGCGGCGGATTTTGGGATGCTTTTTCTTGGCGGTGGCCCTTGGGGTTGCCTGCCTGTACACCTGGCGTCTGGGTTGGCCGGCGCTGCGGGGAGAGGCAGGGCCCTGTACCGTCACGGTCACCTGCCCCGGCGGGCCAGCGCCGGCAGTATATTCCTACGACCTGGTAGGCGCCGGTTTTTGCCGCACCATACATATTTTTTACGACCCTGCATACCCCGGGGATAACTATGGGATTTTCCAAAACTTGCCCCCTGGGGAGTACCGGCTGCTGGAAAACGGCTGGGAGAGAAGCCGGGTGCAGGTTTCTCTGGAGGCTCCTGCCGTTGCGGTTTGGCCGGATCACACCTGGCCCATTGCTGTGGCCCGGTAGGTTTTGTGCAAGGTGCGCAAAAAGATGCATGCATTTTTGTAACATTATCCGCTTGCGTCGCCTCTCATTTCATGGTATTATGACACTATACAGGGGAGGTATGTCTACTCCACGCGCAAGCGATAGGCCAGTCTCCCTAAAAAGGAGGAATACAAAAATCCGCCGGACTCGCGGTGCGGCAGTGTGGAGACCTGTCGCAATGTGGTGTCGCCATCCATGGGCGACCACGAGATGCATGGCGCGGATGCCCCTGCATCGGAGTCAGAATGTATGGCAAGTGTAACTTTAAAAGGAATCAAGAAGGTTTACCCGTTCAGCGGCGATGACAACAAGAAAAAGAAGAAGAAAAAGGACGAAGCTCCCCAGGAGGGCAAGGCCCAGCTGACCATTACGGACGAGGGCGTTGTTGCGGTTCATGACTTCAACCTGGAGATCAAGGACAAGGAGTTCATCGTTCTGGTTGGCCCCTCCGGCTGCGGCAAGTCCACCACCCTGCGTATGGTGGCCGGTCTGGAGGAGATCTCCGGCGGCGAATTGTACATTGGCGACCGTCTGGTGAACGACGTGGCTCCCAAGGACCGGGATATCGCCATGGTCTTCCAGAACTACGCCCTGTATCCCCACATGACTGTGTATGAAAACATGGCCTTTGCCCTGAAGCTCCGGAAGGTTCCCAAGGACGAGATCGACAAGAAGGTCAAGCAGGCTGCAGAGATTCTGGATATCACCCAGTACCTGGGCCGGAAGCCGAAGGCCCTGTCCGGCGGTCAGCGCCAGCGTGTGGCCATTGGCCGCGCCATCGTCCGGGACCCCCAGGTTTTCCTGATGGACGAGCCTCTGTCTAACCTGGACGCCAAGCTCCGGAACCAGATGCGCGCCGAGATCATCAAGCTCCGCGAACGGATCGATACAACCTTTATTTACGTTACACACGACCAGACCGAGGCCATGACCCTGGGCGACCGGATCGTCATTATGAAGGACGGCTTCATCCAGCAGATCGGCACCCCCCAGGAGGTCTTCAACCATCCCCATAACCTGTTTGTCGCCGGCTTCATTGGCACTCCGCAGATGAACTTCTTCGACGCCAAGCTGGTGAAGGAAGGCGGCAAGTACGTGGTTGCTGTGGGCGGTATGAAGGTAGAGCTGTCGCCTGAGAAGCAGGCTGCTCTCTCCGCCAAGAATGTGCAGCCCCAGGATGTGACCCTGGGCGTTCGTCCTGAGCACATCATCCTGTCCAAGGACGGCATCTCCGCCAAGGTGGACGTGTCCGAAATGATGGGCTCTGCGGTGCACCTGCACTCCACCATGGCCGATGGCAAGGATGTGGTCATCATTGTCCAAACCATGGACATGAACGGCCACGAGCTCAGCAGCTTCAGCATGGGCTCCACCATCCATTTCTCCTTCGGCGGCAATGTGGCCCATGTGTTCAGCAAGGCCAACGGCGAGAACCTGGAAGGCTAACTTTCCGGGGTTATTACAATAGCATTATGTATTACCGGCCAGGAAGCCATGTTTCCTGGCCGGATTTTAGCGCCCAAACCGGCCTGGGTGTGCCGGGCTGGGAGCTTGGGTGTCAATGGGCCTGGATTGTCAACCATATTTAAAAATATAGTTGACAATTTGCGGAATTTGTGGCATACTGGTCCAGCTACATGGAAAAGGAGATGGCTTTTATGGAAGAAACAAAACGTGTCACAGGAAAAAAGGGCTTTTCTCTTCGGGATATGGTCCTGTGCGCCCTGTTTGCGGCCATTCTGGCTGTGAGTGCCTGGCTGACGGTGCCGGGGGAGGTACCCTTTACATTGCAGACCTTCGGCGTGTTTGCCGCCTTGGGGCTGCTGGGCGGGAAGCGGGGGACCATTGCCATTGCCCTGTATTTGGTGCTGGGCGCTGTGGGTCTGCCGGTATTTTCCGGATTCCGGGGCGGCTTCGGCGTCCTCTTGGGTACCACAGGTGGGTACATCTTTGGCTTTTTGCTGTCCGGCCTGCTCTACTGGGCGCTGACGGCCCTGCTGGGAAATAAGGGCTGGGTCCGGCTGTTGGCCATGGTCCTGGGTCTGCTGCTGTGCTACGCCGCTGGAACCGGTTGGTTTCTCCTGGTTTACCTGCAAAAAACCGGCCCAATCTCTCTGGGTGTGGTGCTGGCCAAATGCGTTGTCCCTTTCCTGCTGCCGGACGCAGTCAAACTCACCCTAGCCTGGCTCCTCTCCCACCGGCTGGCCCGGCATGTTCCCTAAGGGCTATGTGTCCAGCTGGGCCCAAAGCGCTGCCGCGCCAGTGTATAATGTTGGGCTCTTAGCCATACGTGTATGCTCTGGTGGGAGACCTGGCAGAATTTTGCGCCGGGAAGCAGATGATATGCTCCCTTCGTGAGTCACAGTGATTTCTTTTTTCACTGTCTCTCATGAAGGGGGCATGCCCACCCGAAGTTTTTTGCGAAAGTAACCAGTAAAAAAGCTAAGCAGAATATAGCAAATGAGAATCAGGGTGTATTTTCCCGCCTGGCGCAGGTCGCCAGCTATTGCAAATTCAATTGCAATGGCCATGATGTATGCGAGGCCTACGTCTACTGCTGCATTGACAGGCGCGATGATCATATAAAGAGCAAGTCGCCTAGGAGTCGCCGCAAGATACCGGAAAAGGTATTTCATTTCAGTACCTTCTAATTTATATAGCTACGTATGATATATAACATTTTAACATAGTAGAAAGTATGTTGCAGGACGGATGCCTCCTTACAACTTTTACAGATTCAAACCGTCTTGCCGAATGAGCAGAATTTGCCCAGTTTCCCGCAGGTTTTTCCCTATACAACCCGGAAAAAAGGTGCTAAGATGGCAACATCTCAGCACCTTTTGCTTACAAGGAGGCCCCCTATGGAGTTTTGGAAGATGAATGGCGCAGGCAACGACTTTATCATTCTCGACAACCGGGTCCTTGGCGCTTCCCCGGACCGGCTGGGGCGCATTGCCCTGGCGCTGTGCCGGCGGCGCTTCTCCATTGGGGCTGACGGCCTCATGGCGGTGGAAGAGGGAACCCAGGGGGGCGACTTTAAGATGCGGTTTTATAACTCCGACGGCTCCCTGGGGGAGATGTGCGGCAACGGCGCCCGGTGTATTTGCCGGTATGGGTATGAACGGGGGCTGGCCGGGGATGTGCAGCGGGTGGAGACCACGGCGGGGCTGGTCGTAGGGACCCGGCTGGGTCCGGATTCCTACCGGGTGCAGCTCAACCTGCCGTCGGTTTTGGAGCCCCGGCGTGACACGGCCCTGGGGCCGGCCGGTTACGTGGAGCTGGGCCGGCCGGGAGTACCCCACGCCATCGTCCGGGTGCCTGGCCTCCAGGAGCTGCCTTTGGAGGAGCTGCGGCCAAGGGGGCGGGCGCTTCGTCACGATCCCGCCTTTTCCAAGGGAGCCAACGCTAACCTTTATGATGTTCTGGCTCCGGATCACCTGGTGATCCGGACCTTTGAACGGGGGGTAGAGGACTTTACCTATGCCTGCGGTACAGGAACCGGCTCTCTGGTGGCCCTGCTTACGGTCCTTGGGCAAGTGTCTGGCCAGGGGGTGCAGGTGGAGAATCTGGGAGGGCGGCTTTTGGTGGATGCGGAGGCGTCCGGCGGCCAGGTGTCCGCCCTCTTCCTCACCGGCCCTGCCACCTTGGTTTGCCAGGGGAGCGTACCGGATGAGGCGTTGCCGGATTAACCTTTCTGATCAAATCAGCCTGCAGCGGCGGAACGGTTTGCACCGTCCCTCTGCTGCAGGCTGATTTTTTTGGGTAGAGCCGGTCCTTTGGCTAACGCTCCGAGATGTGCAGCCGCTTTTCCAGGGTCGCGGCGTTGAATTGGGTCAGGTATACCCGGGGCAGGCCGTATTCGCTGGTAAGGAGAAAGGCTTTTGGCAGGTCCTCCGCTGCGCTGACCACCTGACCCTCCTGTTCTGCCAACTGCAAAAACTGCCGGGTGTGCCGGGAGGTGGTGGTGTTGTCCAGGCCAAAAATTCCCACAATGGCCTTGGTCCGCACGGCCATATCGCCGCCAATGGGCAAATACATCATAAATCCCCCCATAACTAGATGATCTCAATTGTACCATGGGGCGGTTTTTGCGTCAATGGATTTTTTGCAAGTGGGCAGAACAGCAGTATTTCCTTTTTACAGACCGGTAGGCAGGAACCATACGACACGGAAGCCCCTAGTACAACGTAACTCTAAAACGTGTATCGTTTCTTCGGAGCTGCCTGGGCAGCCAGGTACTATCCCGGTGGTAGGGCCCGGGTGCGAAGCGATCGGCAGGGTGAATCCCATGCAGTTATCCTGATTGGCTGGCCGGATAGCAAAAATTTTTATGCCAAGTATCCCTAAAACTGTAAAATGAGCGCTGCATCCATTAGTATGAAGAGGTATCCCTATATTTATAGAAAAGGAGCCAAAAGTATGATGGAACCGATGAAATACGAACTGGAGGAGCTGCTGTATCAGATGGGAATTTATCTGGTGCAGGCGGGATATGCCGTTGTGGTGGAGGCTGCGGCGCTGGCGGTGGAAGAGCCGGAGCGGCTGCAAAGTCTGACCCAGGAATTCTATCCGGAGGTGGGCAGGCGGTGCCGGTGCACTTGGAATTGCGCGGAACGGAGCCTCCGGACGGCCACGGCCCAGGCTTGGGAGTGCAACGGAGCTCTGATTTCGGAGCTGGCCATGCGGAAGATCACCCAGCCGCCTACGGCGGGAGATTTCCTGTGCATCCTGCGCCACGCCCTGTTGCAGAAAAAGAACACTGAGGCGTAAGTAAGAACCGGACCTGCTGCAAAGGCGGCAGAGGGGAGCCTCCTAGGCGCTTTTGGGGATACGGGCGCTTCCTGTGGGGCTACGCCCGGCCAAGTTTGCAGCAGGTCTACTTGGCAGCAGGCAGACGGTGCACATGATTTTAAGCTGGGTTTTACAAAAATATCTTAGGAGTTGCGTGCATGTAGCATGGACGCTGCAGACCCAAATTTCCAGAAATTGGAAAATCATTTGGATGGTTTACTTTTTTGGAAGATGTGCTTGACAAGTTTTGGCAGATATGCTAATATTATTAAAAAATAAGGGGCGTGTATTTCACAGAGGAAAACGGATTCCCTCGGATGCCAAATTCAGCCCGCAGACAAATCAATTGCTTTGGAACAAACCAACTTGCGAAGAGAAAAATTCACGCGGTGATGCCAGAAAGCATGAGGAAATCTTACATCCCGTGCAAATGTCGCAGAGAAAGGAGCGCTTTGTGTGAACGTACGAAAGCAAGCGGCGGCCCTGCTTCTGTGCCTGAGCCTGGCTGCCTCTTTGGTTGCCTGCCAGAGACCGGGAGCAACGGAGGGACAGACGGGGCAACAGACGGAGCAGGCGCTTCAGACGGACCCAGACCATTTCTATGAAGAAGTAGAAGAAGGGCTGTTGATCGATGCGGTTGTGGAACACCCGGAAGGCAATGTGACACCTAAGGTCTACGTGGGCAGGAAGCCCGCCTTCAACCAGGAGAGATTGCAGGCATTCTTATCTCAAGTGGGAGATCCGGTGGTGGAGGTAAAGGTGGACCGCACTGAGGACCAGCTGTATAATTTTGATGGGGTATGTGCAAACGGTGGCCATGCTATTATATTGCAGGAGTTAGAACAGAATTCCAGAAATTTTAGCATGTCATATAATAATTTGGAAGCGGATCGGTGGTATGGGGCGGTGCTGTCTCTTGATACAGGAGATTATATTGATGTAAGCGGCACTTCCAATAATACATATTTGTTTACAGAGCCTAAGAATTTTTCTTTTGCAACAGAGCAAGAAGCGGAGACGGCTGTTCGGGAGATGCTGCAGCTCTTGGATGTGGGGAATTTGGAACTGAAAAGAACGCTATATTTGGACCATGAGGCCCTGGCGACTGCGGAGCGTTCGGAATTGATCAAAGGAAAAAATGCAGAAAAAGGCGATGAGATTCCTTCCAAAGAGAGCTGGACTGAGGCCGATGACGCATACATGTTTGACTTTAATTGCGCGTATGATGGTATTCCTATGTTAACAACTACCTGGAGCAGTCAAACGGAAGGCTATGCGCCTGTGAACATCACAGTCCGGTACAATCGGGTGGGGATCACCTATCTGGTGGTGCAGGGGCCTTTGAATTTTGACCAAGTAGCGGAGGAACCGGCTTCCATCACTTCTGCGGCGGAAGCGCTAGCTGTGGCCAAGGAGGTGACACAAAACGTAGTCAGCTCTTATGAAAGAGTTATTGACCGCGTATCGCTCCGGTATTATGTGGAGCAAGACCGGGACCGTCTGTTGTTAAAGCCCTGCTGGGAGGTGGCGATACGTCAAAAAGACGTGGTTCTCTACAGCGGAGAAGTGCGGGATGAATACGTGTACGTTGTGGTAGATGCTTTGACCGGTAAAGAGAAATAGTGACATTTGTTGTGCGAACGCTGCAATCCGGACTCAATGACGTGGCACGGAGGAAGGAATATGTGGCCGCAAAATAAAAAGCAGGAGATTTTCCGTGAACAAAAGCAGAAAACGAATGCGTTCCGTGATGCTGCTGACGACGGTAGCGTTAGCGGGTTCGGCGGGAGCCACGTTTAACTTCTCCTTTGGCGCTTCCGGCGGTGAGGCCCGTCCGCCGCAGGAAGGCACGAAATCGGATGCCGGTACGACTTCTGGCAACCATGCCAGTGTTCGCGTGACTGGAATCATGGGGATCCGTTATGCGTATCTGTGGGTTGGTACTTACTCCAGTGCCAGCAACAAGGGGTACACGTCAACGAAATACGTTGATTCCACTGGCCTGTATGAACTTAACTACACGACTGCAGTGACCAATGGGACACTGTATCTCCACGCCACGACCCCCAATGTAGGTGGCGGCGGCATGGGCGGTACGTGGTATCCCTAAGCTTTGATTTGATAGCTCTCGGGCTCCGGCGCCACGTAGCCGGGGCCCCTGTGTCAACTCTGGAACGTAGAAAGAGAGGGAACTGAAATGAAACGACAAGGGGATGTGCCAAAAAGCAGGTGGTTGGGATGAGGGCGCTGGGTCGTGCGCTGCGGGTGGATTTGCACCGCAGTGTGTGTTCGCGCCCATTTTTTGTCACGGTGGCTCTGCTGTTTACTTGGTTGGTTGCCAACTGCGGACGACATTTGACGAGTCAGACATCCCGCCGCGTTCTCAGCGCGGCAGAGATGCTGAATTATACTTTGACGGGAACGCTCTCTTTGGTGGAGCTGGTGTTGGCAATTGCCGCCGTTGCGTATGCGTGGAGCTACTGCCATGACCGGTCCAGCGGCTTTTTCTTGCAGGCCGTGGAGCGGGTGGGGCTGCCAGCCTATGGCGCGGCCCGGGCGATTGCCGTAGCGGTTTCCGCTTTTTTGGCGGCAGTGGCAGCCTTGGCGGCGTTTTTATTGCTTTTGGCAGCGCTGCGTTTGCCGGAGCCTGATTTGCATGATTTGCGGGATGGGATTGCCTATCTGGACCTGGTGGCACGGGGAAAGCCTATGTTGTACTTTACTGTCCGGATTGTGATCATTGGTCTGGCGTGTAGCTTTGCCGCAGAATTTGGGCTGATGGTGACTGCCTTTTTCCCCAACGCCTATGTGGCTATTCTGTCGCCAATCCTCTTGTATTATCTGCAAGAGATTTTGGGGAAGCTGATTCATATGGAGATAAGATGGTATCTGGTTAGAGTGATATTTGGACAGACATATGACAATGAGATGGAAAGCTTTTACTGGGCGGTGGGATATCTGACCGTGGCCACCATTCTGTGTGGGTGGGCCTTTTGCAGGAGAATGAGAAAGGAGCAGGTGTCATGAAGCTGCTTCGCTGTTGTAAGTTGAACGTTCTGCAGTGGCGCATACAGCCAAAGTATTTTTTGTGCGTTGTGTTCCTGACACTACATATGTGGAATCTGCTTCATGGTCTGAATGATTACGCTACTGCGCTGGGCTATCGGATACACCCTTGGATTTTTCCCTTTTTACCAGATACAAACTGGAATTTTACCGTCATGTTGCTGTTGTTTGTTTTGATGATTTGTGATGCGCCATTTCGGAATGGGCAGCAGCAGTTTGTTTTGCTGCGTGTGGGAAAGCAACGGTGGATCGCAGCGCAGCTGCTCTATCTTCTCTTTCTCAGCGTACTGTTTACGGTTTTCTTGTGGGTGCTGTCCTGGGTTTTCCTGTGGCCCAATTTGGAGTGGGCGGGAGATTGGGGGAAGGTCCTTCAAACAGCCGCTCGCACCGGTGCGCATGGGGACTACGCGAATGTGATCCTGAGCCCTCAAATGATTAAGGGGACGACTCCTGCCGTGGTGACGGTGTGGACGGGATGTATGATGATAGGGGTCTGTTTCCTCTTGGGAGAAGTGGTACTATTGTGCAACTTATGGTGCCAAAAGGGTTTGGGAACCGCAATTGCTGTGGGGCTTGTCATTGTGCACAGCGTGATTCGTATGTTCAGCTATTTCCGGTACTACCATGTATGGACATGGTTCTCCCCTGTTTCCTGGATGGACTACAGCCTTATGGGACATACAAATCAAAATATGCCGTCCTATGCTTATGGGATAGGTATGGTTTTGGGTTTGAGCATCCTACTGGGGACGCTGAGTATTGCTACAGTCCATCAATGTAAAATAGATGCTGAATAACCCTGGCAAAGGAAAGTGAAGTCAGATCCCTGACAGCCCAGCCGTACCGCCGGCTCATGGAGGGGCTGAGTGTGGATCAGCCAAAGGCGCACAAGCCGGTATCTGGCTTGGAAGTAATCTGAGAAATTATGTGTTTTCTTGCACTTTCTGGTATATAGTACAATAAACACATGAAAAAGGAAGATAATTTCCAAACAAGTACCAGGGAAACAGTCACCATTTCCCGTGCGGAATATGAGGACAAGAACGCTCGACTGGCATCTCAGGACGAACGTATTTCTCGTCTGGGAAACCAGGTATTGGTGCTTACGGAGGCACTGCGCCTTGCCAGACACAAGCAATTTGGCGCATCTTCCGAGAAGAGCGACGAGTCTTTTGTGGAACAGCTGAGCTTCCTGTTTCATGCAGCCGAAGTATTCTCTGCTGCAGAAAAGGAACCGGAAGAGTCCGTTACCATTGTGCAGCTCACAAACGGCACAGGAAGCATGAATATGCCCTGGATACCATTTGGAGCCCTACCGGTACGTGATATGGCTGCTGGAGGAAGCAAACACAGCCGAACTGACGGACCCAGCGGCAGTGGAAAAGCTGCTTCCCTGGGACGTACCGGCAGAATGCAGACCAAGTGAACATGACAGCTCCGGCTCTGAGTTCCATCTCGGAGCCGGAGTTTTTTGCACGATGACAGGATTTACGCTTACAGAAAAAGTGCAATTTTAAGCGTTACACGGTACGACTTCCGTCCATCAGTGCATAGCTTTCGGCTTTCTTAGCGCTGAACGGTACGCTTATGTCTCCGGTGGTAGGTGCGAAGCAATCGGCAGGGTGAATCCTATGCAGTTATCCTGACCGGCTGGCCGGATAGCAAAATTTTTATGCCAAGTATCCCTAAAACTGTAAAATGAGCGCTGCATCCATTAGTATGAAGAGGTATCCCTATATTTATAGAAAAGGAGCCAAAAGTATGATGGAACCGATGAAATACGAACTGGAGGAGCTGCTGTATCAGATGGGAATTTATCTGGTGCAGGCGGGATATGCCGTTGTGGTGGAGGCTGCGGCGCTGGCGGTGGAAGAGCCGGAGCGGCTGCAAAGTCTGACCCAGGAATTCTATCCGGAGGTGGGCAGGCGGTGCCGGTGCACTTGGAATTGCGCGGAACGGAGCCTCCGGACGGCCACGGCCCAGGCTTGGGAGTGCAACGGAGCTCTGATTTCGGAGCTGGCCATGCGGAAGATCACCCAGCCGCCTACGGCGGGAGATTTCCTGTGCATCCTGCGCCACGCCCTGTTGCAGAAAAAGAACACTGAGGCGTAAGTAAGAACCGGACCTGCTGCAAAGGCGGCAGAGGGGAGCCTCCTAGGCGCTTTTGGGGATACGGGCGCTTCCTGTGGGGCTACGCCCGGCCAAGTTTGCAGCAGGTCTACTTGGCAGCAGGCAGACGGTGCACATGATTTTAAGCTGGGTTTTACAAAAATATCTTAGGAGTTGCGTGCATGTAGCATGGACGCTGCAGACCCAAATTTCCAGAAATTGGAAAATCATTTGGATGGTTTACTTTTTTGGAAGATGTGCTTGACAAGTTTTGGCAGATATGCTAATATTATTAAAAAATAAGGGGCGTGTATTTCACAGAGGAAAACGGATTCCCTCGGATGCCAAATTCAGCCCGCAGACAAATCAATTGCTTTGGAACAAACCAACTTGCGAAGAGAAAAATTCACGCGGTGATGCCAGAAAGCATGAGGAAATCTTACATCCCGTGCAAATGTCGCAGAGAAAGGAGCGCTTTGTGTGAACGTACGAAAGCAAGCGGCGGCCCTGCTTCTGTGTCTGATCCTGGCTGCCTCTTTGGTTGCCTGCCAGAGACCGGGAGCAACGGAGGGGACACGCCGGGAAGGCTCCGAACAGACGGGGACGGAACAGAGAGAGCAAACAGAGACGGCCTCCGTCCCCCAGACGGACCCCACCCACTTCTACGAGGAGGTTCAGGAGGATTTGCTCATTGATGCGGAGGTAAAGGGCACGGCCAGCGGCGCAAAGCCGAAGGTCTATCTGGGGGAGATGAAGGTTTTTACCAAAGAAGAAATTGATGACTTCCTGGCCTGGAATGGAGACGCCGTTTCTGAGGTTACGCAAGACGGGCTGCAGGGTAACGAAATGGTCTATGCGGGGACCTGCCGCAGTGGGAGTACCTTTGGCCAGGGGTCCAGTGAGGAAGGACTGTACCCCAGTATTTTTAGCTACGTCAATCAGGAACATTATGAGCAATATAACGCGTATCCCATTTATTCCACACAACTGATGTATGAAGAGAATGGGGAGCATCTGATTACATATTTATTTACAGAGCCGGAGGATTTGTCCTTTGCGACTGCGCAGGAGGCGGAGACAGAGGTTCGGGAGGCTCTGGCAACTCTGCACTTGGGGGAGCTGTATTTAAACCGGACCCTGTATGTGAGCCACGAACGGATGGCCCAGGCAGGAGAGGAGCTCCAGAGCGAAAAATGGACGCATGAAGTCAAGGGGCGCACCGTGCAATATCCCCAGAGAGACGACTGGGCAGAAGAGGACGATTGCTACATGTTTGAATTCTTTTGCGCCGCAGACGGAATCCCTCTGGCCTGCCGGGGAGAAAAGAGCAGCACCGTGTCCTACTGTCCCAATAGCATTGTAGTTTGGTATACAAAGGACGGGATTATTGACCTGGAGGTCATTTACCCGGTGACCTTTGTCCAGGTGGTGGAGGAGCCGGAGCAGTTCATTTCTGCCGGGGAGGCTTTGGAAGTGGCCAAGAATAAATTCGTGAACATCCTGGCTACCCAGAAGCGGACGATTGAGCGGGTGGAGCTGGTGTATGTATACTGGCAGGATGGATCGCGTTGGCTTCTACGCCCCATGTGGGAGGTGACCGTCCGGCAAGCGTCCACAGAGACGGTCTCCTTCGATACCCTCCGCTTTGTCCGGGTGGACGCCATGACGGGGGATGAAATGTAGTCAGTTTCCTACCGGACTGCAGGGTAGGTCTGAAGATTTTCAAAAAACAAAGAATTGATCTTATGCAGAAACAAAAGCGCGCGCCGAAGCTTCGGCGCAAGGTGGTATCCCTCTTGACCTTGGCCTTGGTTCTGGTGCCTATGATGGCCTTGATTGCCTACGCCGGGTCCGCCGCCGCAAATTTTTCCTTTATCTTTGGCTCCACAGCTGCCGTGGACTATGACCGGGCTTATAAGTCCGATGTGGGCAGTAGCTCGGGCTATTATGCCCAGGCCAACGTGAACAGCGCTGGTTTCAACGGTGGTAGTATCACCATGTGCGTCGAAAAGACCAACGGAACGCGCATCACCAACATGGAAACGGTATCCGGCACTGGCTCCGTGTATCTCTATTACGAGACGGGGAGTTTGACGTACAATACGTACGTAGACCTCACCGCTAGAGTTTCCAGCGGAGTTCCTGGCGGTTGCTCTGGTGTGTGGTGGCCGTAAGCACTCCGTAAGCCAAATTCATAGCCCCTGGCTCCGGCCAGGGGCTTCCGTTCCAATTTCGGGGAGGCGGAACGGTCAAAACCCGTTCCCTACGAGATCTGATGGAAGAGGGTGGATAACATGTGTTTTTTGTTAGCCAAGGCAGCTGCCGGGTGGGGCCGGTGAAGGCCCTGGGTCGGGCCTTGACGGTGGACCTCCGCCGGGCTCTGGTGTCTGGGCGGTTTCTCCTGACGGTGGGACTGCTGCTGCTCTGGCAGCTTTTCAACTGTTCCGGCACTCTGCTTAGCGCAAATGAGTGGACCAAAAGCAGTGCTGTATATGCGTTTAATTTTGCAATATCCAACCAAGAGGTTTTGGCGGATTTGCTGCTGCCCCTTGCTGCTCTTCCCTATGCCTGGAGCTTCCTCCAGGACCGGGAGAGTGGGTTTGAGCTTCAGGCGGTGGAGCGGGTGGGGGCTCGGGCCTACGGCCTAGCCAAGCTCCTCTCCGTGGGGGCGGCAGCTTTCCTGGCAGTGGCGGCGGCCATGTTTTTGTTTTTAGCCGGCCTGTACGCCATGGGTATGGAGACACTGCCTGGGTATCCCCTGAACAACAACCAGTACTACGCCATTGCATCGGCGGGGCATGTGGGTCTCTTTTACCTGGTCCGGATTACCATTGCGGGGCTGACGGGCTCCCTGGCGGCGGTGTTTGCCCTGACGGTGAGCTCCTTTCTCTCCAACTCCTATGTGGCGCTGCTGGCCCCCCTGCTGGGGTTTTACACCTCTCAGGTGCTGCATAGCTTGTTGATTCCCCGCCTTTCGGCGTTCCGGCTCGATTCGGTATTCTTCTACCAGCCCATTGCAGGCAGCGCAAGCTTCAGCTTCCTGTGGTCGGCGGTGTATCTTTTGACGCTGACGGCGCTGTGCGCCAGGCTGTTCCTGTGGCGGCTGAGGAAGGAGGCTGGGGAATGAAACTGCTGCGCAGCTGTAAGCTGAATTTGCTCCAATGGCGGATCAACCCCAAGTACCTGGCCATTTTTCTGTACATGGCCCTGTACCTGTGGTATGTGACCCATGGTTATGTGGATTTCTGCCGGGATGTGGACCGCTCAATCCGGCCGTGGATTTTCCCCCTCCTGCCTGGCACACCGGGGGCCTTTATCACGGTGTATTTGGGCTTTGTGTTGCTGCTGTCAGACGCCCCCTTTCGCAGCCGCCAGCAGCAGTTTGTGCTCCAGCGGGTGGGTAAGCGAATCTGGGCGGCGGGGCAGCTGCTGTATCTGTTCCTTGCCTGTCTGGTGTTTACGCTGCTTCTCTGGGTCCTGACCTGGATCTTTCTTTTACCTCGGCTGGAGTGGGGATGGGACTGGGGCCCGGTCCTCACTACGGTAGCCGCCTCCGGTATTTCACCAGAGTATGGGGTGTGGGGACTGGAGTATGAATGTATGCGAAATGTAGCGCCCCTGGCGGCTACGGCCTGGGTGTTTGGCATGATGGTGGGGGTTAGCTTCCTACTGGGAGAAATCATGATTTTATGCAACCTGTGGCTGAAGAAGGGAATTGGGCTTGCGGTTGTGACCAGCTTTGCGCTGCTGCCGTTTTTGGTTGTGATCACGGCGAATACGCCGTATGCTGCCCGGAAGCTGCTGTGGATATCGCCCTTGTCGTGGCTGAACCTCAGCCTTATGGGCCAGCCCAACCAGGGGCTACCCTCCTATGGCTTTGCAGTGGGGGTGACCGTTGGGCTCAGCGTCCTGCTGGGGATTCTGATTGTGGGAACCATTCACCGGTGCAATTTGGAGACGGAGAAGGAGTGAGGAAATGGAACATGCCATTGTCATACAGGATGTGACCAAGCGGTTTCGGGAGACTGTGGCGGTGAGTCACGTGACGGCTTGCTTTGAAACAGGGAAGATTCACGGCATCATCGGACGAAACGGCTCGGGGAAAACCGTATTGTTTAAGTGTATTTGCGGCCTGTTTCCGGTGACGGAGGGGAGTATTGAGGTTCTGGGGCAGCGCATGGGAGACGGCAAGCGGGTTCCTAAGGGGGTGGGGGCCATAATTGAGACGCCGGGCTTCCTGCCCAACTGCTCCGGGTATCAGAATTTGCGCTATCTCATGGAGCTCTCCGGCAAGGTGGACCGGGAGAGAATCCGGTGGGCTATTGCCACCGTGGGCCTGGACCCGGACAGCAAAAAGCATGTAGGAAAGTACTCCCTGGGCATGCGCCAGCGGCTGGGGTTGGCCCAGGCCATGATGGAGGACCCGGAGCTTCTGATTCTGGATGAACCCATGAACGGCCTGGACAAGGGCGGCGTGGCGGAGATGCGGGAGCTGTTTCTGAAGCTGAAGGAGCAGGGCAAGACCATCCTGATTGCTTCCCACAACCCGGATGACACCCGCATCCTCTGCGATACCCTGCATGAGATGGACGCCGGTGTGATGACGGAGCGGGCAGTTTTGGAATGAGGCAGATGGCTTTGCATGCTGCCCTTGGTCTGGCAAAGAATCCATTTATCAAAACAGGACCTGCCATGTGGTGGGGCAATCGAGATTGAAATTTCCGGATGCGGTGTCACGTTGATGATACAGACAGGACGCATGGAACACACTCGATTTGCCTGCCCCACAGGGCAGGTCCTTTGTATGTGGTGGGAGCTTGGCTCCGGAAAGGGGCATTTAACGAAGCTTTTACAGGAACATGCTTGGGAATTTTACCGGGGCGTTTTACAATGGGGCCGTACCCTGAAATCTGATAACGAGAGGCAAATCGGGAAATACTACCCTTGCCAGAAAGAAAGGAAATGAATATGCGTATTTACAAGAAAATTGCTGCCCTGGCACTGTCCGGGGTCATGACCTTGGGCCTGATGGCCGGTTGTTCTACTACGGAGACAGAGACGACGCCCACTACCGCTCCCACGGTGAACCAGGCGACGAGCCCCACAGGATCAGAGGGCGCCTCGGAAGCCAATGGGCTGAACGCCCCCATTACCGTCATCTCCCGGGAGGAGGGTTCCGGAACCCGGGGGGCATTTGTGGAGATTATGGGCGTGGTGGACGCCGATGAGGTGGACGCTACGGTGCAGACTGCCGAGGTGGTCAACTCCACCGCCGTGGTCACCCAGACTGTGGCCGGTAACCAGGCAGCCATTGGCTATATCTCCATGGGCTCCCTGGACGGCACCGTGAAGGCTGTGGCCGTGGACGGTGTCGAGGGAACCGTGGAAAATGTGAAGAACGGCTCTTACACCGTCTCCCGCCCCTTCAACATCTGCTACAAGGAAGAGAAGCTTACCGACCTGGGAAAGGACTTTGTGAAGTTCATTCTGAGCGCCGACGGCCAAGCCATCCTGGGCGAGAAGTACATCGCCGTGGAGGGAAATGCTGAGGCTTACACCGCCTCCGGCCTGACCGGGAACCTGTCCATCAATGGCTCCACCTCTGTGGGCCCCGTGATGATGGAGCTGGCGGAAGCTTATATGAATCTCAACTCCGGCGTGACCATTGATGTGCAGCAGACCGGCTCCGGTGCGGGCATCACCGCCACCATGGACGGCTCCTGCGAGATTGGCATGAGCTCCCGGGACTTGAAAGAGGAAGAGCTGGCGGAAGGACTGACCCCGGTGAAAATTGCCATGGACGGCATTGCCGTCATCGTCAATGAGGCCAACCCGGTGACCGGCCTCACCACAGAGCAGATCCGGAACATCTTCCTGGGCAACACCACCAACTGGTCCGAACTGGGCTAACATCCGTACCAGCCCCGTCGCGGTCACTTGCGGCGGGGCGTTTT
Organism: uncultured Eubacteriales bacterium; assembly: GCA_900545515.1. Lineage (GTDB taxonomy): Bacteria > Bacillota > Clostridia > Oscillospirales > Oscillospiraceae > Faecousia. Next base: position 56,489 of record UQZA01000005.1, on the reverse strand, counting down.
GCGCCGAGAAAGGATAGGTTATGCGTCAACGATCCAGATTGCTGTCCGTTTTCAACAAGGAGCAGGTCATGCACGTGGTGTTCCTGCTGACCGCCTGCGTGTCCATTGCGGCGGTGGCGCTCATATGCGCGTACTTGTTGGGCAACGGCATTCCCACCATAGGGGAGATTGGCTTGGGGAACTTCTTCGGGAAGGTTTGGAAGCCTTCTAAGGACCTCTACGGCATTTTTCCCATGATTGTGGGTAGCATTTATGTCACAGCCGGCGCCATCCTCATTGGGGTGCCCATCGGCCTCTTAACGGCCGTCTATCTGGCCCGCTTTTGCCCCAAGGGGCTGTACCGGGTGGTAAAACCTGCAGTGGACCTGATGGCTGGAATTCCTTCCATTGTATATGGTTTCTTTGGGCTGGTGGTGATCGTGCCCATGGTGCAGAAGCTCACCGGCTCCTCTGGCAAGGGTCTGCTGACGGCGTCCCTGCTGCTGGGAATGATGATTTTGCCCACCATCATTGGAGTGGCGGAGACCTCCATTCGGGCGGTGCCGGAGAGCTATTATGAAGGCTCCCTGGCCCTGGGCGCCACCCATGAGCGGAGTGTGTTCTTTGCCCAGCTGCCTGCGGCGACCTCCGGCGTGATGTCCGGCGTCATTTTGGGCGTGGGCCGGGCCATTGGGGAGACCATGGCGGTCATTATGATTGCCGGTAACCAGCCCATTATGCCCAGGGGCCTTCTGGAAGGTCTGCGGACCATGACGGCCAACGTGGTTTTGGAGATGGGCTACGCCTCCGGGCTCCACCGCCGGGCCCTGATTGCTACGGGTGTGGTGCTGTTTGTATTTATCCTCATCATCAACACTTGCTTCTCACTTTTGAAACGGAGGGATCAGAGATGAAGGCCATGTCGGAGAAAAACCCGGATCTTTCTGAAAAGAGGAAGCGGACGGCGGCGGAAATCATGGCTTCCTCCAGGCAGCAGTATGTGATTTCCTGGATTTTGACAGCCCTGGTGCGGCTGGCGGCGGCTCTGGCGGTGCTGACCGTGGTCATCTTGATTGGATATATTTTGGTGACCGGCGTACCCCATTTAAGCTGGGACCTGTTTGCCTGGAAATACACCACCCAAAACCAGTCTATGATGCCGGCCCTGGTCAACACCGTCTGCATGACGCTGCTCACCCTCCTGGTGGCGGTACCCATTGGCGTCTGTGCAGCCATTTACCTGGCGGAGTATGCCAAACGGGACAACAAGCTGGTAAAGCTGGTCCGTCTGACCGCCGAGACCCTTTCCGGGATTCCCTCCATTGTTTATGGGCTGTTCGGCTATGTATTTTTCAATGTTGCCTGTCATTGGAGCTTTTCCATGCTGGCCGGTTCCATGACCCTGGCCATTATGATTTTGCCCCTCATTTTGCGGACCACGGAGGAGGCCCTTTTGTCTGTGCCGGATTCCTTCCGGGAGGGGTCCTTTGGCTTGGGCGCGGGGCGGCTGCGGACGGTTTTCCGGGTTATCCTGCCTTCGGCTATGCCCGGGATTTTGGCCGGTGTGATTTTAGGCGTGGGACGGATTGTGGGAGAGAGCGCCGCCCTGATCTTTACCTCCGGCTCCGGCACGGCCAATCTGGCCATTGGAAAGACCGGCGCTTTTTGGAAGGATTTGTTTGCGCCCTTATTCCAGTCCACCCGGACCCTGTCGGTCCACATGTATAACCTGATGACGGAGGGACTGTATGTGGACCAGGCCCGCGCCACGGCAGTGGTGCTGCTGGTTCTGGTCATTGGCATCAATGCCCTGTCTGCCCTGGCGGCGAAACGGCTGACCCGGGGGAAGGGCGAAGCATGAAGACCAGGGAGGAATGAACATGGAACAAACTGTAAATAACCGCCCCCTGGGGCGGGCAAAGATGGAAGTCAAGGACTTGAACCTGTTTTACGGTGATTTTCAGGCCCTGAAGCATGTGAGCATCTCCATGCCGGAAAAGGAAATTACGGCCTTCATTGGGCCCTCCGGCTGTGGAAAATCCACCCTGCTGAAGACCTTGAACCGGATGAATGACCTGGTGGAGGGCTGCCGCATTGAGGGGCAGGTGCTCCTGGATGGGGAGGACGTTTACGGGAGCGTCAATGTGAATGCGCTGCGCCGCCGGGTGGGGATGGTGTTCCAGAAGCCCAATCCCTTTCCTATGAGCGTCTATGACAACATCGCCTACGGTCCTAGGACCCACGGCGTGCGGAAAAAGGCCATGCTGGACGAGATCGTGGAGCGGTCCTTGCGCCAGGCTGCCATTTGGGAGGAGCTGAAGGACCGGTTGAAAAAAAGCGCACTGGGGCTTTCCGGCGGTCAGCAGCAGCGGCTGTGCATTGCCCGAGCATTGGCGGTGGAGCCGGAGGTGCTGCTGATGGATGAGCCTACATCTGCTCTGGACCCCATCTCTACAGCCAAAATTGAGGACCTGGCGGCAGAGCTGAAAAAACAGTTCACCATTGTGATTGTCACCCACAATATGCAGCAGGCGGTCCGGATTTCCGACCGTACCGCTTTCTTCCTTCTGGGGGAGATGGTGGAGTTTGGGGCTACGGAGTCCCTGTTCTCTATGCCTCGGGATAAACGAACCGAAGACTACATCACAGGGAGGTTTGGATGATGCGCAATCGCTTTGACCAGCAGCTGGAACAGCTGCACGCGGATCTCATTACCATGGGGGGCCTGTGCGAGACTGCGATCGCTGCAGCAGTGGATGCGGCCACCAAGGGCGACGGGGACATGGCAAAGGCCGCCATAGCAGACGACAGCAAAATTGATGAAATGGAGCGGTCCATTGAGCATCTGTGCCTGAAGCTGCTTTTGCAACAGCAGCCGGTGGCCCGGGATCTGCGGACCATCTCCTCCGCCCTGAAAATGATCTCCGACATGGAACGCATTGGGGATCAGGCTACGGACATTGCGGAGATTGCCCAGTTCATCCAGGGGCGGCACGAGCAGACCAATGAAACCCTGCACACCATGGCCACTGCCGCCATCTCTATGGTGAAGGAGGCCGTCCGGAGCTTTGTGGAGCGGGACCAGGCCCTGGCCCGGAAGGTCATCGGCGATGATGACGTGGTGGATCAACTGTTCGTGGTGACCAAAACGCGGCTCATTGACTTCATTGCCAAGGACAGCACCCAGGGAGAATATTACCTGGATCTGCTGATGATTGCCAAATACCTGGAACGCATTGCTGATCACGCCACAAATATTGCCGAATGGGTTTTATTTTCTATCACGGGACGGCACGAAACCTGAATCATAGACCGTCCCGGACCATTTATGCTGGTGCGGAAGGTCATCTTGTGCTCCCCATCGTGCGGACTTGCAATCTCTGATGATGCAAGCTTCTGCACGGTGGGGAGCGTTTTTTTCGTTTGTCTGGTAGCAAAAGGGCGGCGTCTGCAGCGCCGCCAATACTGTACATAACTACCATATTTTCGCGGTAGCAAGATGCCTTCATCTGTTGCGATTTCACAAATTATCCAATTTTCTGGCAGAAGTATTGACAGATTCCCGGACAAATGGTATGATGTTTGTGCAGCTTGAATTAGCTGACTAACGAAGTAAAGAAAAGGAGCAAACCATCATGAACATTTTGACCCGCATCCCGTTTCCCCTGCGCAGAGGCGTATCTGTTTTCCTCTGCTTGTGCCTGACCCTTTGTTGCACAGCGTGTGCAGCATCCCGGCACCATAAGGAAGACAGGCTGCAGGCGATACAGGAGCGGGGCTACATAGAGGTCTGTACGGAGCCGTATTTTGCTCCCTTTGAGTTCATCGATCCCTCTAAAACCGGGGATGCACAGTACGTGGGCATGGACATGGAGCTGGCCAGATACATGGCGCAAAAGCTGGGTGTGGAGCTGCGGATTGTCCCTCTGGAATTTTCGGCATTGCTGGCGGGGATGTCAGAGGGGAAATACGATATGGCCATATCTGCTCTGGCCTATTCTCCGGAGCGTGGGGAAAATATGAATCTGTCCAAGGGCTATTATTTCGGAGAAGCCGACTATGGCTTCCTGGTGAGGCAAGGGGAAGAGAATCGGTATGATTCCATAGATTCCCTGAAGGACGCCGTGGTGGTGACCCAGAGCGGCTCGGTGCAGGAGGCGCTGTACCGGGAGCAGGTGGGGAGCTGCCGGGAATTTAAGCTGGTGAGTTCTATGACAGACGGCTACCTGATGGTTGCGGAGGGAAAGGCGGATGTGTGCATTTGCAGCACCGGTTCCGCGAAGCTGTATGCAGAGGCCAATGGCGGCCTGGCAATACCGGATTTTGCATTTCCGGTGAATGCGGACATGCAGGGTACCCGTGTGGGGATGCCGGTGGGAGCGGACAGCCTGACCGAATTTGTCAACGGCTGCATTGACGAGCTGCAAGAGGCAGGCCAGTTGGAGGCCTGGTATCAGTCGGCGGTGGAATATGCAGAAAGCCTGGGATTGGAGTAGAGACGGCGGTATGGAAAAGATATGGAAGCTCCTGGGGAGCTACGGAGGAGAATTTTTAAAGGGCCTGGGAGGGACCTTGTATCTGGCGGCAGCCACTGTGGCGTTGGGAACGGCTTTGGGGATCCTGGTAGCGCTGTTGCAAATGAGCCGGTTTCGCCCAGCCCATGCACTGGCCCAGACGTATACCGAGATTCTGAGGGGCACACCGATTTTGCTCCAGCTGTATTTCTTTTGGATCGGTTTGCCAAAGCTGTTTCCGGTTGCGCTGTCTGATTTTGCGTGCATTCTCATCGCTTTGGTGGTAAACAGCTCGTCTTATATTGCAGAGATCATCCGGGCCGGGGTCGGCGCGGTGGATGCCGGGCAGTGGGAAGCAGCCCGAAGCGTTGGACTGTCGGAGGCCCATGTGCTGGCGCGGGTGATCTTGCCCCAGGCGGTGAGAAACATTTTACCGGCCCTGGGAAACCAGTTTATTCAAATGGTGAAGGAGACGTCTCTGGCGTCGGTATTCTTTGTGGGAGAGCTCATGACCAGCTATAAGACGGTACAGGCGGCCACTTTTTTGGCGTTGCAGCCCCTGGCCATTGTGGGCGCGATCTATTTCCTGATGAATGTGGTCCTGTCCAGACTGGTGAAGCGAGTGGAACGGAGGCTGATGGTCTATGGCTGAGGAGATTCTGCGTACGGAGGGCCTGTGTAAACGCTTTGGAAGCCTGGAGGTTCTTCGGGGCGTGTCGATTTCCGTTTTCCGCCAGGAAATCGTGTCGGTCATCGGGCCGTCGGGCAGTGGGAAAAGCACGTTTCTGCGGTGTCTCAACTGGCTGGAGCGCCCCACCTCCGGTAAAGTCTTTTTTCACCAACAGGAAATCCAAGGTAAAAGGTTGGAGATTTGCCGGTATCGACAAAAAATCGGAATGATTTTTCAAAATTTTAATGTATTTCCCAACATGGCTGTGTTGGAGAACATTACGCTGGCGCCCATTTTGGAAAAAAAGGTTCCCAAGGACCGGGCGGAGCGAGAGGCTATGGCGTTGCTGAGGCGGGTTGGTCTTGCAGAAAAAGCGGGGGAATATCCCCGCAAGCTGTCCGGGGGCCAAAAGCAGAGGCTGGCCATTGTCCGGGCTATGGCCATGGAACCGGAGGTCATGCTGTTTGACGAACCCACCTCCGCCTTGGATCCGGAAATGGTAAAGGAAGTGCTGCATGTCATGGAAGACTTGGCAAAAGGCGGGATGACCATTGTGCTTGTGACCCACGAGATGGCATTTGCCCGCAGACTGTCGGACCGGGTGGTGTTTTTGGACGGCGGAACGGTCCAGGAAGAGGGAACGCCGGAAGAGGTGTTTGCTGCCCCCAAAAATCAACGGACGGCTGCATTTTTCAGCAAGGTCTTATAGGGAGGAAGATTTATGACAGACGTAGAAATGGCCAGGCAGGCTGTGGGCCGTTGGAAGGCGACGGCAGAAGCTCTGGCCCGGGATATCTGGTCCTATGCGGAGCTCCCCTACTGTGAGACGAAATCCGCCGCAGCGCTTTGCGGGGCTCTGGAGCGGGAGGGATTTTCCGTTGAAACTCATGTGGCAGGTATCCCCACTTGCTTTACCGCCGTGTTCCGCAACGGAACCGGAACGCCGGTGGTGGGACTGCTGGCGGAGTTTGATGCCCTGGATGGTCTGAGCCAGCGGGCGGCCTGGCCGGAGCGGGAGGCTGTGACGCCAGGGGGAGCGGGCCACGGCTGTGGGCACAATCTTTTGGGCGCAGGCTGCTTTGCCGCTGCTATGGCCATTCGGGATTGCCTGGTTCAGGAGGGATTGGACGGCAGTGTGGTTTTCTTCGGCTGCCCGGCGGAGGAAGGCGCCGGCTCCAAACAGTTTATGGCCAGAGCAGGGTGCTTTGACGGCATAGACTTTGCCCTGACCTGGCATCCGGGCACATGGAATCAGGTGCCGGCCAAGAGAAATGTGGCCATTATGGGGGGCAACTTTACCTTTGACGGCGTGGCGGCCCATGCCGGTGGCGCGCCCCATTTGGGACGCTCGGCCCTGGATGCAGCGGAGCTGATGAATGTGGGGGTCAATTATTTGCGGGAGCATATGCCGGATGAGGCGCGGGTTCACTACGCCTACGCCGATGCCGGGGGTACGGCGCCCAATGTGGTACCGGCTCACGCTGTGATCAAATACGAGGTACGGGCTCCAACTGTGGACCAGGTGCAGGAGCTGTTTGAGCGTGTGGTGAACGTTGCCCAGGGTGCGGCGCTGATGACACAGACCCAGATGCGTTGGGAGATCACCATGGCGTTTTCTGATTACGTACCCAACAGGACGCTGGCGGAGGTGGTGGACCAATGCCTCTGGGAAATTGGAGCGCCGGTATGGACGGAAGCGGACTACCGGCTGGCGGCGCAATTTTTGCAGACATACCCGGAACCGACCCGCCGGGAAATGGCCAGAGCCTTGGAGCCGTTTCTCACAGGGGAGGAGCTGGCGAATTGGGAGCGGCAGCCGCTGGACAGCAGAGTTCACCCCTTTGACGCCAAGGAGTGCGGATGTGTCTCCGGATCTACCGATGTGGGAGACGCGGCCTGTGCGGTCCCAACGGTTATGCTCACGGTGGCGACAGCCTGCTTGGGGAATGTGGGGCATTCCTGGCAGAATACGGCATTTTCCTGCTCTCCCATTGGACTGAAAGGGATGGGCACAGCTGCCGAGGCGCTGACGCTCAGTGCCTTGCGCCTGCTGCAGCGGCCGGACCTGCTGCAGCGGGCAGAGGGGGAGCGAGCGGCCCAACATGGGGAGCGTTACCGGTGCCCGCTGCCGGAGGACGTCAAACCGCCGGTTGGACGGTATTGAACGATGCCTTGGGACGAAAGACGGAGCCTGCATGGCATGGGGACTGTCCCCATACCATGCAGGCTCCGTGATTGGCTTGGCGTTTTACTTGGCAGGCGTTTGCGTGTTTACTGTGTACCGCCGGCAGAGGTCAGGAAGCGCAGGAAGGCTGCCTGGCCCTCTGGGGTACGTTTGAAGACACCGGCATCCTCCAGGACCCGGGAGAAGACCTTGCCGGTTTCCCGCAGGAGGATTTTCCTGGTGGTGGCGGGGGTGAATACGTACTGCTGTTTCAGACCATCCACCCAGTCGGCGTGTTTTGCCAGGGTGACATCGGTGCGGATGTCCCGGCGCTTGACAATGGCCTGCTCTAAGCCAGCCAGCTCTGTCTTCAGCCGGGAGGGCAGCACCGCCAGCCCCATGACTTCGATGAGGCCGATGTTCTCTTTTTTAATATGGTGCAGCTCCGGGTGGGGATGGAACACGCCCAGGGGAAACTCCTCCGTGGTGATGTTGTTCCGCAAGACCAGATCCAGCTCCAGAAGCTCCCCCCGTTTGCGGGCAATGGGGGTGATGGCGTTGTGGGGCTCTCCGTCCGTTTCGGCAAAGAGGAAGGCCTTCTCGTCGGTATAGCCTCGCCAAGCGGCGAGAATCCGGTCGGCCAATGCAATGAGCGGTTCCGGCTCGGCGCTTTGCAGGCGCAGGACGGACATGGGCCATTTGACAATGCCAGCTGCCACCTGGGGGAAGTCCGGGAAGGACAGGCGCCGCTCCATGGGGGCCTTGGCCATAGCAAATTCGTACCGGCCACCCTGGAAATGCTCGTGGCTGAGGATAGAGCCGCCTACAATGGGCAGGTCTGCGTTGCTGCCCAGGAAGTAATGGGGGAACTGCTCCACGAATTCCAGGAGCTTGGCAAAGGCGGAGCGGTCAATCACCATGGGGGTGTGCCGGGCGTTGAAGACGATGCAGTGCTCGTTATAATACACATAGGGGGAATACTGGAAAAACCAATTCTCGCCCTGGAGCCGAAGGGGAACGGGGCGGTGATTCTGCCGGGCAGGGTGATTCATCCGGCCGGCATAGCCTGCATTTTCCGCGCACAGGGCGCATTTGGGGTAACCGCTCTGAGGGGCCAGTTTGGCGGCGGCAATGGCTCGGGGGTCTTTTTCGGGTTTTGACAGGTTGATGGTGACATCCAGGTCTCCATAGGGGCTCCGGTAGGTCCAGCGCATGTCCTTGGCAATCCGGTAGCGGCGAATGTAATCCGTGTTTTGACACAGCTGGTAGTACCAGTCGGTGGCAGCCGCTGGGTCCTGAGCGTACCGGGCCCGGAAGGCGGCATGAACCTCCCGGGGAAAGGGGGTGAGCGCACCCATCAGCTTGGTGTCGAAGAGATCCCGAGCGGTTACATTGTCCTGACACAGGCCCCGGCTACAGGCGTAGTCCAGCAGGCCCATCAAAATTTCCTCCAGCTCCCCTGGCAGCTGCTCATCAGAAGGGGTATAGTCATCCAGCTGGAGAATTTCCAAAAGCTTGTTGACCGCAACGTCGTGATCCTCTGGCCGGATCAGTTCTCGCATTGTGGCATAGGAGATCAGCGCATCGATGTATGTTTCTATTTTCATATGTCAAGCCTCCAGAATTTCCACACCACCCCAGGGACGGATGGACAGGATATGACAGGCACCCTGCCCCAGGGCATCGTCAATGCCGGACTGGAAGGACTCCAGCCGGTCCAGGGGTACAAAGGCCTGAACCGTTCCGGCAAAGCCTCCGCCGTGAACCCGGTATGCACCCCGGCCGGCCAAATAGTGCTCGCACAGGGCCAGAGCAACGCCCATGTCCTGGTGGGCTACGGCTCCTGTGGGAATGATATTTTGCAGGTACATGTAGGAGGAGTAGCCGGACTGCTTCACCAGGTGTAAGAACTGGTCAAAATCTCCGGCCTCCAGTGCGGCCACCTGCTCGGGCACCCGCTTATCCTCCTGGTAGAAGTGAACGGCCCGCAGAACTGCCCGGTCCCCATACAGGGGGCGTAAGGCGGGAATGGCAGCGTAAAATTCCGATTCGGGCACCTGGCTCAGCACGTCCTTGCCGAAGTAGCTGCACAGGGCTTTTAGTTCGCGGGTGATGGCGGTATATTCGTCGGTGAGGTCAGCGTGGCTGGCCCGGGAATCCACAATGCACAGAGCGTGGCCACAGGCAGCGAAGTCAAAAGCCACTGGGTGAATGGCCGGTTTACCCGGGTCCAGGAAGTCAATGGCCACCAGGTTCCCCACGGCGCAGGCCATCTGGTCCATGAGGCCGCTGGGCTTTCCGAAAAATACATTCTCCCCATACTGCCCTGCCATGGCGATTTCCGGAGCGGTGAGCTTCCTCTCAAAGAAGAGGCAGTTGAGGACGGTACCCAGGAGCACTTCGAAGGCAGCGGAGGAGGACAGGCCAGAGCCAGGCAGCACCGTGGAGGTGACATAGGCATCAAACCCGGCTACCGGGCAACCCAGTTGGACAAAACGGGCGGCAACGCCCCGGACGAGAGCGGCGGTGGTGTTGATCTCCCTGGGGTCTGGCTCCAGCCGGTCCAGATCCACTGTGCACAGGGGATATCCTGCAGACTGTATACGAATTTGGCGCGATCCATTGGTCCGAACGGCAGCCACGGTATCCAGGTTGACGGCAGCGGCCAGGACACGGCCTCGCTGGTGGTCGGTATGGTTGCCGCCAATTTCCGTTCGCCCGGGAGCGGAGAAAAACCGGTCCGGCCGGGCGGAAAAGGCTGCCTGGAAGCCAGAGACCAGCTCTGCCCGGCGGGCAGGGGCTAAAGTCAGTGGATGCATTTCAGTCGTCATGGAATTACCTCCTGAGGGCAACGAATGCCCGGAAATTTCCTCCTATTATATACCGCATTTTTCCAAAATGGAAGCCCCTTGGTAGCGGAATTTTGAACAGGTGTAGTAAAGAAAAAATTTCCAGATTTCTATTGACAAGGCTGTCTAACTGTGTTAGACTGTAGGTGTCTAATAGAGGTAGACAGATAAGGCCAAAAGGAGGAGAGCTACTTATGGAGGAATATGTGTTGGGTACCATGGAGACCCGGTTTGCAGAGATGATTTGGGAGGCCGCCCCCATTACCACTGGGGAGCTGATCAAGCGGTGCGACGCGGCCTTTGGCTGGAAGCGGACCACTACGTATACCATGCTGAAGCGTCTGTGCGTCCGGGGGCTGTTCCAGCTGCAGGATGGTCTTGTTACCGTTCTGGTTACGCGGTCGGAGTTCCAGGCAGCCCGCAGCGAGCGGTTTGTGGAGGAGACCTTCGGTGGCTCGTTGCCTGCGTTGATTGCCACCTTTACGCGGAATCGCCGCCTGTCCAAGCAGGAGGTGGACGCCATCCAACGTCTGATAGACGAAAGCAGGAAGGGAGAGAGCTGATATGACGGGAATTCTGGATACAATTCTGCGCATGAGCCTTTACGGGGCTCTGGTGGGGCTGGCGGCTTTGGCAGTGAGCCGGGCGCTGAACCACCTCCGGGCGCCCAAGGGTGTGGCCCTGATGCTCTGGGCCATAGCCGCCTTGCGGCTGCTGTGTCCGGTGGCTCTCAGCTCCAGCCTCAGTGTGATGAACGCAGCGCCCCAGCCGCCCCGGATCGACTTCAAGAGCAGCTACACCGGCAACTACCAGACTGCAGTTCAGGGGACGCCGGAGTATGACCGGGCTTTGGCTGCCGGTGCGCCGGTGCAAACGGTCATGACCTCGGAAGGGCAGCAAGTAACTGCCTATTATTATGAGGCAAAATCCGGGGACATCACCCCGGCCCAGACGGCGGAACAAGCCTGGGGCCCGGCACTCACTGTGCTTTGGGCAGTGGGGGCCGGAGCGCTGGTTCTGTGGGGCTTTGGCTCTTACTTCCTGTTTCGGAGGCGGCTGCAGTTTGCCATGCGGCTGTCCGATGAAATCTATGAGGTGGACACCATCCCGTCTCCCTGCGTAGTGGGTTTTCTGCACCCCCGGATCTACCTGCCTGTAGGCCTTACGGAGATGCAGCAGCGTCACACCATCGCCCACGAGCGGGCCCATTTGCAGCACAGAGATCACATTTGGAAGCTGATGTCCTATGTGGTGCTGTCCGTCCACTGGTTTAATCCTGTGGTTTGGCTGCTGTACCGGCAGTTCCAGCAGGATTTGGAGATGGCCTGTGATGAGCGGGTTCTGAAGGCTTTGGGTCCCAGCGTCCGCGCGGACTACAGCGAATCTCTCTTGGCCTTGGCCAAGAAGCAGCATCTGGTGGTCCCCAATCCCATTGCATTCAGCGAAAATACCACCAAGGATCGGATCACCAAGGTGCTGCGGTATAAGAAGCCTCTGGCTGCCGTCACGGTGGCGGCGCTGGTCCTCAGCCTGATCTTGGGCATGATCCTGTTTGCCGGGCCGGTGGAAGCGGCCGGTGAGGAGACAGAGCTGACCCAGGAGGAGCTAAATTGGTTCCGCAATTCCTTCTTCTACGGACCGGAAACGCCCGTGGCAGACGGGATGCCCCCCTTTGAGCAGGGATTTGCCAACCATTTCCTCTGTCAAAGCTTCAGCTGCCCGGAAGAGCTGGACTTGAGCGTCCTGTTCTATGATGGCAGCAGCGGCACATACCAGATGGACCAAAGGGAGCTGGACCAGCTGATAGCCCTGGGGGCAGATCCCCAGTCCTCTGTGGTGAAGCTGGACCCGGCGCAGATGGATGGGCTGCTGCAGAAGTATACCGGTCTGGGCTTGGAGCAGCTTCCCTCAGACCTTGACCGTGAGGGGTACTATTTGGAGTCTACGGGCTGCTATTATCTGGTGCATGGGGATGCCCTCCTGTTCACCTGTCCGGAATTGGAGTCCGGCCTGCGGCAAGAGGATGGCACGGTGCAGCTCCGGTACCGCTTCCCTATGGCCCAGGACGCCCATATGCTGTGGACTTTGACACTTCGCCCGGCAGAGGGCAGCTACCAGTTTGTCTCCAATCTGCCCCATGGGCCGGTACCGGAGGTCACACCTTCGGAAGCGGTTTGGACAGAGCCCGAAATCGCTACGGAAGCGCTTCCCGCTGATTTCCAGGTGCGCCGTGGGCAAGATCAAATCTCTGTTTATCCCTTTACAGCAGAGGAGTTAGCTGATGCCAGGGAGCTGGTAGAGTCCATCGTAGCGGGATTTGCCCAGGAAACCGGGGTGCTGACCTTCGAGGTGGAGCGCATTGCCTTTGACCCCATGCTGACAGACTGGAATATCCGCAGCGAGATGTCCGGCGCGCCAACGCCTGGTTGGGCGGAGAGAGACTACTATGCCAGCCGGATTTCCTTTGCCGTCACGTACCGCGCCACCTATGACCACGAAAAGACCTTCCTGCAGGATACGGAGCACGCAGTTCTCGGTGTGCATCTGAGGCGGGACGGCGCCCAAGCTCCCTGGGAGTACCAGGAGGGAGATCACGGCATACCCGTGGCGGAATACTCGGACCGGGCCATGGATACGGCGGAACTGGACCGGATGGTGACACTGGGTGGCCTTGAAGGACGGCTCCTGGGTGGCTACCAGGTGGAGGAAGGGTACTGGCTGTATCTGTACCGGGAGGCGACCGGAACGGTTTCCTTCCTCCGCGCCCGGCAGGATGGGACAGAAGTTCTTCCTGATGAGCTGGTTTCTCTGCAAACCTTCTGAGACTTTCTCAATTTCAGGCAAAAAGAGCTGCCTCCTGATGGCCGGCATAGCCAGGGAGGCAGCTTCTTGTGTGGGAAATGTGTTGTGCCAGCAAAAGCTTGCAATTCATTGCAAATTTTGCAGAAAATACAACATGACTTGCATTTCATTTCCCCAAAAACAGACCGTGTGACAAAGAGACGAAACGGGACTGCCTTCAGGCTTTTTAGGCCGGTGGAGGCAGTCCCGTACAGTTATACTTTGGAGCTGGTAGAGCGGAGCTGGACGTCGTGGTAGCCGCCCTCCACAATGGAGGTGGCGGAGACCAGGGTCAGTTTGGCGTCCCGCTGGAGATCCGGAATGGTGGTGACGCCGCAGTTGCACATGGTGCTCTTGACCTTGTAGAGACTGGCCTCTACGTTGTCGTGGAGGGGGCCGGCATAAGTGACATAGGAGTCTACGCCTTCCTCGAAGCTCAGCTTGGAGGCACCACCCAAGTCATAGCGCTGCCAGTTCCGGGCCCGGTTGGAGCCTTCACCCCAGTATTCCTTCACGTAGGAGCCGTTGATCATAAGCTTGTTGGTGGGGCTCTCGTCAAACCGGGCAAAATACCGGCCCAGCATGAGGAAGTCCGCACCCATGGCCAGCGCCAGGGTCATGTGGTAGTCATGGACAATGCCGCCGTCAGAGCAGATGGGCACGTAGATGCCGGTCTTCTCAAAGTATTCATCCCGAGCAGCGGCGACTTCAATGAGGGCGGTAGCTTGTCCCCGTCCGATGCCCTTGGTCTCCCGGGTGATGCAGATGGAGCCGCCGCCGATGCCCACCTTGACAAAGTCAGCTCCGGCTTCGGCCAGGAACAGGAAGCCCTCCCGGTCCACCACATTACCGGCGCCGACTTTCACGGCGTCGCCGTACTGGCTGCGAATCCAGTCGATGGTTTTTTTCTGCCAGCAGGTAAAGCCCTCGGAGGAGTCAATGCACAGTACATCGGCCCCGGCCTCCACCAAGGCGGGCACCCGCTGGGCATAGTCCCGGGAGTTGATGCCAGCGCCTACCAGATACCGCTTGTGGCTGTCCAGGAGCTCCAGGGGGTTGTCCTTGTGGGAGGAGTAGTCCTTCCGGAAGACGAAGTACAGGAGGTGGCCATTGGCGTCCACAATGGGCAGGGAGTTCAGCTTATTGGCCCAGATGATGTCGTTGGCCTCTTTTAAGATGGTTTCGGCCGGGGCGGTCACCAGCTTTTCCCGGGGGGTCATGAAGGAGGAGACCTTCTCACTGGGGTCCATCCGGGAGATCCGGTAATCCCGGCTGGTGACAATGCCCAGCAGCTTGCCGGTGGCGGTGCCGTCATCGGTGACGGCTACGGTGGAGAAGCCGTTTTGGGCTTTCAGATTCAATACGTCCTGCAAGGTGGCCTCCGGGGTCAGATTGGAGGCGGAGACCACGAAGCCGGCCTTAAAGGCCTTCACCCGGGCCACCATGGCGGCCTCATTCTCAATGGACTGGGAGCAATAGATAAAGGAGAGGCCGCCCTCCCGGGCCAGGGCAATGGCCATGGTGTCGTTGGAAACCGACTGCATGATGGCTGAGACCATGGGGATATTCAGACTCATAGCAGGCTCCTCCTGGCCCTTCCGGTATTTCACCAAAGGGGTCCGAAGGGACACGTTGGCAGGGATGCAGTCCTCGCTGGTGTAACCGGGGATTAGCAGATATTCGCTGAAGGTATGGGACGGTTCTGCGCAATAATGGGCCATAGGAATCTACCTCCGAACAAAGATTTTTATATTTCTTATTATAACGTACCATCGGAGCCGTCGTCAAGCAGACGGTTCTCCTGCTGGCCGTTCTTGTTGATGTGTTTGAAGTTGCCTACAACTTCCTTCACCTGGGAGAGGTAGGCAAAGGTGCCCGGATAGCGGTGAATGATGTTTTCAAATTCCACCAGTTGCCCCTTGTTGATCACGCACAGGAGAATGGAGGTGGCAGCTCCCGAGTACATCCCCTTGCCCTCCACACGGGTGGCGCTGTGGCCCAGGCGGTGAATCAGCTCCTGGGAAATTTCATCGGGCTGTTGGGTGACGATCTCAAACTTGATGGCGGCCTTTCCGCTGCGCAAAATGCGATCGGATACGTTGCTGCTGAGGAAGCAGTACAGGATGCACAGGATGACGGGCTCGATCTGGTAACCATAGACAAAGTAGGAGATACCTGCCACCACGCAGTTCATCAGGAAGGTGAGGGTGAGGAAGTGGAATTCCGGTAGCTTGGAGTGAATCAGGGCTGCCACATAGTCAAGCCCGCCGGTATTGGAGCCGCTTCGGAGCACCACGCTATAGCAGAATCCGTTGATGATACCTGCTACCAAAGGGCCCAGGATGGTGCTGGTTCCGTTTTCTGTGGCGTAGGCAAATTGTTCCAGGGGCACATGCTCCAAAACTGCCAAGGCCAGGGAAAAAGACGCACTATAGATCATAGAGCGAATGGCCACAGGCCGGCTGACAATCTTGTAAACCAGGAGTGCCAAAGGAAGGTTGACCAGGAGATTCATGATACTGACCCGGATACCCAAGGCGTATTGTATCATGGTGCACAGGCCGTTGATGCCAGCGGGGGCGAAGTTGTTGGGGAAGACAAATAGGATATAAGAAAGTGCAGACAGCCAGGCGGTGAGAAAGATCACCACATAGGTGAGTATTTTTTTACCAGGTCTCATAACAGAACCGCTCCGAAGAATCTCCCACCCGGTTCTTAGGGCCGGTCTGGGGAGAGAATGGCCCACATACTGGGTAGAGAAATAGTATCACAGGAAGGGGGAGGGGTCAAGAGGTGTGACTGCAGCTATGTGAGGAGAATTGCCACTTTTTTTGAGTTAATTTTGTGAATTTTGCTTATGAGCTGGCAGAGCATTCCCAAAACCACGTGATGATTTGCTGTGGGGGGGGAGAGAAGACACGCTTTGTTTACGTTCCTTCAAATCCATTTCCAAACCGGGGGATTCGAAAAACGCCGGGGGTGTCTCAAAACAAAGGTTTGAAACACTCCCGGCGGTATATGTGGCGAATTACACACCCAGTAAGGCCTTGGCAATGCCAAAGTACACCAGCAGGGACAGGGCGTCCACAATGGTGGTGATGAAGGGGCTGGCCATGACGGCAGGATCAAAGCCCAGACGCTTGGCGGACATGGGCAGAATACAGCCTACAGTTTTGGCCAGGAGCACGGTAATGGCCATGGTCAGGCAAACTACTAGGGCCACGGCAACGGTGATGCTGCTGTTTCCCATGAGCAGACGGTCCACCAGCAGAATTTTGCAAAAGCAGGCGGCAGCCAGCACGGTACCACAGCATACGGCGGTCCGAATTTCCTTCCAGATCACTTGAGGCAGGTCCCGGAACTCCAATTCTCCCAGGGACAGGGCCCGAATGACGGTCACGGAGGACTGGGAGCCGGAGTTGCCGCCGGTGTCCATGAGCATGGGAATGAAAGCGGTGAGGGCCACCTGGGCAGCCAGGGCATTTTCAAAACCAGTGATGATCATGCCGGTGAAGGTGGCGGAGACCATCAGCAGGAGCAGCCAGGGGATGCGCTGCTTGAACAGGTCCCAGGTAGTGGCCCGGCTGTAAGTCTTTTCCGAGGGGGACATGCCGCCCATGATCTCAATGTCCTCGGTGGCCTCCTCCTCCATAACGTCCATGGCGTCGTCAAAGGTGACAATGCCCACCATGCGGTTTTCGTTGTCCACCACGGGAAGGGCCAGGAAGTTGTATTTGGCGAACATTCGGGCCACCTCTTCCTGATCTGCCAGGGTGGAAACGGAGATCACATGGGTCTGCATGATGGCTCGGATGGGTGTCTCGTCGTCCTCTGCCAGAAGCAGGTCTTTTACAGTTACAAGGCCCAGCAGGGTCCGGTTGTCTGTGACGTAGCAGGTGTAGATGGTTTCTTTGTCCACGCCGGTGCGGCGGATGCGGAGGATACTCTCTTCCACCGTCATAGAGGGGCGCAGGGTGACGTATTCTGTGGTCATCATGGAGCCAGCGGAGTTTTCGGGGTAACGCAGGAGCTCGTTGATGGATTTTCGCGTTTCCGGGTCAGCCTGGGTCAGAATCCGACGGACCACATTGGCAGGCATCTCCTCCACCAGGTCTACGGCGTCGTCCAGGTACAGTTCGTCCACCACTTCCTTGAGCTCGCTGTCGGAAAAGCCCTGAATCAGCAGCTCCTGGGCCTCCGGGTCCATTTCCACAAAGGTTTCCGCCGCCTGCTCCTTAGGTAGGAGGCGGAACAGCAAGGGGATGCGGTCTGGCTCCAGCTCGCCAAAAACGCTGGCAATGTCGCTGGGGTTCATGGTGACTAAAATGTCCCGCAGGGATGGGTACTTTTTTTCATTCAGGAGCGAGGTGATCATCTTCTCCAGAATGACGGCTTGATTTTCCATGGTGTTTCCTCCTAACTCATAGTATTTGCGCAATTAGGAAGTAAAAACACACATTGGGCCGGTATTTTCAAGAAACGGGAGCGCCAGGGAGGGCAGACTCCGGTCCCGGTTTACTTCGGCCCGCCGGTGTGCCGTTACTGCCTGCGTCCATGGTGTTCCCTCCTTTGTCTGGTCAGATCTGGGGGCAGAAATGCCCCATTTCATTAGTATAAGCTTCCAAAAGGCAGGTGTCAACGAAATTTTGTGCCAAAACCGGGTTACACAAAATTTTCCAAGGCCCATTGACAAGTTGCTTTGTTGGTGTTACAATGCGTTTGCTATGTTGTGAAAGGAAGGAGGAATCCCTGTGGTAAAGCTGCGTGCATTGGGATACAATTGCAATTGGACTGCGCCTGCGGTGCGGATGTGGGGATTCCGGAGCCTTCATCGGTTGGCATGAGGTAGACTCTGCTTCTCTGTGTGGTACTGCGGCGTGAGCGGATGGCTTTCGCCGCTTTTATGTTGCTTGAAAGAAAACATATGTTTAATATCCGAGGCAATGAAAGAATACTTGGGTTGACAAGTTAACATTGTTATGCTAAAATGGGCGCGTAACAGTGTTTTATATCTCGGGAATATGGTAGAGAGGATGTGCGGTATGAAACGTATTTTTCGACATCTGTTGCCCTTTTGGCCTCAGGTTCTGGGGGCAGCGGTACTTATGACGGTGTCTGCCATCAGTCAACTGCTGCTGCCTACGCTCATGAGTGGGGTGGTCAATGAAGGGGTGTATGAAAAGGACTTTACGGTCATTTTGGGCTATTGCGGTCAAATGCTGGCGGTGGCCCTGGTGGGGGCCGTTGCAGTGATTTTAGGCCGGAAGTTGAGCGCTGCTGCAGTGGCCGGTTTCAGCGCCAATTTGCGAGGGGCAGTATTTGGCAAGGTTATGGGCATGGGTCATCAGTCCTTTGGAAAAATGGATACCGGAGCCCTGGTGACCCGCTCCACCCAGGATGTGAATACGGTGTCCTGGGTGGCGGATATGCTTTCCGGCGGTATCATCTCCATTCCGGCCATGTTTGTGGGCGGCGTGGTGCTGGCCTACCGGGTGGATGCGGTGTTGGCCACGGTGATTTTATGTACCGTTCCCCTGGTGTGTGCTGTGGTGGTACTGGTGGGCCGTAAGGTCTCTCCCCTGTGGGAGCAATCCGATGAATACATTGACCGTCAGAACGAGCTGATGCGCCAGCGGCTTCGGGGCCTCCGGGTGATCCGGGCGTTCCGCCGGGAGCCGGATGAGCAGCAAAAAATTGCCTCTGCCACAGAGGTCATGGCAGAGAACATTATTAAGGCCAATGTATCCATGGGAATTTTGAACCCATTGTCCAGTTTTTGCCTGAATGTGGCAGTTCTGGTGATCCTCTATCTCAGTGCCCTGCGAATGGCCACGGGGGCTTCTGCCGCTACAGGGGGAGACGTGCTGGCTATGATCCAGTATGTGGCTTACATTATGAACAGCATTTTAAGTGCGGCCTTTGCCGTGGTCATGGTACCCCATGCCGCCGTGGCCTGCCGGCGGATTCTCCAGGTGCTGGACCTGCCGGATGACGAGCGGGAAAATGGGACGAATGGGACACTCCACGGCAACGTGACGCTGGAGCATGTGACCTTTTCCTTCGAAGAGGGAGCAGAGCCTGCCGTTCGGGATGTGACCATGGAGATTTTTGCCGGTAAGCGGGTGGCCATCATCGGCAGCACCGGCAGCGGGAAGAGTACCCTGGTGCAGCTGTTATTGGGCTTCCGGCGGCCCGGATCCGGGCGGATTCTCCTGGACGGACGGGACAGCCTGGAGCTTTCCGGTTCCTGCATCCGGGGGCAGATCAGCTGTGTTTTGCAAAAGACGGCTGTTTATGCCGGTACCATCCGGGAAAATGTGGCCATGGGTAAGCCTGGCGCCACAGAGGAAGAGGTCTGGCGGGCCCTGGACATTGCTCAGATGAAAGAGTATGTGGAGTCCCTGCCTGATGGGCTGGATCATAAGCTGGAGCTATCCGGAACCAACCTGTCCGGTGGCCAGCGGCAGCGGCTGGCTATCGCCCGGGCCCTCATCCAGGACGCTCCCATTTACGTGTTTGATGACAGCTTCTCCGCCCTGGATTTTCTCACAGAGTCCAGGCTCCGGGCCCGGCTGGGAGAGGAGCTGAAGGGCAGGACCCAGATCGTGGTGACCCAGCGGGTCACCACAGCGAAAAATTCCGATTGCATTTTTGTGATGGACCGGGGCTGCCTGGTGGACTGGGGCCGCCACGAGGAGCTGCTGCCCCGGTGCCAGGTATACCGGGAGATTTACGTCTCCCAGACAGGAGGGGATGCGGCATGAGGCGACACAAAACCGACTCCAACGACACACTGACTGGCCGCCAGCGGCTGGAGCTTTACCGAAAGCTCTTTATGGAGGCCCGGCCCATTTGGAAGTGGCTGGCCCTCAGCTGCCTGCTGTGTATGGTCATCATCACCTGCGCTGTGGTGGGTCCCAAGCTCACCGGCCAAATCACCAATGAAATCTGTGCATATTGGGAGGCCAAGGTCTCCGGTGACCCGCTGTGGGATCTGGTCCAGCAGATTCTGCCGGGACTGCTGACCCTGTTTGGGGTTTACGTACTGGGTGCAGCTGTGCGGTATGGGAACATGTATCTGATGAACAACATGGTCAGCCGCCATTACACCTGCGCCATTCGCATTCGCATGTCCGATAAAATCCAGCGCCTGCCGGTGAAATTTGTGGACAGCACGCCTGTGGGACAGATTCTGGAGCAGATGACCGACGATGTGTCCGCCATGGGGACCTCCATTCACCAGATTGTGGATACCCTGATGCAGGGACTGTTGCAGATTGCCTTGATTGCGGTGGCTCTTCTGATGGAGGATTGGCGGCTGGGACTCATTGTCTTGGCCACAACACCCATTTCCATGCTGCTGTCGGTGGTGATCTCCAATGCCAGCGAGAAGTACTACCATAAAATGTTCCAGGAAGGGGCGCAGCTGTACTCCATTGTGGAGGAGGGGTATACCAATTTCTCCACCACCAAGGCCTACAATTTGGAGCAGGCCATGGTGGAGAAACACCAAAAGGTCAACAGGCGGCAGAGGAAGGTGCAGGCCCAGGCGGCCTTTGTCTCCGGCTTGGTGCAGCCTATGATCGTACTGGCCAATGCCCTGACCTACATCGCCGTCAACCTGGTGGGAGGCTACCTGATTGTAAAAGGAAGGCTGCCTGTGGGCACGGTGGTGACGGTGATTTTGTTTGCCAGGCAGTTTTCTGCTCCTCTGGAGCAAATCTCCGAGGGCCTCAGCCAGATGCAGCGGACCACTGCCGCCGCCCGCCGGGTTTTCCACCTCCTGGAGCTGCCGGAGGAGGATCCCAGGCAAGGACAGGTGCAGCCGGAGGAGGTGCAGGGTCGGGTGGAGTTCCGCCATGTGTCCTTCTCCTATGACCCGAAGCAGCCTCTGATCCGGGACCTGAGCTTTACCGCCGAACCGGGGCAGACCATTGCCATTGTAGGCCCCACGGGGGCGGGCAAGACCACCATTGTGAACCTGCTCATGGGATTTTATGATATCTCCGCCGGGGAGATTTTGATCGATGGGCGGAGCCTTGAGGATATGAACCGGGACGAGGCCCGGGAGCTGTTCGCCATGGTGCTCCAGGAGACCTGGCTGTTCCGGGGGACCGTGGCGGAAAATGTAGCCTATGGGCGTCCCCAGGCCACCCGGGAGGAGATTGTGAAGGCCTGCGACGAGGCCTACTGCGACCATTTCATCCGGACGCTGCCTCAGGGCTATGACACAGTGGTGGGGGATGAATCCACCACATTGTCCGGGGGCCAAAAGCAGCTTTTGACCATTGCCCGGGCGGTCCTCACAGGACGCCGCCTGTTGATTCTGGACGAGGCCACCTCCAATGTGGACACCCGGACGGAAATCCTCATTCAAAAGGCCATGGACAAATTGATGCGGGGCCGTACCTGCTTTGTCATTGCCCACCGGTTGAGCACCATTGTCAATGCTGACCGGATTCTGGTGATCAACAACGGCGACATTGTGGAGCAGGGAACCCATCAGGAGCTCCTAGCCCAGGGCGGCTTCTATGCCAGCTTATATGCCAGCCAGTATGACAAGGCGGTGTGAGGCTAAGAGGTGCGCCGCCGCAGGCCCTTGGGGTAGTGGTTCTTCAGGACTCCGCCGGAGCCCTTTGCCCACCCCAGGGAGAGGCCGCCTACGGTCACCAGAGTCCAGCCTGAGGGACTGCCCCGAAGCTCCTCCCCTGCCAGGTACCGGGCGGCCTCCGGGCCCAGGGGGTCCAGGTTCCAGGTCCGGCTGGCTTTGGAGAGCCAGAGGGCCAGGGCGTGGGCCGGCAGGAACCGCTCCCCCCGGCACTGGCCCAGCTCCAGGCCGGGCCGCAGAACCCGGAGTCCGGTGAGATCCGGCAGCTCTTCCGGAGCCCAGAACCAGCTTGGACCGAAGGCCAGGGCCTTCCCTGCCGGAAGCTGAACCCCCAGGTCCCGGGCGAAGGCCTCCCAGGGGGCCGGGAGCCGGTCCGGCCGGGCGAAAGCCGGCGGCGGAGCCGCCTCCCCGGCCCCTTTGCGGAGGACGGCGGCGTAATGGCCCTCCCCACGGAGCTTGTGGGGCCAGAGGCGGAAGGTATGCTCCAGCCCCGGCCCGGCTGCCCCATCCCCGGGGGAGAACCAGGGGACGTCCAAGACCTCAATCTCAAATTCCGGATGGCGGGCCAGAAACGCGGCCACCGCCCCCTCATCCTCTTGGGGGGCGAAGGTGCAGGTGGAGTACACCAGACGCCCGCCGGGGGCCAGAAGCTCCGCCGCTGCGTCCAGAATCCCGGCCTGCCGCCGGGCGCACATCTCCACCAGCTCTGGGCTCCAGTCTTCCAGGGCGGCTGCCTCCTTCCGGAACATCCCCTCCCCGGAGCAGGGGGCATCCACCAACACCCGGTGGAACCAGCCGGGAAACCGCTTGGCCAGCCGCTCCGGCGTCTCCTGGAGTACCAGGGCGTTGGAAATGGCCATGCGCTCCACGTTCTGGGAGAGAATTTTGGCACGCTTTGGGTGATACTCGTTGCATACCAACAGGCCCTGCCCTCGCATCTTGGCCGCCAGCTGGGTGGACTTGCCGCCGGGAGCGGCGCACAGATCCAGGACCCGCAGGCCCGGCTCCACCCCCAGCAGCTCCGCCGGGGCCATGGCGCTGGGCTCTTGCAGGTAGTACAGCCCCGCCTCATGCCAGGGGTGCAGGCCGGGCCGCTCCTCTGAGGGGTACCAGAAGCCGTAGGCGGCCCAAGGCAGGGGGGAAAGAGTGAAAGGCAATATCGGGGGGCGGTCGGTTTTTAATGGGTTTAAACGCAGCCCTAGGGCTCTTGGGCGGTGGTAGGAGGCCAGAAATGCCTCGTATTCCGGCCCCAGCTGCTGCCGGACCCGGTCTAAAAATGCTGGCGGAAGCATGAGATTCCTCCTGTCTTGGCAAGTGCCTCCATTTTACCCGGAACGGGGAAAAATGGAAAGGCTTTTTGGGAAAAAAGTCTTGCGTTTTTTGCCGGTTTCCCATATGATAGAGATGCGTAAGCCGCTGTTGCGGTAAATCAAAGAGGAGGTACGAAATATGTTTAACACCAAACCGGCCAACCAGGCCCAGGCGGCGGAAAAGGGGAGTCTGCCTTATTTGCAGGCCCGCAACCGCTCCGCCAGGATCAACCTGCTGCTGATCCTGTTTCTCACGTTGGTCAACATTGCCATGCTGTTTGCAGATGGAGAGTCCTACTACTTATTCTCAGCGCTGCTGCCCTATTGGCTGGTAGGGTTCGGCTATTACCAGGAAGTGACTGCCCTGATCGTGGCAGGCGGCGCGCTTCTGGTCCTGTACCTGGTCTGCTTTCTGCTTTGGAACAAGCATCCGGCGGTTTCTGTGGCGGCGCTTGTGATGTTTGTGGTAGATTGTGGCTTTATGGCCTGGCTTTTGCTGGGCGAGCCCATTGCCGATAACCTGATGGAGATTCTGCTCCATGTATTGGTTCTGGCGTATCTCATTTACGGCGTTTACATCGCCTTTGCCCTGCGGAAAAAGCAGAAGGAGGTAGCCGAGCTGGAGCGGGCCAACCAAGGTCCCGAGCTGTAACTCCGTCCTTGTAAGTAAAATTGCATTGTCATTCTTTGCTTTCGGCTTAGGATGACAATGCTTCTTATTTTCCGGGCGCATTCGTGGCCGTCCCGGGGAAATGCATGTAGGGTGCGTCCGGGAGGCCGCACCTTACGCCCCCGCTCAGCAGTACGCATATGCGCTCAAAGGAGGGCTGTAGATTAGGAGGAGAATACCAGACGGAATTGAATATTGATTTTTTGGTGGCAGGCTGTAACACTCGCTGCAAGCGCGGCTATGTCTGCGGTGGCCCCGGTCCCCGGATGCCTGTGGCAACGGCCCTCTTGTGCTTGGAAAATGGATGCTTTGGCGGTTCGCCTGCCTTTTGCGGCATCGTTTACCTTGGATCATGAGCCTATGAACCATCGGATCTTGTAAAAATTCTTGCTGCGGCGGCCCAGACGAAGCATATTTCCTATTACCACCACGGCATGACCACAGGCTTGGGCCTAATGCACCGTCAGAACCGGGATGATACAGACTGGACGCAGAAAAAGTAAATGCTGTTGCCCTGGAAATGTGCCACAATTCCGTTGACAATCGGGGGAAAACATGGTACGATTTTGCCATCATGGTGAAATTGGCGAGGATGGGAAGAGTATGCCCTTTTGTCCCGGTCAGAGAGCCCCGGTTGGTGGGATGGGGTGCGGAACGGGGGCGGAAGATGGCCCCGGAGCTGCCCGGTTGAAGAGATGTAGACCGGGCCGGATGCGCCCGTTATTGCGCAAAGGGTACGGTTGTACCCCCAAAGGCGTCTGCCGTGAGGCCGGCGCGAACCAAGGTGGTACCGCGGGATTCCCGCCCTTGAGAGCATCTCAGGGGCGTTTTTTATTTGTAATCTGGAATACTATTTTAAATTGTGTCAGGAGGACATTTCTATGTGCGACAAATGCAAGGGCAAGTTCTATATTACCACGCCCATTTACTATCCATCCGACAAGCTTCACATTGGCCACACCTACTGTACCGTGGCCACCGATGCCATGGCCCGGTATAAAAGGCTCCAGGGCTACGACGTGTGCTTCCTCACGGGTACCGACGAGCACGGCCAGAAGATTGAGACCCGGGCCAAGGAAACCGGCGTCACGCCCAAGGAGTTTGTGGACCACATTGTGGAGGGGGAGAAGGGGGTCAAGGACCTGTGGAAGCTGATGAACATCTCCTATGACCGGTTCATCCGTACCACTGACAGCTACCATGTCTCTGCCATTCAGAAAATCTTCAAGGAGATGTACGAAAAGGGAGATATCTACAAGGGCACCTATGAGGGGATGTACTGTACCCCCTGCGAGTCCTTCTGGACCGCCAGTCAGCTGAAGGATGGCAAATGCCCCGACTGCGGCCGGGAGGTGCAGCCGGCCCAGGAGGAGGCTTATTTCTTCCGCCTGTCCAAGTATGCCGGGGCGGTGCGAGACCTGCTGGTAAACACCGATTTTCTGGAGCCCCGGAGCCGGGTCAACGAAATGGTGAATAATTTCATTGACCCCGGCCTGGAGGACCTGTGCGTCTCCCGCACCTCCTTTACCTGGGGCATTCCCGTGGACTTTGACCCAGGCCACGTGGTGTATGTGTGGGTGGATGCGCTCTTCAATTATCTTACGGCCTTGGGCTTCCGCAATGACCGATATGAGGACTACGACAAATACTGGCCTGCGGACGTGCATTTTGTGGGCAAGGAGATTGTCCGGTTCCATTCCATTGTCTGGCCGGCCATGCTCATGAGCATGGGCCTGCCGCTTCCCAAGAAGGTGTTTGGCCACGGGTGGCTGCTGCTGGACGGGGGCAAGATGTCTAAATCCAAGGGCAATGTGGTGGACCCGTATCTCCTGGCGGAGCGGTACGGCACCGATGCGTTGCGTTTCTTCCTGCTGCGGACCTTCCCCTTTGGCTCCGATGGGAACTTCTCCAATGAGGCCCTGATTGGCTGCATCAACACGGACCTGGCCAATGATCTGGGCAACCTGGTGTCCCGGACGGTGGCCATGACCCACAAGTACTTTGGCGGCCGTCTGCCCGCCGCCCAGGAGGGCCGGGAGGAACAGGACGGAGACTTGCTGGCTATGGTAGGAAGCCTGCGGGGACAGTATGAGGAGCAGATGGAAAAGTATGCCTTCCAGAATGCCCTGGCCCAGATTTTTGCGGTCGTCAGCCGGGCCAACAAATATATCGATGAAAACGAACCCTGGCGCTTGGCGAAGGATGAGACCCAGAAGCTGAGATTGGCCCGGGTGCTGTACAACCTGCTGGAGACCATCCGGGTGTGTGCCGGTTTGCTGCGCCCCTTCATGCCCGCTACCACAGATGAGATCATGAAGCGCCTGGGCGGTGCGCCCTCGGACTGGGAGAGCCTGGGCCTCTGGGGGCGTTTGCCTGCAGAGGTTGCAGTGGAACAGGGGCCGGCCCTCTTCCCCCGGATCGATGTGGAGCAGGAGCTCCAGGTGCTGGAGCAGCTTCACAGCGCTCCGCCGGCCCTGGAGGAGGACCCTTTGCCGGAGCCTCTGCCGGAAATCACCTTTGACGTGTTTGAGAAGGTGGAGATGACAGTGGTGAAGGTCCTGGCCTGTGAAAAGGTGAAGAAAAGCGAGAAGCTTCTGAAGTTTCAGCTGGACGACGGCACCGGAACCCCACGGCAGATCCTCTCCGGCATTGCCAAGTACTATGAACCGGAAGCGCTGGTGGGTAAAACCTTGGTGGCAGTGACCAACCTGGCCCCCCGGAAGATGATGGGCCAGCTCAGCTGCGGTATGCTGCTGTCCGCCGAGCGGGGAGACAAGCTGAAGCTTCTGATGCTGGACGACGGCATCCAGCCAGGCAGCCGTCTGGTGTGAGATCCGAGTATATGTAAAAGCGCCTGTTGCAAAATGGGAGTATCAAGACGGTTTCCTACCAAATATTGTAGAAAACATCTTGGTTTGCCACCTTTGCAACAGGCCTTTTTGCCCTGCGCATGGTGTTGCCCCATGGTTTTTCCCGGCTCATACCCGGTAACCAAAGGCGATGTCTCCGTGGGGCGGCCATAGGGATTTTTATGGCAGGAATTTGTGGAAGCCCTCAGTCTTTGTGGAAAAAGGGCTTGCATTTTGTGACGGGTACGCGTATAATCTCACTAGATATAAGTTGCGAAAGCATTCATAGAGAAGCCGGTGCGAATCCGGCACGGTCCCGCCACTGTAACAGGGACAGCCAGGCAATTGACCACTGAACAGAGTTGTTTGGGAAGGCGCCATGGTTGGATGAACTGAAGTCAGGAGAACTGCTTATATCTACATAAGATGCTTTCCACGGCTGATGGAAGCTCTTGATGGGCGCATGGTTTGTGTGCGTTTTGCTGCAGATGGTTTGTACCTGGAGGTGCATACACTTCCGGGGCTGATTGCGCGCCCATATGTAGCATAATATATCAAGAGTCAGGACAGCCAGCAATTGGCTGTCCTGTTTTATTGTGCCGGGAAGGTCAAATTTGTGGAGGTGGAGAAAGAGTTGAACAAAAAACAAATTGGCAAGCGTCTCCTGCAAGTGCTCATCGTCCTGTTCGGCATCAGCTTCCTCACGTTTGGGTTGACTTACCTGTCGCCCGGCGATCCTGCAGAGATCATGCTGACCGAATGTGGCAATCTGCCCACGCCGGAGCTGCTGGCCAAGACCCGAGCCGAGTTGGGGCTGGACAAACCGTTCCTGGTTCAGTACGGCAACTGGCTCAAGGGCGTCGTCACCGGCGATATGGGAATTTCCTATTCCTTTAAGGTTCCGGTGATCGACAAGCTGGTCAGTTGCTTTTGGCCCACGCTGGAGTTGGCCCTGTTGTCCTTGGCCATCATGATCCTTGTCTCAGTTCCGCTGGGCATCCTGGCGGCGGTTCATCAAAACAAATGGTGCGACTACATGGTGCGGGCGCTGACCTTTTTGGGGGTGTCGATCCCCAGCTTCTGGATCGGCCTGATTCTGCTGCGGGTCTTTGGCGTTAACCTGCGCTGGGTATCGGTGTCCGGCGGATCGACGGATTTTAAGTCCATGATTATGCCTGCAATCACGCTGGCCATCTCCATGTCTGCCAAATACACCAGACAAGTGCGGATTGCTGTTTTGGATGAGCTGCGCAAGGATTATGTGACCGGCGCCCGCATGCGGGGCTGCACAGAGAGCCAAATTCTCTGGCGGCATGTCCTCCCCAACGCCATGCTGCCCCTGGTCACGCTGTTGGGTTTGTCCCTGGGCAGCCTGTTGGGCGGCACGACGGTGGTGGAGATGATTTACAACTGGCCCGGCATGGGCGCTATGGCGGTCAAGGCGATCTCCTGCCGGGATTATCCCCTGGTGCAGGGTTACGTGCTGTGGATTGCCCTGCTATACATGTGCATTAATTTGGTGGTGGATCTCTCCTACAGACGGTTGGACCCCCGCTTGAAGGAGGCTATGTAAGTTGAAGCTGGTACATTTTTTAAAAAGCCACGTCCAATTTACCGTTTTTTTGGTGCTGGCGCTGCTGATTGGGGGTGTGGCGGTTTTTGCCCCGGCGATTGCGCCGGCTGACCCCTATGAGGCCGTCATGGACAATTCCCTTCTGCCCCCCGATGGGCAGCACCTCTGCGGTACCGACAAGCTGGGGCGGGATGTGCTCTCCCGGGTGATTTATGGTACGCGGAGTTCTTTGAGTATGACCCTGATTTTGGTTGGCGTCATCTTTGTGGTGGGCACAGGATTGGGCATCCTGGCCGGTTATTTTGGTGGTGCTTTGGACGCTGTGATCATGCGCATTGCGGATATGATGATCTCCTTCCCAGGCCTGGTGCTGGCCATTGCCATCGCCGGCATGCTTGGGCCCAATCTGGTCAATGCGGTGATTGCCATTTCTGCGGTGAGCTGGACCAAATACGCCCGGCTGGCCCGAAGCTTGGTTTTGAAAATCAAAAGCGAGCTATACATGGAGGCGGCGGTTGTGACCGGCACCCGCACACTGGGCATTTTGAAGCGGTATGTGGTCCCGAACATGATTACCACGCTGATCGTCACGGCAGCCACCGACATCGGTACCATGATGCTGGAACTGGCCGGCCTGTCTTTCCTGGGGTTTGGAGCCACGGCGCCCACGCCTGAGTGGGGACTGATGCTGAACGAAGGCCGCACCTATTTGACCAAAGCGCCCTGGCTGATGATCTACCCTGGTATAGCGATTGTGATTGTGGTGGTGGTGTTTAATATGCTGGGCGATAGCATCCGGGATATTTTGGACCCTAAGCAAGAGTAACGCGCTTTTGGGAAGGATTCCCCCAAGCGACTGCTAATACAAAAGAAAGAGAAGTGTTTGATATGAATAATCTTAAGAAAATACTGAGCCTGGCTCTGGCCTGTATGATGTTGCTTTCTCTGCTGGCTGGCTGCGGCGGGCAGACCAGCGGTGGCAATGAACCGTCAGACAGCACCGGTGGGGAGCAATCCAAGGGCGGCAGCTCCACGCAGGGCAGTGAGATCACCATCGGAGTGACCAGCTTCGCAGACACCCTGGAGCCCACAGAGCAGTATTTTAGCTGGGTGGTCTCCCGTTACGCCATTGGCGAGACGCTGCTCAGGTTTGACGAGCACGGTGAACTGGTTCCCTGCCTGGCGGAGGAGTGGAGTGTCAGCGATGACAATCTGACCTGGACCTTCCGCATCCGGCAGGGCGTGAAGTTTTCCAACGGCGAGGATATGACGCCGGAACTGGTCAAAGCGTCCCTGGAGCGTACCTTCCGGCTCAGCGACCGGGCAGTGGGTTTCTTTGATCCGGCCTCCATTGAAGTGGAGGGCCAGGACTTGAAAATCACCACCAAGGTTCCCAGCGCCATTGTGCCCGGCAGCCTGGCCGATCCGTTGTTTCTCATTGTGAACACCCATGTAGATGACAGCACCTTTGCCATGTCCGGCCCCGTCTGCACCGGCCCTTATGTGGTGAAGTCCTTTAGCCCCACGGAATCTTGCGTGGTGGTTCGCAATCCGTACTATTGGGACGGAGAGGTGCCCTTTGATCAGGTGACTCTGAAGTGCGTAGATGACCAGACGACTCGTTCCATGGCCTTGCAGACCGGGGAAATTGACATCGCCTACAACCTGAAGAACGAAAATATTGCCGAATTTGAAAACAACAGCAACATTACCATTGAGCAGTTGGAATCCCTGCGCTCCACCTACGCCTTCATGAACCAGAATGGGCCTTTGGGCGATTTGACCCTGCGCCAGGCTCTGCTGCGGGGCCTGAATAAAGAGGCCTACTGCGGCAACCTGCTGGACGGTGGCGCAACGCCTGGCAAAGCGCCGGTGCCCCCCACCCTGGACTTTGGCTTCGACCAGCTGAAGGATGAGAACGCTTATGACCCCGAGAGCGCGAAGGCCCTGCTGGCCCAGGCTGGCTATCAGGACGTGGACGGCGATGGCTATGTGGAAACCCCCGCAGGCGAGAAGTTGGATCTGGAATTCGTGATTTATACCAGCCGCGAGGAGCTGGGTGTTTATGCCCAGGCGGCGCAAGCCAGCCTGAAGGACATCGGCATTCGGGTCACCCTGAATACCGTCAGCTACGAGACCCTTCTGGACATGCGTGACAGCGGTCAATATGATCTGCTGATCTGGAATGTGCTGGTGGCCAACACCGGCGACCCGGAAAACTACCTGCGGGAGAACTGGTACAGCACCTCCGCCAACAATACCAGTGGCTATGCCAATTCCGAGGTGGACAGGTTGCTGGACCAGCTGGCCAGCGAGTTCGACAGCAATGCCCGCCGGGATTTGGTTATGCAAATTCAGCAGGAGATTATGGACGATGCCGCCACAGTATTCTTCGGCTATGAGACAACCTATTTGTTTTACAATAACCGTGTGACCGGTGTCACCATGTATCCCATGGATTACTACTGGCTGACCAAGGATGTCAAGCTGGCGGCGTAAAGGGGAAAGCTATGCTGGAAATCAACGATTTGACCATTCAATATGGCGCGCAGCCCCCTACGGTGGAGCATTTTGACCTCTCCATGAAACAGGGCGAGATCATCAGCGTCGTCGGCGAATCGGGCAGCGGAAAAACGACAGTAATTCGGGCCGTGCTGGGCGCCCTACCCGGCACAGGGCGTGTTACAGCCGGCGACATCCGGTTTCATGGCGAGAGCCTGCTGGCTAAGTCGGCGGAGGAGTGGCGCAAGCTGAGGGGGACCCGCATGTCCATGATCTTTCAGGACTGCGGGGGCACCCTCAATCCGATCCGGCGGATCGGCAGCCAGTTCGTTGAATACATACGAATTCACACGGATATCAGCAAGCAGGAAGCCTGGGACAAGGCCAGGTCCATGCTGGAAAAAATGCGTCTGCCAGACAGTGAAAACATTATGAAAAGCTACCCGCACCAGCTTTCAGGGGGGATGCGTCAGCGGGTGGGCATTGCCATTGCCATGACCTTCAATCCGGAACTGCTGCTGGCGGATGAGCCTACCAGCGCCCTGGATGTGACGACGCAGGCGCAGATCGTGCGAGAAATGATGGAGCTACGGGACAGGTTCGGCACTGGCATCATCATCGTAACCCACAACTTAGGTGTGGCCGCCTATATGGCGGATCAGCTCATCGTCATGCAGCATGGCAAGGTGGTAGATCGCGGCACGCGGGACGAGGTCATGGACCATCCCACCAGCGAATACACCAGGAACCTGTTGCAGTCAGTACCAGAACTGGAGGGAAGACGCTTTGTTTAATCCATCCGATATTGTATTAGAGGCAAAGCATGTCGTCAAACAGTTTCCTGCATCGGACGGACGGCTCTTGACGGCCTGCAATGATGTCACTCTGAATGTCTATCGTGGAAAGACCCTGGGTATCGTGGGGGAGAGCGGCTGCGGAAAATCCACCTTTGTCCGGATGCTCACCCAGATGGATACTCCTACTTCCGGGGAAATTCTGCTTCACGGGAAGGATATCCTTCACCTGAAGGGGGAGGAACGCCGGCTGAACCGGCAGAATTTGCAGATGGTGTTCCAGGACCCCCTAGCTTCCTTCAATCCCAAGATGAAGGTCATGGATATTCTGACCGAACCGTTGAGGAACTTTGGCCGACTGAAACGGGCAGACCGGGAAGCGAAAGCCAGGGAGCTACTGCGTATGGTGGAGCTGCCGGAGGATTTTGTCTACCGGTATCCCCACAGCATGTCTGGCGGACAGCGGCAGCGCATCGGCATTGCCAGGGCGCTGGCGCTGGAGCCGGAAATCCTGGTTTGCGACGAGGCCACCAGCGCCCTGGATGTGTCCATTCAGGAGACCATCATCCAGCTCCTGGTTCGGCTGCAGCGGGAAAAGCAAATCAGCATCGTGTTCATCTGCCACGATCTGGCGCTGGTTCAGTCCTTCTCTCACCAGATTGCGGTTATGTATTTGGGACATGTTGTGGAGGTGATTCCTGGGGAGCAGGTGGCAAGGGGCGCGCTTCATCCCTATACCCAGGCGTTGCTCAGTGCGCTGTTCTCCATCCATATGGAGCAGGGAAAGAAAATCGAGAGCATCCAGGGCGAAGCTCCCAGCCCCCTGGACATTCCCCAGGGCTGCCCCTTCCAGAATCGGTGTCCCCACTGTGGGGAGCGGTGCCGCAGGGAAAAACCGCAGCTGGTGGAGGTAGGTCCGGATCACCTGGTGGCGTGTCATGAGGTGGCAGAGCGAAAAAAGGAGGGGGGAGGCGCAGCATGAAGGCCCATTTGCGTCATGTTACGGCGCTATTGCTGGTCATTTGTTGCCTGCTTTCTGTGGTTGGCTGCCAGAGGGGCGCCGGGGAAGAGCCGTATGAAGCGGAGAAGTTCATCATTGGCGTAGCTGTTTACGACCCGGACAGCGCTGAAATGGCCATGTTTATGAATTACTACCGGGACTACATCGCAGAAGGGTTCCCAGTGGAATTTTATTTCTCCGACCGGCTGACCTCCGGGGAAGAGGAGCAGGACTTTATCCGCTCTGTCAAGAAGCAGGGGGCAGAAGGCGTGATCTCCTTCTACGGCAACGATATCAAGCCGGTGCTGGAAACCTGCAGGGAGGAGGAAATGTACTATGTGCTTGCCTCCGGAACCTTAAGCGACAGCGATTTTAATGGGGTGTGTAATAACCCCTATTTCCTGGGTACCATTGGCCCCGGCCCGGAAGCCGAGACCCAGGCCGGAGGGGATATGGCCTCCTACTTCTGGGACATTGGCGCCCGCCAGTTTCTGATCCTCAGCGGCGGCGCCAGCATGAATAACTATATGCACTATGCCCGGGTGCAGGGAATGCTGGAAGCTCTGGCAAAGGCTGGTGGGTTTTCCTACACAGAGCCGGTGGAAACCCTCGCGGGTACGGAGTCAACGGTGGTTATCCAGATGGGAGAGGTGGAGATTACCGTGGCCCCCGGTTATTTCTCCCAGGAGAGCGGGCAAGCCAATGTTAAGGAGGCCATTGCCTCTGGCGAATATGATGCGTTATTGTGCGCCTATAACGTTGACACCGTTTTGCCGTACATTGTGGCGCGGGAGGATGAACTGGGGCACAGCATTCGAACGGGCACGGTGGACTGCTTCTCCCGGCAGAACTTCGACATCATCAAGACCCGGGATGCTTTTGGTCATGTTCCAATCGACTACATTGCGGGAAAATACGCCTCCATGGCCGGTCCGGCGTTTGCGGCGCTGTACAATGCCATAGGTGGGGACTTGGATGTGGTCCGGCCCGGCGGGACGGCGTTTCGTCTGTATCAGGGCTTCTGGTCGGCAACGAGTCCGGAGGAATTCCTGGAGCTGTACGGCTATACCACTGGCATTTACGAAAATGCATACAGCTGTGCGGACCTGATGCAGGTCATCCGTGGGTACCAAAGCACGGCGAACTTCGGATCCTTCCAGGCCCTGACCCAGGCCTATGATGTGGCGTCGGTGAAGGCACGAATCCTGAGTAAATAGCTACGATAACAGGGAGCTGTCTCAAAATTCGCTTTGAGATAGCTCCCTGTTCATTCTGTATGGTGTACCTGCCTGAGCAGGCCATGGCGGTATTCTTTTTCCCGTGTCCATGGTGTCACAGCCGCCGGACAAAAGACAGGCTTGACGGCTCACAGACTGGAGTAGCCGTTTCCTGTGACGACAGCGTCAATTTTAATCCCCTGCCGGCACAAGGGGCAGTCCTGGGCATGGTAGCTGGCATAGTCCGGCAGATCCCACAGGTGAAACAGCGCATTGATGCGGGTGCCGTCTGCCGCCACATCTGTGGCGCTGTAGATGGCCGAGACGCCCACCACCTTGCCGCCATAGTAGCGGACACATTCCATGCTCTGGCTGATGGTCAGGCCGGTGGTGACAGAGGCCATGAGGATTAAAACATGCTTTCCTGCCAGCATAGGCTGGAGGTTCTCCCGGAAGAGGAGCTGGGATTCGCTGCTGAGCTCCGGGGTAATGACGTAAATCGTCTGATGGGCATTGATGGACATGAAGCCGGCCTTGGTCAGCTCCTCGGCCAGGCAGGCCCCTACCACTTGCATGCCGTCCAGACAGACAATGGTATCTACAATGGTGCTGGTGACATATTGCTTGACCAGGGCCTTTGCAACTGCCTGGGCCTCACTGAGGCGGCTCTTTTGGAAGGTGACGTCAATGAGATAGTTGATGTGGCTGTGATTGGTGGCGAAGTGTCCCTTCGACACCCGCAGGGCAACATTGCTCTTCCGCACAGGAAGTTTGGCAAGGTTCAGCATATTTTTCCTCCCGTTCCAAAAGGCGCTGTGCCCGGTCTACGCCGTGCAAAACGCCTTTTTTTCATTATATAATATGTTTCGCCACAAATGCAAGAGCAATCTGCCAGATTTGCTTCGGCATAATGACGAGATTTTCTCGCAATTTTTGTTTAATTTGCCGAAAGTTACAGCACGCAACCCAACGACTTCCGGCAATCTGCCAGAGGATTCTGTCCATTTTCGAAGAATTTCGTCGAAGGCACACGAATATTCACGGACATATTGAAAAATGCTTTTCCCTCATTATAATTGTAAGAAAGAGAAGAGGAGGGAACACTTTGAGCGACTTGGATGACATACTGTATCAACTTGGAGTTTACCCAACACAGCGCGGCTATCATATCACTGCAGTGGCCGTAGCCATCGGTCGGCAGGAGCCAGAGAAGCTGCAAATGCTGACCAAATGGTTGTACCCTGCAGTGGCGCTCCGGTGCAGCTGCAGCAGTGCTGCGGTAGAACGGAATCTGCGGGCAACTGCAAACCGGGCTTGGGACACCAATTCTAAATTGGTCAGTCAGATTGCCCAGCGAGAGCTCACCGGGCCCCCCACTGCTGGGGACTTCGTGTGGATGCTCTGCAGGCACCTGTCCGCGCAGAAGAAAGGAGCGTGAGGCGCAAACCGGCTTGGGTCTGTTGTAAAATGGGCTTTTTGCAACAGACCCCGTTCTTAAAGTGAAAGATAGCGGGAGAAAACACAGAAATCCGTGTCTTCTCCCGCTAAAATATTAGGGATCATTTTAGAAAACGCTATTTCGCAACGCGCCCATTTTTCAGCCCTGGCAGTGGCCGCTACGCTGCGTCCGCCTCGGCTTGCTCGGCGCCTCCCCCGATGCATGGGCGTACAACGAAGGAGCGGACGGCCTGATTTTCCAGGTTTTGATCACACAGATCCAAAGTGGGGTGCGGCCTCCTGACTGCACCGGCAGAAGAGGCTGGCCCTGGCTCCCGGCCCGGGCAAATTCGTACCAGCCTGCAAGTTGGTCCGGGTTTGCCCCGCCGGATATGGATCTCCCTCTGGTATTCTGTCAGAATTTGTGCTATGATACAGCCAAAATGCTTGCAGATGGGCGAGGCGAGGGGGATAAACATTGGAGCCAAGGGAATTGTTGAAGCGGTATTTCGGCCACAGTGCGTTCCGGCCCGGGCAGGAGACTCTGATTGACGGGCTGCTCTCCGGACGGGATGTGTTGGGTGTGATGCCCACAGGCGCGGGAAAGTCGATGTGCTACCAGATTCCGGCGCTTGCCATGGAGGGGATGACATTGGTGATCTCCCCCCTCATCTCCCTGATGGCCGACCAGGTGGCTGCCCTCAATCAGGCGGGAGTCCCTGGGGCTTATCTGAACTCCGCCCTGGACCTGGAGGCGTATCAGGAGGTGCTTCAGGGAATCCGGCGGGGGATTTACAAGCTGCTGTATGTGGCCCCGGAGCGGCTGACGGCGCCGGCCTTTCTGGCGGCCTTGGCTAGAACTACTGTTTCCCTGGTGGCGGTGGATGAAGCACACTGCGTGTCCCAGTGGGGCCAGGATTTTCGGCCCAGTTACTTGAAGATCCCGGAATTTTTGGAGCAGCTTCCGGCGAGGCCTGTGATGGGTGCTTTTACCGCCACAGCCACGGCTCAGGTAAAGGCGGACATCATCCAAATGCTGGGCCTCCGGGCCCCGGAGATTGTGACCACCGGCTTCGACCGGCCCAACCTGTACTTCGGCGTGGTTCGCCCCCGGGACAAAGACGCCTGGCTCCTGGAATTTGTCAAAGAGCAGGGGGAAAAGAGCGGCATTGTCTACTGCGCCACCCGGAAAAATGTGGAGTCCGTGTGCCAGCTGCTCCAGGACCGGGGCTTTTCCGCCACCCGCTATCACGCGGGGCTGCCGGATCAGGAGCGGCAGGAAAACCAGGAGGACTTCGTCTATGACCGGCGCCGGATCATGGTGGCCACCAATGCCTTTGGCATGGGAATCGACAAATCCAACGTGGGCTATGTGGTACACTACAATATGCCTAAGAACCTGGAGAGCTACTACCAGGAGGCGGGCCGGGCGGGCCGGGACGGAGAACCGGCGGATTGCATCCTGCTCTACGCGCCGAAGGATGTGCAAACGGCAAAGTTTCTCATCCTGAACGCGGGTGAAAATGAGGAGACGTCCCCGGAAGAGCGCACCCGTCTTCAGACCCGGGATCTGGAGCGGCTGGACCAGATGGTGGGCTACTGCAAGACCACCGCCTGCCTCCGGCAATACCTGCTGGACTACTTCGGGGAGCATCTGGCGGAGCCCTGCGGCAATTGCAGCAGCTGCCAGGGAAATTTCGTGGAGCGGGACATCACCGTAGAGGCCCAGAAGATTCTCTCCGGGGTGGCCCGGGTGGAACGGATGTACCCCTATGGCCTGGGGGTGGCCCAGGTGATCCACATGCTTCGGGGCAGCCGGAACCAGCGGGTTTTGAGCCTGAAGCTGGACACCCTGCCCACCTATGGCATCCTCCGGGAGGTGCCACGGGAGCAGGTGCAGGCCTATGTGGACTGCCTGGTGGAGCGGGGATATCTGGTGGTCACAAAGACGGAGTTTCCCGTGGTGCATCTCACGGCTCAGGCCCGGCAGGTGCTATTTCAGGGGGAGCGGGTGCTGGCGTCCTTCCCGGCTCCCACCCAGCAGGCCCCGGTACTGCCCAGGACAGAGGCGGCGGAGCCGGTGGGCCCACTCATGGGCGAGCTGAAGGCTCTGCGCACCCGGCTGGCCCAGGCCGAAGGGGTACCTGCCTATATCATCTTCTCCAACGCCACCCTGGCCGATATGGCGGTGAAGCTGCCTACCACCATGGAGGGGCTTCTGGAGGTCTCCGGCGTGGGCTCAGTGAAGGCGGCCCGCTATGGCGCGGCTTTTTTGGATGTGATCCGGGAGTACCTGGAAATTTAGCCTGGGGGACGGGAGAGCCTATGGCACAGCGGACCAAAAAACGAATCCAAGAGACCTTCCTTGCCATGCTGGAGCAGGAGTCTTTGGATAAAATCACCGTCAAGGACCTGGTGGACCGGTGCGGTATGAACCGCAATACGTTTTATTACTATTATCAGGATTTGTACGCCCTTTTGGAGGAACTGCTCCAGGAGGAGGCGGAAAAGATTATAGAGGCCCACCACGCCTTCGACCTCTGGCAGGAGGGCTTCCTGGACGCCATTGCCTTTGTGCTGGAACACCGGCGGGCGGCCTATCATGTATTCAACTCCAACGCCAGGGCCTATGTAACCCGGTATTTCCTGCGCCTGGGGGACTTCATCCTGACCGATGTGGTCCGGGAGCTGTCTGCCGGCCTGCCGGTGTCCCTGGAGGATCGGCGCATTTTGGTGGATTTCTACAAGCACGCTCTGGTGGGGGTGGTCTCCGACTGGCTGGAGCAGGGGATGAAGGAGGATTTGTCCGCCGTCATCCGCCGCATCGGCGTCCTGCTGGAGGGCAATATCCGCCGGGCTCTGGAAAACAGCATAGCCAATGGATAGGCTCAGATTTTGAAGTATATTGTATGCTGCCTTGCAGGTAATGGGACTGCAGGGCAGCTGTTTTACTTTGGGACAGTTTTGGGAACTGTCCCAAATTTGGGCACTTTGGCTTTGTGCCTATTTTTTGGAGGCAGCAGGTTTGTTATGCTATGGGGGCAAACCGAAATCCAGAAAGGATGATTCTATGAGAAAGTTTGGAAACGCGGTGGTAAAGCATCGGGTGCTCATTCTGGTGCTTGCCCTGCTGCTCCTGATTCCCTCGGTCCTGGGGATGGCTGCCACCCGCATTAACTATGATATGCTGGACTACCTGCCCGGCGACATGGAGACGGTGCAGGGGCAGAACATTCTCCTGGAGGACTTTGGCAAGGGGGCCTTTTCCTTTGTCATTGTAGAGGGAATGCCAGACCGGGATGTGGCGGCCCTGCGGGAGAAAATCAGCGGGGTGGACCATGTGGAGTCAGTTCTGTGGTATGACAGCATTTTGGACCTGTCCGTCCCGAAGGAGATGCTGCCGGATGAAATTTACGGCGTGTTCAATGCCGGAGATGCCACCATGATGGCAGTATTTTTCGACACGGCCACTTCCGCAGACGAGACCATGGAGGCGGTGACGCAAATCCGGACCTTGGCGGGGAAGCAGTGCTTCGTCTCGGGCCTGTCGGCCATGGTGACGGACCTGCGGAACCTGAGCGAGGGGGAGGAGGCCACCTATGTGGCCCTGGCAGTGGCCTGTGCGTGCCTGGTAATGGTGCTTCTTCTGGACTCCTGGTTGGCCCCTTTTGTGTTCTTGGCCTCCATTGGCGTGGCCATTCTCCTGAATATGGGCAGCAACTACTTCCTGGGTGAAATCTCTTACATCACCAAGGCCCTGGCGGCGGTGCTGCAGCTGGCGGTTACCATGGACTATTCCATTTTTCTGTGGCACAGCTACTGCGAGCAGCTGGCCACCCAGGAGGACCATAAAAAGGCCATGGCGGAGGCCATTGCCCGGACCATCACCTCCGTAACCGGAAGCTCCATCACCACCATCGCCGGCTTTATAGCCCTGTGCTTTATGAGCTACACCATGGGCCGGGACCTGGGGATCGTCATGGCCAAGGGCGTGGTGCTGGGGGTTCTGGGCAGCGTGACCATTCTGCCGGCCATGATTCTTCTGCTGGATAAGCCCTTGCAAAAGACCCGGCACAGGGCGCTGCTTCCCAACCTCCATCAGCTCTCCCGGGGTATTGTGAAGCATGCCTGGGTGTTCCTGGTGATCTTCGCTGTGCTGCTGGTTCCGGCCGCAGTGGGTTACAGTCGGACTCCGGTGTTTTACGATTTCACCAAGATTTTTTCCAGTGAGGGAATGGACCCATCGGATATGCCCTTCCTGGAGGCTAACGAGAAGTTGACGGAAGAATTCGGCGTGGCCTCCACCCATATGATCCTGGCTGACACCAATCTGGAGCCTAAGCAAGCCAGGCAAATGCTCCAGGAGGTAGGGAACCTAGACGGTGTGGAGCAGGCTCTGGGCCTGGACTCTTTGGTGGGCAGCGCCATTCCCCAGGAGCTGCTGCCTCAGGAGGTGGTGGAAATTTTGAAGGGCGACCGGTATCAGCTGATGCTGGTGAACTCCTCCTACCAAGTCTCCACCGAGGAATGCAACCGGCAGATTGATGCAATCAATGCCATTTTAAAGCGGTACGATCCAAGCGCCATGCTCATTGGCGAGGCTCCCTGTACTAAGGATCTAATTGAGGTGACGGATCACGACTTTTCCGTGGTGAGCGCCATTTCCATTGTGGCCATTTTTGTCATCATCGCCCTGGTGCTGAAGAGCGTTTCCCTGCCGGTGATTCTGGTGGCAGTGATTGAATTTGCCGTATTTGTGAATTTGGGGATTCCCTACTACACCGGAAATGCCCTGTGCTTCATCACCCCCATATGCATCAGCACCATTCAGCTGGGCGCGACTGTGGATTATGCCATTTTGATGACCACCCGGTATAAGGGGGAGCGGGCCGCCGGACGGAGCAAGCAGGAGGCGGTGACCATCGCCTTGGAGACTTCCCTGCCCTCCATTCTGGCCAGCGCCCTGGGCTTTTTTGCCGCCACCTTCGGCGTGGGTCTGTACTCCAATGTGAGCCTCATCAGCTCCATGTGTAACCTGATGGCCCGGGGGGCCCTGATCAGTATGCTGGCCGTGGCCTTGATTCTTCCGGCGCTGCTGTTGCTGCTGGACAAAGTCATTTGCGCCACAAGCGCCGGTTTCCGCTTGAGAAAGGAGAGTTCTGTATGAAATGTAAGAGAATGTTGGCCCTGCTTCTGACAACGGCTTTGATTTTGGTTACCTGCACCGGGGCCTTTGCTGCCCCGCCGGAGGGCGAGGAACGGAAGGAAGAGACCGTGTATGTGATTGCAGACGCCAGTGGAACCCCCTCTTCCATCTTGGTGAGCACCTGGCTGCAAAACCCCACGGGAGCCGGGACGCTCTCCGACCGCAGCAGCCTATCGGATCTGGAGGTTCTGAAGGGCAACGCCACGTACTCCCTGGACAAAGATGGCGCCCTTCTCTGGCAGGCTGGCGGTGAGGATGTGTATTACCGGGGCAGCGCAGAGGAGCCGCTACCGGTGGAGCTGACCCTGTCCTACTTCCTGGACGGAAGTCCCATCTCTGCTCAGGACCTGGCGGGGAAGTCGGGGCGGGTGACCATCCGGTTTACGTATAAAAACACCACCCGGCAGACGGTAACCCTGGGGGACCGAACCGAGGAGATCCCCATTCCCTTCCTGGTATTAAGCGGCCTGATGTTGGATGGCAAGGATTTTTCCAATGTAGAGGCAGAGAGCGGCCAGGTGATCAGCGACGGGGACCGTTTCTTTGTGGCCGGATTTGCAATTCCTGGTCTGCAGGAGGATCTGGGGGAGGCCGGGAAGGAGCTGGACCTGCCAGAGACCTTTGCCGTCACGGCAGATACTACGAATTTCCACCTGGATACCACCCTCACGCTGGTGGTGACGGACCTGCTCCAGGGGCTGGATTTGGACGGCCTGGATTCCTTGGAGGAACTGACCGGCTCCTTGGATGCTCTGGATGAGGGGGCTAGAGAGCTGATGGATGGTTCCAGCGCCCTCTATGAGGGCCTGGAGACCCTTCTGGACTCCACGGGGACTCTCCAGGCAGGTACCCAGGAGCTGTACAGCGGCTCCGGCACCCTGTATGCAGGCCTGCGGGAGCTGCAGGGGAGCTGCCCGGCGTTGACCCAGGGCATTGACCAGCTGGCCGGTGGCGCCGGCGCTCTCCGGCAGGGCCTGGGTGATCTCTCCGGCGGGGCCGGGGAGCTCCAGTCCGGCATTGGCCAGGTGGATGCGGGGGCGGCGGCCCTTCAGGCGGGGCTCTCGGAGCTGCAGGAGAAGAGCGGCAGCCTGGCAGCAGGTGTCAGTCAATTGCAGCAGGGAGCGGGGAGCCTTTCCAGCGGCCTGGAGAGCCTCCAGGAGAAATCCGGCCAGCTCCAGGGCGGCGCAAGTCAGCTCAGTGAAGGCGCGGCTCAGGTGAACGCCGGGGCGGCGGAGCTTTCTCAGGGTGCAGCCTCCCTGGAAGGAGGCGCGGCCTCTTTGGAGGTCGCTTTGGAGACCCTGACCCAGGGGGCGGAAAGCCTGGTGGGCGGCTACCCCCAGGTGACCCAGGGAGCGACTAGCCTTCTGGAGGGGGCGCAGGCTTTGGAAGCCGGCGCGGCCCAGGTTCAGGCGGGAATGGAATCTGCAGCGGCCGGGCTGGCCTCCAGCGCGGCGGCCAGTGAGCAGGTACTCCAGGGCCTCTATGGACTCAAAGCCAGCATGGAAGAGGCAGGGCAGGATGGGTCTGCCTATGATCCTCTGATTTCCGCTCTGGAGGCAAGCCTGGCGGGCCAGAGAGCCGTTGCCGGGAGCCTGGCCTCCGGCGGAGAGCTGAGCCAGGGGGCGGCAGCGGTCACTGGCGGCGCGGCAGAGCTAACCGGTGGCGCGCAGGCCCTGGTCCAAGGGCTGCAAGGCTTGTCCGACGGCACCCAGAGCCTGTATGGCGGCCTCCAGGAGGCCTATACCGGCAGCCAGGGGCTGCACCAGGGTAGTCAGTCTCTCTCCGATGCCTCCGGGCGCTTGGCTGAAGGCGCGGCTCAGGTCTCCGGCGGCGCAGGTGCGTTGTCTCAGAGCAGCGGCGCACTGGTGGAGGGTGTGGGCCAGCTGGCTCAGGGCTCCCGCCAGGTTGCCAGCGGGGCAGACGCCCTGGCCGGGGCAACCCCGGCGCTGACAGCTGGGGTGGATCAATTGGCTGGTGGAGCCGGAGTGCTGCGGAGTGGTACGAGGCAGCTGAGCAGCGGGGCGGCCTCTCTCGCAGATGGAACCGGCCGGTTGGCCCAGGGGGCAGCTGACCTGTCCGACGGCTTGGGGCTTCTCCAGTCCAACTCCGGTGCTCTTCTCTATGGCGTGGACCAGCTGACGGAGGGTGCGTGGGCCTTGCGCAGCGGCCTTGGAGACCTGAATCGCGGGGCCATGGCCCTGTCTGAAGGTACGTTGCAGCTCCGCGATGGAGGGAAAGCCCTTCAGGACGGCTTGGACACGTTTTACAAAGAGGGAATTGTCAAGCTGACCTCGGCGCTGCAGGAGAAGGTTCCTCAGATGCTGGACCGCTTCCGCGCCATTTCCGGTCTTTCCTATGAAACCTATGC
The DNA here is from genome assembly GCA_900545515.1 of uncultured Eubacteriales bacterium. GTDB lineage: Bacteria > Bacillota > Clostridia > Oscillospirales > Oscillospiraceae > Faecousia. The sequence continues at coordinate 13,938 of UQZA01000005.1, read as the reverse complement.
CGGGCTGCCGGAAGGCGTGGAAGGCACGGTGAAATTCATTTACAAAACCGGCGGGGTGGACATGGGATAAAGGCGAAAAATGACGGCGTATTGTGGAAGTCACGTTCCACAATACGCCTTTTTTCCCTCCACAAAGGGGGCTTCCTGTGTTATAATGAGAAAAAACAGACAGAAGGGAGCCGGTGACATGCTGACTTGCGACGAAACGTCTTTTCGGCTGCATGGGAAGAAGTTTCACATTTATTCCGGTGCGATGCACTACTTCCGGATTCTGCCCCAGTATTGGGAGGACCGGCTGCAAAAGCTGAAGGCGGCAGGCTTCAACACTGTGGAGACCTATGTTTGCTGGAATCTCCATGAACCCCAAAAGGGTCAGTTTGATTTTTCGGGCCGCCTGGATCTGGTCCGATTCCTGGAGACAGCCCAAAAGGTGGGACTGTACGCCCTGGTGCGCCCGGGCCCCTACATCTGCGCCGAGTGGGACTTCGGCGGACTGCCGGCCTGGTTATTGCGGGAGAGAGACCTGCGGCTGCGGTGCAGCGATCCCCGCTTTTTGGGCCACGTAGCCGATTATTTCCGGGTGCTGCTGCCAAAGCTCCTGCCTTTGCAATGCAGCCGGGGAGGGAATCTCTTGGCGCTGCAGGTGGAAAATGAATACGGCAGCTATGGAAACGACAAGACGTATTTGCGCTTTCTCCGGGATCTAATCCGGTCCTGCGGCGTAGAGGTTCCCCTCTTTACCTCAGATGGGCCGGCTTCCAGTATGCTGAGCGGCGGTACGGTGGAGGGGGCCTGGCCCACTGTGAACTTCGGCAGCGGCGCGGACAAGGCCTTTCAGGCCCTGGAGCGCCTTTCGGGCCGGGGACCCAGGATGTGCACGGAGTTTTGGTGCGGCTGGTTTGACCACTGGGGGGAGAAGCACCACACCCGGGATACCGCAGAAATGCTCCGGGAGCTGTCCCTCCTTTTGGAGCAGGACGCCAGCTTTAGCCTGTATATGTTCCACGGTGGTACGAATTTTGGCTTCACCGCCGGGGCCAACCAGTACATCCGCTACAACCCCACGGTGACCAGCTACGATTACGATGCGCCTCTCAATGAATATGGGGACTATACGCCCAAGTACTTTGCCATTCGGGAGCTTTTGTGTCGGCGCCAAGGCATTCCTCTGCCGCCCCTGCCCCCACGGCCCCAGCTGCAAAACCTGGGAGAGGTGGCGCTTTTGGAGCGGGCGGAGCTTCTGGAGAATCTGGAGTCTTTGGGCGCCGCCCATGTCAGCCCCATGCCGGAGAGCATGGAGCATTATGGCCAGAACTTTGGCCTCATTCACTACCGGACCCGGCTGCCGGGGGACTATGAGGGGGGGACCCTGACCTTGGAGGGGCTGGCGGACCGGGCCTATGTGTACCGGGATGGGGCGCTTTTGGGCATTCTGGACCGGGGCAAGCCCAAGGGGCTGCTGGAGCAGCTCCGGCCAAAGAACGCTCTGCCCTTCCCTCCCAGCCCTGCCGGCACCCAGGTGGAGATCCTGGTGGAGGCCATGGGCCGGGTGAACTATGGGAACCACCTGGAGGACCGGAAGGGACTGACCGGTGTGCGCCTGGGCGGGCAATTTCTCATGGAGTTTACGGTGACCACCCTCCCACTGGAGGACTTGGCGGGAGCCCATTACCGGCAAGGGGCCAGCCGGTACCCCCTGCTGCTCCGGGGGCGCTTCGAGACGGATTCCCAGGCGGACTGCTTTGTGGACCTGGACGGGTTTACGAAGGGCATGGTGTATGTGAACGGCTTCCATCTGGGCCGCTACTGGAGCTGCGGTCCCCAGAAGACCCTGTACCTGCCTGGGGTGCTTCTGCACACGGACCGTCCCAATGAGCTGGTGGTGCTGGAGTTGGAGGGCTACGCCCAGCCCCAGGTGCGGCTCACCGATGGACACTGCCTGGGATAGGAGCTGGTGTATTTCATAGGAGGACAAAAGCTGCTGCAAAGCGGCCCCAAGTTTGGCAAATCTGCCGGAGATTTTCAGACTGGTTTTCCTTTTTTTGGAAGAAGTTCCAGCGGTGTTTTCAGGCTGGAGCGCCACAGAAGTGGCAGAGACAAGAGAAAATGGTACAGAAAGGAGCCTGATTTTCAAAAAAAGTATCCTTTCGATATTACAAAATAACGTTTTGATACTTCCCGCCGGAACTGGGAGAAGCTATAATATTTCGTGAAAAGGGAATCGTTTTTTGTGCAAAACGACAAGGCGAAAAGCGATAAATTCAAAAGGAAGGAAGGAATGAATGAAGAGCATGCGAGACACACGAGCAATCCCCCAAAAGCAATCCGTGCAAACCCAAAAGCGGAAACGCAGTCGCTGGACCAGGGACGACACAGAGCTGTCCATTCTGGCCCTGCCTACCACAGTGTGGTACGCGTTATTCTGCTATCTGCCGATGTTCGGCCTGGTTCTTGCGTTCAAGAACTACAAGATTTCGGCAGGCAAGAGCTTTGTGTACAGCTTGTTCCACAGTGAGTGGGCCGGTTTGGACAACTTCTCATTTTTCCTGAAGTCCAACCAGTTTGCCACCATTCTGCGGAACACTCTGCTGTACAACATTGTGTTCATTATCCTCGGCATCGTTCTCCCGGTCGGCCTGGCCATCATGATCAACAACATCTATAGCAAACGGAAGTCCAAGACTTACCAGACCATGATGTTCCTGCCCCACTTTATGTCCTGGGTCGTCATCAGCTACTTCGTGTATGCGTTCCTGAGCCCGGACCGGGGCCTCATGAACTCCATCCTCCAGGGGATGGGCAAGGACCCTGTGCGTTGGTATTCCGAAGCGAAATACTGGCCATACATATTGGTCTTTATGCAGGTTTGGAAGACCCTGGGATACAACATGGTTGTGTACCTTGCCAGTATCACCGGCATTGACACCAGCCTCTATGAGGCCGCCGTGCTGGATGGCGCATCCAAGATGCAGCAGGCCCGGTACATCACCCTGCCGTCCCTGAAGCCCATCATCATTATGATGTTCATCCTCAGCGTGGGCCGTATCTTCTCCTCCGACTTTGGCCTGTTCTATCAGGTCACCCGTGGTGTGCCCGGCTCTTTGGCCAAGGTTGCCACAACCTTTGACGTCTACATCTTCAACGCCCTGCAGACCGGCGTGCCTCTGGGCCGGACGGCTGCGGCCTCCTTCTTCCAGGCCGTGGTTGGTTGTATCACGATTCTGATCGCGAACTGGATTGTTCGCCGGGTCGATCGTGAGAGCGCACTGATTTGATAGGAGGTGGGAATATGAGTAAAGCGACAAATGATAATGCCATGAACAAGCTGAACCGCATTAAACCGGCTACCAACGCGTTGTTCAATGTGCTCTTTTTGATTTTGGGTTTGGGCTGTGTCATCCCCATTCTCTATGTATTCATGATTTCCATCACCTCTGAGGCCTCCATCACTCAGTATGGCTATCAGTTCATCCCCCATGAATTTTCCGGTTCTGCCTATAAGTTCCTGTGGGAAGAAAGGGATACCATTCTGAAGGCTCTGCTGATTTCTGTAGAGGTCACAGTCATTGGTACCGTAGTAGGCGTTGCCCTCACCACCCTGATGGGCTACGTTCTCTCCCGCCCCGGTTACAAGCTCAACGGCTTTTTGACCATTGTGGTGTTCATCCCCATGATCTTCGGCGGCGGCATGGTTGCCAACTACGTGGTGGTGGGCCAGGTGCTGCACATGTCCAACACCCTGTGGGCCCTGATTCTCCCCTTGTGCGTTTCCTCGTTCAATGTAACGATTTCCCGCACCTTCTTCCGCACCACCATTCCGGACTCCATCATTGAGTCCGCCAAGATCGATGGCGCTACCCAGATGACCGTGTTCGCCAAGATCGTGTTGCCCATTTCCAAGCCTGTGCTGGCCACCATCGGCCTGTTCCTGGCCTTCGGCTACTGGAACGACTGGTTCCAGTCCTCTCTGTTCATTACGGACAACAACCTGCTGTCCCTGCAGGCCCTGCTGAACTCCATGCAGAAGAACATTGAGTACATCGCCCAGCACCCGGACCCCGGCATCAGCCTGGCCGACTACAAGCGGGCCATGCCCTCCGAAGGCATTCGTATGGCAATCGCTGTTGTGGTCGCCGTCCCCATTGCCTGCATCTACCCCTTCTTCCAGAAGTACTTCATTTCTGGCCTGACGGTTGGTGCAGTCAAGGGCTAAGGTTGTATTCACAGAGACAGGCGCAATGTGCGCCTGCCTCTGGAATAAATATCACCCCAAACAGGAGGTAAAAAAATGAAAAAGATTCTCGCACTGCTGTTGGCGGTCGTGATGTTTGCTTCCCTCTTCGCAGGCTGCAACAACACGACCGGCAACACCGACCCCACAGATAACTCTGTGGCTCCCACCGACAACACCGATGAGACCCCCGCTCCCACCGAAGGCAACGAAGAGCCCACCGAAGGCACCACCGGCGACGTGGTAACCCTGAAGTGGGTGACCGTTGGTAACGGCATGCCCGAGAACTACGATGCTTGGAAGGCCAACCTGGACAAGTATCTGGAAGAGAAGATCGGCGTCCATCTGGAGATGGAAGTGGTTGCCTGGGGCGACTGGGACAACAGAAGAAACGTCATGGTGAACGCCAACGATGGCTATGACATCATGTTCACCAACCTGGGTACTTACCAGAACGATGTTCGCATCGGCGCTTTCCTGGACATCACCGACCTGGTGCAGTCCACCACCCCCACCCTGTACAGCACCCTGCCCACTGAGCTGTGGAACGGTGTTGCCATCAAGGACCGGATCTATGCCGTTCCCACCTGGAAGGACAGCTCTGTGACCCAGTACTTTGTCTTCGACAAGGCTAAGGCTGAGCAGTACATCCCCAACTATTCCGACGTCAAGGAACTGTCTGACCTGACCGAGGGCCTGACTGCCATGAAGGACGCCACCAACGAGGCTCCCTTTGTCCTGAACAAGCAGGGCCTGGACGCCATCTTCGGCGCCAAGTATGACGGCCTGACCGCCGGTCTGCCCACTCTGGGCGTCAGCTACACCGACAGCAGCCGCAAGGTTGTCTGCACCGTGGAGCAGGAAGACATCATGAACGAGCTGAAGACCATCCGGTCCTGGTATGAAGCTGGCATCATCAATGCCGACGCCGCTACCCTGGCTGAGAATCCCAAGTACCGCGCTTGCTATGTGGCTCAGGGCTGGTCTCTGGCTGCTGACACCACCTGGGGTCCCGGCATGGGTGTGGACGCCGTTGCTGTGCAGTGGGGTCCCACTGTGATGGGCAGCGACACCATCCAGGGCTCCATGAACTGCATCTCCGCCTCCAGCAAGAACCCCGAGAAGGCTCTGCAGTTGCTGGAGCTGGTCAACACCGATTCCTACGTCCGTGACTCCCTGCAGTACGGCCTGGAAGGCGAAGACTGGGAATACACCACCGACGGCAAGCTGCACAGAATCAAGACCGACTGGCCCATGGCTGGCTACACCCAGGGCAACTACTTCATCCGGACCCAGCTGGACACCGAAGTGGAGAGCCAGGACGCCGAGATCAAGGCTCTGAACGAGGGCGCTACCATGTCCCCCGTGCTGGGCTTTGCCTTCGACACCAGCAATGTGGCTGACCAGCTGACCGCTTGCATCGAGATCTACAACCGTTATAAGGCTGAACTCCTGACCGGTACTCTGGATCCTGAGGAGCAGGTTGCTGCTATGATGGAAGAAATGCGGAGCAATGGCTTCGACGAGATCGTTGCCGAGGCTCAGGCTCAGATCGACGCTTACTTCGCTGGCTAATTGCAAGCGCTAAGAGAGCATTCTCCAGAATCTGAATCAGGTGGGGCCGCTGCTGGCCGTTGTGGTTTGCAGCGGCCCCATTTTTCAAGGTGCTGGCAGAATGGGGAGCGGCAGTTCCCTTGCCAAGGGGTTAATCGATTCCGGAGGAGGGCGGAGGCCGCACCCTACGCCTCGGAGGGCAGACAGGTACTACGGCACATCCCCGATCGGGGCACAGCGGCTCTGCATTTATCTCTTCAGCGAGCAAGTCTGTGATTGCATCAATGAAAATTCAGCTTCTCAGAGGGCTGCCAAAAGGAAATATGGTGGCCCCAATCCCGGCTGTGGCAGGCCGGGCGTCAGAAAGGAAAAAAAGTTTGGCATTTTCTATCTTCCCCTTGACAAGGAAAACTGAATGTGGGAAAATGCTAGCGCCAAACGGGCGGTCACCCTGGCCCGTGTGCAGGAACCGGAGCTCCCGGCCGCTTTTGGCTGCGGGACGGCATCTGGGCGAGAGCTCCGGCCCCTGCATAGGGGTGTTGTCATTCGGAACGGAAACTTGTATCTTTAGAATATGAGGAGCAATTATGAGCAAAATTATTGGTAGTGAACTGAAAAACATTCCCTGGGAAGAGAAGCCGGAGGGCTATTCACTCCCGGTGTGGCGCTATAGCGGCAATCCGATCATTGGCCGCCACGCCACCAAACGCTCCAACAGCGTGTTCAACAGCGCCGTGGTACCCTTTGGGGACGGCTTTGCCGGTATCTTCCGCTGTGACAGCCGTTCAGTCAGCATGGACCTTTTTGTGGGCTTTAGCCAGGACGGCATTTCCTGGAAGATTCAGGACGAGCCCATTTCCTTTGAAGGCGATCCCGTTGTCACCGTGCGAGAGTACCGCTACGATCCCCGGGTATGCTATATGGACGGGAAGTACTATATCACCTGGTGCAACGGCTACCATGGTCCCACCATTGGCGTGGGCTGGACGGAGGACTTCAAGACCTTCCACCAGCTGGAAAATGCCTTCCTACCCTATAACCGCAACGGCGTTCTCTTCCCCCGGAAGGTGAACGGCCTCTATCTGATGCTGAGCCGCCCCAGCGACACCGGCCACACCCCATTTGGCGACATTTTCATCAGCCAGAGCCCGGACCTGAAGTACTGGGGCTGCCACCGCCACGTGATGAGCACGGTTAAGGGTGACGAATCTGCCTGGCAGTCCACCAAGATTGGGGCTGGCCCCATTCCCATTGAGACGGATGAAGGGTGGCTCCTCATTTACCACGGCGTTATCACCACCTGCCAGGGCTATGTGTACCGTATGGGCGCGGCTCTGCTGGACAAGGACGAGCCCTGGAAGGTTCTGTACCGGTCCAAGGATTATATCCTGGCTCCTTATGAGCTCTACGAGTGCGTAGGCGATGTGCCCAATGTGACCTTCCCCTGCGCCACACTCACTGACGCCGCCACAGGCCGCATTGCCATTTATTACGGCTGCGCCGACACCGTGACTGGATTGGCGTTCACCACCGTGGATACCCTGCTGGACTACGTGAAGGAAAACAGCCTGTAGGCCCGTGAAAGGGCGGCTCGCCGCCTGAGCTGAAATTTTCTCCTAGGAGGATTGCAATGTATTTTATCGACAAACGAATTCAGGTCATTTGTGACCAGCTGAAGGCGCTGCGGATTCGGGACAGCCGGGAGTTGCCCAACTGGCAGTATAAGCGGGGCCTGTTCTTCCGCCCGGAGGAGGCGGAGAAGGACGGCCAGCCTTGGCAGAATTTTGACTGCAAGCGGATGCATTGGTATTCCGTCTACGACGGCAGCGACGATTTCGAGGGTAAGTTTGAGGGCTATCAAGGCGACTTTAAGGGCATCCAGGGCGAGCACTACTGGTTCCGGGGAAATATCACCATTCCGGAGGAGATGGCTGGTAAATCTGTGTGGATGAAGATCCGGACCCAGATTGAAGAGTGGGACGATGGCAAAAATCCCCAGTTCCTGGTCTTTGTGGATGGCAAGGTGACCCAGGGCGCGGATATGAACCACCGGGACATCCAGCTCTTCGCCCAGGCGCCGGTGGGGCAGACCCTGACGGTGGATATTCAGGCCTACACCGGTACGCTGCACCGGGAGTTCCACTTCCTGGTGGATCTGTATGTGCTGGATGAAGCCATTAACCACCTGTATTACGATTTGCAGGTGCCTTTGTGGGCTTTCAGCCGGATGGACCCCGATGATAAGACCCGGCTGGATATTCAGACGGTGCTGAACCATGCTGTGAACCTGCTGGACATGCGGACCCCCTGCTCCCCGGCGTTTTACGCCTCTGTGGAGAAGGCCCGGGCATATCTGGCAGAGAACCTGTATGAAAAAATGGGGGGGCATTCCGATGTGATTGCTACCTGCATCGGCCATACCCACATTGATGTGGCTTGGTGGTGGACTGTGGCCCAGACCCGGGAGAAGGTGGTTCGCTCCTTTGCCACGGTCCTGAAGTTCATGGATGAGTACCCGGAGTATCGGTTTATGTCCAGTCAGCCGGTGCTGTATTACTTCCTGAAGCAGCGCTATCCCGAGCTGTACGCCCAGATTCAGCAGCGGGTGAAGGAAGGCCGGTGGGAGACGGAGGGCGGCATGTGGTTGGAGGCGGACTGCAACCTGACCTCCGGCGAGTCCTTGGTGCGTCAGTTCATTTACGGCAAACGGTTCTTCCGGGAGGAATTTGGTCAGGACAACCGGATCCTGTGGCTGCCGGATGTGTTTGGCTATTCCGGCGCTCTGCCCCAGATTATGAAGAAGAGCGGCGTGGATTACTTTATGACCACCAAGCTGGCCTGGAATCAGATCAATAAAATCCCCAATGACACCTTTATTTGGCGGGGCATCGATGGCTCCCAGGTGCTGACCCACCTCATTACCACCCTGAACGTGGGCCAGGATCCCAAAGAGAATTTCTTTACCACCTACAATGGCATTCTCCACCCCGACGCCATTATGGGCGGTTGGGAACGCTACCAGAATAAGGAGATCAACAACGATATTCTGGTCTGCTATGGCTACGGCGACGGCGGCGGTGGCCCCACTCGGCAAATGCTGGAGACTGCCCGGCGGATGGAATACGGCGTCCGGGGTATCCCCAAGGTTCGCCAGGCCAGCGCTCGCACCTATTTTGAGGAGCTGGAGACCCGGGTGAAGGACAATCCCCACCTGGAAACCTGGGAGGGCGAGTTCTATTTCGAGTACCACCGGGGCACCTACACCTCCATGGCCCGGAACAAGCGGGGCAACCGGAAGAGTGAGCTGCTGATGATGGACCTGGAGCTGCTGGGTGTGCTGGCTGATGGCCGTCTTCCCTATCCGGCGGAGGATCTGCGGTGCTTCTGGCGGGATACCATTTTGCTGAACCAGTTCCATGATATTCTGCCTGGCAGCTCCATCGCCGAGGTCTATGAAGTGACCAAGAAGGAATACGAGGACCTGGCCGCTGGCGCCGGGAAGCTTCTGCAGGAGCGCCTGAACCTCCTGGCCGGGGAAGGAACCGGCGTCACCGTGTTCAACACCTTGGGCTTTGTCCGCAGTGGTGTGGTGAACCTGGGAGACGTCACGGCTTCCGCCCTCCGGGACGAGACCGGTAAGTGCTATCCGGTGCAGCGCACCGCCGATGGAGCCGTGGCTTACCTGGAAAACTTGCCCTCTAAGGGCTACAAGACCTTTGCCCTGTGGGAGGCTTCTGGGGAAAGCCCCTTTATCCGGAAGGATGCATATCATTTGGAGACTCCCTATTATGCCATCACCCTGGATGAAAACGGCCATATGGTATCCATTTTCGACAAGAAGCATGACCGGGAGCTGGTCCAGGCCGGCAAGGCGGCCAATCAGCTTCGGCTGTATGAGGACAAGCCCATCTACTTTGATAATTGGGACATCGACATGTACTATGTGGAGAAGTCCTGGCCGGTGGATGAGCTGGTGAGCATGCGCTGGAGCGAGGACGGCCCGGTGCGCACCACCCTGGAGCTGGAGTACCGCTGCAACCAGAGCACCATCTGGCAGAAGATCCACTTCTATGCCAACACCCCCCGCATTGACTTTGAGACCAAGGCGGACTGGAAGGAGCACCAGCACCTGCTGAAGGCGGAGTTCCCCGTGGATATCCATTCCGACGAGGCCACCTTTGAGATCCAGTTTGGCAACGTGACCCGGAAGGTCCACACCAACACCTCCTGGGACAAGGCCCGGTTCGAGAGCTGCGGCCAGAAGTGGATGGACTTCTCCGAGGGCCACTATGGTGTCAGCCTCCTCAACGACTGCAAGTATGGCCACTCGGTGCGGGACGGCGTCATTGGCCTCACCCTCATCAAGTGCGGCGTGGAGCCCAACCCCAACGCCGATGTGGAGATGCATACCTTCACCTATGCCCTGTTCCCCCATGCTGGAACCTGGAAAGAAGCCGGAACGGTGGAAGAGAGCTATCAGCTGAACCTGCCTGCCTATGCAGTGCGGGGCGGCCAGCCCGGTACTGCCTTCTCCTATACCGCGGTGGAGCCCAGAAATGTGGTTCTGGAGACGGTCAAACAGGCGGAAAACGGCGATGGTGTGGTGCTGCGGATGTACGAGTGCGAAAATGCCCGGACCAAGACCGTGGTGCGGCTGCCGGAGGGCGCTCAGAGGGCATACCTCACCAACCTGCTGGAGGAAATTCAGGAGGAGCTGCCCATTGTAGATGGCAAGGTCACGTTCATGACCAAGCCCTTTGAAATCCAGACGGTTCTGGTGAAATAACCTTCCAATTGCTTACAAAAGTCGCAGAAGGGACTTGCTCCCCTCTGCGGCTTTTTGTATAATGGAAGGGACGTGACGTCTCATTCTCAGCCGGACGTATGCGAATCGCGAAAGTGATTGCCGTAGGGGGATGGTGCGCGATACAACGAACATCAGGCCCTTCAGGGTTTGAATGCATGAGGCTGCACCCTGCGCCTCGGGGGGGCAGACAGGAATCACGGCACCCCCGGCGGTTAAATCCTCCGTTTTTCCAAATTTCCGGAAGATTGATACACTTTTGCAAGCGGGCGCACAGTGTGCGCCCCTACAGCGGCTCCGCGCTACCCTGGCCAATTTTCAAGATTTGCCTGGGGGTACGCGTGTGCCCTAGGGGAGAGCAGGGCGCTGCCGCGCCAGTGTAAAAACGGAAGACGTGTTCCCTGCAGCTGGCGATATGGCGCACGGGCCCACCCCTATGGACAATGGGGCGGTCTTGACGGTGTGATTTTCATCGCACGCCTGTGTCTGGGCTGGAAATTGACAGAAGATATATGGGGAGGAATGAACTGTGCTACCATATGAAGATGAAAAGCTTGCCCCCAGACAGCGGGCTTTGGATTTGCTGTCCCGTATGACCCTCCGGGAGAAGGTGGGCCAGCTGACCCAGCGGCTCTACGGATTTCGTGTTTATGAACGCCATGGCCAGGAGATTGCGCTGGTGGAGGAGTTCCGGCAGGAGGTGGAGCGATATAGTGGTTTGGGGACCCTGTACGGCCTGTACCGGGCGGACCCTTGGTCAGGAAAGGACTTTACCACCGGCCTGGATGGGGCGCTGGCTCCCAAGGCCCGCAATCAGGTCCAGCGGTATGTGTTGGAGCATTCCCGCCTGAGGATTCCTGTCCTCATGAGCACCGAGTGCCCCCACGGCCACCAGGCCCTGGACGGCTACCTGCTGCCGGTGAATCTGGCGGCGGGAGCCACCTTCTCCCCGGCTGCCTTGGAGGCTGCCGCCGAAGTTGCCGGGAAGCAGCTGCGGCAGATGGGGGTGGACCTGGCGCTGGTGTCCGCGCTGGACGTCCTCCGGGACCCCCGTTGGGGACGCAGTGAGGAGTGCTTCAGCGAGGATCCGGTCCTGGCCTCCCGTATGGCCCAGGCGGCTGTCCGGGGGATTCAGAGCCAGGGGGTGGATGTGGTGGCCAAGCACCTGTGCGCCCAGGGAGAGACCACTGGCGGAGTCAATGCCAGTGCGGCCCGGATTGGTCCCCGGGAGCTGCGGGAAATTCATCTGCCGCCGGTGAAGGCCTGCGTGGAGGCGGGTGTATCCGGCGTAATGGCAGCTTACAACGAAATCGACGGAGTGTACTGCCATGCCAACCGATGGCTCCTCACGGATTTGCTCCGGGGGGAATACGGATTCCAGGGCATTGTGATGTCCGATGGCGTGGCCATTGATCAACTGGATGCAATGACGGGGGACCGGACGGTTTCCGGCGCCGTGGCCCTGGAGGCCGGCGTGGACATGGGCCTGTGGGATACCGGATTTGCCCAGCTGGAGGAGGCTGTGGAGCGGGGACTGGTGTCTGGCGCCCGATTGGATGAGGCGGTCCTCCGGATTTTGGAGCTGAAGTTCCGCCGGGGCCTGTTTGAGGAGCCCTTTGTGGCGGAGCATGCCCTGTGGCAGGGCTACACCCCGGCCCGGTATCCCCAAGCCCGGGAGCTGACCCGGGAGAGCATGGTACTGCTGAAAAATGAGCAGAACCTTCTGCCTCTGGATGGGACCAAGCCTCTGCGCCTTTTGGTGACGGGGCCCAATGCCGATGATATTTACTGTCAATTGGGAGACTATACCCCGCCGGTGCGGCCGGAAGCGGGGGTAACAGTGCGCCGGGGCCTGGAGCAGTGGGCTGCCGGTACGCCGGTGCAGGTGGCGTACGCCCCTGGCTGCCCTGCCTTTGGGTCAGATCCGGATCTGATGGAACAGGCGGTGGAGGCGGCCCGGGAGGCGGATGTAATTGTGGCGGTGCTGGGCGGCACCTCCAGCCGCTTTGGAGGCGGTGAGTTCCACAACAACGGCGCCCTCAAGGCCCAGGACATGGCCACCATGGATTGCGGAGAGAACGTGGACACCAGCCGCCTGGAGTTGCCGGGAGACCAGCTTACCCTCCTGGCCCAGCTGAAGGATACGGGAAAGCCGGTGGTGACCGTGCTCATTCAAGGGCGGCCTTATGCCACGGAGGCGGTGACGGCCCACTCCGATGCCCTGTTCTGCTGCTTTTACCCCGGTCTCACCGGGGGCGAGGCGCTGGCCCAGCTCCTCTTCGGCGAGGCGGCTCCGGCGGGCCGTCTGCCGGTATCCCTGCCGGATCATGTGGGACAGCTGCCGGTGTACTACAACTATAAGGATTCCTACCGGGGCATGGATTATTACGACGCCAGGGAGCGCCCCGCCTTCTCCTTTGGCGGTGGTCTGACCTATACCACCTTTTCCTATTGCCTTCTGGCGGCTCCAGCGGACGCAGAGGCGGAGAAAGTTGAGACCTTGACGGTAAGCGCCTCCATTACAAACACCGGCCTGCGGGCTGCCAGCGCCGTCCCACAGCTGTATCTCCACCGGGCCCAGGGAGTAGTCACCTCCCGCGTCCGCGCCCTGTGCGATTTCCAAAAGCTCTGCCTGGCTCCAGGGGAAACCCAAACCGTCACCCTAAGCATTCCCCGGGAGGCCCTGTCTCAGTGGGACAGCCAAATGAGGCAGCGGGTGCTCCCAGGCAAAATCCAATGGTTCCTGGGCGACTGCGGCGAGACTTATCTTTCTGGTGAATGCACCTTAGCTTGAGGCCTTTTCCAGGCATTGTAACATCCCGGCTGACCGAAGAGGTGCCCCAGGATTTGACTTATCATGAGCATCAAGGTTTCCTGGCTCTGTTGCGGATAAGAGACAGAAGCCAGAAGGTGGGATCAGGGCAGTATATGCATGAATATAGTTTGAGGGGGTGAAACCTTTGCATGAAAATACTCCAGCAGAAAAGTGCCGGCTGATCGTATTTGGAAGCTTAGTGGCGGCTCTCATTTTGCAGGGATTACCATTTAGTTTGGTAACATACACAGCCTTCACTTCCGGGGGAGTCACAAGGGAGCTTGTGGACACGTATTCGTATATTAATATACAGGAAAACGCCTACTACTTTTACATACCGCTGCTTACCTCGGTTGCTACCCTCTTGGCAGCGGCGCGAATCCTAGGGAGCCTTCTGAAAAAAGAGAAGCCCCAAAAGCATCGGCTGGATGTTGCGTGTCTCTTGATTTCGGCGGCGGGTGCTGTAGCGACTTTTGCTATATTGCGGAGGGCGGTTCCCGGTGTGATCATGGTGCTGCTTATTTTGGCAGTGGC
>UQZA01000004.1 GCA_900545515.1 uncultured Eubacteriales bacterium | reverse complement strand
TCAAATCCCTGGGCTTCCTGCCCACCATGCCCCAGCTCAACTACAAGATTTCTGCATTGGAGCAGGTTTTAGATGCGCCGGAGCTTCAGCAGACGCCTGACAGCTTTCACGGGAAAGACGATACCATCGTTTATGACCATGTTTCTTTTGGTTACACCAAGGCACAACCCGGCCCGGACGGAAAGCCAATGGTGGTGGAGGAAGAAGTGCTCCACGACATCAGTTTTACGGCCAAGGCTGGTCAGAAAACAGCCCTGGTGGGAGAGTCCGGCTCGGGCAAGAGCACTCTGGCAAAACTTCTGATCCACTACTATGACCCGCAAAAAGGCAGCATCTCCCTTGGCGGGCAGAAACTTTGTGATATGAGTTTGGAGGCTCTGAACAGCCGCATTTCCTATGTGGCGCAGGATCAATACCTGTTCAACACTTCTTTGCTGGAGAATATCCGCATTGGGCGGTTGGACGCCACCGATGAAGAAGTATTGGAGGCGGCGCGAAAGGCTCAGTGTATGGAATTTCTGGAGAAATTGCCTCAAGGCATCCATTCCATGGCGGGTGACGCGGGCAAGATGCTATCCGGCGGTCAGCGTCAGCGTATTTCTCTGGCCCGAGCCATTTTGAAAGACGCCCCCATTGTAGTGCTCGACGAGGCCACCGCCTACGCTGATCCCGAAAACGAGGAGAAGATGGAGGCAGCGATTGCGGAACTGGTGAAGGATAAGACCCTGGTGGTTATCGCTCATAAGCTGCCCGCTATTATGAACGCCGATCAGATCTGTGTCATAGACCAAGGCAAGCTGGTTGCAGCAGGAAAGCATCAGGACTTGATACAGTCTTGCCCGGAATATCAAAAACTGTGGAAGGCGGCCCAGGATAGCGCCGAATGGAAAGTACATACTGCAAAGGAGGGAAACTAAATGTTTGCACTGTTTTCAAGAATTTTGAAACTCTCCGGTCACTATAAGGGACGAATCCAGGGGGCATTTGTCTGTGCATTTTTGGAGTCCATCCTGTCTAAAATGCCAATTTTTCTGGCCTTTGTAGTTTTGGGCGGATTTGCGGCTGGGACACTGACTGAACAGACCTGTCTCTATGTGGGGCTTGGCCTTGTTGCAGCTGTGCTGGCGCAGATGATTGTCCACTATCTCAGCGACAGTCTCCAGAGTGCCGCGGGCTATCTGATGTTTGCCGAGAAGCGCATGGAGCTGGGCGGACATCTGCGTAAACTGCCCATGGGTTACTTCACTTCCGGTAACATCGGCAAAATCAGTTCAGTCCTCAGCACCGATATGGTGTTTATTGAGGAAGTTGCCATGAGTACGCTGGGCAACATGATGAGCTATCTGCTGTCCTCTCTGGTTCTGCTGGCTTTCATGTTTTATCTGAACTGGCAGCTTGGCCTGATTGCTGCCATCGTAACGGTTTTGGCATGGCTGGTATCCAGAGGAATGAACAAAGTATCCCTTCGGGAAGCAGCGGGCCGTCAGGAACAGAGTGAACGGTTGACTGATGCCGTGTTGTCCTTTGTGGAAGGTGTTGGCGTTATTAAGAGTTATAACCTGCTGGGTGAGAAGTCGGAAGAACTGACCGGGAATTTTAAGCGTTCCAGGAATACTTCCCTCGCTTTTGAACGGAAGATGACTCCGTGGACCATGGGGCTAAATATCCTTTATGGAATCGGGATTGCTGCGATTTTTGGCTTGGCGGTATTTCTGGAGCGGAGCGATGCGCTCTCTCTGGCTTATGTATTTGGTGTCCTTCTGTTCGTCTTTGACCTGTTCGGGCCGCTCAAGGCGCTCTATGGCGAGGCGTCCCGCTTGACCGTGATGAACGCCGCACTGGATCGCATTGAGGCTGTATTGGAGGAACCGGAACTTCCCGACACAGGAAAACAACATCTTCCGGTCCAGGCACATCCTGGACAGCCGGAGGTCCAGTTCCATGATGTTGCTTTTGCTTATCAGGATAAAGAAGTGCTGCATCACATTAGCTTTGACATGAAGAAAAATTCCATGACGGCTTTGGTAGGGCCTTCTGGGGGCGGCAAATCTACCATCGCAAACTTACTGGCTCGACTTTGGGATGTGAAATCCGGCAGTGTGACAATTAGAGGTGTGGATATTCGGAATGTACCTCTGTCGGAGCTGATGGATCAGATCAGTATGGTATTCCAGCGAGTGTATCTGTTTCAGGATACTATCTATAACAACATCAGCATGGGGAAGCCGGATGCTACGGAGGAAGAAATCTATGAGGTTGCGAAGAAAGCTCGCTGCTATGATTTCATTATGTCTTTGTCGGACGGGTTCCAGACTGTGGTTGGAGAAGGCGGTGCTACGTTTTCCGGCGGCGAGAAACAGCGTATTTCGATTGCCCGCTGTATCTTGAAGGATGCACCTATCGTCATCTTGGACGAAGCTACCGCAAGTGTTGATACCGACAATGAAAGCTATATTCAGGAGGCTATTTCGGAACTGGTAAAGGGTAAGACCTTGCTTGTAATTGCTCACCGTCTGAACACCATCCAGAATGCCGATCAAATCCTGGTAATTGACAACGGCCAAATCGCACAGCATGGCATCCACGAGGAACTTCTGGAGCAGCCTGGTATCTATCAGGATTTTGTCAATATCCGAAAAAATGCAGCCGGATGGAGCTTGGCATAGTAGTGAAGGGAGGTTTTTATGAAACTCCATGCGTCGGGCGAGGACTATCTGGAGGCTGTATTGGTGCTTCAAAAAGAAAAGGGCATGGTGCGCTCCGTAGATGTGGCCCGACACATGGACGTGTCGAAGCCCAGCGTGTGCCATGCAGTGGCGACACTGCGGGACGGTGGATTTCTCACGATGGACGAGGATTATTTCCTTCACCTGACCGATGCAGGTTTGGAAGTGGCCGAGCAAATCTACGAAAAGCACCGCTTCTTTACCGACCGGCTGATTGAAGCCGGCGTAGACCCAGAAACTGCCGAGCGGGATGCCTGCCGGATTGAGCATGTAATCAGCAAGGAAACCTTTGAGCGACTGAAAGCAGCTCGTAAACTGAGTGAGAAAGCGGTGATATCATCGGACGAGTCATGATTTTGGAGCTGCACGAAAGAGATACGGAAGTTTTGGAGCAGATTCTGTCTATCCTCAAAAACCACCCTGAGATAGAAAAATTCGAGATTGACGAGGAACCGATGGTGTCGCTCCCTGGTCTTGAGATATTTCCAAGCAGGCGGAAGGTGTTTCGGGATCGCCAGGAGATTCAGCTTACCGCAAAAGAATATCGGATTCTCCTGCTGCTGGCCGCCAATAAAGGCCGTGTGCTGACCTACGCACAGATTTACGAACAGGTCTGGGGCGATTTCACTACAGGAAACGAAAACAATACGATAGGTTTTCATATCTGCAACCTGCGCGAGAAGCTGTATCGGGCTAATCCAGATGCCCCGTTCTACATTCGCTCCGTGCGGGAAGTCGGATACTGCCTGGATGTCGATGAACCGTAATTCTACCATCATTTTCTTTCATATGGATGTCTTTTCTCTGTCATAAATCTCTGATAGAGTGAGACCTTCTGGGTGGTTCACAATGAACCGCCCCTGAGTCCAGCGAATGGGCGCAATTCCCCCTTGGCGGAAGATTTTGAAATTATTATTGATACAGCGAGTGGTTTGTACTGCATTGTGGTACAAACCACTCGCTCTTTTATTTCACGGTATAAAGATTGGAGGTGCTGCTCCCGTTTGCTCTTTGGCGGGAAGCCTTTTTCAGATATCCGTGCCGCTCCAGATCGTGAAGCGCCCGCTTGACCGTAGAGCGGGACAGCTTCATATCCGAGGCAATGGTCTTGATACCCGGCCAGCACTTTCCCTCGGCATCCGAGCGGTCCCGCAGGTACATATAGACCGCCTTTGCTCTGGAGGGAAGTTCGGTGTCGGCGTAAATTGTTCCGAAGTAGCTCATCGTTCCTCCTCTCCGAATGTCTTCATCTGCTTCCCTCGCTTTACAGCTCTCTCCTGGGCCGGGGTATGGGCGATTCCACCCCGGCTGGATACCGCATAGCCACGGCTTTCATCCATCTCCTCCGGTTCACTGAGCTGCGGGAGATTCCGCTCCAGATCCACCCGGTTGGCATAGGCCACCGCTCGATTGGCTCTCTCCGGCACGACATACGGCTCCCCGAAGGTAATGCCCCAGTTTAAGAAGAGCTGAAGCCGGGTCCGCATGGGATGTGTGCCAGTTTTCATGACAATGAAGCTGCCCTTGGGAATGGATTTCAGCTCGTCGGGCGTCAGCAGGGCACGCTCCATCATCTGTAGGCTCTGGCTGGGATCGTTCCTGCCCCGGCTCACCGAGCCGGAGAGGACGGTGCGGCTGCCCAGGGCTTTGGACAGCACCTCCGCGGTCTGGCTGTTGGGGGCGAAGCCGCCAAAGATGGTGTCCTGGCAGTTGTCCTGAATGATCTCGCATCCCTCTTTTCCGTAGTTTTTTTCAAGTTGCGCTAAGGACTGGATGATCGGCACGAGCGTTAACCGGCGAGAGCGTCCAGCTGAGAAAAGAGGCAGTATATCAAACGGAGGCATGGTGCCGAATTCATCACAGAAAAGCACCACCCGGTTCTTCAGCTTGCCGCCGTTCTCATCGGCCACGGCGAACAGCTCCCGGCTCAGGTTCTGAATCATGAGACCGGCCATAAAGTTCTTGGTCGTGTCTTCTTCCGGCAGGATCAGGAAGATGGCAGACTTCTCAGAAGCAAACTTCTCAGCGTCAATGGCGCTGTCGAAGCACAGGATCTGCTCCAGCTCGCTGTCCAGAAAGGCATTCAAGCGGGACAGCACGGTGGACATGACGGAGGCCATTGCCTGCTCGGCGCTGTTGAGGGCGGCACCGGCAAACCACCTCGCCTTGTGATCCGGCGGCAGTTTTGCCATCAGGAGCTGGAAGTGGCTCTTGCCCTTGACACGGCTGGGCTCCAGCAGATCCTGCACCAGCTTGAACACGGAGACGATATGGCGGCGCTCCTGGGGGTGGTCTTTATCGGGCGGCAGGAACTCGGCCAGCATCAGGATGACCGAAGTGAGAAGCCCTTCCGCCGCATCGTAGAAGAAAGCGTTCTGGCCGCGGTTGCTGTCATCGCCGTCCGGATTGACGATGGTCTTGGACAGGATTTTGGCGTATTTCTCGGCCTTGGCCCGGGCTGCAAGATTGTTCGGGTCACTCCGGGCAATGTCCATATACCGGTTGACCAGCGTCAGCAGATTGTTACCGTCTGAGCGGGTGGGATTTCGCAGGTCGATCACGGCCACATTCTGATACCCATAGCAGTTCTTGGCAATGGCGCCGTAATTGCGGGCGAGGTCGCCCTTGCTGTCCAGCGCCAGCCAGCTCATGCCGCTGGCGCAGGCGTACTCCAGATTGGGATAGAGAAAATAGGCGGTCTTGCCGATGCCGGAAGCGCCGATCATCAGGCAGTGGATGTCATCGCTGTCCACGAGGGCGGTGAGTTCGCCTTTCTTTCCCTTGCACCCCAGCACCAGCCCCTGCTCCGTGGGCAGGTTCTGGCCGCTACGCCATTTCTTCACCTCGAAGGGGACATGGGCATAGGTCTGCCGGATCTCTTTGGCTGTGGCCCATCTTGCGGTGCCGTGCTGGCCGTCGCCGACCGTTTTGGATTTGATCCCGCTCAGGGTGTAGTAGTGGGACAAGGCGGCCAGACAGCCGATGACCAGAAACATCAGCCCGCCAGCGGCCAACAAAATCAGGACTTGGTGTGGCATGGTTAACCCCTTTCAGGGCACACCACTTCCTGCTCAGTTACATACTTCTGAATGCGCACATCACTCTTGTTACGGCCTACTTCGGGCGAACAGGAAGTGGTGTGCGTTGTTGTTATTTACTGCATGACTTGTGCGTAGGACGGTTCCTCAGCGGTCAGATCATCATTCCAATCCTTGTGTGCGGGAATGAGCCTTTCCACCGTGTACCTCTCTGCCAGCTGTTCCTTCATGCGCCGGCTGGCCAGATGGCCAGCCTCGTCATTGTCGAGGCAGAGCAGGACCGTATTGATTTGCGGCTGCCGCTCCAGCAGCTTCAGCACCGGCTGAATGGAGGTACCGCAGCAGGCCACATAGCTGTGGCTCTGCCAGCTCTCCGGATGGAGCGTGATGTAGGAGAGCATATCGATGGGAGCTTCGAACACATAAAGGCTCCCATCTGTGCCGATGTGGTGGAAGCTGTGGCGGGGATCGCAGCCCTCCACATTGAGCCGGAAGGCTTTGCCGAAGCTGTTGGCGCTGCGCTTGTGGGCATGGCGGGGGACGCCGTCTTCATCCGTACCCACGAAAACCGCATTGTGGTAATCGGCGTCTTCATACAGCAGCTTCTCTCTGGCAAAGTGCGCCACAACGCTCCGGTCGATATTCCGGTGCTTGACCAGATAGGCATAGACCCGGCGCATATTGGAATTGGCCGGCGGAAGGACAAAGGGCTTCGGCGGCTCCTCCACCCGTTCTTCGGCAGAAGGATAAACCGTTCGCAGCTCGCCTCCCAGAAGCATGGTCACCGCCTCCGGATAGCTGAGGTGATAAAACCGCTGCACGAAGCTGACGGCGTGGCCGCCCCGCTCCTCGGCATGATCGTACCACTCGTTGCCGCGGATGGTGACACTATGGTCACGGGCCAGCCGTTTCTCTCTGCCGGAGGCAAGGAGCTTTTCGCCCCGGCAGCGGAGGAACTCCTCCAGATCAACGGAGGCGGCTCGCTGCTTCTGTTCTTCCGTGAAATGAATGTAAGTCGACATAGGCTCCTCCTGTTACATGGTCTGCTGATAGGATACCTGCTCCTCATGATCATCCGCCTTGTGGCCCATGGCCATCCGCTTTTCCGTCAGCCGCTTGCGCCGTTTGGAATCAATGCGAATCCCTGCCGGATTGCGAGGCGGCATGGAATTGTCCCGGAAGATCCGGCTCATGTGATGGAGCAGCTTGGTTGCCGCCAGCATGACGGACGGATCTCGGAACTGGTCAAAGCGGTCAAGGAAGAATTGAGCATACGCATTGCCCTGGGCAGCGGAGCGGGTGAACCAATCCCTGGCCTGCTCCCGATCCTGTTCCACATCCCGGCCCAGGAGATACAGCTTGCCCAGTGTGTACTGAGCAAACGGGTTTCCTTGTCTGGCGGCGGCAGTCAGGTACTCCAGAGCTTTTCTCACATCCTTCTTTACAAACTCGCCGGTGAGAAAGAGCTTCCCAAGGCGGTATTGGGCAAACGGATTCCCATGCCGGGCGGCCTTGTCCAGCCAGCGTACCGCCTCCTCGGTGCGCTTTTGAGAGAGCAGGAGCTTCCCGAGCGCGTATTCCGAAAAGTCATTTCCGGCCTCTGCGGATAAGCGAAACCAACGCTCCGCTTTTTCATGATCCCGCATGGTGGAGAGGTCATCCCGGTAGAACTTTCCCAGCTGATGCGCCGCCACCGTGTATCCTTCCGCCCAGAGCTGTTTCAGCGCCCGGACGGCTTCAGCGTGTTTCTCGTCCAGCGCATAGACATCCTGCAGGACCGTTTTGGCGGCGCGATAGCGTCGAGCCTGTTCATATACGCTGTTGGATCGCTGCTCCTCATGTGCCGCCTCCGGCTCCGGCTCATCTTGCATCTTCTCATCTTCAAAAGTCGGGAGGCCGAGGCGGATGTTCTCGGCCTCCCGCATGATATCGTTTTTGATCCGGCGGAACTCTTTCTGCTGAGAGAGCGGGAGATGCTCCCGCAGTGTGCGGCTGCCATAGCACTCGTTCAGCTCATCCCGGATCTGATTCCAGGTTTCGTAGCATTTCGCCACTTCCGGCTGCCGGGCCAGCTCGTCCACGATGGTATCCACCAATGCTTTGAGCGGTTTCTTCAGATAGCCATACTGCTTTTTCCCGGTGGTGGTTTCCAGCGCCTGCACCAGCTGGCGCATCTGCTTCTCGATGACGGGGTTGTCGCAGAGCTGATGCTCCATCTTCTGAATCAGCTCCCGCATGGTATCCTGCGCCGCTTCGATCAGCTCTTTATAGGCAACATCCTTCCGCTCGTAGATCTGGAGCATCTCATCACGGAAGATGGTGTTGGTCAGCTTGGAGCGCATGGCCGCAATGCCTTCCCTGGTCAGGAAGCCCTCCTTCGGAGCATCTGACCAGACCATCATGTGGATGTGGGGGTGATGCCCCTCATTGTGGAAGGCCGCATACCAGCGAAAGTGATCAGCCGGTATCTTCATGGCCTTGGACAGATCCTGTGCGTGCATCATGAGCAGGCCGCGCCATGCGTCCGCATTGTCGTACCCCAGACGGGCGGCATCCTCACGGCGCAGGGAGTAGATGATGGTCCACACATTTCCGTCATGGGCTTCCAGCTCGGACATGGCTGCGTCGAGGTCTACCGCGGCAGCGGAGCTGAACAGGCCGTGGGCCCCGCGGCGCTCCACACGGGGGCGGGTGGCAATGTAGGACAGGTATCCGCTCTCAGAATTTATTTCGTGGAGGTTTGCATCCAGCGCCATGGTGATGAAGGCTGATGCGGTACCAAGGGTAGGCGTCTTGCGGTAATCCTCATACTCGAACAGCTCCACGGCATCAGGGAAATCATGCAGGAGCTTTTGGATCAGCTCCCGCTGTCCTTTGGTGACGGGATCGTTGCCGGTCAGCTTCTCCACCCCTTCGCGGGTGGCAATGTACTTCATGTACCCGCCGGCCTTTTCGGATTTGATGTAGCCGCTTTTCTGTACGAGCTTCGCCATGGGTTACACCGACTTCTGGAAGTCCAGCGCATCTTTGAATGAGATGCGTCCGTTGGTGCGTTTCATATCCCGGATGGCGCGTCCCCGCAGACGCTGGTACTCGCCTTCGTCGATATCGGTGTCGTAGGCGATGATCTGCCCCAGCACATTGAGATCCACACCCTGCTTGAACAGGAGCGAGCCCATGCGTCCGGCAAAATTGTCCAGGGTGCCGGTGAGCATGGCGGAGAGTGCTTCGGGCAGGAAGCCGCCGGCGTTCTTCGTGTTCAGATAGCCGATGTAAAACCGGAGCGCATTCTCCACGAATTCGCTCCGGCTGGCGCAGTTGTCGAGGCGCAGGTAGATGTCTACCTTCTCGTCCAGATCCTCAGAGATCCAGAACCCCTTCTTCGTTTTTCTGCTTTCGGACTTCAGTAAAACCACTCCTTTTTTCGTCAAGTCCCCGCTGAGAACCCTTGCCACAGCGGAGCTTTTCCGCATCATAGGGTCCAACAGCTCTTTCCACCCGCCGGATTGTCCCCACTGCGAAAAGCCGGAAACTGCCCGCACTGCGGGCAGAAGTGGGAGAGCCGGGGGCGGCATTGTCCCCGGCTCTTTCTCCTGCTTCGCTTTCGTCAGCTTCTCGCCCTCTTGGAAAGCGGCCCAAATCCCGCCTGTTTCTCCGGGGTGGGGTACACGGTCGGCCACCCGCTGAAAGCCGCACACATCGGCTCACAGGGGGCAACACGGCGCTGAGATGAGTGGTGCCCGGAAGCCGTATGATGCGGCTTCCGGGCACTGCCCAGTTTCCGGTGGTATTCAGCCAACCGATATCTGCTGCTCTGCGGTCTCATCCGGCGTCTTTTCCACCCAGTCCATGAGATTCTGGCACTCCATCAGGGTCATGGCCATGTTGAACAAGGTGCAGCGGTCATCCTTCTCGTTCAGCTGGACAGCGGTTTCGAAGAGGGCTTCCATCACATCGATGCACTCGGTGCCCGTCCAGTTCAGAAGCAGATCTCGCTCGGGCATGATGTGGTTTGCCGGCATACCGTTCGCCGCCGCCGCTGCAGCTGTCCGCTCTTGCTGAATCAGGTTGAGCCACTTGTCGACTTCCGACTGATCCGAGCCCCAAGCTTTCCCGACCAGCTTGATGGCCTGTTCGTACTCCTCCACCTTGGTCTCGGAGCCAGCCAGTGCAATCATAGCCGCAGCTTCCTGTACCAATTTGTCCTGCAAAAATTCAACTTGTTCGTGCTTCATATTCGTACCTCCATACTAAATTTTGCGTTTGGGTGTTCGACACAACAATGTCACACCTGCCTTGGAAAAGCTATCACCATACCAAACGAAAAGCACGCTTGCAAATTGGCAACGGCAACAAAAACGCTCACATCTGCATCTCTGGGGACTCCTGGCTCTGCTCCGACAGATAGTCCGCGCAGCACTCCTCCAGCGTCTGACCCAAGCGGGTCTGACAATAGGCATCCATCTTCGGGAGGAGCAGAGCCTGCTCCTCGGCGCTGAGGCGATACTTGAACGCCTCCTCATCGCCGTTGCCCCGTTGCAGATACATCTCCAGTGTGTCGCAGACACGACGGGCCTCCAGATCGTAGTTGGCATAAATGTTCAGCCAGTCATCATTCTCGGTGGTACAGACATTGGTGCCAAACATCTGATCTGCGTCGAAGCACACCTCCATGTAAAACTCCAGCAGGTTGTCGTTCTGAATAATGTCCTCGGCGAAGGAGATGTCCTCGGCGCAGAGCCGCCGACTGCCGGTGAGGTATTCCGGTTCCGGCTCCTGGTTGAGCGTTCTCTCCTCCAGACGGTCCAGGAAGATCCGCCACCTCTCATCCGGCGCAGCGTTGCCTTTCTTCATGGCGAAGTAGGCGGCGGTGCTCACATCCCGGATTCTGAACCGCTTCCAGCCATCCATGATGTTGACGGCCTCCATATCTCCGCTGTCGAGGTCGATGTCGTAGGCACCCACCACCCGGCCGGTGTTGTCCAGCCGCTCCGACACATAGGAGTCGAACTCCTCCTGAGAGATCCGCTGGGTGCGCAGCAGCGTTTCGACAAAGCGGTGGGGCGCTTCGTCGGGCGGCTTGCGGATGTAGCTGCGCAGACGGCGGGCGGTCGGGAGCAGCTCAAGATTTTCCTCGGCCAGAATATAATCGGAGCTGCCGTTCTCCGTGACATGGAAGACAGCGAAGCGCCGTGCGGCCTCCCGAGCCTCCTCCTCCGCCTGCTGCTCCGCCCAGAGCTCGTGGCTGATGCGCTCGTATTCCTGCTGAGGAAGCTGGTTGCACATTTCATCAAGGACATTCTCCAGATGCTCCTCCAGTGTTTCCCCCTTCAGGTGTTTACTCAGCGCGTCGTACCATCGCTCATCGAGCCAGAGTGTGATCTCACGGCCCCTCATTTCATTCCTCCCATTTCCGGCCCGCACTGCTTCATCTCAGGGTACTCGGTCAGGAGGTGCCACACGCCGTTTGCGTAGTTGGCGCTGTGGACCGCCTGACCAAGAAGATCGTCGGCAGAGAGCGACATCGTGATGCCGGGCACGCCGGGATGCGCCGCAGTACTTTGGCCGTTCATCAGTCCTTCCGCCTGGGCTGCGGTCAGGGGCACAAAGCCACACGGGGTCATCAGGGAAAAGACACCGCCAACATGGGCGGCCAGGAAATCACGAACCGTGCGTGGGCCTGCGTCATCAGTCAGATCCTCCCGAAGCGTCCAGACGCAGTGGAGCAGCTCCTCACCATGGGAGGCATCCAGACCATTCTCCGCAATCCAGCGGTCTGCCAGCTCATCCAGCGGCTCGTCCAGCCCCAGCAGAAATCTGGCGTCCTCCTCATTGATGGCGTCCTCGATATTGTCACGGATCAACCGTGCGGCGGTGATCTCCTCAGCGGCGTCGATCAGCTGAGAGGGATCGGCCGCCATCCACTGCATGACCCGGCGCTCATAGTCGGTGCTGATCCGCTTCTTCAGCTCCTTCTTGTAATCCATGGCGATCTCATCTTTGTTCACGGGATCACCTCCGGTTCCTGGTCAGGCTTCGGCGCGGCGGTTCTCGGGCTGCGCCGGGGCTTGCTCGGAGCAGCGGCGCTTACATCGCTCTCATCGATATACTCCCGCACAGGGGCGGGCACATATTTTTCATAGAGCTTCACCAGCGCATCCGTCATCTCACGGTCCAGGTCAAGCTCCTTCTTGCCCATATAGCGTTTGAGCGCAGAGAGCTTCTCCTCATCGAAGGTGATGGTCAGGTTCACTTGCTTCATTGGCACTTCCTTTCTCAGTCGTAGTTGATGTATTCGATCTGCAGCCAGTGGGTCCAGCCCCGGCCCTCCAGCTTTGTTTTCACCACACCTTTTTTGGTATTCATAGCTTCGATCACATAACCGTCACCGATGTACACACCGATGTGGCCGTCATGCCAGACAGCGAGGCCGGGGGTATCCGGCATGGTGTCAATGGTTCCGGACACCGAGGCGTTATAGTACATCTGGTTGGCGCCAAGATCCGGCATCCCGTTGGTCCCATACTCGATGGTCATGGTGTCGGGATTGAGCCAGCCGTACCCTTTGATCAGGCCCACGCAGTCTGTGGTTCTGCCGCCCAGCCAGTTAGCGCGAATGAAGTCCGCATAGCTGCCGACGCCGTCAGGGTACTGCTCCAGCTTATAGGCGAAGAGCGAATCGGTGAGGACACTGCCGTATGTTCCCCAGACATAGCCCCAGCCGGACTCCCAGGCGTGGATGGCGTAGGTCACAAGGTCTGCGGCGTTCTTGGTGGTTGGATCGGTGAAGGCTGAGATGTCCAGCTCTATGCTGCTCCCATCCCCTCTGAGATACTCGCCGCTGTAGCTGCCGCCTCCCACGGTACCGGCTATCATGGTATAGATGTGATCGATGTTGCTCTTGTCATCTTCCGTGATCTCTCTGCCCAGATGGGCTTCCAGATTGGCGTAGGCCTGGGACAGAGAGACCGGCATCGCGACGGTGTATTCTTCTTCCTCTGTACTTGTAGTCCCGTCCTCCAGTGTCACTTCTACGGTTCGTGTTCGGGTTTCGGTGGTGTAGAAGCACTCCACGAAGCTGTTCGCCGCCCGTGTGGACGGGGCGTCGTCCCCAAAGCAGAGGGCATAAAAAACAGCCTTGACTCTGATCGGGTCAAGGCTGTTGCCGCTGTCCATCTGCCCGTTGGCAGAGGACACCGCCGAATCCAGAAGAGAAAAGGCCGAGCGCATCTCCTCGATGTGATATCGAAACTCCGCCGGGACTTCTGCGGAGAATTCCGCTCCGTAGAAGCACGCCTCCACCGAGTAGTTGTTATGCTCTGCCCCGCCTGAGCCAAGGGAGCAGAGCAGGGCAATCAAAAGAATGACTGGTGAAAAGACTGCCACCAGAATCCAGCCCACACCTTTCCGGGCCTTTTCGTTGGTAAGCAGCATGGCAGCGGCTTTGGCCACTGCGGCAGCAGAAACAGCCATCAGCGACCACCTGCCGTTCCGAAGAGTTTCTCCTTGTAGGCCGGAGCGTGAACCTCCAGCAGATATCGTTCATTGCCGCACTTGTACAGGCAGACACCGCGCTGGGGGAACTTGATGAGATTGTATTCCGACTCCTCCAGCTGGAGCATATCCATGTAGGACCGCTTGTCGATGGAGCCGGCATTGAACAGAAACTGGTGAGGCGGGATGCTGAACAGGGGTTTGGTCATCTCACGGACGCCCTCCTGATCAAAGTCCTCCAGATTCTGACTGGCCAGAAGCATCGCCGATTCTTTCTTTCGTACACGCTTCAGGCAGTTGCGGATGTACTCGATGGCAGTGGGGTTGGACAGCCAAATATACAGCTCGTCCAGAGCCGCCACGGTATTGCCCACGGTCAGGAGCTTGTCGGACATGAAGGACAGCACATTGAAGAGCATGGCGTTGCGGACATTCTTGGCGGCGCTGAGCATCCCCTTGACGCCGAACACCAAAAAGCGGCTGGAGGTGATGTTGGTATGCCCGTTGAAGAACTGGGCGTCGGCGCCCTTACACATGGAGTGCAGGCCCAGCAGCACCTCCTGCAGGAGCTTCTGGGTGTAGAGATGGTGCTGACCGGCGTCGTAGGTCTTGAACTCCTCCTCAATCAGGTCATAGAGGTCAGAAAGGATGGGATAGTCCTCTGGGCGCATCCGGCTGAAGTTGGTGCGCTCGGTGATGCCGAACTTGTGATACAGCTTGGACAGCATGATCTCGATGGTGTCGATGTGTGCGTCGCTGAAATCCTTGTAGGCCCGGAAAAAGTCCTTCAGGAAAGAGATGTGCTGTGCCAGCAGGGTGCTTTTGCGAAAGGCCTCCGGCGCGTCGGTGGCGTTGGGGTCTCCGCCGTCATCCCAGCACTTGGGTTCCAGCACATTGATGATGTACTGCCCGGCCATCAGGTCTGCGAAGCAGCCGCCCACCGCCTCGCACATCTCCTGCTGTTCATGTTCGGCGTCCAGGCTGATGACGGATTTGCCGGACTCCAGCAGATTCAGGATCAGCAGCTTCATCAGGTAGGACTTGCCCTGGCCGGAGTTGCCCAGGATCAGGATGTTGGCGGAGGTCTTGTCCTCGTCCCGCTGGTCGAAGTCCACCAGAATGTTGCTGCCGTATTTGTCTTTGCCGATGTAGAAGCCCTTGGAGTCCAGCTTGCCAGAGTAGTTGAAGGGATAGAGATTCGCCACGCTGGAGGCGGGCAGCACTCGTTCAAACTGGATGCCGAATGTGTTGTGGCCGCAGGGATTGACGCAGCGGAAGCCCTGCTGCTGACGGAGCAGGAGCTTATCTACATTCAGCTTGCTCCGCACCAGCTCCGTCAGCACATCGGTCTGGAGCAGCTTGAGGCTGTTGTAGTCGGATGCGGTCAGCTCGATGTACACGGCGCAGTGGAGCAGAGGCTCACGGTTGCGGTGCATGGTGGCCACCAGGGTCGCCACATCCTGCAGGTTGCTCTCGGCGGTGACCGTCTGTTGCAGGTCGTTGGTGTTGGAGCTGTTCATGCGGTTCTTGTTGGCCGCATTTTGAATGATGCGCTTTTCCTCAGCCGGGGTGACCTGCCGGGTGTAAATCCGCAGGGTGACGCCGTCCTTCTCGCCCAGATGGCGGAGAATAGCCTGCTCATCCGTGCTGGTTGGATATTCCCTGAGTGCCCACACACATCGGAAAGTGTTGCCGCAGATGAAATGATCCGGCATGAAGCTGACCACAGAGGGGGCAATCATATCCAAAAAGGATTTGATGGACGCCTCCTCACGGCCCTGCGGAACCGGTTTTTTCGCTTTCTTTGCCAAAATGGATGCCTCCTATTCTCCGTGGAGGCATCCCGGCCATGGAGTGGAACACCTCCACGGCCTATGATGAATTGATTTACTCGCCCACGATGACCCAGCGGTCCCCGTCGTAGTCCTCGAACTTCTCAGTGGTCACATTTTGCTCGAAATAAACGCCCAGCATCCGCTTGAGATCCTGCTCGGTGGCGCGGCGGGTGGTAAACCCATTGTCATTGATGCTCTGCTCAATGCGGCTGAGATACGGGAACACATCCGTTTCCTTTTCGCTTCGCAGCCGGATGATGATATAAAACTCCCGGCTGGACGCCATCAGCACCTGGATGCGATCCAAATGCTTGCTGTCCTGCTCCAGAAGCCGCCGGATGGCAGGAAGTTCCTCGCTGCCCATGCGCTCCTGATAGAAGTTTTTGTTTTGCTCAAAGGACTCCTTGGAGTTGAGGGCCAGCATCTCAATTTCCGCCTGCCCCTTGACCACATTCAGCAGGGCGTAGATCCTGGCGCTGATGCTGGAATTGGACAGGACGCTGATGTTGGTGGGCTTGATGATAAAAAAGACCAGATCGCCCATGCGGGTGGCGATGCAATAGTCCTTGATGCCGTCGATCCCCATGAGCTGCCGGGTCGATTGCGCGGCATTCTCTTTTTTCTTTCTGCTCATAGCTTCATTCCTCCTTTAGGAAAGCAAGGTGGGAAAAAGCCGGTGCAGCGCATGGTGACACAGCAGGTCACCCGTCTGGGGTTCTGGCTGAACCAGTATTTTGCCCTGGCGTTCTTGGCGCTGTAGCAGAGGGACTTCTCGCACAGAAGGCCGCCCACATAGCTTTTCAGCAGGGCCCGCAGGCTGCGGAAGCCATAGTAATATCTGCCGTCCTGGCTGCGGCAGCTCCACTTGTTCTTGGCATCCTGCCAGAAGAAGGCGTTGCGGCACTCCCACCGCTTGCGCTTCCGGCTCCACCGGAGCGTCAGGGAGGCGGACAGATCCCGCTCCTCGATTTCCGGCAGGCCGAAGTTTTCCTCGTTGTCATAGAGTGTGTCGGCGTGGAACATATCACATTCTCCATTCATAGAATTGCTGTTTGGTAATCAGGAAGGCCACTGCATACCGGATAAAATCCAGAATGCTCGTGCCGTCAAAACGGATGCTGAGGAAGGCATAGACTGCCGTCAGCACCAGCGGAATAAAAATTCCGGTCTGTGTCAGCGCCAGGATAGAGACCAAAAGCCCTACGCCAATGACGCCCACATCCCTGAGTTCCCAAAGCCACAGCATGGCCTTGGCAGTCAGATTGTCAGGGTAGATATACAGGGTGGTTCACCTCCAAAAAACAAACCGCCGGGGATATGCTCCCCAGCGGCCGGTGCGGCATATTTATGCTTCGGTCATCTCGGCGGGCTGATTCTGCGCCTCGTACTCAGCCAGCGCCTGCTCGATAAGACCGATGACGAATTCTTTCTGCGTGATTTTTCTGCCGCGCTTTTTTTCTGCGGCAATGAAGTCCTTCAGCCGCTGATCCAGCTCCTCGGTGATCTTGAATGCGAGAGTCTTGGTTTCTGCCATAGTGATTCCTCCTCCTTCGAAGTGTTCTTTGAGTATCAGCTCCACATACTCGCCCAGAGTCTTGAGGCCAAGCTGTTCCTTTTCTGCCACAGCTCTGGCGTGCAGTTCTTCCGGGATCATTCCGCAGAGATTCTTCTTTGCTTCCATGGGTTACTCCTTTCTCTGATTTTGTAAGCAAAGCATACTGCGCCCGGCGGCAAATAGCTATTCACAGAACCCAACGAAGAAGCAAGCTGCAAACGAAGCATAAGCAACAAGCCCGGCTCAGCCGGCGAGAAGCACCAGAGCAATGCCGAAAAGGACATAGTCCACGCATGGAATGGCCACGCTGTTGCCCAGCGCCTTGTACCGGGAAGAGTCCGATGCGTTGGGAATGTCAGTCCAACCGTCCGGAAAACCTTGGAGCCTTTCACATTCCAGAGGTGTCAGCCTGCGGATGAGCCTTGGCTGATCTGTACCCTGCAGCACCAGATCCGTGGCATCCTTGTGCTGGCGTGCGCTTTGAGTGCTTGTTACCTCTCCATCTTTGAAAATGTCGACTCGCTGTCTGCTGAACACGGCATGGTGATCGGTGGCAGTCAACGTATAGGCGAGGTCTGCTTGGTATCCGATCCCATTGCCGCCGTTTTGAGGCTGCCGGTCAATAGCATTGCCGGTGATGCAAAATACAGTTCCTTGTTGCGCTGGTGGTGCATTGTTCCAAGCAGGGAGTTCAAAAGCAATCGGTGGAGGGTCATCAGAACTGGAATTTTCATCTACAACAAGCGGTTGGTTATTTCCGCCCATGCCGAATGTGGCGGATACTGTCTGTGCCGATTTGACAGGACCGCAGAAACGAGTATCTTGTCCATGGTTATCAAAAACCAGTGGCTGATGCCCGTGTTCCTGAGCTCGAAGCGTCCCTGTGATGTCCAAGCTGCACTCCATCACGCTACCGCCTTGGTCGTTCAGGCATAAGATGGATGGCATACAGTTTCCGCTGGCGCTGCCTTTCAAGGTGGGGGCAAGCTCCTCGCCGTAGCCGATGCTTCCGGCAGAGGCTCCTGCCCCGGCAGAGAAGCCAGCAGTCAGGACACAGGGATACCCCTGACCGGCCTGACCGCCG
Source organism: uncultured Eubacteriales bacterium (assembly GCA_900545515.1). GTDB lineage: Bacteria > Bacillota > Clostridia > Oscillospirales > Oscillospiraceae > Faecousia. Next base: position 101,037 of record UQZA01000004.1, on the reverse strand, counting down.
CCTGCACTCAGAGATGTGTGCCGTTCCGGCGTCAGAAAACAATCGCCGTTGCCTTTGGCCACGACACCCTCCGCGATGAAAGTCTGCTGCTTCATTCCCGGCTGGGCGCCCAACGCTCCGGCCACATCGTGCAGATCTCTGACCTCATCCCGCTGGTTTGCGGCAAAGGCAATCGGCTGGACAAGGCCGTTGCGGCCAGTGGACATCCCGCAGTTCACGCCCAGGGTGGCCGCTGCCGCACCGGTCAGATCACCGTTATAGCCATCGAAGCCCTCGATGCAGCCGTCCTGCTGGCTGGCGTGAGGCGGTTGCTGATTGTGAACCGTATCGGCTGGTGGAGCGACTCCTGACTGAATTTCAAGCGCCTGATTGAGCTTTCGGGGCAGCTCTTTCCCGCGTTCAAAGGCTCTGCGCAGGATGCCCAGGCAGGCTTTCCTGGTCAAATAGTATTTGTCTGGCGGATCGTCCTGCAAAATCTGCGACAAGGAAGATTCTTTTTCTTCTCTGGGGGACACCCCAGTATTGAGCGTCAAGGCATCTCCACGCCAGGGAGAAATCAGCTCCCAATAGAATTCGCCCAGCAGGTTCCCAGCGCCCGGTGTCAGGTCGAGGGATTGAAACACCACTGACTTTAATTCGGACGATCTCCTCGAGGACGATCCGGAAATCCTCTCCTTTTGGTGTTCCGCTGGAGAAGGCTCCGGGCACATTTTCCCACACCATAAATCGAGGTCGTATATCGAGAGCTGCTCGGCCTCGTTGTCTATCCGCATCTCTCATCTCCTTTACGATTCGCACCTGTTCCATAAAAAGGCCGGAGCGTTCTCCGAAGATTCCGGCTCTCGCTCCGGCCACGGACAAATCCTGACAGGGAGAGCCGCCGCAGATGATATCCACCGGCGGCAGCTTTGCTCCGTCAAGCTTTGTAATGTCGCCCACATGAACCATATCGGGAAATCGAAGCCGCGTCACCTCGATGGGGAAGGTTTCGATCTCACTTGCCCACACAGGTACGATGCCGTTGTGAACCGCAGCCAGGGGAAAACCGCCAATCCCGTCAAACAAGCTGCCCATTGTCAGCGTCTTCATTTGGCTACCGCCTGAACAACGGTCCTTGTGGTATTGACCGCAGCCTGAGCGGTATAGACTGCAGACATGATATTGGCTCTTGTGGTGGTATCCAGACCAAAGGCGCCGGCAATACGGGGGATCTCGCCGGCGGACAGCATCAGACCAAGGCCAAGGAGGGCATGGTCCTTGAATACCATGAGACCGGCGATGAGAATGGTGGATTGCAGGAAGGCGGTTAGACACAATCCGATGATCTGCTTGCACCATTGGATGAAACCATCCGTATAACCGCGTGGGACGCTGAACATATAGAGACTGCCCACTGCAATTTGAATGAGCAGAATGCCGCCGCGCTTTAGGTTTGCGAAGAAGACCTTTATCACGGCGTAGGCCATCAGAATGATGCAGAATAAAAGCATGATTGGGCTGGTGATGGAAGCAAAGCCGAAGTATGAGCCGGTGGTCATTCCAGTCAGCGAATCAATGCCGCTGAGTGAATCCACAATCTCGGTTGCCGCCTCGCCGATGGAGGTGCCATACCCTGTGATCCCCGCGGTGAGGCTTGCCTGCAATGTAACGGAAAGCTCATAGAGCCGAATCGGCACAACCGTAAACAGGCTCACCGCCATAAAGCCCTTGATGGCACACAGAGCAGTTTCTTTGAGGTTCCCTCTGCCGGAGGAATACTCGATGCCGCACTCAAAACAGGCCACCACAAGACCGGTCACATAGAGCGCCCAGGCCAGATAAGAGAAAAACAGTACAATGCTCTGCACCCAGCTCAGTTCGAACAGCTCGACGCCCATGTTGCCCATCTCGGCGAAAAAGTTTCCGAGAAAGCCCATGACCTGACCGTAGATCCAATCCACGATCTGACCGAGGATGGTGTCGGCAACAAAATCCCAAATAAACAATGGTTCGTTCACCTCTTTTCGGTGTGAGGCCGCACCAACTGCTTGGGATAAAAGGCCAGGGGCCGTACAGCTGGTACGGCCCCTGGGTCAGTTCTTTACATGGTCTGCTGCCACTGGGGGTCAGCGGTTTGGGCTTGCTCCTGAAACACCTCCAAATAATCCGACACCGCATCCGTGAGCTGCTGGTAGTCCTGGCTGTTTGGATGGTAGACATACCAATCCGCTTTCCCGTAGTCATCCCAGATGTAGGGATTGATCCCATTTCGGAAGTTCGGGTTGCCGGTTTGCTTTTTCCCGAGGATGTCGGAAAGATTCAGAAGCAGCACATCCACCTGGCCTTCGTTCCGATTCAGAATGGAAACGCGAAGGGCATGGTATTGATTTGCGACGATCCCCGTGACGAACTGGATCTTTGCCCGATTCAACTCATCGAGACGCACATAGCAGGCTCGTCCTACATAGGTGGCGTCCGGATACTTTGGGGCAACGATCTTGTGAAGCTCTTGCTCGAAAAAGTTCATATACCCTCCTTAGATGCCAATAATGCTCCAGAGATACATGGGTGCAGTGAGGGTAAACACGAGGCAGGCAAACAGGATGGCGGGAGCCGCCCACTCGAATTGGCCGGATTTTCTGTACTCGAAGTAGGCGGTGCCCAGCTTGGCGAAGAAGAATACGGCCAGAATCAGGTCGATGGCGGGAAACACCACATTGTCGACCACCGACTTGATCTGGGTAGATGCAGTGGACCAGGTGCTTTCGACGGCGCCGGCCACATCCCCGGTACCTGCGGCGAAAGCTGTGGTCGCCATCAGGCAGGTCATTGCCAAGACCACAACCAGCATCACGATCAGGCGCTTATAGTTGAATTTACGCATAAATTCCCTCCGTTGTATGTTGTTAATTTGTGGGGGCGATATGCCAGTCCTCCCAAAGATCTCCGGAAATCCGGACGGAGTCCGTGAGGTTTAGCGACAGCATTCCCGCCGGTGTCCAGCAGTCCAGCAGCCAGGTGTACGGCGTATAGCTCCCATCGGGATACCATATCGGCGTGAAATGGGTCGGACGATTATAGGTGCTGTATGGATTGTCCTTGAAAGTGAAGGTGGAGCGTTTGCCGCTGATGCTTCGGTCCAGGAGCCTCCAAAAGCCCTCGTAGTTGAACTCCGGGAAATAGGTCACCGCATTCTGAGCCGCAGTCACGGCAGAACTCTGCGTGGTGCTGACGCTGGCCGTAACGCTCTGCTGGATGCCGTATCCGCTCTTGAGCGCAGAGGAAGATGCCGTGGGTGATAGGCTGTCCGGCGTGATGACCATGGTTGCCGTCAGGCTGGCTGTGTAGGCGTTATAGTCAAACTCCCACCAGCCCTGATCCTCCCACCAGCCGTTGTCCACCCAGTGGTACCAGCGGTCCGTGTGGGATTTGCCCTCGCTGTCCGTCCACCGATCCGTGTGCCAGCACTTCTCCCAGTTTTCAACCCACACCCAATTTTCCTGCCACCAGGGAGACCAGATGCCCCAGGAGGCAGAGGACACTTCTTCTTTCTCTGGGATATCCGCGAGGGTGAAGGTGTCGTTTCGGTCATCGGCCACGGGATTGGGCGGGTCGTTGCCGTCCAGATCCACGATGTTGGCGGTGATGGTGCTTTGCGCCGTGCCTCCGCCCAGCACCCTGACCTGAATGGTGCAGACACAGGGTTCATCGGGGGTGTGCCACTTCACCCAGACCAGCTGGCTGTCGCCGCCCGGATAGTAGACATTGCTGACGGTATAGGTGCTGCCTTCGATCACAAACTGCACGGTGACCGGGTTGTCCGGGGCTGACTGCCCGCCGGACACCTCCACCGAGGTGATAACATCGGTGTCCACCCGGTATTCGTAGTCAAACTCATCCACCTCCGGTTCCTCCACCTCATCGTTGAAGCGGACGATACCAATCCCCAGAGAGGAAATGATCTGCTCATTGCTGACCTTGCTGGTAGTGCTGCCTGACCAGGCGGGATACCCGAGGTCAGCTTCCTCCAGAAAGATAGCGAGCGGGAGATTCTGATGGGTCAGCGATCCCATCCAATAGCGCAGGTCACCGCTGACCACCTGGTCGTAGAGCGCGGCTTCCGTGGCTGTCATAGCGTAGTTGGCACCGTTATAGACCAGATACGCAATCGGCTCGATAACAATTTTATAATCACCGCAGATCAGCGTATCAAAGTCCATCCCCACATATCCTGCGATGGCTCGGATGACCTGTTCATCGGTAAAATAGCTGCGGATGGCATCAATGCTGGCCGGATAGCTGCCGGAGGAGATGATGCGGGGCAGGCTTTGCGAGGGATTGATGTAGCTATAGTTTCCCACTACCGGAGAGAGACTCCGTCCGGCGTTATAGGACAGCTTGCTGACTTTGCCAAAATGAATAACGCCCGATGCGGGTGTTTTGTTGGTCAGATCGATCACATTGCCCACTACGGCGTGGCTGTCCACATTGATTACGGATACACGGACGCCATCCATGCCGGGATTCCAATAGCTTGTAGATGTTCCGCTGCCCATGTTGCCGCCACCGCCATCGATGTTTTCATCTCCGGTTGCGTAGGCAGGTACAGAGATGGACAGCATCAGGACAGCGGAGAGAATAAGAGCAAGGATTCGCTTCACAGGTGCTCTCCTTTCCGATTTTTTCAAATAGAAACGGCGCAGTCACTTCCGACTGCGCCGTTATTGCGGATGAGGGGGTCAATTACCGCCGCCCATCTCGCCGATCTTATTTCCGTTCTCGTACATGTTGTTGTCCTGAACTCCGGTGTTCTCACCGCTATTTTCCACATAGCCAAAGCCGGGTACATAGACCTGACCGGAGCTGTTGGTGCTTCCCGCAGCAGGCTTCGTTTCGGTGGGAGCCACTGTGGGAGTCTCCTCATAGGTGGGCGGCGCTTCATTCTCGGTCTTGCGCTCCTCCTCCGGCACATCCGCTCCGTCGTGGTCATCCGGCAGCGTGGTGGTGCCGGCGGGTGCTTCCGGTTTTTCGGGGGATTCCGGCTTTACGGGATCTGCCTGGATGGTCTGCTCCAGACCGCTGGAGTCTGCGCCCTGGGCGGGATCAGTTTCGGATGCGTCCGGCGTTTCCACCTGGACATCCAGATCAGTCTGGCCGTTATTGTCGATATCCACATTGGGATCACCGCTCTGGGTGGGGTCATCGGAAACCACACCGGAAGAAATCTCGGCATTGCCGCCGAACCGGACGGCGATCCCAATGGCTGCCACAACGCAGAGCAGGCAGCAGACGGCGATGAGGACGATCCTCTTTGTCTTGTCTGTCATGGTGTATGCCTCCTTAGTGTTTTTCTTATTAATGGGACAATACCACAATTTTCTGTGGAAGTCTATTGAAAAGACCGGATGGATCAGAAGAGAGGCACATATTTGGCCTCCGTGTGCAAAGTCATGCTGGCGGCGGGCAAATGATTCCCCAGAAACCGGACGGGCACCTCCAGATGGATCTCCACCAGCGCGGTATAGCCCTCACTCTGACCGGAGCCGAGGCTGTTATTTTCCAGAACCACGGACAGGCCGGAGATGGTATATTCCACTTCGCCGTCCGAAATTTTCTGATACCCGCCCGCTGTATTTTCCAATCCGAGCGTTTCAGAGAGCTGGCCGTACACATCGCCGGTGTCAATGCTCTCATCCCAGCGGCCTGTACCGTCCGGATACCAGCCCGCGGCGTATCCCTCGCGGACGGCGTGGTACACATCGTCATAGTTGTCATTGATGGTGGAAATGACCGCCTGCTGCGCGGCCTCCTTCACGCCTTGGGCAATGATCCACAGACGGCTGAATTCGGCAATGGCGCAGAAGAGCATCAGCAAGACCAGCACGATGGCAAGGATCATGGGGGTGCCCTCGCCGGAGCGACGGCGAAAGATCGGTTTTCTCACTTCCAATACACCTCCGACTTGCCTGTAGCAGAAGCCGTCAGCGTGATCGGGAACGAGCCAAATCCTCCGAACAGGCCGATATCCGTTTCCAGCGTCAGGGTCACGGTGACCTCGTCATTGAGCTGGATGCGTCCGGTGGTGGACCACCGGATGTCGGGGTCAAGCCCGGTGCTGTCGGTAAGCGCCGCCGCCCGGCGGGTGGTCTCCGTGCCAACCCGGCCGGCGATTTCCGCCTCGCGCACCAGCTCCACCGCATAGGTGTCCAGCTGCTGTTTGGTAATGTAGACTGGAAGCACACGAACCACCAGCGCCAGCACCAGCATGGCACACACCACCAGGACGCATACATCGATATAGCCTTCGCCGGAGCGCCGTTTCAGTATTTTTTTCATGGCGACCTCCTTTAGAACAGGCTTCCCAGAGAATTGACGATCTGGTACACGATGATGACGATATAGGTCATCATGAAGCACATGAGCATGATGAAGCTGAACACCCGGATCTTGGGCGGGATCTTGGCGGCCTTGGCCTTGAGGCGCTGCAGTTCCAATGCTTTCAGATCGTGGGACAGCATCTGGAAGTACATTCGCCCGTCGTCACCCCGCAGGATGCCGATGAGGCCGCGGACGATGTCCGAAATGATGGCGGAGCCCATTCTGGCCTCAAAGCGGATGAGCGCCGCTTCATAGGAGGAGGAACGCATGTCCGCAGTCAGCACATCCAGCTCCCGACCGAAGTCAGCTCCGGCGTGTTTTTTGTAGTTCTCCAGAATCCGCAGGACATCCCGGCTGGCTGCCAGCTCCTGATGGATGGTGGCGACGAACCGGGGCAGTTCGCCCTCGATCAGCTCCATTCTGGCCTTGACCAGCTCATCCGCCCGGCGGCTCTCCTTGAACCAGGTCAGAACGGCCAGCACCACGATGAGGGGGCTCAGGATGGGCAGGATCAGCAGGCACGGGATGATGCCGAGCAGGATGAGGCAGGGCTTCAGGATCGAATAAGCCGTGTAGACCTGGGGCGTCATATCCAACCCTGCCGCCGTGAGCTTACTCTCCAGCCGGCGGTATTTGTATTCGTCCATTCGGATCAGCGGCGCCAGCTTCAGCGCCCAGCCGAGGATCAGCGCCTCCAGAGCTTTGACCAGGCTCCGCTCCCTCCGTCCGGCAGAGATGAGCGCGCGTTCCGTAGCCAGCCGAGGGATTTTCAGCAGGTCGGCAAGGACAAAATACAGTCCGGCGGCCAGAACGGTCCCGAACAGAAATAAAAGTGCGCCCATTTCCTCACCTCCGATACTCAATAGGCTGCGTCAGCTTCACCACGAAGGCAAAGGACACGAATACGGCTGCGATGCAGACGGCGATGACCATCTGGCCGGGAACGGTGTCTACCAGGGTGTGGTACCAATCGGTGTTGATGAACCGCACCAGCGGAATATTGATCAGCACCAGGATCGCCATGGTGACGAATTCCTTGCGGGGGCCGAAGACCAGATTTTCCAGCTCTCCGTTGACTACTCTCATGTCCGACAGCTTGCTGACGATGGGAGTCAGGGTGCTTTTCAGGCTGCGGTCTGTCTGACACGCCATCACCGCTTCGCACCACTCCTGCCATACCTCATTGCCGATGGCATATTTCAGGTCATGAAGTGCGGCGTCCATGTCCGGGTCAATGTGCTTGATGCGGGTGAGGAACCGCTGGAACACATCCTGCACCGGGTGGTGCAGGTAGCGGATGTTCTCCTCTACGGCTTGCTGGAAGTTCTCTGTTCTCAGGTAGGCGGTGGTGATGACCGACAGCGCCGTTTCCAGCTCTGCGGCCACATCCTTTTTGAAACTGCCGGCTGTCAGCTTGACATACCAGAACGGCGCCAGCATAAATCCGACGGCCAGCACAGGGACAAGGAAGGCATTTCCGGCAAGAATGGCGATGCAGGCGCCCAGGGCAAACAGCACCAGGGAGGCCATGCACACCATGGGAAACTTCCCCTCACGCCCGGATGCGGCCAGCACCGCCTGGGCTTCCGTGATCTCCCGGCGGAAGAAGCCAGCCTTTTTTCGCTTGGTCGTCTCGTTGATATCCGCCCGGATGCTGCCGGGGGCGGCAGTCAGCCGGGAGAAGATGCTGTCGCTCATTTCTGTGGGGGAGATCCCCAGCACCATAAAAAGCCCGGCGATCATGCCGATGCAGGCGATTAGTTGGATCATTGTCATGCAGTTTCCTCCTTTCCCTGGATGAACTGCTCCAGCTCACCGCGGGGCATACCGTTCTCGATAAAGCGGCGCTGCAGGCTCTCGGACATCTCCTCGCACTTCTGGTGGTGTCCCTCAATGATGAACCGGTCGCCCTCCAGACGGTTTTCGGTAATGTTGTACTCGTAGAGCTTGTGAAGCCGTCGGCTCCCATCCGGTAGGATCTCGCACTCGGAGATATTGGTGATGCGGCGCTCCTTGTTCTCCAGCTGGCGGCAGTAGACCACAATGGGATATGCCTCGGTGACATAGCCCATGAGTGTATCGTCAGGGGTATCCACGGCCCGCTTGCACAGGGATACCATGCGGCGATAAGTGCCCTCGCTGGAGCTGGAGTGGATGGTGGTGAGAACGGCCACGCCCACGCGGGCGGCCTCCTGGGCGGCATTGGCCTCTGGGCCGCGCATCTCGCCCACAGCGATGATATCAGGATTGAAACGAAGGGCGATGTCCAGCAGCGCGATCTGGTCGATGCGCTGCCGCTCGTTCTCGCTGTCGCGGGTCTGGGTGTGGACGACGGAGTTGACCACCCTGCCGTTCTGCTCCCGGATGAGCTGAAGCTCACGGGAGCCGTCCTCGATGGTGAAGATCCGCTTGCGGTCAGGGATGGTGGACAGGAGCCAGCCCGCCACGGTGGTCTTGCCGGAGCTGGTCGCGCCTGCCACACAGATAGAGACGCCGTAGCGCAGGCAGGCGGACAGGAAATCCAGCATTTCCTCCGTGGCGGTGCCGCTGCCCACAAAGTCCTCCTTGGTCAGATTCTTGGGGTTGACGATTCGGATGGAGGCCGCGACGCCCGCGTCCTCGTCCAGCACCGGGGTCTTAATGACCGAAACACGGATGTTCTTGGCCAGACGGGAGGTGATGATGGGACTGGCATTGTCCAGCACCTTGCCGGAGTTCTGGAGCATACGGCGGATGACATTGGCCGCGTGGTCCGGGGAGTCGAAGTGTTCCTCCAGCTTGACGGTGCGGCCGTCGGAATACTGGATCTCAATGTCGCGCCAGGAATTGATATCGATCTCCTCGATGCCGTCGGCGAAGATGTACTTGGTCAGAAACCCATACTCGGCCATCTCCGTATAAAGGGCATCCACCAGCTCGCTCTGGCTCATGCCGTCCACCGCCATGCGATTGTCCTGCAAATAGCGGGCGATCCGGCGCTTCATCTGCTCCTTGGCCTCGTTGCCGCTCTCTGTGATCAGGGTGGCATAGGTACCGGAGAGGTAGGACTGTACCTGAGTGAGAACCTCCGCGAAAGGCATCCCCTCGGCCTGGGGAGCGAAGAAGACATCGCTCGCCTTGGGGGCGACCTTGGTTTCCGCAAAAATAGTCCTTCCGGTATTTTCCTCGAAGGAGATGTCATGCACCTCGGCCTGCTCCGGCTTGGCCTCCGCCGGGGCGGCGGCCGGGGGCGCGGCAAATATGGAATTGCTTCTCTTGTCGCCAAGCATCAGAACACCTCCTTGCAGATTTTCTCGATCTCCCGGCGGAACGCCTTGCTGTCTTTCATGGAGAGATCATTCAGGAGCGTTCCCTCCAGATACTGCTCCTCCAGTTCCTGTGAGTGAGGGAGTTGGAAGGCAACGCTCCCAAGTACCTGACCGATGCGGTCGGCAGCCTGCAGAGGCTTGATATTGGACGCGGCTTTATACTGCTTGTCCTCGTCCCAGTGCAGTTCCCGGAGGAGCGGGAGCTGGCTGGACAGGTAGCCGATGGACTTCAGATCGCAGTTGGCCAGCCGGAGGACGCTGTCGGCCTCCATGAGCGCCACGGCGGAGAGGATGTCATTGGCGATATAGCTGGAGCAGTCGATGACCACATAGGGGGCGATCTCACGCAGGCCGCGGATGAGCTCCTCCGCCTGCTGCTTGGTGCAGGCTGCGTAGGTATACTCGTTTTCCCCCTTGCGCAGCCCCAGCATGGTCAGGTAGGACAGCTTCTTGTGGGTGGTCAGGTTGTGCTTGATGAGATTCACGGAGATTCGCTGGGCGGCGAAGATGCTGCCCAGGGATTTGTCGCACTCCAGCTCAGAGGGCGGGCAGATGCAGGGCATCATGGGGGCGGTCATATCGCAGAGCAGCAGCGCCACATTCTTTTTCTGGGACGCCAGATGCTTTGCGATCTTCACCGCGGTCACGGTCTTGCCGCAGCCGGGGCTTCCCCAGACGGCAAGGACTCCGCCGCCGGATTCTTCGATGATTTCAACCTCCTCCGGCTCTGTGCTGCGGTGAAACAGGCTTCCTTTCATGAAGTTCATTCCGCAGCCGCCTCGCTCTCTGCGGCAGAATCGGCACCCTCGCTTTCCCCGGTTTCGGTATTCTCAGTTGTCTCGGCAGTCTCCTCGGCTTCCGGCTCGGCGTACAGCTCCTCGATCAGAGCGTCCTGCGCCTCGATGAATGCGGAAGCGTTCTCGGCGGTCCCACGATAAACCAGCGCCAGATGCAGCTCGCTTTCCTGCTCCAGCCCCGCCAGCACCTTGGCCTGCTCGGTGGTCACCAGCAGGGTGACGGTGGAGGGCAGCTCTTTCTCATCCTCAACCGCCTCGCCGGTGTTGGCGTCATAGCCGGAGGAAGCGGTAACGGAAATGACTTCAACATACTGCAGCTCGGGCGGGATCACGGTTTCGCCCATGCCCTGATAGTCGGCCACGAGGACGGAAACGATATCGCCGCTCTCCAGTTTGCCGGAAAGGCCGGTGGCAAAGCTCTTGATGGTGACAGAGATGGCCTGTTTGGTGCCGTCCAGATTGTAGAGATAGGCATTTTCAGCGGCAGGCTCGTTGGAGAGCTTGCTGGCCAGAATGTAATCGCCCACCTTCAGGTCGGCGGTGGCATACTTGCCGACGACCTCGTCTTTTTCTGTCATGATGCCGGACGGCAGGTTATAGGCGCCCACCTCCACAGTCTGTACCATCTCAGCGGTGATCTCGTCGCCCTCCTTGATGTCGGCGGTGACGCGGACGATCTCAGCCTTCTCGCTGGCGCTGCGGCTGAACAGGGGCGTCACCCCGAAGCAGATGACGAGCGCCAGGAGGATACACAGCACACCGATCACGGTGCGGTTACGGAAAATCTTCATATAAGCCTCCTTATAAGAAATATGCGGGAATGAATCCTGCGGCAATGAACGGGACCAGTGGGCAGGTGAACCGGGTGGGGCGGTGGGAGAGCTTCAGAACAAGACTTTTTCCCAGCACAAACAGGGCGTAGCAAAAGGCGAACAGCGTAAGCCCCGCGAGAGTGCGGGAAAGGCCCAGCACAAACCCCGCTGACGCCGCAAGCACCGTATCCCCGGCCCCGTTTTTCCCGAAGCCCGCCCCCAGATAGAAGGGCAGCCCTCCCGCAAGCGCCCCCAAAAAGGAGGCGGGGCTGATGGTGATCAGCCCCGCCAGCACGAGCGCCACACAGACCCGGTCATCCACCAGGCGGTGTCGGACATCATAGATCGAAGCGCCCATCAGGCAGCCGCAGAAGACCAGCGCCTGCGCCCAGTGCATCAGCCGGCGTAGTCGAACATCTCCTGAATACGCTCCGTTACAGTAGGCATGACAGTATCATTCAGGACCGCGTACAGGCCGGCCAGCACCAGGGCGCCCAGAACGACGGCGATCAGCACTTTGACGGCGGTATCGATATAGCCCTCGCCGGCGTTGCCGCAGACGGCGCGGCGGTGGAAGGCGGCGAGGGAGGTCTGGCAGTTGATGGCGGCGGACTTGGCGGACTTGGCGATATTCTTGAACAGCTTCTTCATAAGGTACATTCCTCCTGTAAGTAAAAATGATTTTTGGTAGTTTGTTGGCTGGAAAGAGATCATGGGATGCATATGGGGAGGCCCCCGGCCTCGGCTGGGCAAAGGGAAATCCGGGCGGTTTATATCCGCCCAGACTACATGGTCATTTCGTGGCATTCGTTCTGCTCCTGATGCTGGTTGAACTGGATGGGACGGAATCCCACGCGGTCGCAGTAGAAGAACTCGCTGCCGGAATCATCGTACAGCTCCACCACATCGGACAGAGCCATCCGGTAGCCCTGATACTCGGGAGGCGGGCTGTCCCGGCAGATGGCGTAGATCTGCTCCAAATCGTTGGTACCCAGATCGCCGTCAAAGACCTGCGTATAATTGTCTGCGTCCGGTTCTCCGAACCGCTGAATCAGATCCTCATATCCGATAAAGCGCATGGTGACATCCACGCCTTTCCGGAGCTGCCAGATGCGGCAGCCTTTTTGCGGCTGCCCCAGCTCCTCGCCGGGCGCCTCTCCGGCTGCAAGGCGGTCAAATACGCCTTCCTTCCACTGAGGCGTCAGATTCAACCGGGCCAGGTAGCGGGACAGCTCATCCGTCTGGAACATCTCGTCTACGACAGCGGCGTCATCCTTCACATAGCCCACCGTGTTGCCATAGAAGATCAGACGGTTTCGATTGTCTATTGTGAAGCGAACCAAAATCACATCACCTCCCTTCAGGGCGAGCAGCTCACATCTGCTGGCTCATGGCCTGGTCGGGAGCGTCGCCTTTCTGCTCCTGCTGCTCCTGGAGCTTCTGCTCGTAGGCGTCGTTGACGGCGTCCACCAGAGCGTTCCGGGCTTCGGCGGTGATGGCGTGGAAGGTGTCGTTGTACTTGGTCTCACCGTTTTTCTTGTAGGAGTCCTGGGGCATGGAGATGAAACGGCCCTTGTCGGACTCGATGACCCGGATGCCGTGGACGGCAAAGGCCCCACCGATGGTGGCGCTGGCGAAAGCTTTTGTCTTGAAATCTCCGTCCACCAGACGGTCGATCCGCGCCTCCACCTGGGGCGTGGTGGTTTCCTGCTGTTTCTTTTTGGTCGCTGCCATGGTTATCAAGCTCCTTTCACTCACATGGATGGGGTTGTCATGCCGGCAGATTCGGCAGGATCTTCCCGCCGGATCTGTTCCAGGCTTTCTCTTGCCCAGTCGGGCAGATGTTTTTCCTTGAGAATGCCGATGAAATCGCTCCGGTTCCACCGGGTTCGCTCCCCGTCACCGAGGCAGGTGGCGTATACCGCTCTGCCCGCGGCGTTGGGGGCGCAGCCGAAGCCGCCGGTCGCCAGCCAGAGCTGATTCTCCGGCGCCCAATAGGACTCCTTCAGCGTGAATGGACTCATGACCAGCACCTTGCCCTCCAGCTCCTGCCCGGTCATATCGTCGCAGTGGGAGCGCACAAACATCCCAAGCGCATCCTGGGCGTCGCGAAACTCATTTACGAAGATGTCCAGAACACCGGCGTGACTTTCCACCATGAACTCATAGTTTCGGTCGCTGCGGGGGATAAAGGTCGCAGCGGCCCATTCCTTGTTCCGGCGGCTGAAGCGCCCATCCTCCGGTTTCAGCTGAATGGTGGCGGCCAGCACCCATCCCACACGCTTGAAGCCAAAGTCCTCGATGACGCCCCTGGCGCAGTCGTGACTCAGGTGCATCCCGTCAAAACCCCTGCGGATGGCCTCCTCGATGGCCTGCTTACAGGCGATGTTCTCCAAGTGGCTTGCCCGCCAGAGAGCCACCTCGTTTTGCCGTTTGGCCTCGGAGATGGAACTGAGGTAGAGGTAGGCGTGATCCTTAGTCATCGTCCTCGTCCTCATCCAGCTCCATGACTGCCTTGACCAGCTTCTCGAAACCGGCCCTGTCGATGCCGAGCTGTTCCAGGCTCTTGTCCAGCTCGGCCGCCCACTTGGTCTTGCGGTCATCGGATACCACCAGAACAGCGCCGTCCACGCTGACCACACGGAGGTTGTCGTGCAGGATGCCGGCATCCGCAAAGGCCTCTGCAGGGATGGGCAGCATATCCTCATCGCAGCCAGAACAGCCATCGCACAGGTCCGCATCACCATCCTGCTTCTCCCATCCGGCCATCATATCCGCCCACAGGCTGTTGACCAGACGAATCAGCGCCATCATAGCGGCGGCTTTCTCCACCGGCTCCATCTCCTGCTTGAGCAGTACAATGGCGTTTTCCAAGGTATGCATCTCCAGCGTTTCCTCCCGCTCGAGGCCGCTCAGGGTGAGGGCAGCCGGCTGAATGACAGCCTTGCCGTCGTTGGTGTACTTGATAAAGGTCATCTTCATTCCTCCGTTTTATCAGATTTTGTTTTCGGTTCATGGATCAGCGTGTAGCGCCCGTCGTCTTCCTCCGCGGCTGACAGATTGAAAATGCTGAGCTGCCAATGCCTTGCGGAGTTATAGAGACGGGGATCATAGTTGGTGATGACGATCTCCTCGTATTCACTTCCGGCCTTCTGGGACATACTGTTGGGGCGTGTGGTGTAGAAGATGTAAAACTCCTTGTACAGATCCACGATGAAGGGACAGTAGTTGTAGGAAACCATCACATACCCCTGGCACTCCAGAAGCGCATCGTGGAGGCGCTGGTGGCCTTCCTTGGGAAAGCCCACCGCATAGCAGTCCTCCGCATCGTAGTAAGGCGGGTCACAGTAGAAGAATGCGTCTTCCCGGTCATATTGACGGATGAGGTCGACGCAGTCCTTGTTCTCGATGACCACCTCAGCCAGCCTGCGGGAGCACTCCCAGACCAGATGGAAAAAGCGGCGGATGTCGCAGGATTTTCCGGCGAAAGATTTTGCGCCGCCGCTGAAGCTGTACCGGATGAGCTTGAAATAGTCGGCGGCTCGCCGCACATCTCCGCGAGGCGCCCGTTCCAGCATCATCCTTCGGATGGTTTTGGCATCCGGCGGTTCCAGATACCGCTGGGTCAGCTCCATCTCCTCGTCCAGATAGTCATCGGTGAATTCCTCACGGGAGAAAAACTTATACAGCACATTGAAGTCATCACGGGTGTTCAGCGGCAGAAAGCCAAGCTCCAGAAGGAGCGCCATGGTTCTGTTTTTGACACAGCAGAACAGATTGGTCAGGTCGCCGTTGAAATCGTTATAAACCTCCATGCATCCCTGCTGGATCGGGCGGCTCAATGTCACTGTCCCGCTGCCGCCGAACACATCGATAAACCGGGAATAGCGCGAGGGGGACAGCTTATGGATCAGCCAGAGCAGCTTGCTTTTGCCTCCCACCCAGGGGATGAAGCTTTTCAAGCAGTATCACCTCCCTCCAGGGGGAGGGATATCTGGCCGCTGTCGGTAAATTGCTCCAACGCTTTGGTGAGGCCGCGCTCGGCATGGGCGATCTTCTTGATCCTGCTTCGGAGCTGCCGGATCGTCCTCTGCAGTTCCTCCTCGGTGTCGGCGTAATAATAGCCGGAATCAGAGCTGCAAATGGGGATGCCATCCCCGCGCAGGCAGTTGATCGTGCGGCGAAGGTCAGGTCCGCGAATCTGAAAAGCGGCCTCCAGCTCACGGCTGGGGACGACTCTCAGCTCTCCGCGGTGATACTCCTTCAGGTGCTTGGCGATAGGGTTGTCCGTCGTCATGAAGACTCCTTTCCGGGACAGTTACCCGGAAAGAGCGCAAAAAAAGCAGGGGCCGTCAGTCCCTTTCGGGTAACGGCCCCTGTGGTGTTATGAAGTTTGTTGTGCTGCTCTGTTCACCTCCATCCAGCGGGGGAAGATATTCTACATCTGCATGGTCTGACCGGTATCCGGCTGGCTATACTCAAAGTTGAGTTCCGTGCCATTCCAGGATACAAACCCATGTTCTGCGGCGGACAGGCCCATGCGCTTCATTTTATAACAGGCATATTCTTCAGCGTCAAAGCAGGCGGCGAGCAGTTCGTCTTTGGGATAGATGCCATCCCGCATTGCCAACTCTTTTCCGTAATCGGCAAGATCCATATCACGGGGCATGAAGTGATAGCAGCGGAGATTTTGGGCTAAATCCAGGGCGTAATCCAGGCGGTGGCAATCCTCCAGCTCCATAACCGCCATAAATTTATCCAACCATCTGGGTTCTCCTTGTCCCTGCTCGCTCCAGATGTAACCAAAGTCGATGGCATGGCGGATGAGCTGGGCGGCGGAGTCATACTGGGAGGGGATGTCTTCCAGTTGGGGCAGACAACAGTCCACCTCCATGGCGATGCACTCGGTCAGGGACTCCGCTTCCAGCTCATCCAGCGCCAGAAGCAGCTCGTCCGGATGGGCGGCGTCTATGTACTCGTCGGTGTCCGGGAAGCCCACCCACACGCCGTCCATGTTGGTTCGGCTGGCCAGCTTGACCCGGATCGCAAAATCGCCTTTGTCGGGATTCATCGAAGGGTCACTGTCCAGAAACGGATCGATTAAAGAGGTGACCTTGATAAAGTGCCCGTCGCAGAAAGTGTTTCCGCCCTTTTGGCGGTAAGCCGCACCCACTTTCCCCGGGTCAAGAAACTCCCGCGCTTGATCAGAGGGGCGCTGGATCTGTTCCATGATGAATTTGCCCAGCTGAACATCATCCCCGGCCCCATAGAACAGATCATAGTGATCCAATTGACTTGCAATCAGCATCACATCGCAGGTCATCCTCGGCTGCTCGATCTGCATTGCTCCGCGGAACAGAAGGCTTTCTTTTACCGTCATGTTCTCGAATCGCCGTTCCAGCCAGTCGTGTTGGGATTTGGTCATTTCAAAACCGTCCAGAAGATCCAGGAGTTGCCTGGTTTGCCGACTCGCCATCACATCATCTCCATTCCGGCATTTTCTGCCTGTGTTTCTTCATTGCGGATCGGCTCGCCATCTCTGCGCTGAACCAGCCCGTAGGGGGTCAGCAGAGCGTTGTGTGCTGCCATGACATCCTGACCGTAGTTGTAGAGGACGACGTGCTTCTGCAGAATGGACCGGGAATGCTCGTCCACAATGAAGCGAAGCTCCTCTATGGCCACCTCCTCGGGGTTTCGCTGATCAGGCTCGAGCAGGTAGTCATCCAGATTTTCCGCAATCTGGACAGCGGCAGCGATATCGTGACAATCCGCCGCAAGGATAACTGCCTTGAATTTGGAAAGTTCTCCTTGTGTGCTCAGCTCCTTGAAGCATTTGGCCAACTCGTTCAGTCCATGGATATCGTCGCAGTCCGTGTTTTCCAGAAGCGCAGGCATCGCGCTGTCCTCCACCTGGAAGACCATTTCCGACCAGGAGGCGCCTCCGCAAGCCTCCAGCACGGCATCCAGCCGTTCCTGCGTGGCTGGCAGATCCAGGCACATCATGTTATCCGGCTGCTCATTGGAGTGGAAGGGATACCTGCCGACCGTCAGGCGGATGCCGTATTCCGGCGCTTCGGGAATCAAGGCCAGGCTGTCATATACCTGCTTCAGCTCAGTGTGCTGCGTGACATACCCGCCGCTTGCGAAAACGCCGCCCTCCTCAAACCTGGCTTTTCTTCCGAGCATCTCAAAGTCAAGATACTCGAAGATGGAATCCGGAACTTTTTCCAGGGCAGGGATGAAATCGTTCTCCGCATAGAACCTGCCGAGCTGCTCGTCCGTCGTGGCGTTGACCACATGACAGCAGTCTGCGCTGTAGGCCAGGTCGATCATGGTGGCAACGCTGATGGGACCGTATTTTTTGGCCACCTCCATGTTGAACAGCCCTTCGAAGGCCGTTCTTTCTCTGCCGTTCATCTGTCCCAGGCAGGTTGCCAGCGCATTGAGCTGATACAGATCGCATTCATGGGTCAGATGGACATGGAGGAACTGAAAACCATGGTGTTCAAGGAATTCCCACCTCGGCTTGTCGCCCAATGTCATTTGGAGCTTGTCCAGTGCGTCCGAAAGGCCATAGTAGGTAGCCGGAAGCTCCAGATCGCACCACCGATCCGTTTTTCCGCCGAACAGCTCCACACGGAACACTTCATTCAAGGGTCATCCCTCCCATTTGGGGCCTGTAGTCCTCCTCATATTTGGCGGGATCGGCACCGGGGACATCCCAGCCACACATACTGCCCACTTCCATAGCCTGGCGCTGGATGGGGTTGACTCCCAGCTTTTCATTCATCTTATCCGCCAGCTCCACATTTTGCTCCTTGTCGCCGGTGTCCCAATCGGAGGGGTAGTAGCCGGACTCGCCCCGGCGGATACAGATGAGGTCACCGGTGGACTTGAGAGTCGAGAAGCACATCTCCGGCAGCCCCTCCGCCACTCTGGGCGCGAAGCGTTCTGCCTCGGTCTGGATGTCCCAATCATCCTCCACGCTCCACAGATGGACATACAGCTCATCGTCGCCGGCGCAGATCTCCCGCTGTTCGAAGCCCTCGCCCCAGCCATCCGACGCCTGTCCGGAGATATACTCTTTCAGGGTGATCAGTTCCTCCGGGGTGAGGGTGCCAACCACGCGGCACTCGGCAACACCCCAGAGCTGGCCGTTCCGATCCTCAACGGTGAACACGACAGATTTGACCTTCTGGTTGACGCTGTCATCCTCGCCATACCAGTGCATGATGCCGCTCTCGGATTCTTCCGGCATCCGGTTGTTGATCAGAGCTCTGAGGATCTCACCCTCATAGCACCGCAGCATCCTTCCGTCCAGCAGAGTACTGTCATCCTCCATCTCCCCATACTCGTTGCGGGTGTAGAGGTCCGCCGTCAGAGGCATATACAGCTTCAGCGTGGTGGGCTCGGGCGGCAGGACAGAGAAGCTGTCCTCTCCGATGGTCAGCGCCAGGGTTCTGCCATTGTCCCACTTCATGTGGAACTGCCCGGCGTCGTCGATGTGGTCCAGAGTCCCCGTACTGCCCGGCTCCAGCGGGGCATAGGGGTCTTTCATCTCTCTGAGCTTGATCCTTGAGCCTGCGGGAAACTGTTCTCGGAGAAAGCTCAACCATTCTTTGGGTACAGACATTTACATTCCTCCCATCTTCATACCCTGGCCAGAGCTATTTTCATAGTCCGTCAGGGATTGCGGATTTTCTTCGCCATACAGGTCGAAAAGGATATCGTCCACCTGCTTGCGAACAACCGGGTCATCCGTCAGCGTCTCATAGCGGAAGCCCGTGACCGAATGCTGAGGCAGTTCCTTCTGGATGCACCGGAGATATTCCTGCACGTCGGTGTAGTCCATCCGGCTGCCATCGGCGAAGGTGACCCGGCCCACAGGCTTTGCCTGCCGGGCCATCTGCTGCTGGCGCAGGTCGTAGCAGTAGAGGTAGCCCTGATAGTCGCCGGGAGAAGGGGTGCAGCGGAGGCAGTAGCGGTAATGCTCGGTGTCCACGACATAGCCATAGCACCGGCCGTCCTCGGTGATCTCACCTCCATTCCGGTAGCAGTAGCTTCTCATCGAGGCCAGATCCTTGAGCGGCCCATCAGCCCGAAGCATATCCACGACTTCCTGAAGCTCACCCTTGAATTCCTCGGTGTTGAACTGGTCATCGTTGTGGGGCCACCAGGTGTGGTAGAATCCTTTTCCGGAAGATCCAAAGTCCATCCGGACATGGCCGACCGTGCCCAGTCTCTCGTCGGCGGTCTCATCGAGTTCCGAATAGAAGAGGCCCGCTTCCTCGGGAGAAGCGGGCCTGATGTGAATCGGTGTATTTACTTTTACATTCTGCTTCATGGTATTAGCCTCCGTATCCGTACAGGGATGGTAAATTTGCCAGTCAGGATGTCCCATCCTACCCAGAGTTACTCGCTGGAATGCGATGGAGATGTCATCATCGTTGTAATATCCATGATGGAAATCCGATGCGCTGATGACATTTTCCTTGATATCTGCGGCAAATCTTTCATCAAGGCTGGAGAAATATGTCCCAAAAGTCTTGTGAAGATATTCTTTGATGTCACTCTCCAACTGTTCCGATAAAGAAATGGCCATTTGCTTCACCTCCTCATGCGGAACAATACCACAGCTCAGCGGAAATAGCTATGACCAAAAGGCGTCCTGCCGGAGAAGTGGAGATAGCCGGCGACAGCAGCTCCCAGTGCTGCCAGAGATGCTACTGTGATCATGATTTTCTTCTTCATTTACATTCCTCCCAATCATCGGATCATGTCGTTCAGGTCATTTGCATATCAAATCCCGGCTCCGGTGACTCCATGATCTGTTCCAGGCGCCACGGGTCTACGATGACCTCACTTTCGTTCCTGCCGGTGAACAGGGCCAGGATGTGTTCTTTCCGAATCTGCGCCTCATACACCGTTCCATCCTCACCGAAGCGGTGGGCGAACCAGTCTGCTGTTTTTCGATCCAGTGTCCAGGACAGCGCCCTGATATTTTTGGCGTTGTAGGGTGTAACGCCCCGATAGACCGTCACCGTATCCTCCAGCGCCTGGTGTGCGGTACGCTCCTCCTCATCCATCAGGGACTCCGGAGAGACGGATCGGAACAAGGCCACCAGTTCTCGTTTGCTCACATTGCAGTCCTGATTGGGGCATTCCTCCTGGGTCCAGGCGGTGGATAAGAGCTGCCCCAGATCCTTCTCCGAGAGAGCGGAGGCGGCAAACTTGATAAAAGTCAGATAATAGGGCGGGTTGAGCAGTACGAAGATCTGATGGACATTTTCGGCGCTGTCGATCTGCTCGCCAACCTTTCTGCGCCACCTTGTGCAGTCATCCGAATTGTTGATCAGGTCGACCATGGATAGGCTCCCATCCTCATTCCGAAGTGCGGAAATTCCAGAGGATGTGAAGGGGTGGCTGACGATTACCGGGGAGAGGGCCGTTTCCTGGATCTGTACATCGAGGAGGGTGTGCGCCACCAGCTTTACGCGGAGCAGATCGGTTTCGCGGGGCATCAGGAAAGGCCTCCCATCTCCATCGCTTGGGTTTCCTCAGCGAAGGGGCTGCTGCATCGGCGGATCAGGCCAAACTCGGTTCGCCGGACTCCTTCCTCCGCCATAGTGTCCTCACCCAGCTTCTCAAAATCCATATACCCATCGATGGTATCGATCAGCTCGTCATCAGCACCAATGCGCCGAAGGACGGTTTGCCCGTATTCGTAAGTGTCCTCCGTGATGCGCTCGTAGTTATCCAGATTCATGGCACAGCGGAGAGCCTCCTGCATAGTCCCCGGCTGCTCCACAGAAAGAACCGACAGATATTTCAGCAGTTCACCGTCTTCACACTGCATCCCCTCAATGGCCCAAGCCAATTCGTTTGCATCTTCCACGCAGACCCCTGTAGTGGGAATGTGCTCGTCCATATAGGGAACGGAAAACGACACCTTGGTTACTGCTGCCTCTGCAAAACAATCGATTCCCAGTGTTCTTTTTACTCGCTCCAATTCTTCCTTCGTTGCCGGAAGGCAGACACTCACTTGTGCTTGGGAAGAGGAGAGGTCAAGCTGGATCTTCGATTTTTTCTCTCTGACAAGCTCATCATCCTGCTTGCGGAGCACATAGCCCGCATAGGTATAGGCGCCGCCATGCTCGGCATAGTATTCTGCGCCGATTTTTGCGAAGTCCAGATAGGGACAGGCTGCTTCGGGGAATCTGGGGTCACCCTGAATCTGACCGGCAACAGCGACATAGCGGCCAAGCGTCACATCTGAATTGACATTGGGAATGAGGATGTAGTCCGACACCTGTTCCGCCACACGAATCATATCGTTCAGATCATTGATGCTGTTGCCATCCAAGGCGCCGGCATAGATATTTCGTTCGCGGGAGTCCATTTTGGCAATGATGCTTGCGAGCCGATTTAGTTGTGCAAGCTGCGTTCTGGAGTCAGGATCAAACCCGCCGAGGTACGACGGCAGATTGGCGATCACACTTTTCATCTCAACGATCTTTGTTTTTCTTTCTCTGCTGGCCCCATCGAGCTGGCAGGAGGCTTCAGTGATGGCGCTCTGAGATGCGGGAAACCGGAGCGGGACAATGACAGAACTCCCGCTGCGGCTCATAAAGAGTTGGATCATGCCATTCCTCCCATCTGAACCTCCTGTTCCCGCTGGCACTGATCCACCGGGCCTTCCGCCATCAGTTCCTCCAGATCTACTGTGCCGACATAGGCGATATAGCCGCGGTCGGTAAACACGCCCGACTGATAGTCCATGTGCTGCAGGCCATACCGCTCGTAGTCATAAAACTCGTCCAGATTGGGGTCATACTCAAAATGGCCGGATTTCTGGATCATGTATTTCCCGTACTCTGCGGGGGTGTGCGCACCGGGGGCAAATTCAAACAGATCCATGTTTTCCGCCAGACGGCGGATCTGGCTGGCGTTTTCCGGCTTGGCCATGCTTACTGCTGCCCCCAGCTTCTTGCGGTCATGAATCGAAAACTTCTCCACAGCCAGCGCCAGCTCATTGAGTTCGTGGATGTTATCGCACCGGAAATCCAGTGCTACATCCACTTCCTCCGGAAATGAGCTGTCGGCTATCCAGAGACGCATATCCTTTGGCTCGGTAATGCCGGAACGCTGCATGGCACGCTCAATTTGTCCTTTGGATGCGGGAAGGTAGACCCAGGTGACATTCTTGCTATTCTCCGGTTCCTGTCGGGGGGATATTCCGACGGCAGTCATATCGGCCTCATAGTGATAGCAGGGCAGGTGCTTCCCATCATAGAGCTGTGAAAGCTGCATACCGTTGTCATAGACCACCCCATAGCGGGTGACAGTTCCCTCATTGTCCTCAATCAGCAGAATGGCGGTTTCCTCTCCGTCCAACTGCTCCAATTCTTCCATGCTTGCGCAGCCGCCGTGGATGTTCATGTAGTGGTCACGGCCAATCTCCTTTAAATTTGTGAAGTCCGTAATCACCGTTGCCTGCTGACAACAAAAGGTCAGATTGATGAGATCCTTCATGCTGGCGAGATTCAGCTTTTCAGCCATCGCCTGAAATTGCGAAAACTCGCCCACAGTAAAGCTGTCCAGCCGCTTTGCCAGATAGTCCAACTCATCAAGGTTGACTTTGGTGCATACCAGCCGATTCAGCACGGGCCAAGCACTATCGAGCGAGTCCAAGCGGCAGTCGGCTTCAGAGGCATCGCCGATCTCCAGTGCCTCCAACAGCGCAACGCAGTGGTCGTATTGATTTCTGGGAATGGGAAGAGGGATCGTCGCAACACCGTATTCCGGGTGGTCGGCGTTGCTCAGAACTGCTTCCATCATCACATTGCATCACCTTACTTTCCTTCAAAATTCAAAATCGCATCTCCGTACTTGGCCAGAAGCAGAGCGCAGACAATCAGGTGGAACGCCTCATCTGTGACCAATTCGGGGGATGCGAGATCGGCAAGAGTGATATTGCGGCTGCCGGTGGAGATGGCTTTGGCTGCCTGGTAAACACTGTACAGTTCCGGCTGGATGCCGGAAAGCTGGACGGACTGGAAGTCAAATCCGCGGGCATCAAACTTCCAGATCATCCTGCGCCAGATATCCTCATACGCCGTGAGGAGAAACAGCGCGGCCAGATTACGGTCTGACATTCGATAGCAACGCGCACGCCAGTGCTGCCAACGCTCCCGATGACTATCGCTCAGGAAAAATCCAATGGAGCAGCCATTGAAACTCCTCTCTAAGCGGGCCTGAAGCTGCACTCCCGCTTCAGGGAAGAAGCAATCCCTGACAAACTCGTTGAGGTCAATCGCACCGGCCACGATCCGTTCATCCAGACAGACGCACTGCTCCAAAGGGCAGGGATGCTTTCGTCTGAAGTTCATGCAGTATGGGCACTCCATGTCATCTCTGCTATATTTGAAACTGGGATAGTATCGGCCATGGCCCCTGGGCTTGAAATAGGGCGGGGTCATCATCTGCTGTTCCATCTGGCACAGCGGTGTATCCCGCATGAAGTAGCGTGTCATTGGTGGTGTGCTCCTTTCAGTAAAGCAAAAAAGCGCCGGAGTCTTATTTCTAAAACTCCGGCGCCTGAATATTACATGATCGGTTCCTGGTTGTAGGGTTCCATGGGGTGCTGCTCCTGCTCCCTTATGCGATCCAGAGCATCGGGAGCTGCAATGGCAATCTGCTCCTGAACGCCCCGGATGCACTTTTCCTGCTCAGCAGTCAAGTCAAAACCAGCGTCCAAGGTGTCGGAGCAGCAGCGGTAGATTTCGATAAGCTGTTCCTGATTGAAGATTTGCTGTTTGGAAATGAGGCCGGCGCGGATGGCGAAGTCCTGCTTGGCACCTACATAGTTTTCCTGAAAGTAATTGCCCTGGTTGAGACCTGTGCGGTCAAAGCTCCAGTCCCATGTGACGAATTGGACGCCAAGCCGGGTGGGATGGGCAGCCAACACGGCTCCGTTGAAGTCAGCCAGCAGACGGTAGTCACCGGTCAGACTTTGGGCTTGCAGGAGCGGAGCCTGTTCCAGCAGCGTCATGTACTCCCGCACGGTGCAGGCCAGATCGGTGGCTCGCTCACAGGCTCGTTCCCGTTCCGGTGTCGCTACATCCTCCTGCCAGTAGCGAACGCCTCCGTCCGCTGTGATCCGGCAAAGGGGGAGACCATCCCACTCCACAGGAAGCAATTCATCCTGTTCCGGCTGCGGAGTGAATCCCTCACGGTGGAGAGCGGTGCGAAGCTCCTGAAAAAACTGTTCTCGGTTCATTTACTACCTCCTGACATTCAGTGCCCTTTTTGAATTTATCTGAAAACAAAAAGGGCGCCAATTCGATGGCCCGTCGTGACCAACAAATTGACGCCTCAAACTTTGTGTATTCTTTTGATAGAAAAATAGCGCCCTTTTTGAAAATAACCGCTTCAAAAAGGGCGCCACATGGTTCCGAATTTGCCAATCGCCGAAAAAAGGGGGTTCGAATCCCACCAGTTAGGGGGAAACAGTGGTTGGCATCTATGGAATCATTCGTGAATTTCCGAGCGAAAAAAGCCCGGAAACGGTTGATGCCACTGGCTTTTCGCCAGTGGCATCTATACCGTTTTGCTTTTATGGTGACCCGCTGGAGATTCGAACTCCAGACCCATTGCTTAAAAGGCAATTGCTCTGCCAACTGAGCTAGCGGGTCATGGCTGGGATGGCAGGACTCGAACCTACGAATGCCAGAGTCAAAGTCTGGTGCCTTACCGCTTGGCGACATCCCAATGTTGACACCGACGGGAGAATCTGGTAAAAAAAGAAAATGGGGTGGATGAAGGGATTCGAACCCTCGATCTTCAGAGCCACAATCTGACGCCTTAACCAGCTAGGCCACATCCACCATATTTACTTTTCCAACCTGACCGGTCAGGGGTCCGGGAACCTGGTACGCCAGGAGGGACTCGAACCCCCTACCTACTGCTTAGAAGGCAGTTGCTCTATCCAGATGAGCTACTGGCGCATGTTGGAGCGGGTGACGGGAATCGAACCCGCGTATCCAGCTTGGAAGGCTGGTGTTCTGCCATTGAACTACACCCGCAAGGCGTGAACCATCAGCTTTCCAATTTTACCATGCAGGCCAAGCTATGTCAAGGGAAAATTTCGCTTTTTTTACATTTTAAAGTCCCTGCCTTGCATGTGCCCTTTGGGCGGGGATACCGGCAGAGGAAGTCCGGTATCCCTGCGCCAAAAGCCTGCCCTTACCACCCTATTATTTAATCGTCTCCACCTTAATGGTGTTGGTATTGCCCGGATGCCCGTTGATCTGCCCGCCGGTCAGGACCACGTTGTCCCCCTTTTCCAGGTGGCAGACCCGCTTTGCCTGGTGCAGCGCGTGATAAAACATCACGTCCATGGAGTTAAACTCCTCACTGAGCACCGGGGTAACGCCCCAGCTCAGAGCCAGCTTTCGCCAGGCCCGCTCCGTGGTGGTCATACCCACGATGTCCGCCGGGCAGCGGAACCGGCTGACCATTCGGGCCGTGCGGCCGCTCATGGAGCTGACCACAATACACTTGGCCCCCACGTCAATGGCCATGGCACAGGTGGCGTGGGACACTGCGTCCAGATTGCTGTGAATCTCAAACTCCGTGGTGTGAAAGCGGTGGATGTAGCTGATGTGCTTCTCCGTATACTCCGCAATTTCAGCCATGTTTTTCACAGCGGCCACGGGATATTTGCCGGCGGCGGTCTCCCCGGAAAGCATTACGGCGGAGGCGCCGTCGTAAACCGCATTGGCCACATCGGAAATCTCCGCCCGGGTGGGGCGCGGATTGTGAATCATGGATTCCAGCATCTCCGTGGCGGTAATGACCCGCTTGCCCAGGAGGCGGCACTTGTTGATGAGGTACTTCTGAATGGCTGGGACCTCCACAAAGGGAATTTCCACCCCCAGGTCCCCCCGGGCCACCATCACGCCGTCGGCCACCTGGCAGATCTCCTCAATGTGGTCCACGCCAGAGCGATTTTCAATTTTAGCAATGATATCGATGTCACTTCCGCCGTTTTCATCCAGGAACGTCCGCAGATCCTCCATATCCCGGCGGTTGGAAACAAAGGAAGCCGCCACGAAGTCCACTCCATTCCGGATGCCAAACAGCAGGTCTTCCTGATCCTGCTGGCTGAGGAAGTCGTGAGCCAGCACCCGGTTGGGGAAATTCATACTCTTCCGGTCAGACAGATCGCCCCCTGCCAAGACCCGGCACCGGGCATTGCTGCCCTCCAGCTGCTCCACCCGGAAAATGACCAGGCCGTTGTTGACCATGATGGTGTCGCCCACCTCCAGGTCCTCTATGAGGCCCTTATAGGTGACGGAAACCCGGGTCTGATCTCCCACCACATCGTCGGTGGTAAAGGTAAACATATCCCCATCGTGAAGGGTGATCCGCTTATTTGCAAAGGTTTTGATCCGGTACTCCGGTCCCTTGGTGTCCAGCATAATGGCAATGGGGAGCTCCAGCTTCTCCCGGACCTGCCGGATCAAATCGATTTTCTTTTGATGCTCCTCGTGAGAGCCATGAGAAAAATTCAGGCGCGCCACATTCATGCCCGCCAAACACATCTCAGTCAGGGTCTCCTCATTTTCACAGGCCGGCCCAATGGTGCAGATGATTTTCGTTTTCCGCATACGGCAACCTCCCAGATCCTATATTCCATATCATCATACCACGAATCCCGCATTTTTCAAGGGAAAGCCCACCACCCATAGCAAATTCCGCAAAAGCGCACAACCGCACATTGACATTTCCCCCCTGTTCTTGTATAATTGCCTCGAATCGCAGAACAAATCACTCTTCGGGGAGCCGGACGATTCCGGCTGAGATTGGGCGAAGCCGCGCCCTCACCCGCAAACCTGATACGGGTTATGCCGTCGTAGGGAAAGATGCAGATATGGACGTATCGCATTGCGCACCGCCGGCGGGTTTGCAATGCGATTTTATTTTTGGGGATTTCCCCACAATGGAGGTATCCATTCCCATGGCAAATACAAACCGCTCCCATCTCCGCGTCCGCACCCTGTGCGAGGGGGCCATCATGGTAGCCCTGGCTCAGGCCCTGAGCTACCTCAAGTTCATGCAGCTGCCCAACGGCGGCTCCCTGACTCCCGCAATCTTCCCCATTGTGTTTTTTGCCCTGCGCTGGGGGCTGGGCCAGGGCCTGCTGGCCGGCTTTGCCTTTGGCCTGCTGCAATTGATTTTTGACGGGGCCTACGCCTGGGGCTGGCAGTCCATGCTGCTGGATTACCTGGTGGCCTTTACCCCTCTGGGCCTGGCGGGTCTGTTTCGTGGGAAGGCCTGGGGCATCTTCCCGGGCACCGCTTTAGGCTGCGCAGTCCGTTTCCTGGTCCATTTCATCAGCGGCATCACCATTTACCGGATCTACGAGCCCAAAAATATCCCGGGCTTCGGCACCTTCGACAATGCCAACCTGTACTCTCTGGTGTACAACGGCAGCTATATGCTCCCCAATATGCTGCTGGCTCTGGCCATTGCAGCGGTGCTGTACATCCCCTTGAAAAAGTATTTTGCCGGACAGGACATCCGCAAATAAACCGTTTCGGGCGGCGGGCATCCCTGTACGGCGTTCAAGAGACCAGCTGCAAGGCGCGCCGTAGGGTGCGGCCTCCGGGGCAGGCAGGAGCTACGGTACAACCCCTGTAGGGTCTCTATGTGGCCCAGACCAATTTGTAAATGTTGCTTTACATGGCGTCTATCTTCTGGACAAGAGGCGCACTTTGACGTATAATGGTTTCAAAAGGGGGGAGCTCATGGCAATACGGAGAAAACTCACGCGGCTCTGCCGGATCACCGGCGGGTTGGCCGTATGCTTTCTGTGCATTTGGTGCGCTGCCCATTCCGTTCCGTGCATCTCCGCTGCACCGGCCAGCCCCGGCAACCTGGAGCGGGTCAGTTCCTATGCCTTTCTGCCGGCGGCGCACCCGGTTGGTCAGGCTTCCCTGACCGTGGCCACAGGATGGCTGGAGAATGCGTTTCCCGCCCTTTCCCCGGGAACGGCCGCAGTGCAGCTGGTACGTCACGACTATGCCCGTGCCAGGTTCACCCGGCTCTTCCCTGCCCGCCCGCCAGAGCCCAGCAGTCAGGAAACCATCTGCTACGGCCGCAGCGGGGCCGGTCGGAAGCTCCTGGCCTACCGGTTCGGCACGGGGGAAAACGTTCTGATTGTCACCTTCGCCATCCACGGCTGGGAGGACAATTTTGAACAGGACGGGCAGCTACTGGTGGACACAGGAAATCTGCTCATAGAAACCCTGACGGACCAATATGCATCGCTGATTGTCCCCGGAGACTGGACGGTGTATGTGCTGCCCTGCCTCAACCCCGACGGTCTCTATGACGGCTGGACCTGCGACGGTCCGGGGCGGTGCACCACCCATTCCCTGAATGAAGACGGCCTCAGCGAAGAGGGGTCCGGTATGGATTTGAACCGGTGCTTCCCCTACCGCTTCAGCAGCGACTACAGCCCCCGGAATTACTGCGGCAGCGAGCCTCTGCGCGCCCGGGAGGCCCTGGCCCTGGCCCAGTTTACCCAATCTGTCATGGGAGACGGGCTGAATATTCTGATTGACACCCACGGCTGGTATCAGCAGATCATCCCCTCCGGTGACCGGTCCGGCACCCTGTTTCAAACCTTCAGCGACTACTTTCCCGGCAACAGCTACGCCTCTTTGAGGAGCGCCGACGGTTATTACAGCGCCTGGGCGGCCTATACCCTGGGCTATGATGCCTGCCTGTTTGAATTTCCCCACGTCTCCAGTGCCCAGGACTTTCAGGAAAAGGGCTACGGCCAGGACTATGTGGACGCCATTTGCGCCATTCTGGAGGCCTACGGCAGCGATGCTCTCTGAATTTCCACTGGCTGTTCCCCCAATGTTCAAATAAATCGGATTTCCTTCTGGAATTTCTTGAAAAACCCCTTGCCAAACAGGCTTGGGAGTGCTATAATGTTTGTAATCATGGTTGACTTACGAAAGAGAGGGGTGCGCCCCTCTCTTTCTTGCTGAGAAAGGCGTGTTTAGAATGAAAATCACAGAGCAGGTAACCGGCTTCGCCCGCCCCGTTGTGGAAAGTCTGGGCTGCCGGCTGTGGGACGTGGAATACGTCCGGGAAGGAGCGGATTGGTTCCTCCGGATCTACATTGACAAAGACGGCGGCGTGGACATCACAGACTGCGAAGCCATCTCCCGGGCCCTGGACCCCATCCTGGACGAGAAGGACCCCATCCCCGACAGCTATCATTTTGAGGTTTGCTCCGCCGGTCTGGAGCGGGTGCTGAAGCGCCCCGGGGATTTCCAGCAGTTTCTCCACAGCCCTGTGCTGGTGAAGCTGTACCGCCCCAGAGACGGGGCGAAGGAGTATCCCGGCACGTTGGAGGGCTACGACAACGGCCGCGTCACCATCGCGACCGGCTCCGTCTCCCTTACCTTTGAAAAATCGGAGATTGCCCAGGTGCGGCTCCGGGTGGAATTCTGACAGGAGGAAACAGTCATGGCCAGAAATGTAAAGAAGAAAAGTCCGGAACCCCAGCTCTGCCAGCCGGCGGAGATTTTCGCCGCCCTGCAAATGCTGGAAAAAGAGCGGGGCATTCCCGTAGACTATATGGTGGATCGAATCAAGCAGGCCCTCATCAACGCCTACCGGAAGGACCGGGAGGACCACCGGGAGGTCCCTGCGGAAAATGTGGAGGTGGAGCTCACAGAAGCTGTCATGTCCATGGTCCAGCAGCGGACCGTTGTGGAGGAGGTGGAGAACCCCGCTTCTGAGATCTCCCTGGACGCCGCCCGGAACACCTCCCCCAATGCCCAGCCGGGCGATGTGATCCGAATCCCGGTGAAGGTAGAAAACTTCGGCCGCATCGCCGCCCAGACCGCCAAGCAGGTCATCATCCAGGGCATCCGGGAGGCCGAACGGGGCGCCGTTTACGACAATTACTCCTCCAAGGCCCAGGAGATTCTCACCGGCACGGTTCTGCGCATGGACCCCTCCGGAGATATGTATATCCGCATCGGCACGGGCACGGAGCGCTCCGACGCCATTCTCCGCGCCGGGGAACAGATCCCCGGGGAGGCTTATCAGGAGGGCGACCTCATCCGGGTCTACGTGGTGGACGTCCACCGCTCCAACCGCGGCCCCCAGGTCTTTGTCTCCCGGACCCATCCCAATCTGGTCCGCCGTTTGTTTGAGCTGGAGGTCCCGGAAATTGCCGAGGGCCTGGTGGAGGTTCGGAACATCGCCCGGGAGCCGGGCTCCCGGACCAAGATTGCCGTCCGGGCCGCCCAGGAGGACATCGATCCCGTGGGCGCTTGTGTCGGCCCCCGGGGCGGCCGTGTGGGCGCCATCGTCAATGAGCTGCACGGGGAAAAAATGGACATCATCACCTGGTCCGAGGACCCCTGCCAGTATGTGGCCGCCGCCCTCAGCCCCGCCGAGGTGCTTTCCGTGGACCAGATCCCCGGTCAGAAGGCCTGCCGGGTGGTGGTACCCGACGATCAGCTGAGCCTGGCCATTGGAAAAGAGGGTCAAAACGCCCGCCTGGCCGCCCGGCTCACCAGCTATAAAATTGACATCAAGCCCGCCTCCAAAGCCTCAGAATTCCCGGAGAAGACCCCAGAGCCCCTCCCGGAAGCGCCCCTTGCACAGGAGCCCCAGACTGAGGAAGAGGAATAAACCGGGAAATTTCACCAAAAAATAGAGGGAGGGAGTCTTTATGCAGAGAAAAATTCCCATGCGCCAATGCATGGGCTGCCGGGAACGCAAGCCAAAGCGGGAGTTGATCCGCGTCGTCCGTTCGCCGGAGGGCGCTGTCAGTCTGGATTTCCAGGGCAAGGCTCCCGGACGGGGCGCCTACCTGTGCCCGGACCCCAATTGCCTGAAAAAGGCCGTGCGCTCCAAGTCCCTGGAGAGAAATCTGGAGGCCGCCATTCCCGTTGAGGTGCTGGAGCGGTTGGCCCGGGAAATGGAGGCGCATCATGAAACCTAACGCCATCAATTACCTGTCCCTGGCCAAAAAGGCCGGTCGGATTGAAATTGGAGAGGAATCCGCAGGAGCAGCCGCCCGAGCCTGCCATGCCAGGCTCCTGCTCGTTGCCAAGGACGCTCCCGACGGGGCGCTGCGCCGGGCCCGGAACTTTGTGGCCGGCTCCGGCCAGCAGCTGGCGGTGGTTCCCTTTTCCAAAGAGGAACTGGGCGCGGCCCTGGGTAAGAGCGTAGTATCCCTGGCCGCCATCACCGACCCTGCCCTGGCCCTGGCCTTTTTGCAGGCTCTGGAGGACCCCCAGCGGTATGAGGGGGCCCTGGAGGATCTGGCCAACCGGACCAAACGGGTGCGCCAGCGGCAGTTGGAGGAAAAGGCTCACCAGAAAAACCTCCAGCGGGGAAAACGCAGACGTCAGCCGGGAGGGCCGGCTGGTCATCATAAAGCCGGGCCGGGCACTCCCGTTGCCCAGTCCAAGCGGCAGGCCAAGCCCGCCGTCCGAAAGCAAGCTCCCGGAAGCGGGTCCGCCGTCAGGAAGCACGGCAAGAAGTCACATGGAGGTGCGGAATTATGAGTTTTATCAAGTATCGAGTCCGAGAAGTGGCCGCAGATTTCGGCATGACGCCGAAGGAGGTATCAGAAGTCGCCGGCAAGTACTTCGACAAGCCCAAGAGCAACAGCCAGGTACTCACCGACGAGCAGCTGAACGTCATCTTTGACCATATCACCCAGAACCGTCAAATCGACTCTCTGGAGCAGGTTTTTGCCGCCGCCAAAAAGCCGGAGCCCAAGCCTGCCAAGGAATCGCCCAAAGCCGCCGCCCCGGTGAAATCCAGCCCGGCAGTCAAGGCCGCCGCCCCCGCACCCAAGTCTGAAATCAAGCCCGAGGCCAAGCCGGAGCCCAAGCCCGTGCAACCGGAGCGCAAGCGGGAGCGCCGTGTGGTGGATACCTCCGCCGTGCAGGTCAACTCTGACCGGTTTGACGACCGGGTGGACACTCTGGTCTCCGAGCGGATCCAAAATATCTCCGGCGGCAAGCAGAAAATCGGCAGCAAGGCCAAAAACAACAAAAAGGGTGGAAAATTCCAGAGCAGCAAGGCCCGCTCCGAGGAGCAGGAGAAAATGCGCCGCCTGCGCATGGAGGTCATTAAAAAGACGCCTCTCACCGTAAAAATTCCCGAGGAAATTGTGGTGGCAGAGCTGGCCAGCCGCATGAAGAAGACCGCCGCCGAGGTGATCAAAACCCTGGTGAAAAACGGCGTCATGGCCTCCATCAACGAAACCATCGACTTCGACACCGCCGAATTCGTGGCCACAGAGCTGGGCTGCAAGGTGGAGCGGGAAGTCACCGTCACCATTGAAGAGAAAATCATTGACGACCATGTGGATACCGCTGAGGAGCTTCAGCCCCGGAGCCCTGTGGTCGTGGTCATGGGACACGTAGACCACGGCAAAACCAGCCTGCTGGACGCCGTGCGAAAAACCAACGTGGTCTCTGGCGAGGCCGGCGGCATCACCCAGCACATCGGTGCTTACACCGTCCAAATCAACGGCAATCCCATCACCTTCCTGGATACCCCCGGCCATGCGGCCTTCACCTCCATGCGCGCCCGGGGCGCCATGTGCACAGACATCGCCATTCTGGTGGTGGCTGCCGACGACGGCATCATGCCCCAGACGGTGGAAGCCATCAACCATGCCAAGGCCGCGAAAATTCCCATCATCGTGGCCATTAACAAAATGGATAAGCACGGGGCTAATCCGGACCGGATCAAGCAGCAGCTCACAGAATATGACCTGGTTCCCGAAGAGTGGGGCGGCGATACGGTGATCTGTCCCATTTCCGCCAAGACCGGTCAGGGAATTGACGAGCTGCTGGAGATGGTGATCCTCACCTCCGAAGTGCAGGAGCTGAAGGCCAACCCCAACCGCGCCGCTAAGGGCACCGTGATCGAGGCCCGTCTGGACCGGACCCGGGGTCCCATCGCCACCCTCCTGATCCAGAACGGCACCCTGAACCAGGGCGATGTGATCATTGCCGGCACCGCCGTGGGCCGCGTTCGGGTGATGACCAACGACAAGGGCCGCACCGTAAAGACCGCCGGTCCCTCCGTCCCGGTGGAAATCACCGGTCTGGCCGATGTCCCCGCCCCGGGCGACGAATTCAACGCCGTCTCCGACGAGCGCATGGCCAGAGAGCTGGTGGAGCAGCGCCGCCAGGCGGAGAAGGACGCCGCCGCCCAGCTCAACACCAAGATCACTCTGGACAACCTCTTCGCCATGATGCAGGAGGGAGAGATGAAGGACCTGAACCTCATCGTGAAGGCCGACGTCCAGGGCTCTGCCGAAGCTCTGAAGGCCAGCCTCCTGAAGCTGAGCAACGACGAGGTCCGGGTCAAGGTGATCCACACCGGCGTGGGCGCCGTGAACGAATCCGACATTCTTCTGGCCTCCACAGCCAACGCCATTATCATCGGCTTCAACGTCCGTCCCGACGCCGCCGCCCAGGCCAGCGCCCAGCGGGCTAAGGTAGATGTGCGGATGTACCGGGTGATTTACGACGCCATCAACGAAATCGAGGCCGCTCTGAAGGGTATGCTGGCGCCCAAGTATCAGGAGGTCGTCATCGGTCACGCCGAGGTCCGCCAGACCTACAAGGTCTCCGCCATCGGCACCATCGCCGGCTGCTATGTCAAAGACGGCAAGGTAACCCGGGACGCCCAGGTTCGGGTCCTGCGGGACCACATTGTCCTACACCAGGGCGCCGTGGGCTCCTTGCAGCGGTTTAAGGATTCCGTGAAGGAAGTGACTGCCGGCTACGAGTGCGGCATGTCCATTGACCGGTTCAATGACATCAAAGAGGGCGACGTATTTGAGTGCTTCGCCATGGAGGAAATCAAGCAATGATTCCACACCCGCCGCACCGCAAACGCGGCGCGGCGGGTGCTTTTTCCAGGCTCCGCCCCATCCATTCGGAACCTGAATTTACTAGAGGAGGACGTGCCAATGGCATCCAATCGAATCGGCCGCATCAATGAGGAAATCCAGCGGGAGCTGGCAAGCCTGCTTCGCAACCTGAAGGACCCCCGGGTGCAGTCCACCATGATATCCATCACCCGGGTGGAGACTACGCCGGACCTGCGCTATGCCAAGGTTTACGTCAGTTTCCTGGACAAGAGCAAGGGGGGAGACGCTCTGAAGGGGCTCCGCTCCGCAGGCGGCTACCTCCGCCGGGAGCTGGGGGCCGCCTTGCAGCTCCGCTACACGCCGGAGCTCCAGTGGCAGGAGGACGACTCCATCACCCGGGGCGCCCACATGCTGGATCTGCTCAACTCGCTGCACATTGCAAAGGATGATGAACATGAAAGCTCTGACCATTCCTGAGATCGCCCAGGCCCTTTGGGAGGTATCTTCGGTCCTGATTCTGACCCACCGCCGCCCCGACGGAGACACAGCCGGCTCAGCCGCCGCCCTGTGCCGTGGCCTGCGGTCCCTGGGAAAAAAGGCATTCATTCTGGAAAACCCCCAGCTGACAGAGCGGTACCGCCCCTATCACCGGGGTCTCACCTGCCCCGCCCCCATCCCCGGGGCGCTGGTGGTCAGCGTGGACGTGGCCGGCAGGGAGATGCTCTGCAAAGGGGCGCAGACGCTGCCGGTGGATCTGCTTCTGGACCATCATGGCACCAATCCCGGCTTTGCCGCCCGGGGGCACATCGACCCGTCGGCCGGCGCCTGTGGGGAGATCATCTACCGGGTTTTGACCGCCATGGGCCTCCGTCTGGACCGTCCCACGGCAGAGGCCCTGTACGTGGCCGTATCCACGGACACCGGATGCTTCCGCTATTCCAACACCACCGCCCACACCCTGCAGGTGGCGGCCGCCTGTCTGGAGGCCGGGGCGAAGACCTACCCCATTAACAAGCAGCTGTTTGAAACCACCCGCCTGTGCCGTCTCCGGCTGAACGCCTATATGGCCCAGCACCTGGAGCTTCTCCAGGGTGGAACCCTCGCCCTGTGCCTCATCCCCTTAGAGGTGGAGCGGGAAACCGGCGTCACCGAGGACGACCTGGAGGATGTGTCCAACTTCGCCCGGAACGTGGAGGGCGTCCAGCTGGCGGTTACCTTCCGCACCGTGGAGTGTGGAGACACCAAGCTCTCCGTCCGCTCCGCCCCCGGCTATGACGCTGCCGCCGTATGCGCCGCCCTGGGGGGCGGCGGCCACGCCGCCGCAGCCGGAGCCACCCTGCACTGCAACCAGGCCGAGGCCCGGACCCGGGTTCTGGAGGTGCTCCGGAGCCTGGGCATGGTGCAAGCCGTGTGACCCGCGTTTGGAAAGGAGGCCCCATGGCCACTGGAATCATTCCCATCGATAAGCCCCAGGGCTGGACCAGCCAGGATGTGGCGGCCCGGCTGCGCCGGGTCTTCCAAACCCGGCGCATTGGCCACGGCGGCACCCTGGACCCCATGGCCACCGGCGTTCTGCCCATTTTCGTAGGCAGAGCCACCCGGGCCGTAGAATTCTTTGAGAGCGCACAGAAGGAATACATCGCCACCTTGCGCCTGGGGCTTCTCACCGACACCCAGGACGTCACAGGCCGCATCCTGGAGACCCGGCCTGCCGACGTCTCTCCGGAGGCCCTGGAGGCCGTTCTGGCTCGCTTTCTTGGCCCCCAGATGCAGGTGCCCCCTATGTATTCTGCCCTGAAGGTGAACGGCCAAAAGCTCTACGAGCTTGCCCGCCAGGGCAAGGCGGTGGAGCGTCAGCCGCGGCCCATTACCATTTATGAACTGGAGCTGCTGGAATTCCGGAATGGCGACTGCCGCCTCCGGGTCCGGTGCTCCAAAGGTACTTATATTCGCACCCTGTGTGAGGACATCGGCAAAGCCCTGGGCTGCGGCGGCTGCATGGCGGCCCTGCGGCGAAGCCGGGCAGGGGCTTACACCCTGGACCAGGCCCTCCCCCTCCAGCTCCTGCTGGACCGGGCCCAGGCCGGGGAGGACGTCTCCTCCCTACTGCTCCCTGTGGACTCCATGTTTGAAAGCAGCCCTCCGGTGCGCCTGACGCCCCGGCAGGAGCGGGCTTGCCGGTGCGGCGCCGCCTTCTCTGTGGCTCTTGCCCCTGGGACCTACCGGCTCTACGGCGCTTCCGAATTCCTGGCCCTGGGCCGGTGCGACGGAACCCGTATGCAGACCATCAAAAGCTTTTTCGAGGTGAACTGATTTGAACCAGCCACGCGTCATTGCTCTGGGCTTCTTTGACGGCGTCCATTTGGGCCATGGCCAGCTCCTGACCCGGTGCCGCCAGGAGGCGGACCGGCTGGGCTGCCGCGCCGCCGCCCTGACCTTTGACAGCCATCCCGATTCCCTGGTTTCCGGCAAAGCGGTGCCCCTGCTCAGTGCGCCCCAGGATCGGGCCCGGCTGATGGAGGAGCTTTACGGAATCCAGGAGGTCCTTCCCATTCACTTTGACCGCCATATGCGGGATATGCCCTGGGAGTTCTTCCTGCAGTCCGTTCTGGTGGAGGAGTACCATGCAGCCGCCCTCATCTGCGGCCATGATTTTCGCTTCGGCGCAGGGGGGGAAGGCACCGCCGCCCGGCTGCTGGAGGCCTGCGCCAAGCTGGGGATTGGCTGCGCCGTCATTCCGGAGTACCGCCTGGAGGGCATCACCGTCTCCTCCACCTACATCCGCTCCCTTCTGGAAGCCGGCGACCTGGACCGGGCCCGCCGGTTTTTGGGGCATCCCCACCAGTTCACCGGCACCGTGGTATCCGGGGCCCATCTGGGCCGGACCTGGGGCATTCCCACCGCCAATTTGGAGCTCCCGCCGGAGCTTCTCCTCCCCCCCAAGGGCGTCTATGCCTGCCGGGCACGCACTCCGGAGGGAACGTATCTGGCCGTCACCAACATCGGAACCCGCCCCACCGTAAACGGCCATGGCCTCACCATTGAGCCCTGGCTTCTGGACTACACCGGCGACCTGTACGGCCAGCCCGTCACCCTGGAGCTGTGGCATTTCCTCCGGGGCGAGCGCCGTTTCCCCAGTCTGGAGGCCCTCCAAGACGAAATCCGCCGCAATGCCGGCCAAACCCGGGCCTTCTTTGAGAAATGACCTCATAGCTACCAGCTAGATCTCCCCCATCCTCATCCGTCACGGCTGGGCCCCGCCCGTGGGAAATTGGAAGGTCGTGCGTTCAGCCTGAAGCTCCCCACATAGTACGTAGCCCCGCCCTGCGGGGCTGCAATTTTTTTGGCGGAAAGTCCCAAAGAACTTTCCGCCAAAAAACATGTCACTTGTCAAAATACTGCTTCAGCTTTTCGAAGAACCTGGCATTTTTAGGCTGCACACCGGCATCCCTGGTGCTCTCGCCAAAGCGGCGGAGAAGCTCCTTCTGCTCCCGGGACAGCTTCGTGGGCGTTTCCACCACCACGGTGACCAGTTGATCTCCCCGGGTCTTGCTGTGGACAAAGGGGATGCCCTTGCCCCGAAGGCGGAAGACCGTGCCGGTCTGGGTGCCCTCGGGAATGGTATAGCGAACCTTCCCGTCCAGGGTGGGGACCTCCAGCTCCGCCCCCAGAGCCGCCTGGGTGAAGGTAATGGGAAGCTCGCACAGTACATTTGCCCCGTCTCGCTGGAAGAAGGGGTGGCTCCGGATGGAAACCTCCACCAGCAGGTCGCCGCTGGGCCCTCCGTTGGAGCCAGTGCAGCCCTCCCCCCGGACCCGGACGGTCTGGCCGTCATCTACACCGGCGGGGATTTGAACCCGGATCTTGGTGGACCGGCGAACCTTTCCCTTGCCCCGGCAAGTGGGGCAGGGATCCTTGATGATTTTGCCAGTGCCGCCGCACTTGGGACAGGCGGTGGTGGACTGCATGGTCATACCCATAAAGTTCTGGGTGGTGCGCACCGAGCCGGTGCCCCGGCAGGTGGGGCAGGTCTCCGGTGCACTTCCGGCGGCAGAGCCGGTGCCGGAGCACTTGGCGCAGGCCTCAATCCGGGTCACCGGAACCTCCTTCTCCGCACCGAATGCAGCCTCCTCAAAGGTCAGCTCCAGCCGGGCCCCCACGTTCTCCCCCTGCCGGGGTCCGTTGGGGCTCCGGCGGCTGCCGCCGCCGAACAGATCTCCGAAGATGTCCCCGAAGCCGGAGAAGGCGTCTCCAAAGCCTCCGAAGCCTCCGCCAAACCCGGCGTTGGGGTTGAAGTTGGGGTCCACCCCTGCAAAGCCGTATTGGTCGTACCGGCTCCGCTTTTCATCGTTGGACAGGACCTCATAGGCCTCGTTGCATTCCTTGAATTTTGCCTCGGCCTCTTTGTCCCCGGGGTTCCGGTCCGGGTGGTACTGGAGGGCCTTTTTGCGGTAGGCCTTTTTAATGTCATCGGTGCTGGCGGATTTCTCCACCCCCAGCACCTCATAATAATCGCGTTTCTTCTCATCGCTCATGGCTTCTCACCTCACTTTAGATGTACCGGCCCAGATAAGCGCAACAGCGGAGGGACGGCCTGCGTCCCTCCGGCTTATGCTGCAAAGGCCCTTAGTCCTTCACTTCCTCGTAGTCCGCGTCCACCACGCCGTCGTCAGAGGCGCCGGGGTTGGGGCCGGCTGCGCCGCCCTGGGGGCCGCCCTGCTGCTGGTACAGCTTCTCAGACACAGCGTAGAACGCCTTCTGGGCCTCCTCCGTAGCGGCCTTGATGGCCTCCACGTCGCTTCCCTTGTTGGCCTCCTTCAGCTTTTCAATGGCGGCCTGGATGGGCGCCTTCTCGGACTCGGTCACCTTGTCGCCCAGGTCGGTCAGCGCTTTTTCGCTCTGATAGATCACCTGGTCGGCAGTGTTGTGGGCGTCCACCTCGTCCTTCCGGGCCTTATCCTCGGCGGCGTACTGCTCCGCCTCCCGGACAGCCTTGTCAATGTCCTCCTTGGACAGGTTGGTGGAAGCGGTGATGGAAATCTTCTGCTCCTTGCCGGTGCCCAGGTCCTTGGCGGAGACGTTCACGATGCCGTTGGCGTCGATGTCGAAGGTCACCTCAATCTGGGGCACGCCACGGGGCGCAGGAGCGATGCCTGTGAGTTGGAACCGGCCCAGGGTCTTGTTGTAAGCGGCCATTTCCCGCTCGCCCTGGAGCACATGGACCTCCACCGTGGTCTGCCCGTCGGCAGCCGTGGAGAAAATCTGGCTCTTCTTGGTGGGGATGGTGGTGTTCCGGTCGATGAGGCGGGTGAACACGCCGCCCATGGTCTCAATGCCCAGGGACAGGGGCGTCACATCCAGCAGCAGGATGTCCTTCACATCGCCGCCCAGCACGCCGCCCTGGATGGCAGCGCCCACAGCCACGCACTCATCGGGGTTGATGCCCTTGAAGCCCTCTTTCCCCGTGAGCTTCTTGACCGCCTCCTGCACCGCAGGAATCCGGGTGGAGCCGCCTACCAGCAGGACCTTGCCCAGGTCGGAGGCGGAGAGCTTGGCGTCGGACATGGCCTGACGCACAGGGCCCATGGTCCGCTCCACCAGGTCGGCGGTGAGCTCGTTGAACTTGGCCCGGCTGAGGGTCACGTCCAGGTGCTTGGGGCCGGTGGCGTCGGCGGTGATATAGGGCAGGTTGATGTTGGTGGTGGTGACGCCGGACAGCTCAATCTTGGCCTTCTCGGCGGCCTCCTTCAGCCGCTGCATGGCCACCCGGTCCTTGGACAGGTCGATGCCCTCCGCTTTCTTGAACTCGGCCACCAGGTAGTCCATGATCCGCTGGTCAAAGTCGTCGCCGCCCAGGCGGGTGTCGCCGGCAGTGGCCAGGACCTCGATGACGCCGTCGCCGATGTCCAGGATGGACACGTCGAAGGTGCCGCCGCCCAGGTCATAGACCATGATCTTCTGCTCCGACTCCTTGTCCAGGCCATAGGCCAGGGCGGCAGCCGTGGGCTCGTTGATGATCCGCTTTACCTCCAGGCCGGCAATCTTACCGGCGTCCTTGGTGGCCTGCCGCTGAGAGTCGGAGAAGTAGGCCGGCACGGTGATGACCGCCTCGGTCACGGGGCTGCCCAAATAGCTCTCTGCATCCGCCTTCAGCTTCTGCAGAATCATCGCGGAAATCTCCTGGGGGGTATAGCTCTTGCCGTCCACGGTCACCTTGTAGTTGGTGCCCATGTGGCGCTTGATGGAGGCGATGGTGCGGTCGGCGTTGGTCACGGCCTGGCGCTTTGCCACCTGGCCCACCATCCGCTCGCCGTTTTTCGCAAAGGCCACCACAGAGGGGGTGGTGCGGTTGCCCTCCGCGTTGGCAATGACAACAGGTTCGCCGCCTTCCAGAACGGCGACACAGGAATTGGTTGTACCGAGATCGATACCGATAATCTTAGCCATAATATGCTTCCTCCTATTTTACATGAGAGTATATGAATTTACAAATTTATATAAAACCGGGCGCCCCCGGCAGAGCATGCTAGTTTGCAACCTGAACCATGGCGAAGCGGATGACCCGCTCTCCCATGCGGAAGCCCTTCTGGAACACCTGGGTGATGACGTTTTCCCCCTGGCTCTCGTCCTGGGTGTGCATCACGGCGTTGTGCAGGTTGGGGTCAAAGGCGTCTCCCGCCTGGCCGTAGGCGCTCACGCCCAATCCCTGGAAAATCTTCTCCAGCTCCGCCATGGTCATTTCCACGCCCTTTTTGTAAGCGGCGTCCTCCGTGGGCTGGTTCAGGGCCCGCTCCAGATTGTCATAAATGGGCAGGAGCTTGCCAACGGTGTCAGCCTTGCCGTTTGCGTAGCTGGCCTCCTTTTCCTTCTGGGTTCGCTTGCGGAAGTTGTCATACTCCGCCGCCAGCCGCAAATGGGCTTCGTGCTGGGCATCCAGCTTCTCCTGAAGCTCCTGGACCGGATCGGACTGGTCCGGGACCTCCGTGGCCTCCGGCTGCTCCTGGGGTTCCTCCTGGGGCTCCTGGGCTTTTTTCTTGTTCTTTTTGTTTTCCTTGTCAGCCACGATCTATGCCTCCTTTGTTTCATCCTCCGGTGCGCTTCCCTGGGGAAGCTGCTTCCGGTTGGGCTCCGGCCGGGAGAACATTTTGGACAGATTCTCCGCAAAGTAGCTGAGCCGGGCCGTGACCTTGGCGTAGTCCATGCGGGTGGGTCCCACCACGCCGATGAGCCCCTGCATCCCCTCGCCAATGTCGAATTTGGTCATGACGACCGAAGTGTCTTTCAATTCCTGGGCCACCTGCTCCGGCCCCACCAGAATCTGGGTCTTTTCGCCTCCCATCATGGCGGGG
Source organism: uncultured Eubacteriales bacterium (assembly GCA_900545515.1). Taxonomy (GTDB): domain Bacteria; phylum Bacillota; class Clostridia; order Oscillospirales; family Oscillospiraceae; genus Faecousia. The sequence continues at coordinate 59,472 of UQZA01000004.1, read as the reverse complement.
AGCTGGGAGATGGTCTCCTCATCCAGGGTGCTCAGCACCTCCTGGGCCTTCTCCACATCCTGGTACTCCGGCTGATGCAGCAGCCGGACCTGGCCCCGGAGGGCCACTGAGCGATCCTCCTGACCCCGGAGAACCCCGGCGGTGAAGTCCAAAATCACCGGCACCAGCCCGGCGGCGGCCCCGGCGTTCTGGGTCACCCGGTCCATGAGCTCCGCCGTGAAGTCCTCCACAGTCAGGCCGGTCATGGTGGCGTTCAGCAGGGCGCTGAGGAGCTTCAGGTCCGCCTCCGTCACATGGAGGGGCAGCTTGATCAGCTTGTTTTTCACCACATCCCCGCTGGTCATCACCACCAGGATGAAGCTTCCCGCCTCTGCCATGAGAATCTCAAACCGCTTCACCGTGGCCGCTCCTTGCCGGGCCGCCACAGTGTAGGCCGGCAGATCCGTGGCCTGGGAGACCAGTCTGGCTACCTTGTCCAGGACCTTGTCAAACTCCTGCATTTTCAGCTCCATGGCGTTTTTCAGGTCCTTGGTCTCATCCACGCTGAGCTTGTAGCCCTGCATCAGCTCATCCACATACAGCCGGTATCCTGCCGGGGAGGGAACCCGCCCGGCGGAGGTGTGGGGCTGCTCCAGAAGGCCCATGGTGGTGAGGTCCGCCAGCTCATTGCGAATGGTGGCGGAGGAGTAGTTCATGCCGGGCATGGCCGCAATGGCCTTGGAGCCCACCGGCTCTGCGGTGCGAATATAGAGGTCCACCACCGTTTGCAGGACCTTTTTCTTCCGCTCAGTCAGTTCCATGACGTCTCCTCCTGTTAGCACTCCATCTTCTCGAGTGCTAAGGTAACTATACAACCCGAACCCGCCATTGTCAAGGGGCGGATTATAAATAATTTTTGAACAAAATCCCCCTATTTTTGGAAGTCCCCACAAACCGCCCTCCTGACCTAGTTTGCGCCCCCTCCCTTCAGAACATACCCACAGATTGACTGGCGCTTCCCTGGCTTTCGGACCTCCCAACCCGTAGCTGTACGTCCATCCCCGCAAGAGCGGCAGGTCAGCGCCGGCCCCTTCCGCCGGTGGGCGCAAAACGGACCTGCTGCAGGTCCGGGCGAAATGGCCCATCTTTGCAGCAGGTCCTTGCTTGCAGGGGAATTAGCCTTGATAGAAGCCGCAGAACGTGTTGACGACTTCGGCATCGGCTTCGGTCTGGACGCTGACGCCTCCGGTGACCGTCGCCTTGTGGATGGTGGCAACGATGTTGTGCTCTCCCGTGTCGCCCAGGTCGAAGAGGCGGTCCGGAGTCCGGATGGGCTGCCAGGTCTCGTGGTCCAGCTCATCGGTCTCATGGCCGGGAACATAGAGGTACAGCTCATTGGTGATACCATTGTTCCAGTAGTCGTACAGGGACATCACAAACATGGGGGTGCCGTCCTCCAGCCTCCCGGCAAAGGCAACGTCCGAGAAGTGGTAGGTAATCCGGGGCATGGTGCCATCCAGGTACATATCCAGCAGCGGGGTCTCCTGAATCTGCCGGATGACGAAGACGGAGTAGCTGTCATCCGTGCCATCTCCATCGGTGTCATAGCCCAGGGAGAGGACGCCGTTGAAGGACTCGGGAATCATCATGGCGCCGGTGGCGTCGGTAAAGTAGGTGCTGCCGGTCTCGCCGGTGACCTTCTTCATGTCTGTCATCTCATCGATGTACCACAGGCGGCCCACATTGTCCAGGAGAACCAGGGTGGTGGTGGGCTTGTAGCTGATTTCCGGAGCGTACTTGCCCAGGTAATCCTGGCTGAGGTACTGCTCGCCCTCGCCCTCCAGGGTGGTGATGCCGCAGAAGACTACGTCCACAATGGAGCCGTTGCCGGTCTCGCCAGTCTGGAAGTTCTGGTCAGAGGCTTTCAGGTAAGAGGACATGTCCAGCCGGTGCCACATAAACATGTGTTCCTCTTGGTCATAGGAGTCAATGATTTCCTGCTCAGCCTCGTGGGTAAAGGGCTGGTCCACATAGAGGTAGAAGTTCATGATGCTGGTGAAAAGATCCGTGGTCTCGGAGTAGGTCATGCCGAACATCATATCGCCGTCAATGGGCTCCAGCATATCCTTCACCACGCCGGTCTCCGGGTCGATCTCATAGATCATACCGGTATTATCATACTCGCAGGCCCACATGGAGCCGCGGCCCATGGTGGAGGTGGCCAAACTCTGGCCAAAGCCCTGGAACTCCTCCGGCCAGGTGATCTTTTTCTCCGTGCCAAAGGTAGGCTCGCTCTTCACCATGTCATACTTGTAGGTTGCCGCGCCGGTGACGCTGCCGATACCGGCGGACTGGGCGGAGATGATGCCCTCCAGGCTCAAGTCCAGAGCAGACACGTGCACGGCGCAGGTATCCACCTTGGTGAGGTCGTCCTTGGCGGCTGCGGTGATGGTGCAGCTGCCCTCGCCCACTGCCGTCACGGTGCCATTCTGATCCACCGTGGCAACCTCCTCATTGTCGGAGGACCAAATCACATCCTTGTGGGTGGTGTACCAGGGGTCCAGATCGTACAGGAGGGTCCGGGCGCTGCCCACGCTCATCACTACGGTGTCGTCGCGGAGCACCGGCGCGCCTACCTCATCTCTGTCAATCACCGGCACATTGGCATGGGCCTCCTTGGCGGCAGCTTCCTCGCTCAGGGGGGCGAACATGGCGCAGGTCTCGGCGGAGAGCGTACCCACCTGGGTGCAGGCGCCGGTGGCAGGGTCCACCTTCTGCAGGGTCATCTGCAGGTTGCTCATACCCATGGGATAGAACTGGGCCCAGTACAGGGTCTCGGTGTTGTGATCCCAGGTCATGGACTGGAGATAGTTCATCGAGAGGCCCGTCTCACCGACCATGCGGAAGGGTCCAAATACAGTCCCGCTCCAGTCGGTTTGCAGGGCCGCCTTCCACAGCTGAGCCGTAGATTCCTCGCCGGTCTCCTCATCCACGCTGGTGCCCATCACATACAGGGAGCCTGCATCGTCACAAGCCAGGGTGAGGCCAAAGACGCCACTGCGCCCGGCCACCCAGTCTTCCTGGTAGGCGTCCACCTGCTCCCAGAGCTCCTCGTCAAAGTAGGAGCCCTTCAGGTTAATGGAATTGACCACAAATTCGCTGTCCGCGCCGGAGCCGTAGGCCGCCAGGCCAAAGAGCTTGCCCTGGCCGTAGCTATAGGCCAGATCCTGGTAAACGCAATCCAGGTGGGCGATGTAGGTAGACTCCAGGTCAATGGATTCGGCCAGGAAATCGTCGTAGGGGATGCCATAGAGGTTGCCGTTGTCCGTCTGGGCAAAGACCACGCCGTTCACATACTCGGCGCAGACCATGTTCTGGGCGCTGGCAAAGAGGGAGGTCTCGTTCTTGGCCACACCCTCGCCGAAGGAGGTCCAAGCGCCGCCCACGCCATCGGCGCTGTTCTGGAAGGCTACCAGGCTGCCGTAGCTGTTGCCGGAGCCGTTCAGGTTGATGACATAATAGGTCTCGTTGCCGGCGTAGTCACACACGGCAATGACGGCCTTGTTGCCATTGGTTTCTGCGTAGCTGGCGAGGTCCAGGGAGCCGGAAACCGCTTTGCCCTTCTGAGACAGGGGCATGTCGGGGTAGCTGTAGCTCACTGCCTTGCTGGCAGAGCCATTCATCAGCACCACGGCGGCGATGTAGTTCTCGTCCTGGGCGGTGTAGTACAGGGTCTTGCCGTCGGCGCTGAGGGTCAGGGGCTGGCTGCCCACCAGCTTGGGGGCGGTGTTGTCCACGGTGAACTCATAGGAGAGGCTGGCGCCCTTACCCAGATCGTCCCAGCGGACGGAGCCGTCGTCGTTGATGTAGTAGTCCGGGGCGCACAGGAGGCTGAAGCGGATCCGGGTTCCCTCGGGGATGGTTTCACCGGTTTCGGGGTCCACATAGTCCCAGTCGAAGCCCACGCCGTAATCGCTGGTGGTGTCATACCACTGGCCGGCATTCGTGTAGTAGAAGCTGGCCATCATATAGTCGTCAAAGGTCTCGTAGTCGTTGACGTAGTAGAGCTTGCCGGTGTCGGCGTCGGTGATCCGGACCTCCACATCGGTGGCGTTGCGGATCAGGGTGGGGAACAGGGCATAGAATTGCCACTGGCTCTCCGGCCGGGTGCTGAGGGCGTTGCGCTCAGGGTAGTAGTGCTGGTCGCCCACCAGACCGGTGGATTCGCTGTAGGAGCCGTAGATGTTGCCGGTGTAGTACAGGCCCGCGCCGTAACCCTTGGGGCACCAGGTCATGGCGTTCTTCACATTCGTGTTGATGTGGCTGGGCCGCTGGAGGGTGCCGTAGGCGTATTCCAGGTAAGAGCCGGTGTCAAACATGGACGGATCGGTCCAGTTGCCGTACCAGCCCAGGACCGGGATGGAGTGGGTCACATCCAGAGCGCCCTCGGCGTCAGCCTCCGGACGGACGTAGACAAAGCCCTCCACATAGAAGCCGTTGGCATAGCCCAGGGCCTTCATGTGCTCTACGGCCTTGGCGGGGATCTGAATCTCCACCTTGACCTGGGCGGAGCCACCGGCGGGAACGGTGACCCGGCCGTCGGCCACAGCCTCGCCTGTGTAGGTGAGCTCTGCACCCAGTGCGGCCATCTGGTCGGCGCTGAGGTTATAGGTCTTGCCCTCGGCTTCCGCTGTCACGGTGTCCGTGGTGAGCATGGAGGCATCCAGGGTATAGGTTCTGTCGGCAGCGCTCAGGTTGTACAGCCGGAAGGAGAAGCTCCAGCCGGTCTCGCCGTCGCCCAGCTCCGCCTTCACCTTGCCGTCGGGCTGGCCGTCCACCAGGATCATGGACTGGGCCTTCACCAGGTTCTGCACGTTGGCCAGGCCTGCGCCCTGATTCCGGACGGAATACTCCAGGCCGGTGCTCTCTTCGATCAGAGGCATGGCGGTGGACATGAGCAGGGACTGGATGAGGTTCCGCTGGGACAGCTTCTCGTTGCCCGTCACGGCCTGGGCCTTGCTCAGCAGGCCCGCCTCCCGAACGTACTGCTCCGCCAGAGCCACCAGGCCCGCCACATGGGGGGTGGCCATGGAGGTACCGGACATGACTTCATAGCCGTCGGTTTCCTTCAACAGGCCGTTGACCGAGTAGATGTTGCCGCCGGGGGCGGTGATTTCCGGCTTAATGGTGAGGTCGTCGGTCGTGCCCCAGGAGGAGAAGTCGCTCATGGTGGGGTACTTCACGTCTTCGCCGTTGTTCACGTGGAGGCCGTTGGTCACCTTGAGGGTGCAGGTGTAGAGGCCGGCCTCGTTCTTCTGGCACAGGGCGAAGATGGCCTGGGCGTCTTCCATGGACAGGCCGCCGCAGGGGATGGTGGCGGTGGAGCCCTCGATGGAGGCGTTGAGCGCGCCGCTGACATTATTGTAAATGAGGGCGGCGGCAGCGCCGGCAGCCTGTGCGTTCTGATGCTTGTCCGCAAACAGGACCTGGTTTCCCCGGGCTGTCAGGACCACCTTGCCGGTGAAGTCGAAGCCTGCAAAGTCCTGGGCAGAAGCGGCGTAGATCCGCTCGTCGGTCTGGGTCTTGCCTGCAAAGAGGTTGGAGGGATCGCCCAGGAAGACCACTTCATAGGTGGTGCCTTCCCCGGCCTCGTCCAGGCTCTTCCACTCCCGCTGCACGCCGTTGGGGGTCTTCTCGACGGCCGGCTCAAAGGCGTCGCCGGAGGCGGAGATGAAGAGGCTCTCATACTCGGACACGAAGCCCACGTTGTCCACGCTGGCCACAGACAGGGCGTTCTCGTAAGTAGAGGGGCTGGAGACTCTGTGGGTACCGGCCTCATCGGTGTACATGAGGCCGAAGGCCTCGTCCTGGTCGGCCCAGTTGCCGTCGTTACCGGCGGCCACGCACATGATGATGCCGGTCTCGGAAAGCTCTTCCATGATCCGGTCCACAAACGCGGAGCCCTCCTCCGCATCTTCATGGGCGGTGACAAAGCCGGGATAGGGGGCGCCCAGGGACAGGTTCACCGTGTCGCAGCCCAGAACCACAGCGTCCTCCACAGCAGCCATGTAGTCGCTGGAGTAAGCGCCGCCCTTCTTGCCGAAGACCTTCATGGTGATGAGCTGTGCGTCGGGAGCCACGCCGGTGACGCCCACGGCCTGGGCGGCGGAGACGTACAGGGTACCGTCCTCCTCATAGCCCTCCAGCTGGTCCAGGAGCAGGTGGACGTCATAGGCGGACACGCTGCCGTTGCCGCTGAGGTCGGCATACTCGGCGCTGTGAATTTCGGACCCCTTCACCACGTGGTCCATGAGGGCCTGGGCATCGGCCTGATCCAGGTCGCCGTCGCCGTCGAAGTCATAGATGCTGGCGTCCTTGGTGGGGATGTAGTCACCGGCGGAGGTGATACCGGCCACGTGAGAGCCGTGCTCACCCTGCTCGTCGTTGTCATGGGTCACATCCAGGTCGCCGTCGATGTAGTTGAAGACAAAGGGCAGCTTGCCGTTCAGGTACAGGTCCTCTCCAGTGAGGTTCCCGTCCCGCTTGGCCACATGGAGCTGGCTCAGGACCCCGGCAATCTCCTCGGCGTCCATCAGGTCCAGAGAGGCCATGTAGTCCTCCAGGCTCATCCCCTTCTTCTCTGCCTGGAGCTTCAGGGAATACTCCCAGGCGGCGTTAGAGAAGGACTGGTGGTCCGTATCCGTGCCGGTGTCCACCACGGCAATCCGGGCCCCTGCGCCGGTGTAGCCGGCGTCCTGCTGCACGCTGGCGGCGCCGGTCATCTGCTGGGCCACCACATTGCTGGTGTCGGCCTGGGTCATGGGCTCATACCGGGTCTCCAGATACACGGCCTTCACACCGGGCACCTGACGGATTTCCTCCAGCTTGCCATAGGCCACGTTGGCAGAAATGGCGTTGGCAGACAGGGTCAGGTTCCAGACCACGTCCAGGGGCTCCCCGGCCAGGCACTGGCGGGAGATCCGGCTGGCCATCTGCTCCTGGGCCCGGTCCAGCTTCTGACGGTACTGGACGGCCGCCTGGCTGGTGAGGGCCTCGCCGGAGGCCTGCATGACAGTCAGGGTGGAGTCCTGCTCCAGGACAATCATAGCCCGGACCAGTTCGGTTGCTTCATAGGGCTCGGCGCTGTCCAGCTGGACCGTGTCGCCCTGGGTGTTTACCAGCTCCGCAGAGACCTGGCTGGGGTCCAGCTCCTGGAAGGTCACGGGAGTGGAAGCGGCTTCCACCGCGTAGGCGCTGCTCAGGTTCATGCCGCAAATCAGGGCGGCAACCAGAACCAGAGCCAACACGCGCTTCAGACGGGAATGCTTCATGATCATTCTTCCTTTCTGATTCTTAAGTGTTGGCAGACCTTCAGCCCACATACAGGCTGAAGTTCAGGATGATCTGGGCGCTCTGGGCACGGGTGCCGTAGGCCTGGGGCTCCAGGCCTGCGCCGGTGCCCTCCAGGAGCTTCTGGCTCACGGCCCAAATCATGGCCTCCTTGGCCCAGCCGTTGATGCGGCCGCTGTCGGCGAAGCCGTCCAGCACATCCTCGCTGCCGCCGGTCACGTCCAGGCCCTGGGCCTTGGCGTAACGGTACATCATGGTGGCCATCTGCTCCCGGGTCACCTTGGCGTTGGGGCTGAAGGTGGTCTCGGAGGTGCCACGGACGATATCCTGCTCCGCCGCCCAAGCCACGTACCCGGCGTAGTAGCTGCCGGCCTTCACATCGGTGAACTTGGAGGTGGCGGTCCGGTCCTCCTCCACCCCGGCCATGCGGCCCAGGACGGTGACGAACATGGCCCGGGTCATGGCCAGGTTGGGAGCAAAGGTGGTCTCATCCATCCCCTGGAAGAGGCCCTCCTGCCACACATAGGCCACCGCATCGTAGTACCAGTCTCCCTCGGACACGTCCGTAAAGGGCAGCTCGCCCACAAGCACAGCGGGCAGCTCCAGATGGAGGCCCTCCCGGGCGTTGAAGTCCTCCACCGTCACCGTCAGCCGGGTGGCAGGCAGAGCGCTCTTGGCGGTAAACCGCACCGTGGCCACCACGCTGCCGGCTGCCAGGGCGTCTTTGCCGGAGGCGGCGTAGCCGAAGGTCACGGCGCCCTCCCCAGCTTCCTCACTGGTGACGGTTCCCTTCGTCTCCAGACCGGCATAGGTGAGGAGCTCCTTGTCGTAGGCGACCGTCAGCCTACCGCTGGTGGTCTCCTCCCCTGCAGTGAGGGTCAGGGTCACGGTCCCGTTCTCCAGAACCGCGCTGGCCGCCACCGGTCCGGCTTCCTGTGCCGCAAGGGCGGTCACCGGCAGCAGAGCCACCAGCATGACCAGAACGAGAAGTCCGGATAGCAATTTTCTCATGATGTCTCATCCTTTCCGTGGGCCCGGCTGGAAAATCCGCCGGGGGCCTAAATTGTTCTGCACCCCAAAGCCACAGGTTCCGCCTCTCCCCTTCCCGAAACCAGCTGCCACTGCATCTCGTTACTGTTCAAGCTGCTTCCCTGGACTCTGCGGTATGCTGCCTATATCTTACACCATCATTTACAGAATTGCAAGCATAATTTCGCCAAGTTGCAAAAATGCAACCAAAATATACATTCCAATTCCGGCCTTCTGCACAAAATCCAAAAGGTCCTTCCAATCCCGCCCCCCTCCAAGGCGGTAGGCCGCGGCCTCCCGCAGGGGGCGGACCGTGGCTCCCGTCTGCCCCGGAGGAGGCAGGGGCGCAAATCTGGCGACCCCTGAATGGGCCAGCAGTGGCCAAAACATGGCAAGATGATTGCAATTTCTCCCCTGTCATGGTACAATACTGCAAAAAAGGAGGTGTCCGTGTGAGACGGTTATTATTGGCGGTTCTGTGTCTGCTGCTTTTCACGCTGCCGGTATGGGGCGCAGAGGCGGAGAACACCATGGAGGTGACCGCCGTGGTGAATGGGGACGGCTCCTGCCGGATGGCAGTGAAGCTCGTCCTGGATTTGGACGGCCCGGAGCGCCTGGTGCTCCCCGTGGGTTCCGGAGCACAGGACGCCACAGTGAATGGCGCGGCAGCCAAGGTCCAGAGGCTGGACAACATCCAGGCCTTGGTGCTGGAAAGCCCCGCCGGATTCCGGGGCGTTCAGACCTTCACCCTCACCTACACCCTCCCCTCCTGCATCCAGGAGGGGGAATCGCGAATCCTCCGCCTGCCCCTGGCCCCGGAGGGCCTGGCCTGCCCCGTAGACCGGCTGACCTTCCGGGTGACCCTCCCTGGCGCTTTCTCGGAGACGCCGTCCTTCACCAGCGGCTACTATGGGGAAGACGTGGACAATTACATGACCGTCTCCATCTCCGGCCCAGAGATTGCAGGCTCAGTGAACACCGTCCTGCGGGATCAGGACAGCCTGACCCTCACCATGGAGGCCTCCCCGGACCTCTTCCCCCGGAGCTACCAGGTGGGCAAGCTCTACGCCATAGCCCGCCTGGCCGCCCTGGGCTTTGGCCTCCTGGCCCTGCTGTACTGGCTGCTTCGGCTGCGGTGGCGGCCGGTGCGGGGGGCGGTTCAGGCCCAGGCCCCGGTGGGGGTGGGCCCCGGGGAGGTGGGCTGCCGCCTCCTGGCCCGGAGCCCGGACCTGCCCCTCATGGTGGTGTCCTGGGCTCAGCTGGGGTACCTCATCATCCACGTGGGCCAGGACTGGGCGGTGACCCTTCACAAGCGAATGGACATGGGCAATGAGCGCAGTGCCTACGAGCGGGGCCTGTTCCAGGCCCTCTTTGGCCGGGAGCTGCTGGCCGACGGAGGCGGAGAGCGGTTCCAGGCCCTGCAAAAGCGGACCGCTGCCGCCTCCCCCCGGGTCCAGGGCCAGTTCCAGCCGGGCGGCAGTCCCCTTTGGGTCCGGCTCCTGGGAGGCCTCATGGGCCTGTGGGCCGGTGTGGCAGCGGGCGACCTGGGGGCGCCGGGGGCGTCCTGGCGGATTGCCCTGGTGATCCTGTGGGGCCTGAGCTGGGCCGCAGCGGCCTGGCTCCTCCAAGACGGCTTCCGCAGCTTCCTGTCCTGGGAGCGGCGGCCGGGGCTTCTGGCCCTGGCCTCCTGCGTCTTCCTCCTGGCCACGGGACTCCTGGCCGGGTGCCTGGGGCTTGCCCTGGTGTGCTGCCTCGTCCAGTGCCTTTTGGGCCTTCTGGTCCTCTTTGGCGGGCGGCGCAGTGAGGAGGGGCGGCAAACCCTCGCGGCTCTCCTGGGCCTGCGGCGGTACCTGTGCACCGTGGACCGGAAGCAGCTCCACCGGATTCTCCGGCAAAACCCGGGATACTACTATGACATGGCCCCCTATGCCCTGGCCCTGGGGATAGACCGGCAGTTTGCCCGCCGGTTTGACCGGATGCGCCTGCCCGCCTGCCCCTGGCTGGTGACGGACTTCCCCCTGGGAAATAGCGCCCGGGGGTGGTACCCCCTGCTGCGCCAGGTCACCCGGGCCCTCCGGGGCCACTTCCCTGCCGTCACCCGGCAGAAGCAGCCGGCAGGGCAGCGGTAACCCCGGTGTAAAAATCCCCGGGGGTAGGTGCACCCTTCCGGCCCATACAGGTTGGTTCCCCAGGGCCCACGGTGGGCGCAGCCTTCTGGACACACCCGCTGAAGGGACGTGCACGCCTGCCCGATCCGTATCTGCCGCCGCACCCTACGGCTTTTCACCGAAATCTAAACATCCACAAAGGAGGCGCCTTATGGCACAAGGAAACGCACCCCGGCTTCGCCGCCGGGAACCCAGGCGGTATATCGGCACCGATATGCTGAAAATCATCGGCCTTTTGCTCACGGTGCAGGGCACCGTGGGCGTTGCGCTGCTGCAAAATGGCCTGCTGAACATGGGAGGCCAGACCCGGCTGGAGCTGTGGGACCTGATCCAGACGGATCAGAACGCCGCCCAGGTGCTGGCCTGGTCCGTGCTCAGCAAGGGCATGGTCTCCCTGGCCTGGCCCATTTTTGCCTACCTGGCAGTGGAGGGGCTGCAAAACACCTCCAGCTTCCCCCGGTACGCCCTGAGGCTCCTCATCACAGCCCTGGTCAGCGAGGTCCCCTATGACCTGGCCATGTCCGGCAAGTGGGTGGACTGGTCCAGTCAGAACTTTCTGTTCTCCCTGCTCATCGGCCTGGTGGCCCTGTACATGGTCCAGGAGGTGGCCGAAGCCCGGGAAAACGGCCGGGCCCTCCAGGTGCTGTTCCCCGTGGGGGCGGTGCTTTGGACCTTCCTGTTCCAGACCCAGCTGGGCATCCTGGTGGTACTGGCTATGACCGCCATGTACTTCCTTCGGGAGCGCCCCCTGTGGCGGGACATTCTGGTGGCCGTCCTGGGCCTTGCCACCATCCCCGCCTCCCTCAGCGTCCTGCTGATCCACTTCCACCGCCCGGGACCCAGCATGTTCCCCAAGTGGATCTATTACGCCGCCTACCCCATCCAGCTCCTGGTCATCGGCCTCATTGGCTATTTCCTTCTGTAGGCTGTCCATCTCCTTTTGGTCTGTTGCAAAATAGCTTCCCTCATATGTGAGCGGGAGAAGACACAAATTTCCGTGTCTTCTCCCGCTGTCTTTCACTTTTGAAGGGGGCTGTTGCCAAAATGACATCCCCATCTTTTGTCCATTGCGCCGGATGGCGCCCATACAAAGGGATGGCCCTACTCTTCCGGTGTGTCTTCCTCCGTTGGCTCTTCCGGCAAATCTTCCTCCGCCGGCGTTTCCCCGGGTGGTTCCTCCGGCAGCTCTTCCTCCGTCGGCGTTTCCTCAGGTGGTTCCTCCGGCCATTCTTCCTCCGTTGGCGTTTCCCGTTCCTCCGGCTGGCCTTCTTCCGTTGGCGCTTCCGTCTCCTCCGGGGGCGTAGTCAGGTCCGGTCCCTCCCATTCGGAGCGGGCATCGGCCAGCTGGCGGCTGTTGGAGGTGTGGAAGACGCTGTCCAATCCCGGCAGCAGCCCCGAAACCGTCCCTCTGGTGGCAAAAACCGCATAGGTCCGGAAGAGGAGGGGGCACAGCTGCCCACTTTCCATCACCGCCTCATGGAGCGCGGGATAGTTGCCGCTGCTTTCCAAGGCCTTCAGGCACAGGGCGTAAAGCTCCGGGTCACTCATCCCGCCATAGGGCAGGGTTCCATTCTCCTGGAAGAAGGGCGAGAGGTCGAAATTGGGAGACAGGCGCACCTCTCCCAAATAAAAATCGAAATTTCCAGCCTGGAGCGCCTCCTGATATTTCTCTCCCTCCAGGGCGTTCACCGTCACCTCCAGGCCGCAGGCGGTGAGACCGTCCGCCACAGTCTGGGCAGCCGTCACCCGCACAGGCTGATCGCTGCACACCAGGAGGGTGGCCCTGGTGTTCTGCAGCCCCGCCTCTCCCAGGGCGCCGGAAAAGGCGGCGGGATCATAGCCATAGGAGGCCGCCAAGGCGCTGTCATAGCAGTCCGCCTCTGGAGAGGCCGGAAGATAGGCCTCCTGTGCAAAGCCCCGGTACACCTCCATCAGGGCTGCCCGGTCCACCCCGTGGGTGAGGGCCGCCCGCACCGTCCCGTTGGCAAAGGGGCTGCTGCCGCCCCGGTTGCAGCCCAGGTACAGGAGAATCCCCGTGGCGCAGTCCCACAGCTCATAGTCGCAGCGGTACTCCACGTAGGCGGCAGAGCCCGGGTCCCCGCAAACCAGGTCCGTCTGGCCAAATTCAAATTGGTCCCGAATCTCCGAGGGCGTGGAGGTCTGGGACAGGGCGATGGTGTCAAACTCCACCGCCGGGGGATACTCGCTCCACCAGTCCCGGCGGCGGTTCAGGGCCGTTCCCCCGGCGTCCATGGCGTAGGGGCCGGTGCCCAGGGGTTCCTTCGCCTCCACATCGCCGGACCGCACAATGGGAATGTCCAGAAGGACGGGCAAATTGTCATAGGGCGTATCCAGAGTCAGGGTCACCTGGTCCCCCTCCGGGGTGATTTTCGTCACATGGCGCAGGCGGTCGCCGTACACCGGGCTGCCCTTTGCCGCCTCCAGACTGGCCGCCACATCCTGGGCCGTCAGAGGCGAGCCGTCGGAAAAGGTGGCCTCCGCCAGCTGGAAGCGGTAGGTCTTTCGGTCGGAGGTGCAGCTGTAGCGCTCGCACAGCACCGGCTCCGCCCGGTACTGGGAGGTCACAGAAAACAGGCCCTGGTACATCAAGGAGATGAGAGGCCGGTTGGCCAGCCGGGTGCAGGTGTAGGGGTTGCAGCCGGCCTCCGGCTGATAGGTCAGGCCGAAGCTCTTGGCCCGGTCCTCCCCGGGGGGCTCCGTGGCCGTCTCCCCCTGCCCGGTGGGAGCCGTCTCCGGCGTCTCCGGCCCTGGGGTGCAGCCCGCCAGGAGGCACAGGCACAGGGCAATGGCGAGGAATCGAATGGACCTTGGCATCACAATCCCTCCTGCGGCAGTTGAATGAAGCTGGCCATAGAGCCCCGATCCCCCCGGGTCACCCGGTGGGACCAGTACCGGTGGGGCAGGCAAGCGGTGCAGTCCGGGCATATGGCAATCTGCCGGACTCCCGCACGCCGGAGCCAAATCCGGTTCAGGGCCTTCAGGTCCACATGGTATTTGGGGCCGCTGCCGGAAATGGCCGTCTCTGCCTCGGCTCCCAGAGCCTCCTTCATGGCGGTGGGCACATCGGCCTCCGTCTCAAAGCAGCACCGGCTGATGCAGGGGCCAATGGCCGCCCGGATATCCGCCGGGTCGCTGCCGAACTCCCGGGTCATGGCCTCCACCGTCCGGGCGGCAATCCCGGCCGCCGTCCCCCGCCACCCGGCGTGAGCCGCTCCCACCGCCTGGCGGACCGGGTCATAAAACAAAATGGGGGTGCAATCGGCGGTAAAAATCGTCAGGGTCACCCCCGGCTCATCCGTCACAAGGCCGTCCCGTTCCGGCTCCACCGGGCGGAACAGACCCTCCCCCCGGTTTTCCCGGCCCACCCGGGCCACAATATCCGTATGGGTCTGCCGGGTAAACACCGTCTGCTCGGGGGCAAAGCCCACGGCCTGCCCCAGGATCTCGTAGTTTCTCAGCACCCGCTCCGGCTGGTCGCCCCGGTGAATGCCCAGATTCAAGCTGGCCAAGCTCCCGGCGCTCACGCCCCCCAACCGGGTGGAGAAGCAATGAGGCGCATCCTGGAGAAGCCGGCTCCGGACATACTCCAGAGCGCCCCGTGTTACAATTTCAAATTCCAAAGCGACTCCTTTCCAAAAAGGGCAAGGTCACCCGCTGAAGCGCCGTGTCTTTCCCCGGAGGGCATAGGCGCATGGCGTCCGGCCTTCCAGGTTCTGATTACACGGAGCCCGGGTAGGGTGCAGCCTCCCGGACCCAGGGGCGCCAGAGGAGGGGCGGTTATGCCCGTCCCTCAGCAATGTCCTTGTCCCGGCAGCATTTTTTGTACTTTTTGCCACTGCCGCAGGGGCAGGGGTCGTTGGGGCCTACCTTTTTGGCCTTACGCACCGGCTGCTGCTTCACGGTCTTGTCGCTGGCGCTGACTGCAGCGGCCTCCTTGGCCACCTTCTCCCGCTTCAGCTCCTCGTTGGTCTGAATCCGGGCCAGGAAAATCCGGCGCACCGTCTCCTCCCGAATGGCCTGGATCATGGCCTCAAACATCTCATAGCCTTCCCGCTTATAGGCCACCACCGGGTCCTCCTGGGCATAGGCCCGGAGGGTAATGCCCTGCTTCAGGTCGTCCATGGCGTCAATCTGGTCCATCCAGTACTCATCCACCACCCGGAGCATCACCACCCGCTCCAGCTCCCGCATCATGGGCTCGCCGTAGAATTGCTCCTTCTTGGTGTAGGTGTCCAGGGCCAGCTGGTACAGCCGGTCGGTCAGGTCCTCCCGGGACAGCTTGGTCCAGTCCTCACCCTGGCAGGCGCCCTTGGGGAAATAGATGTTTTCGAAGTGGGTCAGCAGGGCCGTCATCTGCTCTGGGGTATGGAGGCCCCCGGTTTCGGCCATTTCCGTGGTCACCTGGCCCTCCACCACCTGGCGGAGCATGGACAGCACATTGTCCCGCAGGTTCTCCCCGTCCAGCACCTTCCGCCGCTGGGCATAGATCACCTCACGCTGGGTGTTCATCACGTCGTCATATTCCAGAACGTTCTTTCTGGCCCGGAAGTTCCGGCCCTCTACGTTCCGCTGGGCAGACTCCACGGCGTTGGAGAGGATCTTCTGGTCAATGGGGGTGTCCTCATCGATGCCCAGAGTCTCCATCATGCCCATGATTCGCTCGGAGCCGAACAGACGCATCACATCGTCCTCCAGGCTCAGGTAGAACCGGCTCTCGCCAGGGTCTCCCTGCCGTCCGGAACGGCCGCGGAGCTGGTTGTCAATTCGCCGGGACTCGTGGCGCTCGGTGCCGATGATGAACAGGCCCCCGGCTGCCCGGACCTGGTCCGCCTCCACGGAAATTTCCTTCTTATAGCTGGCCAGCAGCTCCTCATACCGGCGGCGGACGTCCAGAATCTCGGGATTGTCCGTCTCGGCGTAGGAATTGGCCTCGGCCAGCAGCTCCTCCGGCACATCCTGCTTCCGCAAATCATGGAGGGCCAGGTATTCCGCGTTGCCGCCCAGCATAATGTCCGTACCACGTCCGGCCATGTTGGTGGCGATGGTCACGGCCCCCAGCTTACCGGCCTGGGCCACAATCTGGGCCTCCTTCTCATGGTACTTGGCGTTCAGCACCGTGTGGGGCACGTTTTCCCGCTTCAGCATCCGGGAAACCAGTTCGCTTTTCTCAATGGAAATGGTACCCACCAGCACCGGCTGCCCCTTGGCGTGGCACTCCTGGACCTGACGGACAATGGCCCGGAGCTTCCCCGCCTCGTTTTTGTACACCACATCGGAGTGGTCCACCCGAATCACCGGGCGGTTGGTGGGGATTTCCACCACGTCCAGCTTGTAAATGGCGGAGAATTCCTCCTCCTCGGTGAGGGCCGTGCCGGTCATGCCGGAGAGCTTGTCATACAGGCGGAAGAAATTCTGGAAGGTGATGGTGGCCAGGGTCTTGGACTCGTTGGCAACGGTGACCCCTTCCTTGGCCTCAATGGCCTGATGCAGGCCCTCGTTGTACCGGCGGCCATACATCAGGCGGCCGGTGAATTCATCCACAATGATGATCTGGCCATCCTTCACCACATAGTCAATGTCCTTCTTCATGAGGCCCCGAGCCTTCATGGCCTGGTTGATGTGGTGGTTCAGGGTGGTGTTGTCCGGGTCCGCCAGATTTTCCACGCCGAAGAACTGCTCCGCCTTGGCAATGCCAGAGGCGGTGAGGGACACGGAGCGGTTCTTCTCGTCCACGATGTAATCGCAGTCGTAATCGTCCTGGGCCTCCTTCTCGTCGGTCTTGGCAAAGACCAGCTTCCGCAGGCCGGAGACGAAGAAATCCGCCATTTCATAGAGCTTGGTAGAGGCCTCCCCCTTGCCGGAAATGATGAGGGGGGTCCGGGCCTCATCGATGAGGATGGAGTCCACCTCGTCCACAATGGCAAAGCTGTGGCCGCGCTGGACCAGCTCCTCTTTGTAAATGGCCATATTGTCCCGGAGGTAGTCAAAGCCCAGCTCATTGTTGGTGCAGTAGGTGATGTCAGCGGCGTAGGCCTTCTTCCGCTCCGGGGAGGTCATACCGGGGATGACCAGGCCCACGGTGAGGCCCAGGAACCGGTAGACCTTGCCCATCCACTCCGAGTCGCGCTTGGCCAGGTATTCGTTCACGGTGACGATGTGGACGCCCTTCCCCGCCAGGGCGTTCAGGTAAGCGGGCAGAATGGCCACCAGGGTCTTGCCCTCGCCGGTTTTCATTTCTGCAATCCGGCCCTGATGGAGCACGATGCCGCCGATCAGCTGCACCGGGTAGGGTCGCATGCCCAAAACCCGGTCCGCCGCCTCCCGGCAGACTGCAAAGGCCTCCGGCAGGAGGGCATCCAAGGTCTCTCCGTTCTGATACCGCTGCTGGAACTCCTTGGTTTTCGCCGCCAGGTCCCCATCGGACAGCTTTTGGCAGGCAGGCCCCAGCGCCTCAATCTGCCCAACCAGCGGCTGCAGCCGCTTCACCTCCCGCTGAGAGCGGGTTCCAAAAATTTTACTCATGATTCCCATGGTCGTTTTGCCCTTTCCTACGAAAACAAATTTCCACATGCCGCCTTCCGGCCCATGAATGTCTTTTCTCCCATCTCCGCCCCCTGGGCTAAGATGCCAATTCAAAATTCAAATTGTATTATACCATAGGGCACGGGAAAAAGACAGAAGAAATTGTGAACAAATTCCAGAGGCCCCCACCGGTTTTCTCCGGCCCTGCCGGCTCTTGCCCTTCCGCAACACCACTTGACATGGGCGGTATTTGAGGCTTATAATGCAGGAAATGCAATCTGTGACACAATTTGTATCACGCCTGAGGCTGACCCGCCGGGAGGTAACCATGGAACTCATTTTGGACACCCAACCATACATGCTCTATGAAACCATTGCCATGCTGACAAAATATGTCAACCGCATTTCCATGCTGGACATCCGGGACACCCTGCTGCGGCTCTACCGCAGCGGCCTGGACGAGACCTGGCGCAGGCGGCTGGAGTGCCTGCAGGAGATCCTGGAGCAAGTCTGCGCGGACGTGGACCGGGAGGATCCGGACATGCAGTACTTCTTCTCCAAGCGGGAGCTCAGCGGCCCCAGCGACCTCACCAACCTGGCCCGGGTGCTGACCCACCCCTTCATCGAGTGGCGGTCGCCTAAGCTGGAGGAGGAGGCCGAGGCCCTGAAAGAGGACTGGCGGTGTCTCCAAGCGCGCGGCTTCCGGCTGGCCCCCGATACATGCGGGATTTCCTTCATTCCCCTGCCCGCCGGAGAAGCCCAGGAGAGCTTCTTTCGCCAGCTGTACCGTCTGCATCTGCCCGGGGACCTTTCCATGGAGGTTTTAAACCTCTATGAGGATTATACGGGCAATCTGGACCGGCTGGTGGGGCTCATCACCCCCTACGCCCGGCGTCTGGAGGAGCAGCTGGCGGAGCGCCCCTGGCTGATGGAGAGCCTGGGGGCCTATTGGGCGGAGCAATTTCAAACCATCTCCCCGGAGTCCTTTTGCGCCGGTTCCAAAATGGGCTACCGGTCTCCCCCGGTCAACCCTCACCGCAGGGTCTGCTTTTCTCTCATGGCCTGCACGGAGCTCCAGTTCGAAACCCAGAACTCTGTTCTGCACCCGGGCCGCAGCCTCTATGTCTTCGGCTGCTCCATCGCAGCCGTCTGCTCCCAGCAGATGTTTGGCGATGACACAGAGCACATCGCCGCAACCTTCCGCACCCTGGGCAACAAAAGCCGGCTGGAGCTTCTTCTGCGCCTGGCCCAGGACCGGGGCTACTGTCAGCAGCTGGCGGTGGAGGCCCAGTGCAACACCGGCGACATGTCCCGCAGCCTCACCGCCCTGTCCAAGTGCGGTCTGCTGAAGCAGGAGCAGGAACAGTCCCGCACCTACTACGCCGCCGACCTGCCAGCCATCTCCCGGTTTCTGCAGGAATTTCACGACCTCCTGGCCCGCCGCCAGGAGCGGTGAGCGATGCCCTCCCCCGGGGCCATGTGCCTGACCCGCCGGTGGGTCCAGTAGGCCGCACCCTACGCCTGGGGAGGCAGGCAGGAACCACCCCACGCCCAGCGCAGGATATACTCTGAACCGGATCCCCGGGATTTCAGCCGGAAGGTGGGGATTTTCCCTGCTTTCCGGCGTTTTCCTCTCCCGAAACCCCCGCTCCCCCGGCTGCTGCCACTCCTTTGGCTCCGGCGGGGGCTTATTTTTTTCGACTCGTTTCGAAAAACCACTTGATTTTTTACGCTAACGCTATTATACTGGATATATTCCCAGCGTCATCTTGCAAATTTTCCAGCAGTAGTCAACGAATGGATGCTGACCGGCGCCCCCGGCTCCCTTCCGCATCACACCAAACAACAGGAGGTACGATCATGAGAAAAACTGGAACTGCCAACCGGCTTTTGGCGGCTGTGTTGACCCTGGCGCTGCTTCTGAGCCTGGCCCTCCCCACCGGGGCAGCGGCGGCAGCTGACGTGGTGCATCCCGCCTTCACCCAGGTGGACAGCAGCGAAGTCAGCGCCAGCTTACCTGGTATGGAAGCCACTGAGCTGGAGCCATCTGCTTACAGCGACACGGATTCCGTCCGCGTATCCATTGTTTTGGAGGAGAAGTCCACGGTAGCGGCCGGCTTCTCCACCCAGGCCATTGGCAGCAACACGGCAGCTGCCACCTATCGGGGCCGCCTGGAGACCCGCCAGGCAGCCGTAACCGCAGCCATTGAGGAGCAGGCCCTGGACGGCGAGACCCTGGACGTGGTCTGGAACCTGACCCTGGCGGCCAACATCATCTCCGCCAATGTTCCCTATGGGAAGGTGGAGGAGATTGCCAAAATTCCTGGCGTCCAGGACGTGGTGCTGGAGACCCAGTATTCCGCCCCTGTCACCCAGGAGGGGGCGGACGCCTCCCCCAGCATGGCCGTCTCCTCCCAGATGAACGGGGCCAATCAGGTCTGGCAGCTGGGCTACACCGGCGCAGGCACCCGGATTGCCGTCATCGACACCGGCCTGATGCTGGACCATGAGACCTTTGACCCCGGCGCCTTCGACTACGCCATTGCGGAAGACGCCCAGAAGGCCGGCATGTCTGTGGAGGACTTCATCCGGGAGAAGGACCTGCTGGACGCTGCTGAGATTGCTCAGGTTCTGCCCCAGCTGAACGCCCACCGGCGGCAGCCCACCATCACCGCCGAGGAGTTCTACGCCAGCACCAAGGTGCCCTTTGGATATAACTACATTGACAACAGCCTCTACCTGACCCATGACGAGGATATGCAGGGCGGCCACGGCTCCCACGTGGCAGGCATCGCCAACGCCAACCGGTACATCCCCGACGGCGAGGGCGGCTACCGGGAAGCGGCCACTGCCACTGGCGTGGTGGGCAACGCCCCGGATTCTCAGATCCTGGTGATGAAGGTCTTCGGCATCGCCGGCGGCGCTTATGAGTCTGACTACTTTGCCGCCCTGGAAGACGCCATTGTCCTGGGCTGTGACAGCGTGAACCTGTCCCTGGGCTCCAGCTACGCAGGCCTGGCACGGAGCGAAGTGTACCAGAAGCTCCTGGACGATCTGGAAAAGACCGACACCGTGATGGTGGTTGCCGCTGGTAACAACGGCCATTGGGCCGAGGGCAGCCGCCCGAAGAATCTCTACGCAGAGGATGTGAACCTGAGTACCGCCGGTTCTCCCGGTACCTACACCAATACGCTGGCAGTTGCCTCTGTGGACAATGACGGCTCCATTGGCGGCTACTTCCGGCTTGGGGAAACACGGATATTCTATAACGAGCAGCTGTTCTCCCAGGACTCCATGAGAACGTTAGATACATCCGGAACCGGTACGGAGTATGAATATCTGCTAATTGATGGGGTCGGGCTGAAAGAGGACTATGCCGGTATGGACTTGACCGATAAAATCGTCTTCTGCTCCCGGGGGGAAACTTCCTTTGTGGATAAGGCAAACGCAGCCACCCGCCTGAAGGCAAAAGCAGTGGTGATTTACAACAACGAGCCCGGCGCCATCCGTATGGACCTGACTAACTACTATCGCAGCCAGCCGTGCGTTTCGATCACCCAGGAGGAAGGCGCAGCGGTCAAGGCCGCCGGAACCGCCATGCAGACAGAAGACGGTCTAACCTACTATACGGGTACCATTACAGTACATGGCGAAATTGTTGCAAATTATAAAGACTCCCAGTATCTCACCATGAGCTCCTTCAGCTCCTGGGGCGTCCCCGGCAACCTGAGCATGAAGCCGGAAATCACGGCCCCTGGCGGCAGCATCTATTCCCTGGAGGGGACCATGTTTGAGCCCGATGCTTATACCTACATGTCCGGTACCTCCATGGCGTCTCCCCAGGTGGCGGGTCTGACCGCCCTCGTAAAGCAGTACCTGGAGGAGCAGAAGCTGAGCCAGCCGGGCCTCACCAACCGGGCCTTGACCCAGAGCCTCCTCATGTCCACTGCGGAGCCCATGCTCGAGGAGGCCTCCGGCTACTATTACTCCATCCTCCGCCAGGGCGCAGGTCTGGCCGCGGTGGACCAGGCGATCGGCGCTGCCTCCTACATCCTGGTAGATGGCCAGCCTGACGGCAAGGTGAAGGCAGAGCTGAAGGACGATCCGGACCGGACCGGCGTCTACGCCTTCTCCTTCACCCTCCACGATCTGCGGGGCCAGGACACCCCCTATACCCTCTCCGCTGATCTCTTCACCCAAGGGGTATTTGAAGATTACATTGACAAAGACCAGACGGAGCTGGGGCTCTATATGGACACCCTCACCGAGGCCATGGACGCTCAGATCACCTTCCTGGTAGACGGGAAGGCAGTTACCCCGGTCCGGGACCTGTCCCACTATGATTTCAACGGCGACGGCGTGGCCGATCACGCAGACGCCCAGCTCCTCATGGACCATGTGATCCTGGGGACGGAGCTCACCGCAAATCAAGCTTCCGCCGACCTGAATGAAGACGGCGCAGTCACCTCTTATGATGTACATGCGCTTCTGCAGATGCTGAATTCCGGCGTGGTCACCGTGCCTGCCTCCGGCAGCGTGACTGTCACTGTGGAGATGCGTCTCACCGACAGCCAGAAGGCAAAGCTGGACCGGAACTTCGCCAACGGCGCTTATGTAGAGGGCTTCGTCTATGCCACCCCCGCCCCCACTGCCGAAGGGCTGATTCTGCCCACCCACTCCATCCCCCTTCTGGGCTTCTACGGCAACTGGTCCGACCCCTCCATGCTGGATGTGGGTTCTCACCAAACCTTTGAAACCGGAGAGGATGTAAAACAATTTTATGTAGCTGCCTTTGGAAACTCCCTGCTGAAGCGGCCCAAGGGAAATGCCGGTACGCAGTATTACGTGGGTGGCAACAGCATGGTTCCCGATCCCGTTTACATGCCGGAGCGGAACGCCATGAACAACCTGCGGGGCGACCTGCTGGACACCTGGGCCTTGACGCTCATCCGCAATGTGGGCAATGCCAGAATTACCATCCGCAACACCGACACCCAGGAGGTCCTCCAGCAGGAGGAGCTGGGCGCGGTCCTGGCTGCCTTCTATGTGCCCTCTGTAGGGATGTGGGGCAATACCTCCGTGCAGCTCCCGGTGAAATACAAGGGCGAAGGCCTCCCTGAGGGGACGCATCTGGAGTTCACCCTGGAGCTGGCCCCGGAGCTGTATGTCCACGAAGACGGCGCCACAGACTGGGACGCCCTGGGCAAGGGCGCGATCCGAACGGTTCCTCTGACCATTGATAACACCGCGCCGGAAATTTTGGAAATCTCCTACAACCTGGTCAGCAACACCATGACTGTCACGGCACAGGACAACCAGTACATCGCCGGTGTGGCGCTGTGTACCTCCGGCGGCTTCAACACCCTGGCCATCACTGGCTCCAACCAGGAGACGGCTGGGGAGACCGCCTCCTTCCAGCTGGACCTGTCCGAGGTCAACGGCAAGCATTTCTGGCTGGAAGTGAGTGACTATGCGGGCAACACATCCACCTATCAGGTAGAGCTTCCCCTGGGAACGCAGCCCGAGCCACCCGAGGCGTTTGCCTTTGAGCTCTTCAGCAACCAGCTGGTCAGTTTTGACTTTGGAGAAGACCTGGGACATGTGTACAACCCCACGCCTGAGGAGACCATGTTGGGCATCCTGGCTTCGGAAGAAACCTTTTATGCGGCCTCGGACGTCTACGGCCTCATGTATGCCGCTACCAATGCAGGTCACCTGTATGTCATCGACACCGAGCATCCTGCCGACATGATCTATGTGGGCGCTATGGGCCTCCAGCTGACCGACCTGGCCTTCAGCCGGGCAGACGATACCCTGTACGGCGTGACCAAGGAAAGCGAGCTCTATGCCGTGGACCGGATGACTGCCAACGTACAGTACATTGGCCAGATTGGCGTGGAGACCAACACCCTGGCCTGTGACGGCCAAGGGAACTTCTATAGCATCGTTTACGGCACCAAGTGGTCTGACGGATATGAATCGGGCAACCTCTGCCGGTTTACCCTGGAGACCCTGTCCAGCCCGGAAATTCTCACCCGCCAATGGCAGACGAATACAGAGGTGCAGTCTCTGGAGTGGAACCCCAATGATGGCCGGATTTATTGGGCCTCGTACTACCGGTTCTACACCCACGGCGGACAGTTTGAGCATCTGTATAATGACATCTATTCGTATGACGTTGAAAACCAGCTGATGAGCAGCTATTCCATTTCGCAAATGACATTGACATCTACTGAGTACCGGCATCTGTCTTGTCTGACTCTGCCCGAAAAAGGAGCTGCTGTCCAGTGGCCCGCTCCTGCAGAAGAGATTGCGGGGGTACAGCTGGAAGAGACTGGGCTGACCCTGATTCCGGGAGAGGAGAGGCTCCTGCGGGCAGCGGTGCAGCCCTGGAGCGTCACGGACCGCAGCCTCACCTGGACCAGCTCCAACCCGGCAGTGGCTTCTGTGGACGCGGACGGCAACATCACGGCCCACCGCAACGGAGAAGCGAGCATTACCGCCACAGCAGTTGCTGACCCGTCCAAGGCCACCTCCTGCACTGTGACAGTAGAGAACCCCCAGGTACTGCTCCAAGGCGTGGTGCAGACTCCCTCCGGAGAAAGCCGTCTGTTCACCTGGGACATGAGAAATGGCGACAGCTGGACTGCCGGAGGCGCCTTGGACATGGCCGTGTCTGACGCAGCCATGGAGCCCAACAGCAAAAACATGTACGCCGTTGACGCTAAACGAAACGAACACAACGAATTCCTCACGCATCAAGTTGACCCCGTCACAGGGAAGGTCCTGGCAACTGCCAATTGTGGCGTCTCCTATCCCATGTGGTCTATGGCCTTCAGTGACCTCCATAGTACTGCGGAAAATCCCCAAATGGTTTGGTTGTATGACGGATACTTGTCTGCTCCCATGGATCCCCTGAATCCCACCTTCCTGATGGTCACACCCGAAGTATACAAAAGCGGAGCCAGTACCTTAGTTGCAATGGCGGCTGGCGGTACCAGTATGTATCAAGGCAGTGTCTTTACCGAGGCACAGTTGATGTATCTGCTAGATGACCTTGGCAACATTTGGAAAGCCTATATTGCCCAAGATTGGATGTCGCTTGGTGTTTTATACGAGACCGTTCCTTATGTCAGCACCGATCTCCCCGCCCTGGACTTCCGCATCCGGGACGAGCAGATGAACTGCTCCCTATGGGCCGACCAGGAGACCGGGACTCTCTTCCTCTCCTACTACACCGGCGACACCACCCAAATTTGGCGGCTGACTTACAATGCCTTCACAGAAAGCTATGAGAGCACCCTCCTGGGTGACATGGGCGAAGGCGTTGGCCCCGTTGCCCTCTATGACGGCCAGGTCTTCGGCGCAGAGCCTGCCGCCCTGCCCCAGCCGGAGTTCTCCACCGAGACCCAGACCTTCGCCCCGATGGAAGCCCTGACCACGGAGCCCGAACCCACCCCGGCAGACGGCGCCCTCCAGAGTGCCATCTCTGTGGCAGCGGAGGAGCAGGAGCCCTCTGATCTGGTGACCCTGCCCCTCACCGCAGCCCCCGGCCAGACCAATGGCGTCATCGAGCTGACCTATGACCCGGCCCTTCTGACCCTGGAACGCATCCAGGGCCAGGCAGAGGTGGTCAGCTATCAGCACCATGACGGCAGCCTGAAGCTGGGCTACGCCTGGGCGGCAGGCGCTGCCGAAGGCGCGGCCTATGCCACCCTCACCTTCCGGGGCAAGGACCTCTGCACGGCAGAGGTGACCCTGGGGGAGCTGGAGCGGAACGACCAGACTGTGGACCAGACGGCCACCCTCACCCTGGACTTTGGCCACCTCTGGAGCGACTGGACCGTCACCAAAGAGCCCACCTGCACAGAGCCCGGCGAGCAGACCCGGACCTGCAGCCGGTGCGGTGAGGTGGAGACGGAAGCCATCGCCGCCTACCCCTGTCCCAGCGAAGCCTACTCGGACCTGAACACTGACCAGTGGTACCACGAATACACGGATTACGTCATCCGTCACGGTCTCATGGAAGGCATGGGCGACGGCAAGTTCGCCCCCGACGGGAAGCTCACCCGGGGCATGCTGGTCACCACCCTGTACCGCCTGGCAGGCGAGCCGGAGGTCACAGAGCCTACCACCTTCCAGGACGTGAGCGAAGGCCGCTACTTCAGCGACGCCATCGCCTGGGCCGAGGACGCGGGCATCGCCAAGGGCATCACGGAAAAGCTCTTTGCCCCGGACTATGCCATCACCCGGGAGCAGGCCGTCACCTTCCTGTACCGGTATGTCACCGAGTACCTGAAGCAAGCCCCCGCCGGTGACGGAGACCTGACCGGCTTCACCGATGCGGCCAGCATCTCCCTCTACGCCAGGGAAGCCATGTCCTGGGCCACCGCCACCGGCCTCCTGGAGGGCTACGGCGACGGCGCCATCGGCCCCAAGAACCCGGTCACCCGGGCGCAAATGGCTAAATTCCTCACAATTCTTGATACTAAGTTCTAACCTGTTCCCCTCCTTTCTGTCAGAGCAAGGGGCCGCTGCAAGCCAAGCTGCAGCGGTCCCTTGCGACGTTTGCCACCTTCCAGCGGCAAAGATCCTATGGACATGCTGTGGGGTGCGCCGCAGAGTGGGGCCTGGGGGAGCTTCCCCAAGGATTGCAATTTTTCACCGGCTGGTGTACAATGTGGGGGAAACTTCCCAGGGAGGCGACGGATTGTGGAGAATTATTTTGCCATGACCATGGACAAGGGGCAGGTGGATGGGATTTCGGCCCTGGGGCTGGCCCATATGGGCGACGGCGTTTTCGAGCTGCTGGTCCGGAGCTGGCTTTGCGGTCACGGCAGGACCAAGGTGCAAAACCTTCACCGGGAGACGGTGTCCTATGTGTCCGCCCCGGCTCAGGCCCGGTTTGTGGAGCGTCTGGAGCCCCTCCTCAGCCCCGAGGAGCACGACGTATACCGCCGGGGGCGGAACGCCCATCTCCACGCCATTCCCAAGCACGCCACCGCCAAGGAATACGCCCGGGCCACCGGCCTGGAGTGCCTCTTCGGGCACCTGTTCCTGGAGGGGAAGACGGAACGAATCAACTGGCTGTTTGTCACAGTCATGGAGGAGCTATATGGCATTTGACGCATACTTCCTGTCCGGAGTTCTGGAGGAGCTTCGGACCCAGGCCCTGGGGGCCAGGGTGGAGAAGATTCACCAGCCCACCCGGGACACCATCATCCTCCTGCTGCGGTGCTCCGCCGGGCGGCAGCGGCTGCTCATTGCCGCCAATCCCACCGCCCCCCGGCTCCACCTCACCGGGGCCAATCCCGAAAATCCCGACCAGCCCCCGATGTTTTGTATGCTCCTGCGCAAGCACCTGTCCGGCGGCCGCCTGGTGAGCATCCAGCAGCCCCCCATGGAGCGGCTGGTCCGCCTCACCTTCCAGTGCACCGGCGAGTTGGGGGACCAGGTGGAGCGGGTCCTGGTGGCCGAGCTCATGGGCCGGACCACCAACATCTACCTCCTGGATGAGGCCGGGCGGATTCTGGACTGCCTGCGCCGGGTGGGGCTGGACGACTCCGCCAAGCGCCAGGCCCTGCCGGGGCTGTACTATCAGGACCCGGAGCCAGTGGAAAAGCGCTGCCCCCAGGGCCTCACCCAGGCCGAGGCCCTGGCCCTTTTGGAGGCCCCCGGGGCCGACCGGTTGGCCGACCGGCTCCTGGACACCTTTGGCGGCCTGTCCCCCCTGGTGTGCCGGGAGGCGGCCCTGGCCTGCCTGGGGGACCCCGACGGGCGGCTGGAGGGGGCGGACCGGGCCGCCGCCGCCCAGGCTCTGGCAACTTACTTCGGAAAGCATCTGCCCCTGGGGCGGCCCTACCTCCTGACCGGGCCCGGCGGCCCCAAGGCCTACGCCTTTGTACCCATATTCCAATACGGGCCGGACTACGCCTGGGAGGAGCTCCCCTCCTTCGCTTCCCTTCTGGACCGGTTCTACACCCTGCGGGACCGGCGGGACGCCATGCGTCAAAAGGCCCAGTCGGTGCGCCGGACGGTGCAGAACCTCCGGGACCGGACCGCCCGGAAAATGGCCATCCAGGAAAAGGAGCTGGCCACGGCCCGGGACCGGGAGCACCTGCGCCAGATGGGCGACCTGGTCACCGCCAACCTCCACGCCATCCGCAAGGGCCAGACCACCCTCACGGCGGAAAACTTCTACGACCCTGAGATGAAGCCCATCCAAATCCCCCTGTCCCCCCTCCTGTCCCCTCAGCAGAACGCAGCCAAGTACTACAAGGACTACGCCAAGGCCAAGAACGGGGAGAAGGAGTTGACCCGCCAGCTGGAGCTGGGGGGCCAGGAGCTGGAGTACCTCCTCAGCGTCCTGGAGGAGCTGGACCGGGCGGAGACGGAGGGCGAGCTGGAGGAAATCCGGCAGGAGCTGGCCTCCGGCGGTTACCTCCGGCTGGAGGGAGGCCGGCGGAAGATGAAGCAGGCCGCCTCCAAGCCCATGCGCTTCGTCTCCACAGACGGCTACCCCATTTATGTGGGCCGGAATAACCGGCAAAACGATGAGCTCACCGGAAAGCTGGCCCAGAAAAACGACCTGTGGCTCCACGTGCAGAAGCTCCACGGCAGCCACGTAATCATCCCCTGGACGGGCGTCCAGCCCCCTGACGACACCATCACCCAGGCCGCCCAGCTGGCCGCCTGGTTCTCCCAGGGCCGCCAGGGCCAAAACGTGGCCGTGGACGTGACCCCCGTGCGCTTCGTCAAAAAGCCAGGCGGCGCCAAGCCGGGCATGGTGGTCTACACCCAATATCGCACCGTCTACGTCACCCCGGACCCCAGCCTGGCCGGGCAGCTGACGCCGTAGGGGCAATGGGCGCCAAATCAGATGGTGCAGCACCCAACAAATGGGGCCTGTTGCAAACGCGCTTTTTATAAAATTGTTCCTCATATTTTAGGGGGAGAAGACACGAATTTCCGTGTTTTCTCCCCCTATCTTCCACTTTTAGAAAGAGGTCTGTTGCAAAAACGCATTTTGCAACAGACCCATTTTATGAAATTTGCCGGTAGGATGCTTACTGTGGCATAAGCAGGAGCTTGCGGTACTTGGCATACTCCTCCACCGGGATTTTCATGGCGGCCATGACTTGGTCCACCGGCCAGCCAGTGGTTTCCATAAGACTGCGAATGCTCCGCAGCCGCTCCTGATCCGCGCCTTGCGCGCGGCCCTCTCTCATGCCTCTCTCGCGGCCCTCTTTCATGCCCCTCTCGCGGCCCTCTTCGATAAAACCTTGGCTCAGGTTACACACAGCTGTCACCGTCCCTTCCATGTTGCGCGCGCTTGAGAAATCATATTCTTCTTCCAATATTTGAATGACCTGACCCGGCGTGCACCGCCCTTTGAACAGCACTTCCAGCATCCGCAGCAGGCCTCCGTATCGCGCTCCCTCTGGACTGCCCAAGCAGATCATGGTGACATTCAGCAGGTCATAGTGCCGCACCGGTTCGGTCACATTGCCCACCAGCGGCCGCTCTTCCACGGCGTAGCTGGTAATGGTGTTTTCCCGCTCCAGTGGTGGATGGGAACAAATCCAGATGGAGTATACCTTCCGAAGGGCCTCATAATGGGACTGGGTAAATACGGATCCATACTGGGCAGACAGCATCCGTCCACAGTAATAGAGCGCCCGTTTTACCAGCGGGTATCCGGGATGGTACTTGCCTTGGGCTTCGATGTTGATGATTAAGCCGATTTTCCCATCCTCACCTGGGGCAACGGCGGAAAATCGCACATCGTAGACCACCCGAGCTTCTGTTGTGCTGCTGCTTTCCGTGGCCAGCCCGTGGATCCTTGGCGGATTTGTCTCGTCCGGATGGACCCCGGACTGGCCCACCTCCGGCTCATTTTCAATATAGCTCATGATCTCCGGGATGGTGCAATCCCGATACTCCACCACACAGGTTTTCATGATATGCGCCAAAACCTCTTTGTAGGCCAGAATATCCTTAAAGACCGCATCCTGACTCATATTCCCGTCCAGCCGGGAGATGCTCCCTGCCATTTGCGTCTCCATGGGTCTCACCTCATTTTAGAAATGAAACTTTTCACCTTTATTATATATGTTCCAACCTGATCTGTCAAGACTGCTTTCCCACGCCTTGAACTCAAACATCTGACGGTAAGGGAGGCTGGACGTAGCGGCT
Organism: uncultured Eubacteriales bacterium; assembly: GCA_900545515.1. Taxonomy (GTDB): domain Bacteria; phylum Bacillota; class Clostridia; order Oscillospirales; family Oscillospiraceae; genus Faecousia. The sequence continues at coordinate 30,208 of UQZA01000004.1, read as the reverse complement.
TCTGGCTTCCGGCCTGGGGTGGGCGTGGACGCTGGAGACCACACCCATGGCCAAATACATGGAGACGATGGAGCTGCCGCCGTAGCTGATGAAGGGGAGGGTCAGGCCAATGACCGGCGCGACTCCCAGGCACATACCCACGTTGACGCACACCTGGAAGATGAGGGCCGCCCCGGTGCCAAGACACACCAGGCGGCTCAGGTAATCCGGGGTCTTCAGCCCCACGTAAATCACCCGGAACACCACCGCCCCCAGCAGGAGCAGGGTGAAGGCGCAGCCCAGCAGACCCAGCTCCTCCCCAATGGCAGAGAAAATGAAGTCCGTATGCTGGGCATTCAAGGCCCCCACCTGGGTACGGCTGCCCTGGAACAGCCCCTGGCCGGACAGGCCGCCGCCGGTGAGGGACCGGAGGCTCTGGGCAAAGTGCCACCGCTCATCCAGACCCTGGGGGTCGATGGTGGGGTCAAAAATCACCAGAATCCGATTCTTCTGGTAGTCCTGGAGAAGATGGGTCCAGGCGTAGGGGGCGGCCAGGCACAAAGCGCCGATTCCACCCAAAAACCACCACAGCTTCACCCCGCCTACAAAGGCCATCACCAGGAAAATAAACACAAAAATCAGGGACACACCGGCGTCCCGGGATAACACCATGTTCAGCCCCACCAGAAACACCAGCTGAAAGGCCATGGCCAGCACCGAGCGGAAGGAGGAAATCCGGCTCTGATGGACCTGCATCACCTTGGCCAGGAGAATGGTGAAGGTAATCTTGCAAATCTCCGCCGGTTGGATGTTGACGGGGAAGCCGGGGATGTCCAGCCAGCTCCGGTTGCCGGTGCCGCCGTCGGTGCCAAAGGGGATCAGCAGCAGCAGGAGCAGGGCGTTGAAGAGAAACAGCAGCTCCCGGTGCTCCGCCAGCCCCTCCAAGTCCATGGAGGTCAGCAGGACATAGAACAGGACACCCAGAGCCGTAGCCGCCAGCTGCACCGTGAGGAACCGGCTGCTGCCCAGATAATGGGTGGCGCTGGAGATCACCACACAGCCGAACCCTGTGGCCAGAAGGCACAGGAACAGCAGCAGCAAATCTCCCTTTTTCCCGAAATTCCTCAAAATGCGGACAATCCTCTGCATAAACGGAGCTCCTTTCCCAGCATTGGGGATATTGTAGCACCGGAGCCCCAGAATGTAAACAGAAATTTCCCGGCGCTCCTCAGAGGCGCCGTAGGGTGCGGCCTTCCGGGCGCACCGGCAGAAGAGGCTGGCCGGTTGCGAACTGCCCAGGCGAATTCGTACCGCCTAAAAATTGGTCCGGCTTTGCCGAAACGTGACGGGATGCGGAACATGCTACCGCGCCCACAAGCTGCCAGCTGTCAAGTCGCAGGCTCGCTGGCAGAACGTCTCACAGGGGATTCCACGCCGGACCGGCGGAAAATCAACCGGTAGACCACGGGGTAGACCACCAGGCTGAAGGGGACGGCCAGGATGAGGTCCAGGGCGGAGTGCTGCTTCACAAACACCGTGGACACCGCCACCAGGAAGGCGAAGGCCCAGATGGCTCCCTGCATCCAGGGCTTACGCAGGCGGCGGCAGTTCCAGGCGGCAAAGCACACCGCCATGGAGCCCACCACATGGAGGCTGGGGCAGACGTTGGTATTGGTATCCTGGCTGTACACCAGGGCCACCAGCCGGGTGAACAGATTGTCCCGGGGAAATTGGGTCACCCGCAGGTCCTGCCGGTTGGGAAACAGCAGATACAGGGCAATGACCGTGAAAAAGGCCACGCCCACGTAGGTCATGTACCGCTTGAAGCCCTCGTGGTCATACCGCGCCAGGTACAGCCCCAGGGCCAGCAGCATGGGGAACCACAGCATGTAGGGGACGATGAACCCCTCCAAAAAGGGAATCCGGTCGTCCAGAGGGATGTAGGTGGGGCGGCACGCCTCCACGGGAATCACAGCCTCCACCCAGGCGAAGACCAGAAGGTAGGCCGGCAAAATCAGGGCGAACCAGAGGTAACGGTTCTCCCGCCGGAGTAAAAACGGCTTTGTGGTATCAGGTTTTTCGGTCATAATACACTCCTTCCTGCGGCCGGAGCCGCATGGCTCTTTATACTCCATCCAGGCGAAAAAAGCAAGAGAAGGACGGGGAAATTAAGCGAGAATTAAGGTCCCGTGAAGGAGAATGCCCGCCCAAGCCCCCTCGCGCCGCCACCCTCCAGCACAAATTCTCTGGTTCAGAATGACAAGGTGAAAAAAATATTTCAGGATAGGGATTGCCGAAATGACAGATTTGGGATATAGTATATACGAACAAACGTTTAATTCCTTTGGAGATGACTCATATGATCATCCAGCAGCAAAAAAAGAAAGGACCCCCGGTTCTGGTTCCACGGGACCGGCAGCGGGACCCGGTGGTGGGGGTTTGCCCCCGGTGTGGCCGGGAGCGGTACGGGTGGGGAACATGTCCCTGGTGGGACTGCGTGGAGCCGGCCACGGCTCCGGAGAGGAGGCAAACCATATGCCCAATCGAGTAATTCGGGATTCTATTTTGACCAGCCGCCAGGTGGCGCGGCTGGACTGGTTTCAGCAGGCGCTGTTTGTCCGGCTGATTCTGGGCTGTGACGACTACGGGAGGTATTACGGGGCCCCAGACATCATCTGCGGCCACCTGTTTAGCACCAGCTCCGGGGTCACCCAGGAGCTGGTGGCTGAGGGTCTGGGGAAGCTGGAAGAGGAGGGGCTCATCGTCACCTACCAGGTGGAGGAAGAAACCTATTGCGCCCTGCCCCAGTGGAGCAAATACCAGGTCTGCCGCACCCGGCGGGAGAAATTTCCCCCTCCGCCTACCGAGGTTCCTGTACAGGAGCCAAAAATTTTTACCCCTCAGTTTCACGAAGCAAAGCAAGCTAGTATCGAAACGGCACCTGAAGCCAAGTCCGCCCCAAATCCAATCCAATCCGAATCCGAAATCGAATCTCAATCCGAAGCCGAATCCGAATCCAAAGGCCCGGCGGGGCAGGAAGCGGCGGAGGCGGCGGCGAAGGAGATTTTTTCTGACTATGGCCGGATCTGTGTCAGCTCCCTTCCCTGCCGCAACCTCACCCGGGAGCGCAGGCGGAAGCTCCGGGAGCTGGCAGCCCGGGGCTATACCCCCCAGGTGTTCCGGGAGGCCTTCCGGAAGGCCCAGGAGAGCGTCTTCCTCCGGGAGAAAAAGCGGCAGCGGGTGAACTTTGACTGGTTTCTGGAGGAGCAAACCCTCACCCGGCTCCTGGAGGGAGCCTACGACGACTCCCCTGCCGTTCCGGTCCCCCGGATCCCAGGCGCCGCCCATTTGGGCACACTGGAGCGGGAGAGCATTGCACGGATGCTGGCAGAGGCAGCGGCAGCTCCTGTGGCTTCCCCCGGGGATGCTTCGCTGCGTGGCAGAGCCGCCCTTGACTGAGAAAGGAGGATGGATATGTCCAGAGAACGGTTGAAAATCCGGCCCCTGGGAGGGCTGCGGGAGGGGGCCCGGGGGGAGCGGGGGGAGGCGGCGGACATGGTGAACTTCACCGTAACCGGCCAGGGACTCCTCACCCTGCGGCCCGGGGTGCGGGCCCTGGAGCTTCCCTTTGGCTTCGACACCCGGGGCCAAGTGATCCGGGGGCTTTGGGCCGGCTTTTTGGGGCGGGGGGAATTCCTGGCGGTGGCCACCTCCCCTGCCGGGGAATACGGAGCAAACGGAGATTACATTCAGGTTTTTCGCCGGAAGGAAGAGGGATTCGCTGCGGCGGCCCTGCTGCCCCGGCCCTTTGGGGCCAAAACCGCCTGGGTCCAGTTTTTCACCTTCTGCGGAGAGCTCTACGCCCTGTCGGACCAGGGGTATCTGCGGATTTCTGACGGGGGCATTTCCACCGTGGACACCCCCGGCTTCCGGGCTCAGGCGGTGGAGGCCTATGTCCCCCTGGTGGTGACGGGGGCCAGCCCCGCAGGAGGCGGCACGGCCCTGGAGCAGGTGAACCGGCTGACGAACCGGCGGCGGATCTCCTACAGCGCCGACGGCTCCGCCGCTTACCGGCTGCCGGAGGAGGCGGTGGGGGTGGCCGCCGTCCAGGTGAGCGGGGAGAGCCTGGACTCCCCCGGCAGCTTCGACGCCGAGAGCCGGGTCTATACCTTCCGGACTCCCCCGGCGGCGGGGACGGACAACGTGGAGATCACCTACCTGGCCGCCTCCTCCGACCGGGCCAGGGTCCTGGGGATGCGGTGTTCCGAGACCTACAACGGAGACACGGACACCCGGCTCTTCCTCTACGGCGACGGCAGCAACACCTGCATTTACTCCGGGGTGACCCAGGGGGGAGCCCCCTCGGCGGCCTACTTCCCCGCCATGAACGAGATCCGGGTGGACGGAGCCGACGCCCCCATCACCGGGCTTCTGCGCCACGGGGGAAGCCTCCTGGCCTTCAAGCCGGACGGGACCTGGTCCATTGCCTACAGCCCCCTCACCCTGCCGGACGGAACCGTCACCGCCGGGTTTTACCTGCGGCCGCTCCACAAAAGCCTGGGGAACTACGCCCTGGGTCAGGTGGCCCTGGTGGAGAACTGCCCCCGGACCGTGACCCCAGGCGCCCTGTACGACTGGCAGCTGCCGGAGGGGTATCACCGGGATGAGCGGCAGGCGCGTCTCGCCTCGGAGCCGGTGGCCTCCTTCCTCCGGGGGATGGACCCCAGGCAGGCGGTGGCCCTGGATGACAGTGGACGGGGGGACTACTATCTCTTCCACGATGGAGAGGCCCTGGTCCACCGGTACCGGCTGGGGGTGTGGTGCCGGTACCGGGGAGCGGCCTTTCAGGAGGTTCGGGGTGATGTGCGGCGGGGAGCCGGTGTTCGCCGGGGAGGAAGGGGTGTATACCCTGGATGGGGCGGCGGCCTGGGATTACCTGCCGGAAAAGACCCCCATTGAGGGGGTCTGGCAGTCGGGACCTGTGGAGCTGGACCGGGTGCGGACCGTAACCCGGGCGGGGCTGCTCCTCCGGCCTGAGAGCGGCTCCGGCCTGGTCCTCTCCCTGGCCACAGACCGGCGGGGGGCCTGGGGGGCGTGTCCAGCGGGGGCGGGACGGCTCCGGTACAGCCAGGTGGATTACGGGCGGTGGTCCTACAACCCCTCTCCCCTGCCCCAGCGGCGCTTCCTCCGGCTTCGGGCCCGGAAATGCACCGCCTGCCGCCTCACCCTCCGCCCCAGGGGGCCGGGGTGCCGGGGAAGTGTGGAAGAAATTTGGATGGAGATGACGTAAGGCTTGGTTCCCTTCCCATGCGTTCCCACCGCGTGACATGGGGAGAGGGGCAGGGCCCTAAGAGCGGGCGGGGGTGACGATGCGGTAGTAGAAGCGGGAGGTGAGGAGGTAGACGGCGGTGTAGATGACGCCGAAGAGGAGGAAGGTGACGGCGGTGGTGAGGATTTGCAGGGTCTGGTCGGTGAGGCTGAAGAGGAGAAGCATTTTGGAGATCATGGGGAAGGCGAAGACCGTGTGGAGCCCGGCCCCCAAAAGGGGCAGGAAGAAGACGGTGAGGATCTGGGAGTGGATGGTCCTGCGGACCTCCGCCTTGGACATGCCCACCTGCTGCAACGTGCGGAACCGGGTCTGGTCCTCGTAGCCCTCGGTGATCTGCTTGTAGTAGATGATAAGGACCGTGGCCAGGAGGAACAGGAAGCCCAGGAAAATGCCCAGGAAGAAGAGACCGCCAAAGAGGGAGAAGAAACCCCACTCCTCATTGGCCCGGGACTCCAGGGTCATGTCCTCCTGGCCCCGGGAACGGACCGACTCCCGGATGGCGCTGTACAGCTCGATCTGCATGGCTTTCTCCGCGCCGGTGTCGAAGCAGTAGTAGCCCTGGACCGCGATGCTGCCTCCGTCGCCGTAGCTGGCGTTGACCGACGCCCGGAGGGCCTCCAGGGTGTCATAATCCGGGGTTACGATGAAGAGGCTGGTGACGATGTCTGCGGTGGAGAATCCATTGTCCAGAAATTCCGGCAGCTCCCCGGCCACCTGGAAGGTGCGGCCGGCCAGGGTCAGGGTATCCCGGCCGTATTGGCGCCGGTTTTGGTGCACCAGGATTTGATCCGGCCCCAGGGCGAGGGTTTGACCGGTGGAACGGTTGTAATCCTCCAGGGGGATCAGGTACAGCTCCATGATCCGGCCATCGATTCCCGTGGGGCTCTGGAGCTGGCCGGCAATGTCCAGCAGGAAGGCATCCTCCTCCTGAAGGGCGGTGAAGGCGGCGTAGCGGTAGCGCAGGAGATTCTGGGCGGCCAGACCCCGGGCGGTCAAGGCCTCCTGGCTGGCCTGCTCGGCGGCGGCCATGCTGGCCTCCACGTCTCCCCGGCAGGTGAAGTTGAACTCCCGGGGGTAGCGGTTATGAAGAATGTCGCTGTTGCCCACATACAGGCTGGCGGTGCCGGAGACCATGACCAGAACCATGGTGGACAGGATGCAAATGGTGGCCAGGCCAGCGCCGTTCTGCTTCATCCGGTGGAGCATACCGCCCACGGAGATGAAGTGATTGGTTTTGTAGTAATAGCCCTTCATCCGACGCAGCAGCTTCAGAACCACCACGCTCCCGGCGATGAAGCAGGCGTAGGTGCCCAAAATCACCAGAATCACAGCCACAAAGAACCAGACCAGGGCGTCCACCGGGTTCTGGATGGTGATGGCCAGCCAGTAGCCTGCGCCCAGGAGCACAAGGCCCACCAGAGCCAGGAGCCAATTGGCCCGGGGCTCCCGCTCCCCGGCGCTCACACTGTGCAGCAGCTCCACAGGCTTGGCCTTCCGCAGCTGCCACAGACTGTGGAGCAGCATGAGGGCGGCATAGAGCAGAAAGATGCTGCCGGTGCGCAGGAAGGCCCGGGGGATGAATTCCCATGCATAGCGGATCTCAAACTGGAGCATGTTGCACAGCAGCAGCTCCGCCAGCTTGCTCAGGAGAATGCCCAGGCCAAGGCCCACCAGGATGCTGGCGCTGAAGGCAAAAAAGGTCTCCCAGAACAGGACCCGGCCAATGTGCCGCTTCTCCATGCCCAGAACGTTGTACAGGCCAAACTCCCGCTTCCGCCGCTTCATCAGAAAGCCGTTGGTGTAAAACAGGAGGATGAGGGCGAAAATCTCCACCACGTAGCAGCCCAGGTTCAAAATGGTGTAGACAATGGCGCTCTCGGGAATGGTCTGCCAGGTATCTGTATAGGAGAGGCTGCAGAGGATGAAATGGAGCATGACCATGAGGATGCAGGAGAGCATGTAGGGCAGGTAAAACTTCCGGTTCTTCCCCAGGTTGGTAAACGCCAGCTTGTAATAGAAGCCCTTATGCATGGCGCTCACCACCTGTCTGGAGCATGGTCAGGGTGTCGGAAATCCGCTGGAACTGCTGCTCGTCGGAGCAGGCCCCACGGTAGAGCTGGTGGAAGATCCGCCCGTCCCGGATGAAGAGGACCCGGCCGGCCCGGCTGGCGGCCCGGACGGAATGGGTCACCATGATGATGGTCTGGCCCCCCTCGTTGATTCGGGTGAAGAGCTTCAGCAGCTCGTCAGAGGAGCGGGAATCCAGGGCGCCGGTGGGCTCGTCGGCCAGGATCAGCTGGGGATGGGTGATGAGGGCCCGGGCCGCAGCGGCCCGCTGCTTCTGGCCGCCGGAGACCTCGTAGGGGAACTTCTTCAGAAGCTCCGTCAGGCCCAGCTGGGCCGCCAGGGGCTGGAGGCGCTTTTGCATCTGCCCATAGGGCACCCCGGCCAGGACCAGGGGCAGGAGGATGTTATCCTGGAGGGAAAAGGTATCCAGCAGGTTGAAATCCTGGAATACAAAGCCCAGATTCTCCCGCCGGAAGGCGGCCAGACGGCCCTCGGGGATGGCGGTGAGATCCTGGCCGTTCAGAAGGACCTGGCCGGAGGTGGGCCGGTCCAGGGCCGCCAGAATGTTGAGAAGCGTCGTCTTTCCGGAGCCGGATTCCCCCATAACGGCCACAAACTCCCCGGATTCCAGGTCAAAGGAGACGTCGGAGAGGGCCTGCACCTGATTGCCGCCGAAGCGGGTGGTGTAAATTTTCTTCAAATTGTGTACTTCCAATCGTGCCATATGCTTGGGACCTCCTTGGTTGTTCTGGGAATATTTTAGCCGGAATGGCCTGGGGTTTCCATCGCTTTGGATTACATTTTAGGGGGATTCCTTACATTGTTGTAAGGCAGGCCAAGACGAATTCGCCGGAAATCTGGAGAAACCGGAACATTGCACTGCCGGGCGCGCAGTGTGCGCCCCTACAAGGGTATGCCGTGGGAGCGCCGCAGAGGGCGGCCTCCTGGACGCACCCTGCCGCCCCGGGGCAGACGGGCAGAAAAAAAGGACCGCCTGGGGAGGCGGTCCGGGGGGTTAATCGGCGTCTATGATGTTGTCCTGAACCATATCGTCCAGGCGCTTTTTGAGGCGTTTGCCCAGGACGCTGATCTGGACGACGGTGAACAGGTCCGACAGCCCCTGATACAGGAGCACGCAGCCCACCACTATGAGCAGAGCCCGGCCGAACAGCTCCTTCTGGAGCATGAACAGGACCCCCAAAATGGCCGCCGCCACCGAGAGGGTCAGCCGGACCCACCAGCCGCTCAGCTCCAGCTCCCGCAGGGTGAAGGCCCGCTTGATGCCGATGAGGCTATCGATGATCACCACCAGGCCCAGAACTACCGAGAGGATATCCCGGATGGAATCCGGGGAGAGGAGGGCGAAAATGCCGATGGCGGCGGTGAGAACGCCAATGACCAGCTCAAAGGTAAAGGCCCGCTCCTGGCTGAAGACAAAGCTGAGGACGTTAAAGCCCCCGTAGAGGGTGAGGGCCCCGCCCACCAGGTAGCACAGCACATGCATACTGGCGTCAGGCCAAAGGATGAGCACCAGCCCCAACGCCACAAAGGCCAGGGCGGCCACCACAAAGCTCCAGCGGAACTCCCGCAGAGCGGCCTCCCAGCCGAATTTCTCCCGTTTCTTTGCCATATAAAAACCCCTTTCCCATTCCGGCGGGCTGTCCCGCATGATATACCGGTATTGTATCCCCTTTGGAGAGAAAATGCAATGGGACAGAAGGGAAAAGCTGGGTGAAATCCGGCGCGCATTTTCCCTGGCTACTCCAGGGGGAGATCCCGGCGCTGGAGGTGGATGGAGACGGCGGTGCCTTTGCCGGGGGTGGACTGGATGGAGATGGTGTGGCCCAGCTGGCTGAGGGTGCGGCGGCAGAGATACAGGCCGATGCCGGTGGAGCGTTGGTCCACCCGGCCCAGCTTGCCGGTGTAGCCCCGCTCAAACACCCGGGGCAGGTCCTCCGGAGCGATGCCCAGGCCGGTGTCCTGGATGACCAGGGTCTGGGGCTCTCGCAGGCAGACGGTGACGCTGCCATGGGGGGTGTACTTCACGGCGTTGGACAGGAGCTGCTCCAGAACAAAGAGGAGCCACTTCTCATCGGTGAGGACGGAGCAGGACACAGGCGTGTAGTGCAGCTGCAGGCCCTTGTGGATGAAGGAGGGGGCAAACTCCCGCAGGGCGGTGCGGATGATGGGGTCCAGGGGGCAGGCGCGGATGACGAAGTCTGTGGTCTCGCTGTCCAGGCGCAGGTAGCACAGGACCATCTCCACATACTGCTGGATCTGGAAGAGGCTCTGCTTCAGGCTGCCGCTTTCCGGGAGCTCCTGGGTCTGGAGGATCAGGTCCATGGCGGCGATGGGGGTCTTGATCTGGTGGGCCCAGAGGGTGTAATAGTCGGTCATGTTCTGAAACCGGCTGGAGGACTCCGCCTCCTGGGCGGCCTTGGCCCGGAAGAGGCTGACCAGGAGGCGCTGGTAGTCCTCCTCCAGGCTGGACCCAGGCGGGGGCAGGTTGTCCAGGGTGCTCAGCACCTCCTGCTCCAGGTTTTGCAGCCGGTGGTGGCGGCGGCTCCACTGGACAAAGTCCCAAATGCCCGCCCCCAGATAGATGACGCCGCACAAAAGCGCCCCATAGCCCACCGCCAGAACGGGCAGGCGGAACAGCAGCAGCACCACGAGAAGCACCGCCAGAAGTCCCAGGGCCAGCAGCCAGCTCCGCCGCCGGTCCCAGAGATAGGTTCGAAATCCCATATGCGCCTCCTACTCCCCGATCCGGTAGCCCATGCCCTTCTTGGTGGTGATGAAATCCTCCAGGCCCGCCCCCTCCAGCTTCCGGCGGAGCCGGGCCACGTTGACGGTGAGGGCGTTCTCATCCACGTAGGAGTCGGTCTCCCACAGACGCTGCATGAGGGTTTCCCGGCTCACGATTTTCCCCTTTTGCTCCAGAAGGGTCTGGAGAATGCGGCATTCATTTTTGGTCAGGGACAGCCGCCGGCCCCCGTACAGAAGGGCGGCTGCCGCCGGATCCAGAATGGCTCCCCGGTACTCCAGGGCAGGCTCCGGCGCGCCGAAGTCGTAGGCCCGGCGCAGCAGAGCCTGAACCTTGGCCAGGAGCACATTCAGGTCGAAGGGCTTGGCCAGGAAGTCGTCGCCTCCCAGGTTCACGGCCATGATGATGTTGAGATTGTCTGAGGCGGAGGAGAGGAAGAGAATGGGAACCTTGGAGATTTTCCGGATTTCCTCGCACCAGTGGTAGCCGTTGCGGTAAGGAAGGCCGATATCCAGCAGAACCAAATGGGGTTGAAAGGTGCGGAAATCTCCCAAAACATCCCGGAAATCCCGGATCAGGCCCACCTGATAGTTCCAGGCAGTGAGCTGGCGCTCCAGGACGCCGGAGATTTCGGGGTCGTCTTCGACCAGGAGAATACGAAACATAGAATACTCCTTCCATTGGATACATTCCACCCGCCTCATGCAGAGCCCCAGGCAAGGCTTGCGCTGCCGGTTGGGGATGAAAGAGGGAGCCGGTGGAATCTCACCGGGTGGGCGGATCCTTCGCTGCCGCGCCGGGGCATGGTTCTCGGTGTCTCCGGCGGGCGGAGGGGGTTATGGGGCGGGGGGTGCGCTTTGCCTGTAAAAGCGGATGGTGAAGCGGGCGCCGCCTTCGCGGCGGTTGGCGGCCTGGATGGTGCCGTTTTGGGCGGTGATGATCATCCGGGCCAGGGCCAGGCCGATGCCGGCGCTTTGGGGGGCGGCATTTTGGCCCCGGTAGAACCGCTCGAACAGGTGGAGCAGGTCCTCCTGGCGGATGCCGGGGCCGGTGTCCTCCACCAGAATTTGACTGTAAATGGGGTTCTCCCACAGGGTGACGGTGATGGAGCCGGAGGCGGGGGTGTGTTCCATACAGTTTTTGAGGACATTGCCCAGGGCCTCCGCCGTCCAGGCGGGGTCACAGACGGCCTGGGCCTCCCCTACAACCTGGAAGGTCTGGCCCTGAAGCTCCATGGGAATGGCCAGGGGGGACGCCGCCCGGTACGTAAGGTCCTTCAGGCTGAGCTTCTCCCGGCAAAGCTCCACGGTGCCGGCATCCAGGCGGGACATGCGCAGCAGGGCGTTCACCAGCCAGTCCAGCCGGTCCAGCTGCTGCCGGAGCTCCCGGCTGGTAGTCCGGCGCTTGTCCGGAGAAAGAGACGGGTCCGCCAGCTGGCTGCCCAGAAGGTTCAGGGCCGTGAGGGGCGTCCGGATCTGGTGGGAGACGTCGGCCAAAAACGCGGCCATTTGATCCTTGTCCCCCTGCAGCCGGTCCGCCTGCTCCCGAAGGCGGGTCAGAAGCTTGGTGAGCTGGCTGTGGAGAATGGACCAGGCCCCCTCGTCATAGGCGTCCAGGTCCACGCCGGACTCCCCGTGGAGAATCCGGTCCAGGTCCTGGCACAAGGCCTCCATGGTCCGGTAGCGCCTCCAGGCGCTGCCCAGAAGCACCAGGGCAAACAGGGCGCAAAGCCCCAGGGCCAGGCGCCCGGCCTGGTGGGACCGGGAAAAGCCCACACCGGCAGCGGCCATGGTCAGGGGCAGGAGCAGAAGGAGCTGGACGTGGAGCTCCCGGTCCCGGAGAAATTTCATAGGCAGTCCTCCGCCTTGTAGCCCTGGCCCCGGATGGTGCGGATGAGGGTGGGGTTCTGGGGGTCCGGCTCAATCTTGTCCCGGAGGCGCTTCATGTAGACCGTGAGGGTGTTGTCCGTGACAAAGTCCCCCGCCAGGTCCCAGATCTCGTCTAAAATCCGGCTGCGGCTGAGGACCACCCCGGGATTGCTGCAAAACAGGAGGAGCAGCCGGTACTCCAGGGGGGACAGCGGCAGCTCCCGGCCATCCTTGGTGACCACACCCCGGGCGGCATCCACCCGAATGGGACCCAGGCGCAAGGGGCCGGTCCCGCCGCCGTACCGGCGGAGCACGTTCCGAATCCGGCTCACCAGCTCCCGGGGGCGGAAGGGCTTGGCGATGTAGTCGTCGCCCCCCAGCTCCAGGCCGGCTACGGTGCTGCTTTCATCGGCCAGGGCGGTGAGGAACATCACGGGCATGTGATATTGGGCCTTAATGGCGGCGCAGAGGGCAAAGCCGCTGCCATCGGGCAACGTCACATCCAGCAGGGCCAGGTGGAACCGGCGGCCCTCCAGAAGCCGGAGGGCCTCCGTCTGGCCGGAGGCGGCGGTGACGGCGAAGCCCTCCCGCTTCAAAAAATCAGACAGGGCGGTGACAATGGCGGGGTCGTCTTCTACCAGAAGGAGGTCTGTCATGGGGTATGTCCTTTCCATGGATTGCAATCCACGCGCTCCCTGCGGAGGAACGAAAAATCGGGGGCCAATGGGGGCATCGGCCCCTGCGTGGGTGGGATGTTGGATGTACATTTTTGGCAAATTCCCACTGCCTGCCGGCAGGCGGACACATGGGTCAATGTCGCGAACTTGAGGGTTATTTTATCACAGGAGCGGGCGGTTTTCAATGCGGTTTCCCGGATGAAAGGGGAACTGAAAAAGGAGTGTTTTTTATGACGACAGCAGAGGAAATCTTTACCATGGCAATCCACCTGATGGATCAGCAGAATGACGCCACCGGGGCGGCGGCGGGACGGGAGGTGGCGGTGTACCGGACCCGGGCGCTTTCGGTGTTGAACGGGATACTGCCGGCCCTGCGGCCCTTCTCGGACACGGGGCCGGAGGGGCCGGGGCGGCCTCCCTGTCCGCCCCTCACAGCCTTCTCTCAGGCGGTCCCGGTGGACGATGCCCTGGCCCGGGGGGTGCTGCCCTACGCCCTGGCGGCCCATCTCCTGGCCGGGGAGGATTCGGACCTGAGCCTTTGGTTCCAGCGCCAGTACGCCCTGCATCTGGCGGAGCTGCAGGCCCAGACGCCGGGACGGTGGGAGGCCATTTCCATGCCATATGGCGCATTTTAAGAAGGAGGGAACATGATATGGATTTTGAGAAGCTTTTAGAGGAAGCCGCTGGAAAAAAGCTGGCGGGAAAGAAAAAGCAGCTCCAGTCGTCCTACGACCAGAGCTTGGCGGATTTGGCGGAGCTGGAGCAGGGAGCGGCACAGCAGGCCCGGGAGGCAGCCACCCGGCGCACAGTGGAGGCCAAGCAGGACCGGGCAGCCTGGAACGAGATTCAGACCGCCCAGGGGCTCACCTCCGGCGCCCAGAGCCAGGCGCTGCTGGCCATGGACAACCAGCTCCGGGGGGACCTGACCGCCATTGCCAATACCCGGGATTCCGCCACGGCGGAGCTGGCCCGGAAGCGTCAGGCTCTGGCCCGGGACCTGGCCCAGCAGCTGGAGCAGGCCCAGCTGGAGAGCGACTATGAGCAGATCATGGAGCGCTACCAGCTCCGCAAGGACCAGGACAGCCAGGCGGCGCAAAACCAGAAGGCCATGGCCGCCCTCCTGGCCCAGGCGGGAGATTTCAGCCTCTACGGGGCCCTGTACGGCCTCACCCCGGAGCAGATCCGGCGGCTGGAGGCCCATTATGCGGCCCAGCAGGAATCCTAGGGGGCAGCCGCAGGCTGGGACGTGGAGGCCATGTTCCGGGGAAGGGTGGGCATCACGGGAAGCTTGGCCTCCCCCAATTTGTGAATTTTGCGGCCATTTGGTTGATCTTGCGTTGCAAACCATATATACTAACTATAAGTGCAGCAACATGCAAAGGGAGTGAAGCCAATGGCAACCACAACAAATTTCAGCGTCCCCATGGACAGCGACATCAAAAAACAATGTGAAGCACGGTACGGCGAATTGGGTATGAATCTGACCACTGCGATCCACGTTTTCCTCCGCCAGTCACTTCGCGCCGGCGGTTTTCCCTTCGAGGTCAAGCTGGAACAACCCAATAAGGAAACCATCGCCGCCCTGCTGGAGGCAGAACGCATCTCACGAGATCCCAGCGTGAAGCGCTATTCCGATGTGGAGGAAGCCTTGCGGGAGCTGAAGCGATGAACCGGGAAATCGTCTGGACGGCACAATTTAAAAAAGACGATAAGCTGGCCATGAAGCGCCACATGGATATGGACCTGCTGGACCACATCATCCGGGCGCTGTCCAGGGGCGAAACCTTGCCGGAAAGAAACAAAGACCATAGCCTCACCGGCGATTGGGTGGGGCACAGAGAATGTCATATTCAGCCGGATTGGCTTTTGGCCTACCGCATGGAGGAGGATGTGCTGGTGCTGACCTTGGCCCGCACCGGGACACACAGCGATTTGTTTGGCAAATCATCAGATACCGCCGTATGGGAAGCAAAACATCCTGTACGGCGGTTTTGTACCCCCAAGGGAAGGGGAACCGCCGGGAAATTGGGGGGATTCGGGGGCTTTTCCTGGCGGGCGCACACTGTGCGCCTCTGCAGCGGCTTTGCACGACTCGGAAAAATTTGCACCATGAGCCTGGAGCATACGCCTATGCCTCGGGGGATGGTCGGGGGGGCGGCTGGTTGCGGCGGCAGAGGGCCAGCTTTTGGGGGCGGGAGAGGGATTTGATGGCCCGCTCCCGGCGGAGAGCGGCGGAGCGGTCGGGGCAGAGCTCCTGGTACACCGGGACCACCGGGGTGCGGCCCCGGGTATACTTGGCCCCCCGGCCTGCGTTGTGGGCGGCCAGGCGGCGGGGGAGGTTATCGGTGATGCCGGTGTAGAGGGTGCCGTCCCGGCACTGGAGGATGTAAACAGTCCACATGGGGGCCTCCTGAGGGGAATGTCAGGTTTTTCACGGGGATGCGGGAGATTTGCCGGGGAGGACGCAGGCGCCCCTCCATGGAGGCCATGGAGGGGCGGAAGAGTTACTTGCGGGGATTCTTGATGGCGGCCTGGGCGGCGGCCAGGCGGGCAATGGGAACGCGGAAGGGGCTGCAGGAGACATACTCCAGGCCCACCTTGTGGCAGAACTCCACAGAGGCGGGGTCGCCGCCATGCTCGCCGCAGATGCCCAGCTTGATGTCCGGGCGGGTCTCGCGGCCCAGCTTCACAGCCATCTCCACCAGGCGGCCCACGCCGTGCTGGTCCAGATGGGCAAAGGGATCAAACTCGTAGATCTTCTTGTCGTAGTAGGCATCCAGGAACTTGCCGGCATCGTCCCGGCTGAAGCCGAAGGTCATCTGGGTCAGGTCGTTGGTGCCGAAGGAGAAGAACTCGGCCTCCTGGGCGATCTCATCAGCGGTGAGGGCAGCCCGGGGGATCTCAATCATGGTGCCTACCTTGTAGTGCATGTCGGAGCCGGCCTCGGCGATGAGCTTGTCGGCAGTCTGCACCACCACGTCCTTCACGTACTTCAGTTCCTTGACCTCGCCCACCAGGGGAATCATGATCTCGGGGACGATGTGGTACTCGGGATGCTCCTTCATCACATTGAGGGCGGCAGTGATGACGGCGGTGGTCTGCATTTCCGCAATCTCGGGATAGGTCACGGCCAGGCGGCAGCCACGGTGGCCCATCATGGGGTTGAACTCATGGAGGGAGGCGATGACGTCCTTCAGCTCCTCCACGGAGATGTCCAGCTCCTTGGCGATTTCCACGATGTCCTCCTCCTTCGTGGGCAGGAACTCGTGGAGGGGGGGATCCAGGAAGCGGACGGTCATGGGACGGCCCTCCAGCTCCTTGTACATGGCCTCAAAGTCCCCCTGCTGATAGGGCAGGATCTTAGCCAGGGCGGCCTTCCGGGCCTCCACGGTCTTGGCCACGATCATTTCCCGCATGGCCTTGATCCGGGTGGCCTCGAAGAACATGTGCTCGGTCCGGCACAGGCCGATGCCCTCTGCGCCGAACTTCACAGCCTGGGCGGTATCCCGGGGGGTATCGGCGTTGGTGCGGACCTTCAGCTGGCGGGCGGCGTCGGCCCAGGTCATAAACCGGCCGAAGTTGCCGGAAATGGTGGCTTCCACAGTGGCCACGGCTTCGCCGTAGATGTTGCCGGTGGAGCCGTCGATGGAGATCCAGTCGCCCTCGTGATAGGTGCGGCCGGCCAGAGTAAAGGTCTTGTTCTCCTCATGGACGGCGATTTCGCCGCAGCCGGAGACGCAGCAGGTGCCCATGCCACGGGCCACCACAGCGGCGTGGCTGGTCATACCGCCCCGCACGGTGAGGATGCCCTGGGAGGCGGCCATGCCCTCGATGTCCTCAGGGCTGGTCTCCAGGCGGACCAGGATGACCTTCTCGCCCCGGGCGGCCCAGGCCTTGGCGTCATCCGCAGAGAAAACCACGCGGCCGCAGGCGGCGCCGGGAGAGGCGGCCAGACCCTTGCCCACCACGTTGGCGGCCTTCAGGGCGGCGGCGTCAAACTGGGGATGGAGCAGGGCGTCCAGCTGCTTGGGCTCCACCCGCATGACGGCCTCCTCCTCGGTGATCATGCCCTCGTCCACCAGGTCCACGGCCACCTGCAGGGCGGCGGCGGCGGTGCGCTTGCCGTTGCGGGTCTGAAGCATATAGAGCTTGCCATTTTCAATGGTGAACTCCATGTCCTGCATGTCCCTGTAGTGATTTTCCAGCTTGTTGGCAATGGCGGCAAACTGCTCGTACACCTGGGGCATGTCCTCCTGGAGCTTTTCGATCTTGGAGGGGGTGCGGATGCCGGCCACCACGTCCTCGCCCTGGGCGTTGATGAGGTACTCGCCGAAGAGCTTCTTCTCACCGGTGGCGGGGTTCCGGGTGAAGGCCACGCCGGTGCCGGAATTCTCGTTCAGGTTGCCGAAGACCATGGGCATGACGTTGACAGCAGTGCCCCAGGAATAGGGGATGTCGTTCATGCGGCGGTAGTAGTTGGCGCGGGGATTGTCCCAGGAGCGGAAGACGGCCTTGATGGCCTCCACCATCTGGACCTTGGGATCGGTGGGGAACTCCTCCCCCTTCTCCTGCTTATAGAATTCCTTGAAGCGGGCCACCAGCTCCTTCATGTCGTCCTTGTCCAGGTCAATGTCGTCCTTCACGCCCTTGGCGGCCTTCACCTCGTCGATGATGACCTCAAAGCGCTTCTTGGACAGCTCCATCACCACGTCGGAGAACATCTGAATGAACCGGCGGTAGGAGTCGTAGACAAAGCGCTCGAACTTGTCGGTGGGGTTGCCTGCGATGAGGCCGGCGGCCACCTCGTCGTTCATGCCCAGGTTCAAAATGGTGTCCATCATGCCGGGCATGGAGGCCCGGGCGCCGGAGCGGACGGAGACCAGCAGGGGCTTCTGGGGGTCGCCAAATTTCTTGTCGTTGATGGCTTCAATCTTTGCCAGGGCCTCGTAAACCTGGCCCATAATTTCGTCGTTAATGGAACGGCCATCCTCATAGTATTTGGTGCAGGCTTCGGTGGAGATGGTGAAGCCCTGGGGCACCGGCATACCCAGGCTGGTCATTTCCGCCAGGTTCGCGCCCTTGCCGCCAAGCAACTCCCGCATGGAGCCGTTGCCCTCGGTGAACAGGTAGACATACTTATGAGACATTCTATTTTCCCCTTTCGTTTTTCAGGCGGTCACAGCCACCTTTGCGAAGTGCATTTGCACAATTGAGACCTTTAGTATACCATGAAGCCTGAGGAAATGCAACATTTTTACAGGTAAAAAATCCATTTTACCCGGAAATTGCCATCCCTCGGGGCATGGGCGTACCCCTCGGGCCAAGAGAGCCGAAAGCTGCGGGCCGGAGCGGCAGCTCCCTGGCTTCCCCGGGGGGTAGGCGGGGCGCCGGAACATTCAGTCGATATCCTGCACAACCTCCTCCGGCGGCTGGTCCAGGAGGTCTGGATGCTGCATCAGGCGCTTCATATACTTGAAGACGGTGGCATAATAGAACCCGTCCACAATCCGCTCGTCCAGGCAGAACTTCAGGTCCACGTACTTCCGCTGGACCACGGTCCCGTCGGCCAGGACCTCATTGGTCCGGCGCTTGCAGCCAAAGGCTCCAAAAACCGGCAGGTTGCCGAAATCATACAGGTGGTGGTAAATGGCAGGGATGCCCAAAGAGCCCATGGAGGTGAAAAACACGGAGCCATGGAAGGGGCTGACCTCCAGGAGGAACCCTGGCAGCAGGCCAAAGTAGTCCATGGTCCGCAGGAGCCACACCGTGAACTTCAGGAGCACCCCGGGAATCAGGGTGAGGGCCCGGGCGGTGTTGTCAAAGTCACTGTCCAGGGGGGAGTCCTTGATCTCCTCCACGGCGGCGTTGAACTTCCGGTACACGTCCTGGGCCGTGTCCCTGGGGGACAGGTGGAGCTTGAAGATGGAGTCCGGGGCGTCGGAGCTCATCTCCTTCTTGGCGGTCATGCAGAACTGGATGTCCTCCCCCCGG
The DNA here is from genome assembly GCA_900545515.1 of uncultured Eubacteriales bacterium. GTDB lineage: Bacteria > Bacillota > Clostridia > Oscillospirales > Oscillospiraceae > Faecousia. The sequence continues at coordinate 11,533 of UQZA01000004.1, read as the reverse complement.
GAGTACACCTTCTGACCTGCCAAAAACCGGTTCAGGCCGGGATACTTGGCCACCGTGCGGACGTAGGCCGCCAGCAGCACATGGGTGAGGCCAAAGTTGGTCATCCCCTCCCGCCGCTTCTGGCGGATGTACCGCTCCGCCGCAGAGATCTCCAGGGCGTCGTAGAAGAAGTTGGTGGAGGAGTTCCGGGTCACCATAATGTACGGAGATATCTGGGCCATGGGGTACAGGGTCCGCAGACGGCGGCCATCGGGGCGGTCGCCCCAGGTGGCGTGGTATTTGCCGTCGCTCTGAATCCAGGTGGCAAAAACACCCAGAATGAGGCCCAGCAGGAACAGGCTGTCCGGCGCCAGATACAGCACCCAGTCCAGCACAAAAGCAGGGGCCAGCTCCCCCCAGTTGTTGGCCGTCCGGAAGGCCAGGGGGACCAAATAGATCAGCAGCAACACCCAAAAATGGCGAATCCTGCCGTCCACCGCCAGGGCGTACACCGTGGCCAGGGTGAAAAACATAAAGCAGTACAGGAAAAAGTACCAGCTGCCAAGATACGGCATGGCCATCCGGGTGTAAAAGCAGAGGTACAGCGCCATCATGTACACGGGAATGGCCGTTTTAAAATAGCGCTCCTGGCCGTTCAGGAGGCAGATCAGCGCAAAGAGCAGGCATGCCGCCGCAGGGAGGGCCACCTGGCCCCAGACATATCCGTTGCTGCCCGTTCCTCTCACACAGGCCAGCACAATTCGGACCACCGCAGAAGCGACCATGCACAGCGCCATCAGCCAGGTCAGCGGGTTTTTCCGGCTGACGTAGAATCTGATTCGTTTGTCCATGGGGCCATTATACCAATTCCCCTGTGGGAATTCAACAAAAAGCAGAGAATCTTAAGATTGCCACGGCGCCCAATTGACGTCAAACGGGGAACCTTACGTCCGGTGGGCCGGCGCGAGGCCCTCCGCCGCCAGGCGGTCCCGGAGGGCGGACAGGTAGGCGGGGGTGGTGCCGCAGCAGCCTCCCAGAAGGCCCGCGCCCATGCGGCAGGCCTCCGCCTGGAGCCGGGCAAACTCCTCCGGTCCCATGGGATACACCACCCGGCCCTCCGGGGAGACGGTGGGGTTGCCCGCATTGGGCTTGGACACCAGAGGGCCCCGGACATACCGGCGGAGCTTGGACACCAGAGCCGGCAGGGCGGGGCCCGCCGCCACGCAGTTGAAGCCCACGGCTGCAGCGCCTGCCTCCTCCAGCTCCCGGAGCACCGGGCCCGCCTCCTGGCCGGAAAAAAGGGCGCCGTCTGGCTGCATGGTGAAGCTATAGAGGACAGGGAGGTCTCCCCCCTCCAGCTCCGCCGCCAGGAGCACCGCCTCCGCCTCCTGGGGGTACAGAAGGGTCTCCGCCACCAGAAGGTCCGCGCCTCCCTCCAGAAGCCCCCCAATCTGTCGCCGGTATCGGTCTGTCATCCGGTGGAAATTCTCCGGGTTCCAGGACTCCAGGCATCCGGCCATGGTGGCCAGATCCCCCGCCACCAGGGTATCCGCCCCGGCAGCCCGGCGGGTCAGAGCCACCAGCCGGGCGTTGAGGGCCCCCACGTCTCCAGTCCACCCGGCCTGGGCCAGGGCCTCCGGTTGGGCCTGAAAGGTGGGCGCATATAAAATCCGGCTCCCGGCGGCGGCATAGGCCGCCTGCAGCTCCAGCACCGTCTCCGGGTGCCGGTCCGCCCACAGCTCCGACAGGGCGCCCTTGGGCATCCCCCGCTCCAGCAAATTGGACCCCATGGCCCCATCCAAAAGCACCGGCCCCCGGGCCACCAGGGCCTCAAATTCCTGCTTTGTCACTGTTTTGTCCTCCTGCTGTTTTTCAAACAGTATAGCCCCTCCCACCAAAAAATACAAGGTCCTCCACAAGACTTCGCAGAGCAACCATGTGTCGGTTTTTCCCTGTGGGCCGGATGGCTCCGTCAGGTTTGTTTCCTTGGCGGCTCCGGGGGGAATGGGACAATGCCGTCAGCTTAAGGCTGCTGCCCTAAGACGCGCCGGCGGGGGAGCGCCCCTTCTGCTGGCGCGTCCAGGAGGCCGCACCCTACATAGGACCCCATCCCAGGTGCGTACTTCTGTTTTCTCGCCGTGTCCGCTCTGTATGGACATTTGGAATGAAAATTTTTCTTGCATTTTTGAATATTCCTGATACAATGGCCTTGTAAGGATAACCCCCCGGGCATAGAGCGTGTTCCATGTCCGGGGAGTTTTGTTTCCCGGCTAGCCGGGTATTTTCATTTGAGAAAGGCAGGCATTACCATGTCCCAACGCATTGTAGTGGCCTTGGGTGGCAACGCCCTGGGCAAGAATCTGACAGAGCAATATCATGCGGTCCGGGAGACGGCGAAGGTCATTGTGGACCTGATCGCTGACGGGAACCAGGTCGTCATCGCCCACGGCAACGGCCCCCAGGTGGGGATGATTCAATCGGCCATGACGGAGCTCACCAAAATGGACCCGGTGAAATACCCCCTATGTCCCCTGCCCGTATGTGTGGCCATGAGCCAGGGCTACATTGGCTATGACCTGCAGCGGGCCCTGGGAGAAGCCCTGCAAGCCCGGGAGCTGACAAAGCCTGTCTCTACAGTCCTCACGCAGGTGGAGGTGGACCCGGCAGACCCGGCCTTTCAGCATCCCACCAAGCCCATCGGCTCCTTTATGACCCGGGAAGAGGCCGAAGCTCTGGCCGCCCAGGGCTTCGCCGTGATGGAAGACGCAGGGCGGGGCTATCGCCGGGTGGTGGCCTCCCCCCGGCCCAAGGCCATCGTGGAGCTGGAGACCATCCGCGCCCTCATGGAGGCCGGGCAGGTGGTGGTGGCCTGTGGCGGCGGCGGCATCCCCGTATCCCGTGCAGAGGACGGCAGCCTCCATGGGGCAGAAGCCGTCATTGACAAGGATTTTGCCGCCGAGCTTCTGGCTGAGTCCCTGGACGCAGACCTGCTCATCATCCTCACCGCCGTGGAGCAGGTGGCCATCCACTTCCGTCAGCCGGACGAAGCCTGGCTGTCGGAGCTGACCCCGGAGGAAGCGGAAGCGTACATAGCAGCCGGAGAATTCGCACCAGGCTCCATGCTGCCCAAGGTGGAGGCCGCCGTCCGCTTCGCCCGCTCCGCCCCGGGCCGGACCGCCCTCATCACCGAGCTGCAAAAAGCCCGGGCCGGCATCGCCGGAGAAACCGGCACGCGGGTGCGGGAAGCGTAACCCAACTTGGCAGCCATACGCCGGGAAGCAGGAGGGTTCCTGTTTCCCGGCGTATGGCTGCCCGCTTTGATTATGCTTTCATTTGACAAACTATGCAAAGCATGGTACAATCATGAAGGTTCCATTTGGAACCGGGCGCTACCTGTAACGGTAGGCGGTTTGTCCCCCACATCCCCGGGGGAGCTTCTCTGTCCCCCCGCGTAAGAAAGGGGGGCTGCCTCATGAGTACATCCGAAGTGTTTCAGCTTTGTTTGGTCATCATTGGCGTGGTTAGCCTGGTCTTACAGGCCAATCAAAAGAAGAAGTAACCGCCACGCCTCCAAGCTCGCGGTTACTTCTTAAGCAACTTGGGGGACAAACCGTCTACCGGTAGTGCCCTTTCTATTTTCTATTATACTACACGTTTTTCATTTGTCAAGTGATTGGCCTGATTTTTCAGGGCAGCAGTTCTACAGCATTGGGATGACAATGGCAGGAATTTCCAAGCCAACTCACCCGATCCCTCCGATGTACTCGGCCACCCAATGAAACACCTGCTCCAAGTTGTCCAAACGGGTGATATAATTCACCCGCTCTCCGTCTCCTCTCGTCTCCAGATAGCCCATCTTAAACAGCCCATAGAGATTCCTGGAGACAGTGCCGGAATTGACGTTCATCTCCGCTGCCAGCTTCGCCGCAGAGCAGGGCTGCTCCGCGCAACGCCGGAGGATCTCCAGCTTATCCTTGCCTCCTAAGGCCCGGAGCATCCCGCTCATGGCCTCGGCATCGGGATGGACCTTCCGGTTTGTGGCAAAGCGGAAGCTGATGTTGGCGCCCAAATAGGCCAGGCGGACCATCTGCCCCTGGTGGGTCAGCCACTCAGACCAAGTGCCAAAGGGATTGAAGCTCCAGACCCCCAGCCAGATCTCATGCGGCACATTGGTCTCTGTAAAGAGGAAGGTGGTGTTGAACATCTCATTTTGAAAGTCGTCCACCGTGTGGTCCCGGAAGTAGGCCTCCCACTGGGCCAGAGGCTCTGCATTCATCGCGCACAGAGTCGCCATTTCTGTCTGCAACTGGGCAGCCACAGGGCGGATCAGCTCTGTCAGCTCCTTCAAGTGGGTTTCAAACTCCGTTAGAGCCCGGAGAATGGTCCATCTTCCCTCGATGCTGCATGGCAGACGCTCCAGCTGTACCATGAGGGACTCTGTCTCCTCCTGAGCATCCTGCCGCTCCACCACCAGGCCCATGCCGTTCAGGTCATTGATTTTGATGCCCTCCTGGAACATGCAAGTGTACGCCTCCAAAAGCTGGGCTGCAAATGCATCCACGTCGCTGCAGTCCAGGGGAATGCTCACCAGCATCACCTGGGCCAGGCAACAGTCAGGCCTTTTCTCCAGCCCCGGCAGCTTCTCAAAGTAATGACGCAGCTTGGGAGACTCCCGGTCCAGGTCAGCCGTTACCACTCGCGAGACCCGTGTCAGCTCCTGGATGCGCCGCATCATTCCCTCCTCCTCCTCGTCAGCTTTCCGACAATAGCACTTACAAATCCGGGCAAACTCCTCCTCGTAGGAAACTTCATTGACAAAGTAATACAGTAGATATACCGCCTCAGCAAAATAACACGGCTCCCGAAACACTCTCACAACCACGTCTCTCCTTTTTGTTATTTATTGTATTATAGTATAGAGCCGCATTCCTTGTCAACACCCGCTGCCCCATATCACGGCGCACCATAGAGAACAATTTTCCTATTTTTATGCGCCCTTTTCCCTATCAAGCCCGAAGGCATCATGAAAAGGGCCTACCGCAGAAATTTGCTTTTGCAGTAGGCCCTTTGGCGGAGTCCCCAGCGTCAAGCCCCTGGGGACTCCCCGGCACAAAACGAAAAGGAAGAAATATGAAAGGAGAAGAGTATGCGATCTATCAAAAAGCCGTCAAACGGCTGAGTTGGATAGGAACAGATCAGTTGCCGTTTCCACCAAAGAAGCGGTAGAAGTAATCGTACCAGTCCTCATATGAGCCGGATTCCGGAATCTCATCTTGGGACGGCTGCTCCCCGTCGCCGGTGGCCTCCGTAGGCTCAGTCGTCACCACGGGGCCTGTGACCGTATCGGCGGTCTTCTCGTCAAAGGTGATCTGGAGCGTCAGCTCCTGGCCGGCGCGGTAGACCGAAACCGTGGTGGCGTCCCCAGCGCTGAAGTTCCGCAGAGCATATACCAGGTCAGAATAGCCGGAAACCTTCTGGTCGCCCAGCGCAGTAATGATATCTCCCGCCTGCAGCCCGGCTTTCTGAGCGCAGGAGCCTTCCGTCACGCTTTCCACTCTGGCGCCCACTGGCAAGCCATAGGCCGCAGCCGTGGAGGCGTCCAGATCCTTGCTGTTGATGGTCACACCCAAATAGGCCTGACCGGTGATATATCCATACTCCATCAGGTCGTCCACCAGCTTCATCACATCGTTGATGGGAATGGCAAAGCCAATGCCCTCAATGGACGCGCCGGAGGAGGTGGAGCCGGAGTACTTTGCCGTGGTAATGCCCACAACCTCGCCGTTCATATTGAAAAGCGGGCCACCGGAGTTGCCGGAATTGATGGCTGCATCGGTCTGGAGCATATTGATGATGGTCCCGTCGGTATTGACCGAGCGGTCCTTGGCGCTGACATAGCCCACGGTCTGGGTGGAAGTGAGCTCACCCAAGGGGTTGCCAATGGCCGCCACCTGGTCGCCAACCTCCAAATCGTCGGAATTGCCAATGCTCACAGCCGGCAGGTCCTGGCCGTCAATTTTCAGGAGGGCCACATCGCTCACAGAGTCGGAGCCCACCAGCTGGGCGGTATATTCCGTTCCATCGGACAGGGTGACTGTGATGGACTGGGCCCCGTCAATCACGTGGTGGTTGGTAAGCACATAGCCGTCGGCTGTCAGGATGAAGCCGGAGCCGGTGCCGGTGAAGGACTCCTGACCAAACATGCCCGTGGTGACGCCCTTGTTGGTGATGGCAACTACAGAGTTGACGTTCTGAGCATACACCTGAGCAGGGGTCAGAGCGCCGGAATTGGAGACCGGATTGACCGCCACATTGTTGCTGCCGGTGTTTCCCGTCTTAGCGCTTCCCAGCGCCTCCAGCTGGCTCTGGAAGCTGGATTGCAGCTCCGCCGTGGTCTTCTCCCAGCGGTCGTCCACCAAGTGGGCCGTGAGAGCGCCGCCTCCCACGCCGCCGATCACCGCACAGGCCAGGGCAGCCGCCACCATCCGGCCGGCGCTCCGGGATTTCTTCTCCCTGGGCTTCCTGGCCTTCGGCTGTTTCGGCGTCTTAACATGGTGATACGCCGTCTCCCAATCTCCGGTGGGTCTGGATTCCTGCCGGGGCTGCTCCCCCATCACATAGGGGGAGTCGGCAAAGGGGGATTCCTTCCGCCCCGCTCCGGCGTTGTGATAGGCGCCGGTGGGCTCGTTCCCCGTCTCAGACTGCTGGGCCGCATCCTGGGAGGCTATCTCTTCGGCCCGGACGTCGGACTCCTCTGGCTGGCTCTGGGAGAAGGTGGCTTCCGCCCCGCCAGCAGGCTGCTCCTCCCGGGGAGTCTTGAAATCTGCATCTGCAGGTTGCTGAGAATGAAATTCGTTGTTATCGGTGCAGTTATTCAAACTGTTGTTTTCGTATTGCTCCATGTTGTTACATCTCCTTACCGGGTTTTTCCCGCCGGTTTTTTGATGTCATCATCATACGGCCGATTTGTGAAAAAAGTATGACCAGACGGGAAACAAGATATAAACTTCCCAAGGATTTTTTGTAAACATCCCGGAGCATGCAACACAGGGCAGCGCATCCGCGGCGAACATGGGGCAGAAACGCCCCTCTTCCACAGCCCCACCTTTGTCAAGAGGCTTTTTCATTTTTGTTATATCCTACAAAAATCCGCCTGTCTCCATAAATCCGGACCGGGAAATGACCGGCTTCGACAGCCACAAAAGGGAAAAATTCCAATTTTTCCGAGGAGTTTCACCATGCAGATTTTTCCACAGGAGGCGACGTAATTTGGGAAATACTCGCTCCAGGCTGTGGATATTCAAAATCTTATGCACCCAATTTCCCCGAAAAAAATCAGGCGAACGCCGCTGTCCTGTGGATAACATGAAGTTTTGCACAATCTCCACAGGTTTTTCCACAGTTCCACAGCCCTGTGCACATCCTCTGGACATGCAAAATTGCTTGACATAACCCCAGCCCTCATAAATCGACAAATTGTGCAATTTCGTCATAGCTCCAGTCCGGAAAGAGGGCGGCGTTGATTCCTGCAGAAATTAGGCTTGACAAACGGCGCACCCGGGCATCCACATCCCGAGGCGTCACCATGAGGGGCTCCTGCTCCCCCGGCTGCCGGGCATCCATCACCGTGGGCGCACCGACGGCCACCACCGGCACGCCAAGGGTTTCGGCAGAAAAGGCAGCCCGGCTGTTGCCCACGCCGGAGCCGGGGACAATGCCTGCGTCTGTCACCTGAATCACCCGGCAAAGCCGGTCCGCGCTGCCAGCCGCCAGGGCGTCCACCACCACGACCCGGTCCGGCCGCGTAGCTTCCACCACACTTTGGACAATTTCCGCGCTCTCCACGCCGGTAGTCCCCAAAACGCCTGGCACCAGGGCGCTCACCGGGCGTACTCCCGCAAAAATCTGGGGCAGCTGCTGCCGCAGGTGCCGGGTCACCAGGATGCCGCCAGCGCTGAGGGGCCCCACCGCGTCCGGAGTCATAGCCCGGTTTCCCAAGCCCACCACCAGAACGCTTTCCCCGCCCCGCAGGTCCAGAAGGTCCCTCACAGCCTCTCCCAGGGCCTCTGCCGCCTCAGGCGTAGGCCGCCCGTCTCCCGGCACCCACAGGGTCTCATAGGTCCCCCTGGGCTTGCCCAGGGCCTTCTCTCCCTGCTCATTCAAAATCTGAACCTGATGGCGCCCAACGCCATGCTCCTCCCAGGACCGGGCCTTGACCCCCTCCAATTGGGTGGTCTTCCCCGCTGACTGCCGCCACAGGGCCTGAGCCTCTTCGGCCAAGTCTGTCCGCACCTGCATCTTCTGCACCTCCTGTTTTTTCTAGTTTGGCCGGTCTCCTCCGATTCTAACCAAAAGGGGGAAATTTTTTGAAAAATCCTATTGATTTTAGTCTCCAAACCCGCTATAATGTATTTCTGCATGAGACTGGCCCCGGGCCGGTTCGACACTAACACGTTGGAGGAGGTGTAACCCATGCCCAACATTAAGTCCGCAAAGAAGAGAGTCGCGTTGTCCAAAGCCGCTTATGAGAAGAACAAGGCCGACAAGTCCGCCCTGAAGACCGCTGTCAAGAAGTTCGAAGCCGCTGTGGCCTCCGGCAACCGCGAGCAGGCCGACAGCGCCTACAAGGCCGCCGTCAAGTCCGTTGACCAGGGCGTGAAGAAAGGAATTCTTCACAAGAACAACGCTGCCCGGAAAAAGAGCAGCATGACCCTGAAGCTCAACAAGCTGGCCTGATTCTCCTGAAAATATCTCCTTCTGAATTCGTTCAGAAGGAGTTTTTTCGTTTTTGAGCTGGGATGCATGCAGGAGTACGCAGCCCCTCGCTTATTGAATTTTGGAAATTTTTTATTGACAAACGATAACCCGCGGTATATGATGGGTGCAAACCGGGTTGCCAGGCAATCCACTGGGAGGTTTCTGAATGCAGCAAACATATCGATCCGCCACCGCCTGCCTCTGGGCCAGCAGAGCCGTTGCAGGACTTCTGGGCGTACTGGCCGTCCTAATGCCCAGGGCCGTCCGCTGGTACGGGCAGCTCCGTCTGCTCTCCTCCGCCGGGCAACGCGTCATTCTGGCCGGCTACTACCTCTGCCTCATCCCCACCGGCCTGGCCCTGCTGGAGCTGGACCGGCTGATGCGGCGCATCCGTCAGGGGGAGGTCTTCCTGCAGGACAACGTCCGGCGCATTCGGCGGCTCATCTGGAACTGCGCAGCCGTGAGTCTCATCTGTCTGGCCTGCGCCCGGCTGTATCCGCCCCTGTTGTTTGTCACCATAATCATGGCTTTCCTCTGCCTGGTAATCGCTGTGGTGGCAAGCATCATGGACGCTGCCACCCGGCTGCGGGAAGAAAATGACCTCACCATTTAGGAGCATCATATGGCAATTTATGTAAACTTAAACGTGGTGATGGCCCAGCGGCGCATCAGCTCCCAGGAGCTGGCGGCCCAGGTGGGTATCACCCAGGCCAACCTTTCCATTTTGAAAACCGGGAAAGCCAAGGCCATTCGCTTCAGCACCCTGGACGCCATTTGTAAAGCTCTGGACTGTCAGCCCGGCGACATTCTGGAATACCGCGAGGAGGAATCCCAATGAAATCCAGCCCCTATGAGAACAACCCCTACACCTCGTCCTCAGAAGCTCCCACCCAGCCGCTCCCCCCGGCTCCTTCCCTGCCTGCAGGCCGCGGGGAGGCCGTCCTGGCCCTACTCCTGGCGCTGCTGGCCGCCTTCACAGCCAACAGCCTCCTGTACGGTGGCCTGGCCTTGGGCAGCGCTCTGGGAATCTTCGGAATTTTCACCGTCACAGCCCTGTATCTTCTGATCAAATCCAAGCATTTCGGGTGGTATCCCCTGTCCTGCCTGGCCTTCAGCCTGATCCTGGTGGCCTCCTTTGCCCGCAGCAGCGACGGCTTTGTAAAATTCTGCCTGCTGCTTCTGGCTCTCACCGCCTATTTTCTGGGCCTCAGTCAAATCGTCTGGGCTCCCCTCTATCCCGCCGGCCGTCTGCGTTCTCTGAATGGGGCGGGACGGGCCCTGTTCCTTGCCCCTTATCCACAGATCTCCCCCGCTGTGCGCGGTCTCTTTGTAAAGCAGACCCCGGAAGGAACCCAGCGGCGGCGGGTGGGCGGCGTATTGCTGGGCCTGCTTCTGGCCATTCCGGCCCTGGCCATCATCCTCCCCTTGCTCGTCCGGTCAGATGCCGCGTTTGAAGGGCTCATCGGGCGTTCTGTTCTGGCCAATGCCGCAGAACTCATCCCCACCGTTCTCTTTGGCCTCATGCTATTCCTGCCGGCCTATGCCCGGCCTGTGGCCCTGATTCATGATGATCCGGAGCCCAGCCCCGCCAAACCGGGCCGGTTCCCGCCGGTCACCCTCCACACCTTCCTGGGCGCCGTGTCCTTCGTTTACCTGCTGTATCTGTTCTCCCAGCTGGCCTACTTCTTCAGCGCCTTTCGGGGCATTCTCCCGGAAGGATACACCCAGGCGGAATACGCCCGGCGGGGATTTTTCGAGATGTGCGCGCTGTGCAGCATCAACCTGCTCATGGTGATCATCGCCATCGGTCAAGTGCGCCGGGAGCCGAAAACGCCCTGGTTAACCAAAGCCCTTTGCCTGTTCATTTTGGTCTTTTCCCTGGTGCTGGCCGTCTGCTCCGCCTCCAAAATGGGCATGTACATTGGCGCCTACGGACTGACACGGCTCCGGGTCCTCACCTCTGTGTTCATGGTCTGCGTTGCCGTCGCCCTTGTGTGCGTGGCCATCTGGATTCTGGCGCCCCGGTTCCCCTACATGCAAATTGTCGTGCTGGCCGTGCTGGCAGTGGGTTGCTTCACCGGTTGGATGGACGTGGACACCCAGGTCGCCCGGTACAATGTGGACGCTTACCTATCCGGCCAGCTCACCACCGTGGATGTGGACCACCTGGGCGGCCTGTCTGAGGGAGCAGTCCCACAGCTTGCCCGTCTTTTGGAGGCCCCAGATCCCCAAGTTCAAGCGGAAGCCCGGGCTGCCCTGGCAGACATGCTACGGGAGCACTACCGGGTAGACTGGGAGAACGGAGCCATCGCCCTGGAGCCCTGGGAGGAGCCGCTGCTCCGCTCCTGGACCTGGACCCAGTCCCAGGCCCTGCCCCTGCTGGAGGCCCTGGCTCCAAAGCTGCAAGCGGAATTACAAGAGTAAAGCCAAATACAGCCGGTCCTGTCCCAAAGATCATTTGGAGCAGGACCGGCTTTTGCGTTTGGAATCCACAGCTCCACCGTCTGGAACAGCCCCTGAGGCAACCCCTGCAGGGGACTTTCCAGCAGAAAAGAAGCACAATGGAAAGAGAGTCACCAGACAGGCGGCCTCTTCGTGGAAATCCCGGATTGAAGCATCGGTCCCTGTCCCAGGGCCCATCTCATAGAAGTAGGCATATCCCGTGCCGCGCAAAGCGGTCTCCTGAATTTCCACTCCTGCCACCGCCTCAGGCGGGGCCACACACATCGTCCAGATATGCCACCTAAACTCTCCCCAGAATTATCCCATACAAACAGGTACGGGAATCTCCAGTAGG